>DITU01000111.1 GCA_002422905.1 Verrucomicrobia bacterium UBA6176
GTGCGGTGGAGGAGTTGATGGCGGTGGTCCGGGACCGGGGCGCGGATGGATTGAGCAGGAAGGCGGCATTGCAGGCGTTGGTGGAATCGCGTGCGCCGGGGACGGTGAAGGTGTTGACGGAGGTGATGGATGACGGTGAGTTGCGGATGACGACGTTGGTGGGGTTGATGGAATTGAACGTGCCGGAGGCGCCGGACCTGGCATTGGCGCGGCTGCAGTGGTTGGGCCTGGAGGAACGTCCGACGGTGATTGCGGCGCTGGCGACGCGACCGGCTGGGGTGCGGGTCTTGTTGGAGGCATTGCGGACCGGACAGTTGGGCCGACAGGACATCAGCGCGCATCAGGTGCGGCAGATGGCGCGGCATGAGGATCCGGTGTTGCGCGAGGCGTTGGCGGGAATGTGGGGTGCGTTGGCAGTGGACAGTGCGCGGCGACGGGGGGAAATCGGGCGCTGGAAGGAACGGCTGGGAATGGAAGTGTTGGCCCAGGCCGATCTGTCACGGGGCCGACAGGTTTTCGGTAGTCTGTGCGCATCGTGTCACCGGATATACGGGGAAGGCGGGGAGGTTGGGCCGGACCTGACGGGATCGGGTCGGGCGAGCCTGGAGTATCTGCTGGAGAACGTGGTGGATCCGGGGGCGGTGGTGGCGGAGGAACAAAGATTGACGGTGGTGACGATGGGCGATGGCCGGGTGTTGTCGGGACTGATGCGGGAGGTCAACGACCGGACGTTGACGCTGGTGATGCCCGGTGACCGGGCGGTGTTGCCGAAGGCGGAGGTGAAGTTGGTCGAGACGCTGGATCAATCGGCGATGCCGGAGGGATTGTTGGAGACGGTTTCCCCGGATGAGGTGCGGGACCTGATGGGATACCTGATGCATCCGCGTCAGGTGCCGATGGTGGGTGGGCAATAAGTGGGGCGCGATCCGCAGGAAGGTCACCCAGATCATTGACCAAGTTCCCGGCATCGGTTCACCGGTTGCGGCGGACACGGACGCGATAGAGTCGTGAGGTGTCTGACTCGGGTTTCAGAATCCCCAGTTCCAGGGTCCCGCCGGTTCCAGAAAATTCCCCGGCAGCTTCCCAGGGATTGCCCAGTCCCAATTCGGGACTCCGTTCCAGGTAATAGGTTCGGCCGACCTGTGAATCGATCCTGAGGTTCCATGTGCCGCCCGGTTCCACGGTCCAGCGGATGGCGAGGACTGACGCGGAATCGTCGGGATCCGTGCCTGCTTCCCATTCGCCCAACGCATCGATCCCATCGCCGTCCAGATCGAGTCGAACGTCCGTGGGATCCTCGGACGACAGCCCCAGTTCGGTCTCCCAGGAATCCGACAGGCCGTCCTGGTCGGAATCGGCATCAATGAGGATGGGGATGGTGAGGGCAGGACTGACGGAGTCGAAGGCAGGGAGTGAAGCTTGGACAAAGAGGTTGTTGCTTCCAGCCGGGGCAATATAAGTCAGGGAGAGGCGGGTCTCCTGGTCCGGGGCCAAAGCACCGAGTTCCGCGTGGACTCCGACCCACGACTCGAACATCGGACCGCCACCCGGATAGGTTGCTGAGAGGAGGGTCCAGTTGGTGGGTTTGGAGATCCGGGCGACCACCGGTTCCGAAGTGAAGGGTCCGGCATTGGAGAAGTTGAAGTTGAGGGTGAAGGGGCGTCCTGCCGTGGCGGAATCGAGACCGATGAAGGGTTGGGACGATTCGGCGGTTAGATTGATATGGGCTTTTGGGAAAAAGCGATGGAGACCGCCTTGAATGTTGAATCGGGTACTGGTCCAGATTTCATCCACATCGCATTGAAGGCTTGCCCGGTCCGGCCCACCGCCGATCCGAATGGGAAGGCTATTGCCAGCGAGTGGGTAATTCATTGTGACATCCCATGACCAAAGGTGATTGCCATCCACCCAAACTCCAAACCTGTACTGGTCCGGAACGGAGCCGATGAATTGGGACAATCGAACCGAGTGCCACAGGCCATCGCGAAAATCGATGGGTTGATCCCATGTTCCAACATGATTCCCTACGCGACCACCCATCCGGACATCGCCGACATAGGCCAGCAGGATTCCGGCTTCGAAATCGAGTCGGTAGCTCAACGCTGGGTTTGATGGATCGTCCCGGGAAACCAGTGTCATCGGTTCCGTGCGGCGATCTTCTTGCGACAGTCGGAACAGGAATTCCAAATGACCATTGGTCTGGGTGGTCCAGGCGGGGCCCAGATCGCCGGGCAGCTCAATCCAGGAATTGGTTTGCCCCAGGCGGAACGCAGGCCGGCCCCAGCGCGTTGTAAAGGAGACGTCCCCAACCAGGATCAATGGCTGATCCCCTTTCAGACTGTTGCTCCCGCCTTCCCCACTCCAGACGGCATCAGTGACACTCAGGGTCGATGTTGAAGTGGATTGGACGACGCTGGATCTGAAGTTGTCCGCTGCGTCCATGTCTCCGGATTGGGCGGTGATTCCCGCTGAAAACGGAACAGGTGTGATCCCGGTATGGTACCCCACGAACAGGCCCCCCAGATCGACAGTCTCGCCTGGAGCCAGGTCCCCCAACCGGGCTTCGACATGGGGTCCGTGCAGGGGATCGACCTCCACCCGAAGCAGGGTGGCATTGGTCTTCGTCGCCCAGGATGGGTGCTCGGTTCGGCCCCTGATGATCCCGTGGCGGATCCGGGCAACGACACCTGTAGCCAGGGTCGGACTGCCATTGGAAACCGTCATGCTCCAGCGTCCCGGATAGAAGGATTGGCGTTCCCAAATCGGGCTGATGTCGAAGCGGACAATTCCCAGGTCGCCCGCCGGTCCAATGCCTATGACCGGCGAAAAAGTGCGGCGCCCGTTCTCGGCCTCGGCCATGAGAATCCACGGGCCGGTAACGGTCGGCAACGTCAGGGTGCCCTGCCATGAGCCGTCGTTGTTGAGTTCCACCTCACCCAACGCCAGCGGTTCCGCTGAGGATTGATGCCAGGGCAACTGGAGGTTGTGGGCAAGGGAATTGGTTGGAATGGAAGGCAAGGGACACAACAACCATTCGTTGGCAGATCCGCGGGTCATCGCGCCTTCCCTGACAAACACGTGGAGGCTTTGCGATATGCTGTGGATTGCGGATCCCCCGCTCCAGGGTTGTGGTCGATTCCCGTTTTCAAACCCGGGCCATTCTTCGGGGATCAATCGGATCGGGTATTTCATGTCGATGGAACGGGCGCCGCCGATGGAGAAGAAATCCACCGCATTGCCTGCCGGATCCTGCAGGAGCGCGGCCACTGGCCGATTCAATCCCAGGCCGGAATCTCCGGGGGCCCATCGTAAGGAGGTCAGGACCGAGCCCGCGGTTGCCGCCTGGATGGTCAGGAAGTGGAAGGGTTGAAGGATATTGGTGGGTCCGCCGATCCAGGTGACGCCGGGATGCGGCCAGGATTGCTCGTCGTAGAGGTGCAGACTCCAACCCTCGAGGGAGACCTCATGATCCACGGTGGAGTGGATGAGGACTTCGCGATAACGGACGTTGACCGTGGAGAGGACAACGGGATGCGGCCGGCCTGAGCCGGGATGGGCGGAGATCTTCACCCGGGACCCGGCGGCTGGGGTGGGTTTCAACCGGGGATCCAGCGCCTGGATACTCACCTGGATGGATGCGCCGGGAGCGGCATGGGTTGGCAGGGAATTCCATTGAAAGCCGGAGATTCCTTCGGTGGGCGCGTGGGTCTGGAGTGTGCCAACTCCGGAAACCGCTGGTTGGATCACGCGGGGTGGGAAAAAGCGGGGTGCCGCACCGATCAGTTGGAACCACAGATCCCTGCCCGGATCCTCACCGGGCAACAATTCAACTTCCACCATGGATTCAATGACGCCGGGCGCGAGCGTGATCCTGCCTGAGGTCGCAACATAATCCCGTCCGGAGATCGCCGTGCGATTGGTGGTATGATAGTCGAGGATGACTGGCTGGTCGGTGGCGCGGGTGAGATGGACAGGGAACTGGATCCGTTCGCCGCTGTTGGTGGCCAATCGGCGGGTGGGTGAACCGATCCGCAAAACGGGAAGGGCCGTTGCGCCGGTCTCGATGGGAATGTTGAGGGTGACGGTCCCATTCCCCTGCTGGGATTCCCTGGCCTGGAGCGGGTGTCCGATCGGAAGGGTCACGCCTAGCAGGAGGGCGATGCGAAGGAGGTGCGATTCAACCCGGGTAACGATGGTGCGGCGGATCGTTCGGGGCTGCATGAAGAAACACGCTGCCCGGGTCAGGGAATGGCTGTCAATCAGGGCCTGGGAAGGTGTAGCGGACGCCCTGTGCATCCCGAAGTGGTTGGGGTGGGAATGAGGAACGCAGGCACGACCGAAGTCCGGGACCCGGGACGGAGAATCGGGTTTTACAGGATGAAGTCATGGGTTGTGCCGGGGCGTGGCAGGCGGTATGGAAGTGCAGCGTCGTTTGCTGACCCGCATGGGGTAAGCACCCCATTACCCGTGTCCCTTTCTGTGTCCATCATCCCGCTGTCTATGAAGGAGAACCGCCCGCCTGATCCCGGCAACCAGAAGACGAGTTTGAAGGTGAGCCAGGTTCCGTCACCCGCTTTCAAGCCATGTATCTGACCGGGATTGGGACGGCTGTTCCGGATAACTGTTATACGCAGGCGCAGTGTTGGGCGGCGTTGCAACAGTCATCCCAGTTTGCGGATCTGAATCCGCGTTCCCAGGCGGTGTTGCGCAAGGTATTGGGAGGAGACAATGGCATCGTCACCCGGCACCTCGCCATCGCGGATCTGTCGGAGGCCTTTGTCCTCACGCCGGACGCGTTGCATGCCCGCTTTGCCGAGCATGCACCCGCACTGGCCACCAAGGCAGCGGAGCGTGCCCTGGCTGAGGCACGACTCACATCGGCAGAGGTGGATGCCATCTTCATCAGTACCTGTACGGGTTGCCTGTGTCCCGGTCTCACCAGTTACGTGAGCGAGCGGTTGGGGTTGCGTGCGGATGTCCAGGCGCTGGATCTGGTGGGGCAGGGTTGTGGAGCTGCACTTCCGAATTGCCGCACAGCGGAAGCGTTGATCGCGGCTGGCCGGGCGAAGCATGTCCTCTCGATCTGTGTCGAGGTCTGCAGCGCGGCCTTCTATCTCGACAATGATCCCGGTGTGCTCGTGAGCGCGTGCCTGTTCGGGGATGGAGCGGGCGCGGCCGTGTGGTCCGCCCAACCCGCGGCGCATGCACGCCGTGTCGAGTGGATGGCGGCGGATACATTCCTGAGTCCATCGGATCGTGACGCCCTGAGGTTCGAGCAACGTGGAGGAATGTTGCGGAACATCCTGACGCGGGAGGTTCCAGGACTTGCGGCGGGGCATGTGGAACGACTGCTCAACACCATGACAGCCCGACTCCCGCCCGGGCATGGGGAGGTGACGGGCTGGATCCTGCATGGTGGCGGGCGTGAGGTGTTGGCGGCGTTGCAGGAATCCCTCGGCCTGGACGCATCGGACGTGCAGGGGAGCACCCGGGTACTGCGGGAGTTTGGCAATGTGAGCAGTCCGTTCGTGCTGTTCGTGCTGGAAAGTGCCCTTGCCGGGAATGCGCCCGGAGGCTTGTGGTGGATGTCGTCCTTTGGCGCCGGCTTCAGTTGTCATGGCGCCTTTCTGGAGGTGGATTGAGCCATGCGCCGCGTCGTTGAACCGGAGCTGCTCGATGCCCTGCCTCCGGACGATCCGCGGGCCGTCGGCTCACGGGGAGACCTGCGTCGGTTGAATTTCGTGATGGGCCACGCGCACATCCTGACGCGCGCACTCGCCCCGGGGCACGGGGCGAGTCCGTTGCGGTCACGACCGCTCCGGCTGGTCGAGTTGGGGGCGGGAGACGGGAGTCTGTTGCTGCAATTGGCCCGTCGTTGGTCGGTGCATGGAATCACGGCGGAGGTCACGTTGCTGGACCGTCACACGCTGGTTTCCGGGGAGACCCGTCGGGCATTCGCTGCACTGGGTTGGTCCGTGGAAACGGTGGCGTCGGATGTGTTTGCCTGGCTGTCGTCGCCGGTTCCTGTTGCGGGGGTCATGGTGGCGAATCTCTTCCTCCACCATTTTGAAGAGGAAGGTCTGGGGGAACTGCTGCGACTGGCCGCAGCCAAGGCAGATCTGTTCATCGCCTGTGAACCGCGCCGTTCGGCGTTCGCGCTTGCAGCTGCCCGCTCCGTGGGGTTGCTGGGCTGCAACGATGTGACGCAGCACGATGCCGTGGTGAGCGTGCGGGCCGGCTTCGCCGGCCGGGAACTTTCCGCATTCTGGCCGCAGACCGGGGAATGGGAATTGAGGGAGAGATCGGCCGGTCTGTTCAGCCACTGCCTTTTGGCGCAAAGAAATGGCTGATTGCGTCACCATTGTCGGTGGTGGATTGGCCGGCCTGATGCTGGGCATCGGGCTGCGCCAACGTGGCGTACCGGCCACCGTGTGGGAGGTGGGACGCTATCCGAGACATCGCGTCTGCGGCGGATTCATCAGTGGACGTGGCCAGGCTTCGCTGGCGCGGTTGGGATTGTTGGCGGGTCTGGTCGAGGCGGGAGCCGGCACGGCGGTCAGCGCGGCCTTCTATTCCGGTGAAGGCAGGATTGCGGCACGACCTCTCCCCGAATCGGCGCTCTGTATCTCACGATTCCGGTTGGACCAGTGGTTGGCGCGGGAGTTCCAGCGGTTGGGAGGGGAGTTGCGGGTAGGGACCCGGTGGACGGGTGGATATGGCGAAGGAGTGGTGCGTGCCGCGGGCCGGCGCCCGGAGCCGGTTGCGGACGGTTGGCGGATGTTGGGCTTGAAGGTTCACGCGCGCGGGATCGCGCTGGATGCAGACCTGGAAATGCATTTTGTGCCGAATGGCTATGTCGGCCTATGCCGGTTCCCTGGCGGAGAGGTCAATGTCTGCGGTCTCTTCCGAAGCGCGGTCCCGGTTCCGGACCTGGCACAGCGCTGGCGTGAATGGCTCTCAGGACCTGCTGACTCCACGCTGCATTCACGGATGGCGGGCGCGCAGATCGATGAGGATTCGTTCTGCTCCGTGGCGGGGCTGAGCCTGAGCCCCCACCGGGCGACCGATCGTACCGAGTGGTGCATAGGCGATGCACTGACCATGATTCCTCCGATGACCGGCAACGGCATGTCGATGGCGTTCGAGTCTGCTGAACTGGCCCTGGATCCGCTCGAGAGATTCAGTCGGCACCAAGCGTCCTGGTCGGAAGCGCAGCAGGAATATGCCCGTGCCTGCGACAACACCTTCAGGGTGCGGTTGCGCTGGGCGGCCTGGCTTCAGCGCGCCTATTTCATCCCGGCTGCGCGCACCGCGCTTTTTGTCGCCGCGCGCTCGCAGCGCTGCTGGCGCGGGCTGTTCGAGCGAACCCGTTGACGCCTGCCCGCACCGCCGGGACAGCGGATCAGTTTCCGGCTTCGTTGGCGCTGCCCTCGGCGATGGCGGACAGCTTTTCATCTGCGGCGCGTTCTTCCTCCAGGGTCGCTTCAAGGAGTTCGACCGCATCCTCGTGCCCCATCATTTCGGCCCAGGTAGATACGGTGCCGTAGGAAGCGATCTCATAGTGCTCGACCTTCTGGGCGGAGGCAATGAGGGCGGCGTCCAGTGCTGAAGAGTCCGCCATTTCCTCCATCAGATCCTTACCTTCCTTGAGAAGGCCCTTCATGGCCTTGCATTCCTTGGTTTTGACGGGTTCGTCGAGGGAGGCAAAAACCTGTTCGAGCCGGGTGATCTGATTCTCGGTTTCGGCGAGGTGGGTTTCAAACGCGGCCTTGAGTTCCCTGGAATTGGCAGCCTCAGCCATCTTGGGCAGGGCCTTGGTCAGTTGCTGCTCGGCGCTCAGTATGTCGGCGAGTTCGTTGAGGAACAGCTCATGGAGGTCGCTGTCCATTGTCTCAGTCTTCTGATCTCTTTTCTGTGCTTTCATATCGTTGATTCCTGTTTTGGTTTTCGGTGCTGGTCTGTACGTGGACCCTGCCAATCCGACCCACCATCAGATCGCTCCCGGATCCGTTTTCGTTCCTGTGTACCGTCCAGGCCGATCAAACGGGCACCAGCCCTGATGGTTTGGTTTTCCGTTACGTGGTCTGGATGATCCGGGGAAGGCATTCGCGCCCGCACCCGGCCACCCTAGGCGCAGGGTGGGGGCCGGCTATGGGCTATAATCCGTATCCATGGAGCAGGATTGGTCGTCCCGACGGGATCCTTCTCCGCAACGTCTCGCTCGCCCGAGCGCAGGGATACGGATGGTCCCCGGGCCGGGAGGCATCCTTGGAGGCCAGCCGCCGGTGGGCAGGCGCGCGGGGTACTTCAAGCATCGTCGATGGATCCTCATCTCAGGATTACGCCGTATATGAAGCCTGGTGCGATATCCGTAGGTTGCCTGTCGAAACCCGGGAAGGCCCCACACCAGCACTGTCCAAACACTCATCGTCAAAATGGATCAGAACGACAAGGCGAGGGGTGGGGCGTGGGAGGCAACCCGTTCCGATGGCACAGTGGGGTTTCCGAAGAGTCCGGGGATCGAGGGAGAGGGGATTGGCCGGCGCCCGTCGTGCGTGACGAGTGCCAGGGATCGGCTGGCACATTTGGATGTCGTCCGGAACTGGCGACTGCTGCTTTCTTTGGTCGAATCGGTCTGCCTGATGGACGAGCCGGAAAGCCGGGTGGATCGTGCGTCCTGGTCCAGGCTGGTGCGCCTGAAGATGGTGGTGTTGCAGCATGCCAAGCCTCTGGTTGAGGGTTCGACCGGCGCTGAGACGATGGATGGACTGAGGGAGGAATGCCTGACGGGTCTGGGCGAGGCGGGTGGAGCGCCACTCCGAGAGGTGCAGCGTCCGCTCCGCAATCCACAGGGGGTTCGGGAGCCTGGGGAGGATTGAGTACCGGTTCAGGGGGCGGAATGGAGTTGATTGTACCCGTGGTCAGCAAAGAGCCATCCATATGCGTATTGCCTCGGTCATTTCCTTGCTTGGCTTCCATTTTCCCACCGTGTTCATGCATGACCTTCAGGGGGGAGGAGAGATCGAGGTGTTTGAGGAGGACAAAGCCAGCTCCCGGCGGATGACGCGGGCGGAATTCAAGAACAGGTCGGGCTTCAGGAAATTCCCGGACCGGATCGCGGGCCTGGACCGGAGGCAGCCATGAAGGTGGATGATTCGAACGACGCGCCATCCGCGGGTCCTCCGGTGGGATCCGGGGAGACCAGTGCGGGAAGGGAGGACAGGGGAACCGGGAACCGCACTTCCGCCTTGTTCCAGATCATCCTGGCGGCGGCACTCTTTGTCTTCATCCAGGCCTTCGAGTTGTTGTCGCCGATCCTGTTGTCGTTGCTGCTCATCCTGTTGGTATCGCTTGCGGTCAATCCGGTCATGGCGCGGATGCGGGTATGGATGGGAGGCCGGAAGAAGGCGGCGACCATTCTGGCGTTGGTGGTGATCGTGGTCATTGGTCTGACGGGTTGGGGGTTTCTGGTGCCGATGAAGGATTCAGTGACCAAGTTTGCGCAGAAGGTGCCCGGGTACTGGGAGGGGTTGCAGAGGCCGTTGATCAAGCTGGAGCAACAGGCGGTGAGTTCGGAGAAGAAGCTTCAAGCGGAAGTGACCACCGAGATCGCGAAGGAGAAGGCGACGGAGGGTGAGCCTGACGCCGAACCCGCACCTGAACCACCCGCGCCGAACCGAGGACTGCAAAGGGAAGAAAGGCCGGAACGCACATCGGCGCCGGTCCGCTCGGGTCTGGGCCAGATGTTTGAGGGGGTGGCGGGACGTTTCACTGCGGTGGCCTTCGATGCCGCCCAGATCATGATCGTGTTGGTGACGGTCTTTTTTGGGGTGGTCTACACGCTGATGAATCCGCGGCCGATCTTTGGCGCCCTGTTCTCCATGGTACCCGGTCGCCACCACGATCAGGCCCTGACCATCATGCGGCGGATCGGGGAGTTTGTGCCCCGCTGGGCCGGGGCGACGCTGTTGGGGATGGTGACGATTGGTCTCCTGGTGTTTCTGGTGATGTGGCTGTTTTTCGGTTTTGCAGATGCGCTGGTGCTGGGGCTGATTGCTGGAATCCTTACCGCGATTCCTTTTCTGGGACCCATGCTGAGCGCTGTGCCGGCCCTGTTGCTGGCCTTTGCAAAGGGTGGAATGACTCCGGTCTGGGTTATAGTCGCCTACATGGGAATCCAGGCCATTGAGAACAACGTGGTTGTTCCCTATGTCATGGCTCGGGGAATGAAGCTGCATCCGTTGGCGGTGATCCTTTCCATGCTCCTGTGCGTGGTGGCGTTCGGGGTGCTGGGAGTGCTGGTGGCGGCGCCGCTGGTGGCCATTGTGAACATCCTGCACGAGGAGCTTTATCGGAAGCGCTTCCTCCCTGGGGTGACCGACGCCGACCTGGACCGATTGTCACGCGAATGCCTGCATGAAGATTGGTCGGTGAAGAAGTGAGGCGCGGCACCGAGGGCAGTTCGGTCGTTCAGCGATCTCCGGGCGTGGCACCGCGTAGGCTTGTGGATCCATCATCCGCCGTCCGACAGGGCATCCTTTCCGGCTCCGGGGTGACGGGGAGGTTAAATCCGGTGCCGGCGAGGGCATCGGTGATCAAGGCCGTTGCATGTCCGCGGTGACAGTGTCGAAGAATGGGGTCAGCCAACGATCGGGAATCGGGACAGCTCTGCTGCCGGAACCGCCGTGGGGCACGAAACGACGTCCTTCATCGCTGAATCCGCATGCATCTTCACCGGCGCCATTTCCTGCAACGCTCGGGCCTCACGGCCCTGGCCTTTTCCGGGTTGCAACGTCTCACGGCACAATCCCGGACCACGTCCCGCGACGGGGCATCGCTCGACGCGAAGCTGGAGCCCGACTTCCACGGAACCCTGGATCTGCCGCCGGGCTTCTCCTACACCGCGTTCTCGGAGACGGGCGACACGATGGACGACGGGTTTCTGGTCCCGGGGAACCATGATGGCATGGGCGCCTTTGCCGGGCCGGGCGGTCGGACCATCCTGGTGCGCAACCACGAGATGGATGCTGGCGCCACGGTGGGAAGCCCGTTTGGCGGGAAGCGCTCTTTGCTGCGAAAGGTGCCGCGCGAAAAGCTCTACGATGCGGGCCATGGGAGGAAGCCGGGCCTGGGCGGTACGACCACGCTGGTCTACGACACCCGTACGCGGAAACTGGAGCGGCATTTCCTGAGTCTTGCCGGCACTTACCGCAACTGTGCGGGCGGGGTCACCCCCTGGGGCAGCTGGATCAGTTGCGAAGAGGATGTCAGCACTCCGAACTCGGGCGGGCAGGCACCGGACGATCCGATGGAGCGGCGCCATGGTTTCAACTTTGAGGTGCCCGCATCCGCGGAAATCGGGTTGGTCGATCCGGTACCGCTGAAGGCGATGGGCCGCTTCATGCACGAGGCCATCGCGGTCGAGCCGCGCTCCGGCGTGGTCTATCAGACCGAGGACTGCGGCGACGGCCTGTTCTATCGATTCCTGCCGGACCGGCCTGGGCGACTTGCGGAGGGTGGACGACTCCAGGCGCTCAAGCTTCGGGATGTGCCCCGTGCAGACACCCGGAACTGGAGCGAACGCCGGTTTGTTCCCGGGACCCGGTTCGCGGTCGAGTGGGTCGACATCCGCAATGTCGAGTCGGAGGACGATGATTTGCGGTACCAGGGATACTTCGAGCGGGGCGCGGCGCGATTTGCGCGGGGTGAAGGGTGCTGGTGGGGACGCGACGCCGCGTTCTTTGCCTGCACGAACGGCGGCAGGATGAAGAAGGGGCAGATCTGGCGCTATGTGCCGAGTCCAGATGAAGGCAAACCCGACGAGGAAAAGGCCCCGGGGCAACTGGAACTCTTCATCGAGCCGGACGATGGCAGCCTGGTTGAGAATGCCGACAACCTCACCG
The DNA here is from genome assembly GCA_002422905.1 of Verrucomicrobia bacterium UBA6176. Taxonomy (GTDB): domain Bacteria; phylum Verrucomicrobiota; class Verrucomicrobiia; order Limisphaerales; family UBA9464; genus UBA6176. Next base: position 11,904 of record DITU01000111.1, read on the forward strand.
TTGCGCCGTGGGGCGACCTGATCATTGCCGAGGACGGCGTGAGCCCGCAGTTCGTGGTTGGCGTCACGCCGGAAGGAAAGATCTACAAGGTGGCGCGGACGACGTTGAGTGAACTGACGGGCGCGTGTTTCTCGCCGGATGGCACCACGCTGTTTGTGAACATCCAGATCCCGGGACTCACCGTGGCGATTACCGGTCCGTGGCAGGAACTGCGCGCCACGGCGATCTAGGGCGACCGGACGTCGCCGCCCCGTTCCCAGGTCAGTTGTCCAAGGCGAGGAAGCGACCGGTCTGGCTGACGGGATGGGCGGCGACCTGTTCGGGAGTGCCAACCACTACCACTTTGCCACCGGCGGCGCCGGCGTCGGGACCCAGGTCGATGATCCAGTCCGCCTGGCGGATGACGTCGAGGTTGTGTTCGACCACGACGACGCTGTGGCCTTGGTCGACCATGCGTTGGAACACGGCGAGGAGGATACGGATGTCCTCGAAGTGAAGGCCGGTGGTGGGTTCGTCGAAGAGGAAGAGGGTAGGGCGACCGGGGTGTTTACCGGGGCTGGCGGCGGACCATTCGGCGAGGTGACTGACCAGCTTGAGCCGCTGGCTTTCGCCGCCGCTGAGGGTGTTGATCGGTTGACCGGCGCGGAGATATCCGAGGCCGACATCGACCAGCAGTTGGAGTCGGGCGGTGGCGCGGCGGGCGGCGCGGGAATCGGGGAGGGCGGCGAGGAAACCGACGGCTTTTTCCACCGGGGCATCCAGCAGGTCGCCGATGGACCAGGCGGGTTGGCCGGCAGGTTTGACGGTGACTTCGAGGACGTGCTGCCGGTAGCGGCGGCCATTGCACACCGGGCAACGGATGAAGACATCGCTGAGGAACTGCATTTCGATCTTCTCGAAACCGGCGCCCCGGCAGCGTTCGCACTGGCCGCTGGGTGAATTGAAGCTGAACGCGCTGGAGTTCATGCCCCGTTCCAGGGCCATCGGAGCCTGGGCAAACACATCGCGGACATGATCGAAGGCCCCGATGTAGACTGCGGGATTGGATCGGGGAGTGCGCCCGAGGGAAGACTGGTCGACGAGCACGACACTGCCGAGTTGATGGGCGCCGTCGAGATCGGCGGAGAAGCGGGTCGAACCGGTTCCGGAATCGGCGTCGGGATCGGGGCCGGAAGGTTCGGTGGAGTCTGAAGGGGACGGGTCAGGCGACTGGAGTCGGGCCTGGAGGAGCGGCAAGAGGATCTCGCGGACGAGGGTTGTCTTGCCGGAACCGCTGACGCCGCTGATGCAGACCAGACGGCCGAGGGGGAGGTCGACGGCGAGGTCCAGGAGATTGTGCAGGGTGGCGTGACGCAACCGGAGCGCGGGGGTGGAGTCGGGGGAGTCGTTGAGAAGGACGGTGCGGCGCAGGGGACCGGTGATGGTGCGGCGCCCGGTGAGGTAATCGGCGGTGAGCGAACCTCGGGCCTTGGTCAAGGCATCGGGCGATCCCTGGAAGACGATGTGACCGCCGGTTTCGCCATGGCCCGGGCCGAGATCGACGAGATGATCGGCGGCGCGCATGACGGCGGATTCGTGTTCCACAACGACGACGGTATTCCCGAGGTCACGCAGACGTTGGAGGATGGCGATGAGGCGTTGGGTATCGCGCGGATGCAGTCCGACGCTGGGTTCGTCGAGGACATACAGGGTGTTGACGAGACGCGACCCGAGGCAGGTGGTGAGGTTGACGCGTTCGGTTTCGCCGCCTGAAAGGGTGCGGGTGGGACGATCCAGGGTGAGGTAACCGAGGCCGACTTCGACGAGGTACCCGAGTCGGGCGTGGAGTTCGTCGAGGAGCAGGGACAAAGGGTCCTGCCGGGTGGGACGATGATGGCTGGCGAGGGATTCCAGCAGGGCGAGGGCGTTGGAAACGGGGAGGGAATAGAAGTCGGCGAGGGTGAGGGTGGCGGCGATTTGACCGGGGTGTGGTGGGACTTCGAGACGATGGAGGAGGGAATCGGAATTGAACCGGCGTCCGGCGCAATCGGGACAGGTGCGGTAGCTCCGGTAGCGGGAGAGGAGCACGCGGACGTGCATCTTGTANNGCCTTGGATTCGAGCCAGCGGAAGTAGCCTTTCACCCCGTACCAGAGTTTGGGCCAGGAACGTTCCGGATCGGAGGCGTCATAGTCGTCCTCACCTTCCATCACCCAGCGTTGGTGTTCGGCGGAGAGATCGCGGAACGGGACGTCCATGGGGACCTTCAGGCGACGCGCCGCACGGGTGAGATCAGCCTGGCATTCGGAACCGCTGGCGGTTTGCCAGGGTTTGACAACGCCCTGCGCCAGGGTCAGGGAGCGGTCGGGCAGGGCGAGGTCGGGATCAATGCCGATGACGCGGCCGAAGCCCTTGCAGGTGGCGCAGGCACCGACGGGATTGTTGAAGCTGAACAGGGCGGTGGTCGGTTCGCGATAGTCGAGGTCGCATCCGGCGCAGTGGTGGCTGGCGCTGAAGTCACGGCGGTTTGAACCATCGGGAAGACGGATGGCGAGGCGTCCGCGGCCGAAATGGTAGGCGGTCTCGCACGCCTCGATGAAGCGGGCGCGGTGGGTGGGAAGGGGACGGATGCGGTCGACGACGACGGTCAGGGACGGGGTGGCAGGGGGTGGCGTGGGGGGCTGGAGGAGATCTTCGACGCGCTGGATCCCGGTCGGGGTGAGGATCCGTTGGAATCCCTGTTTCTGGAGCAGTTCGAGTTGTTCGGAGAAGGGCAGGCGGTCGGTGAGGGGCAGATCGAAGGTGATGATCACTTCGGCGGCCTTGGCGGCGGGAGCGGGATCCGCGGTGAGGTAGGCGGGGGCGGCATCGCGCAGGCGATCGGGATCGGCGGGGGCGGGGGGGGGGT
>DITU01000146.1 GCA_002422905.1 Verrucomicrobia bacterium UBA6176
AAAGGGGTTTCGCGCGGAGACGCGGGGAACGCGGAGGGGGATTCGGAAGGGAGGGGATCTACACGGTGACGGTCCGGACGGCGTCGATGCCCCGGCTGGAGAGGAGGCGGCAGGTGATCCAGAGGGTGAGGGTGTTGAGGGCGAGAACGATCCCGAGTGGGACGAGACCGATGAACGGGAGGAAGGCGAGGATCAGGGACACGAGGGTGAGCAGGGCGGCAAGGATGACCAGGCCGAAGGCGAGGGCGGCGATGAACCCGGGCATCCATCTTCCGAGCACGGTGTGGAATCGGTACACGGTGAGGAGGGGACGGGCGACGATGGGGAACAGGGCGAGTTGTGCGCCGGCGACGGCCCCGGTCCAGATGGGGGAGTTGTCCTGGATGATCCAGATGACGAAAGCCCCGGCGGGGGCGAGAACAGGGAGGGCCACCAGGGAGCGGACGACGACGAGCTTGAACTGGAGTCGGGCGATCTCAGCGAGACGGATGGGCACCGCGTGCAGCGGGGAAACCATGATGTTGGGACCGGGGACCGGGATGGACTCGATGTTGAAGCTGGCGGACCAGGGCAGGAGGAAGAGGAGGGCAATGCCGAAGCCGATCAGGGTCATGAGATACCATTCCTGGTCGAATCGGCGGAGGACGAAGAGGCTGACGAGGCTGGCGATCAGGAGGAGGGAACCGGTCTTCCAATGCTGGGTCCAGGAAGGCCATTCGCGTCGGAGGAACTCGGCGACGAGTCGTTCCCGGGGTGACCACCAGCGCCAGACCCAACGTTCGATCCGGGCCCCGGGTTCCGGCAATTGCGGGGAGAGGAAATGGCGGGCTTCGAGGTCGTCGAGGATTGCGGTGCGTCCGCGTGACGCAGGAGCGTTCTGGGCGGCGTGAACGGCTTCGGCGAAGTCTTCATCCGCTTCCTCCGGCACTTCGAGAAAGGTGTTGAGCAGGACGGCATCGCGAAACCGGTAGTGGAATCGGAGATGGCCGAAGCCGACGGGGAGGAAGGCGAGGACGACGAACAGTGGTGGCAGGGCGTAGAGAAGGTGGGTGGCGCCGGAGCCGGTGGCGGCGGCCCAGGGCAGGACGATCCAGCCGGTGGGAAGAAACGCGGTGAGCAGGTCGCCGTGGGAAACCAGCACCCGATGGACGACTGCTTCGACCCGGGTGGAGGCCTTGACGAGGACCAGCAGGAGCGCGGAGAGGGGCAGTGCGAAGCGCATGGGCCAGCCCAGCCAGTTCCATCGGAAGGCGGCAAACGAGTAGCCGAGGGCGAACAGGGGAAAGATCACGGTCATGGCCAGCCCGCACAGAACATCCCGAAGCGGGTCGAAGCCATCGAGTCGCGAGGCGGCAATGCCGAACCCGGTGCCCAGGGCGATGGCGAGGCCGGCGATGGGTCGGAGCGCCAGTTGGATCTGGCGGTGGAAGACGTCGGAATCGTGGATCGGATGCAGGGCGAGAGGCAGGAGATGTGGATGGCTGAAGAGGAAGCTGGTGAGGATCGAGGCGACGTGGGCGATGCCGATGTAGAGCATGCAGGCCCAGGCGAAGTGGCGGGGACCGGGTTCGAGCCAGACGGGGAAGATGGGGGCGAGGAGGGCGAAGAGGAGCAGGATCGGATGCCCGAACTGGAAGAGCGCCTGTCGCAGTCGCGCGTTGAGGAAGGAACGGGCCCGGCCTTGGGACGGAAGGGCCCGACAACATTGACGGGTGTGACGGAGGAAATCTGGACGGAGCCGGAGCATGGGGTGGAGTCCGGCGATCAGGAGTCGCGCAGCGGTTCCAGCAGGGGCGCCAGGACTCCATCGGCAGGGTCGGCGGCGCGGGCCCGGAGGGTTTCCATGGATTCGAACACGCGGACCTCGCCGCGATGGAGGATGCAGGCTCGGTCGGCGAAGCGTTCGGCGGCTTCGAGGAGTTGGGTGGTGTAGAGGAGGGTTCGACCGCGACGGGAGGCGGCCCGGGCCTCGGTGCGCAGGATGGAGAGACCGCGGGGGTCCATGCCGGAGGCGAGGGGTTCGTCGAGGAGCCAGAGTTCGGGATCGATGACGAGGAGGGCGATGAGTGCGGCCTTGTAGGATTGGCCGCGGGAGAGGGCGACGACGGGAGCCTCGGCGAGTTCGAGGAGGTCGAAGGCTTCCAACCAGTGCGCGACCTTTTTCGGGGCATCGGGTCCATCGGCCTCGTACAGGCGGAGGAGCAGTCCGAGTGAGTGAAGGAGGGACACTCCGGAAAAATGGGGGGGGAAATCGGGCAGGAAGAACAGGCGGCGACGCAGGGCGAGGTCATCGGCCCGGAAGGGTTCACCGTCGTAGGTGACCGAACCATGATCGGGGCGGATGAGTCCGGCGGCCATGCGGAGGAGGGTGGTCTTGCCGGCACCATTGGCGCCCAGGACGGCGACGATCTGGCCCGGGTCGAGATCGAGGTGGACCTTGTCCAGGGCGCGGGTACGTCCGTAGACCTTGTCGACCGAGTGAAAAGTGACCTGCACGGGGAGGAGAGTCTGGGAGGATGGGGAGGGCGGGCGCAAGGCATGGGTTTGCGGCTTGGCGGGGTTGCGGATGGGGGGGAGGGTGGGTGGGCATGAGCGAGGGGAAACTGAAGCTGATCTCGACGGACTTTGACGGGACGATCCATGAGGATTTTGCGGATGCACCGATCCCGCACGAACTGGAGATGCGCCTGGCATCGATGCAGGCGGCCGGGGCGACGTGGGTGATCAATACGGGTCGGGAGATGGCGAGCCTGATGGAGACGTTGGGGCGGGCGAAGGTGGAGGTGCGACCGGACTACCTGATCCTGGTGGAGCGGGAGATCTTCCGGAATGACCGTGGGCATTACGTGCCGGTGGAGCCGTGGAACACGCGTTGCAACGAGGATCATGCGCGGCTGTTTGCCGACATGGCGATGGACCTGCCGGATCTGCTGGAGGGATTGCAGTCGCGCCATGATGCGACGTTTTACGACGATCCGTGGTCACCGTTGTGTGCGATTGCGCGGTCGTATGCGCAGATGGATGCGATCGAGCGGGAGTTGGAGGATTTCGCGAAGGGGTTCGGGTCGGTGGCGGTGGTGCGGAACGATGTCTATGTGCGGTTCAGCCACACGGGATACAGCAAGGGGACGGCGTTGGCGGAGTTGCAACGGTTGTTGGGAATCAGCCCGGCGGAAACGTTGGCGGCGGGGGATCACCTGAATGACCTGCCGATGTTGAAGGCGCAGCATGCGCGGCATCTGGTGGCGCCGGCGAATGCGGAGCCGGTGGTGAAGCAACAGGTGTTGGCGGAGGGCGGTTGGGTGATGGAGCAGCGTTGCGGCCATGCGGTGGCGGCGGCGCTCGAACGGTTGTCGCATCTCTGTCCCTGACGCGGTTCCCCAGGATCGAGCCGGAAGGTTGCCGATGGAGCGCACGCGAGTAGGGTCAGGTTCATGGGCAAGAAGATTGAACTGGGACTGAAGGTGGGCGATGCGGCGCCGGACTTCGCGGTGCCGTCGACGGACGGATCGGTGATCCGGTTGTCCGACCTTCTGGGCAAACACGTGATCCTTTATTTTTATCCGAAGGACGACACCCCGGGATGCACGAAGGAGGCCTGTGGATTCCGGGATGCGTATGCGGCGTTCAGGAAGAAGGGGGCGGTGGTGTTGGGGGCGAGCACGGATCCGGTGAAGTCGCATGTGAAGTTCACGGGCAAGTTCGAGTTGCCGTTCCCGTTGTTGGCGGATGAGGACAAGTCGCTGGTGCAGGCGTATGGCGTCTGGGGTGAGAAGGTGTTCATGGGCCGCAAGTATCAGGGCACGCATCGCGTCACCTTCCACATCGGGCCGGACGGCCGCATCGCGCATATCTGGGACGAGGTGAAGCCGGAGGCGCATCCCGCCGAGGTGTTGGCGGCGCTGGGTTGACGGAGGGTTGAAAAGCAAAACGGCGGCCGCGCCCCGGGGGAGCACGGCCGCCGTGAGGGATGGAAGGGGTCAGTGGGCCAATGGCTTCGGCTGGGCTGCCTCCCACCGGGCTCGATCCACGGGCTTGGTCTGATGGGTGAAGACAAACACCCCGCGCTTGTTCCCCACCAGGATGTCGGGTTTGCCGTCCTTGTTGTAGTCGACGGCCTTCACCTCCACACCCGTACCGGATTGGTCATCGACCAGGTGCGGGATGAAGTCGACCGACCGATCCGCCGCGCGCTTGAGTTGGAACCAGTAGAGGACGGCGGGGGAATTGGGTTGGGGATCACCGGTGGGGCCGTGGGCCCAGAAACGTTTGCCGGTGACGATGTCCTTGAGGCCGTCGCCGTCCATGTCGACCAGGTCGATGGCATGGATCTGGGAGAAGACGACGCCGTAGCGGTTTTCGGAGGGTTCACGGTTCACGAAGATGTGTTCCTTGAACCGGATGCCGGCGTCGTCGCGGATCTGTTCGTACCAGGCGAGGCCGAATCCGTGGCCGGCGAGACTGGTGATGACGTCATTGAGACCGTCGCCATTGACGTCATAGGCGTACATCTGGGCGCCACCGGTGCCGAAGGTGTGCGGGTGATGTTTCCACACCGGGTTGCCCGTGAGTGACGCGGGCTGTTCCCACCAGCCGTCCTTCTCCAGCAGATCCATGCGACCGTCGCCGTTGACGTCGCCGACGCCCATGCCGTGGGTGAACTTGTGGTAATTCTTGTTGGGTGTGATCGGGTGCCAGATGAACGGGCGGGTGGGATCGGCGGGGTCCGGGCTGGCCCAGCCATAGGCGCCCTTGGATGAGCACACGATGTCCGGGCGGCCATCGCCATTGATGTCGGTGAAGGTGGGGGATTCGTTGTCGGTGACATCGATGGCCACGTGGCGTTTCCAGTGGCCGGGGGCGCCCTTGGGGTTTTCGAACCACCACGATTCGGCGCCGGGAAAGCCGAGGATCAGGATGTCGGTCCAGCCATCGGCGTTGAAGTCGTGGGTGAAGGCGAAGAAATTGTCGGAGTAGTCGTTTTCATTGCCGAGGAAACCCTTGTAGCCGGCGAACTCGACCGGTTGACCATTCCTCTGGCTCTTGGAACGGCGGGTGGCGGGGGCGAACTCCATCCGCTGCTTGAAGTCCGGTCCGGGATACCAGAACGGACCCGAAACCACATCCATGACGCCGTCCTTGTTGAAGTCGCCGAAGGCGGCGCCTTCGGACCAGAATTCATCGGTCAATTGTTGTCGGACGAAGCTGTGGAGGAGGTGGGACGACTTGTCCTCGGCGAGCGCGCCGAACGAACCAAGAAACAGGCCGCCAGCCAACGCAGCCAGTGTCCTGTGGGGACGGGGGGAATTCATGTGAAGGTTGTCGCGGTGCCATGTCGCAGGGTCAAGGAACGAATCGGGCGGCGACCTGTCCCGGGGGAGTTCAAACCACGAAACATACGAAAGGGGGGGAGGGAGATGGGGTTGGTCGGAGCGGCGAGTGGTGCTCGCTGTTCGATGGGAGGGGTTTCACGCGAAGCCGCAAAGAACGCGAAGGGGGGATTCGGGGAGGGTTTCACGCAACGGCGCAAAGCTCGCCACGTTCTTGGGGAGCAGAGCGGAAGGGGTTCACACGAAGACACGAAGGCATGAAGACACGAAGGCATGAAGAAGATGTCTTGCGGGGACGTTGCGTTCTTGGCGGCGTGGCGTGAGGAAATCGGGAAGGGAGATTTCGGGCGGAGACGCAGGGCACGCGGAGGGGGGAGGGAACCGGAAATGTCCTGCCATGTCCCCGTCATGAGACTGTTACCCTGGCCTGATTTTCGCTCTCCTTGGGGCGGATGCGGTTTCTGTACAACGTATTGTTCCTGACGGGATTCGTCCTTTCGGCGCCCTTCTACTTCCTGAAGATGGTGCGGCGCGGGAACTGGAGTGAGGGGTTCGGGGAACGGTTCGGGAACTATGATCATCGGTTGAAGCAGGCGCTGACGAACCGGCATGTGATCTGGTTCCATGCGGTGTCGGTGGGAGAGGTCAACCTCTGCACCCAGCTGATCCAGGTGCTGGAACCGCGGGCGCCGAACTACAAGATCGTGGTCTCGACGACCACCTCGACGGGCATGGCGGAGCTTCAGCGGTTGTTGCCGGTGCACATCTCGAAGATCTACTACCCGATTGACCGGCGGAAACACGTGCAGCGGGCCATGGGCCTGATCCATCCGGAGGCGGTGGTGCTGGTTGAAGCGGAGATCTGGCCGAATTTCCTGTGGGCATTGCAGCGCCGGGAGATCCCTCATTTCCTGGTCAACGCCCGGGTATCGGGGCGTTCATTCCGCGGATACCGTCGGTTTGGATTCCTGTTCCGTGAATTGTTCGCCGGATTTACGGGCGTGGGTGCCCAGGACGAAGCGGATGCGCAACGGTTGCGGGAACTGGGATGCAGGCCGGAGGCGGTGCACGTGGTGGGCAACCTGAAATTCGGGAGTGCGAAGCTTCGGGAACGGCGGGTGTTGGATGTCCGGGGGATGTTGCGGCAGCTGGGGGTGCCGGCCGGGGCATTGGTCCTGGTGGGTGGAAGCACCCATGCCGGCGAGGAAACGATCCTGGCGGGGATCCATCAGCGATTGAAGCAGCGGTATCCGGGATTGTTCCTGATCCTGGTGCCGCGGCATCACGAACGGGGTCGTGAGGTGGGGGACGCGTTGAAGGGGATGGGCGTGAAGTTTGTTTATCGGACGGAGATCCGGCCTGAGACGCGGATGGGTGAAAAGAGCGTGGATTGCCTGCTGGTGAACACGACGGGTGAGCTCCGGTTTTTCTATGAGGTGGCCGACGTGGTTTTCGTGGGGAAGAGCCTCACGGCGGAGGGGGGGCAGAACCCGATCGAGCCGGCGGCGCTGGGCAAGGCGGTGGTGTTTGGGCCGAACATGCAGAACTTCCCGCAGGTGGTTCCCCAGTTTGTGGCGCGGGGCGGGGCATTGCAGGTGGTGGACGCGGAGGAATTGGAGCGGGAACTGGATCAACTGCTGGGGGATGCGGGGCGGAGGAGTCGGATGGGTGGATTGGCCCGGGAAGTGGTGCGGGAGAACCAGGGCAGCCTGGAGAAGACGGCGGACATGATCCTGGAACATCTGCCGCCGTGTTGAAGTGGGGCTGGGGCGGGTGGATTACTGGCTCCGGCCGAAGCGTCGTTCGAGTTCGCGCCAGCCCATTTCGATGAGGGTGGGGCGTCCGTGTGGGCAGGTATAGGGCATGGTGCAGGACCGGAGATCCTCGACGAGCTTGAGGAGTTCGGGTTCGCGGAGGGGATCGTTGGCCTTCACGGCGTGGCGACAGACGGTCTTGGCGACCATGTCTTCGCCCAGGCGCAACGTGTTGACCCCCGTGCCGGCGGCCTTGAGGGCATCGACCAGATCGAGGGCGAACCGGCGTGGATCGCGGGATCTGATGAAGGGCGGGAGGGCATCGAGGAGGAAGGTGCGTTCGCCGAATTCGCGGAGGCTGACACCGAGACGGTTCAGGATTTCGAGGTGACGCCGGATGAAGTCGGAGTCGCGTGCGGAGACCTCGAGGGATTCGGGGAGGAGAAGTCGTTGGGAGGGAGCTTCGGCGGATTCCTCGAGGCGGCGGAGCATCTGTTCGAAGAGGATCCGTTCGTGGGCGGCGTGTTGGTCAAGGAGGACCAGGCCGCGGTCGGATTCGAGGACGACGTAGAGTCGGCCGATGACACCGACGAGGCGGAGTGGGATGGAGAGGAGGGGAGCGGGGCTTTGGGCCGGGGTGAAGGGTGGGGAGGTTGGAGGGGTGGACGGAGAGGATACGGGGAGCTGGGGGGGGATTGGGGTTGGAGTTGAGAGGGGCGGCGGGAGAGGAGCGGGAGCGGG
>DITU01000006.1 GCA_002422905.1 Verrucomicrobia bacterium UBA6176
GGAATGTCTGGGAATGGACACGGAGCCGTTTTCGGGATGAGCCGGAAGACTTCGCCGATCAGTTGATCGGCGCCATCGATTCGGATGAACCCTGTGTGTTGCGGGGCGGGTCGTGGTACTTCGGGGATCGCGAGGATCTTCGTTGTGCGGCGCGCGGCGACTCTCATCCCGACGATCGTTACGACGTCGTCGGTTTTCGTTGTGTGTTGGTGGGTGGGTTGGTGGCTGGAGGGTGACCGGGTCTGCTTCTGGTTTTTGGCCCTCTGGCCCTTTGTCTTNNTTCCGGATCCGAAAGGGCCGGAAGGTGGTTCGGGCGGCCTAGGCCCTGGAAGATATCAGGCCCGCGGATCATGGGGTTTGCACCCTCCGACCTGGCTTGTTTAGCGTTCGCCAATGTCCTCCTCGGACCCAGCGAAGAAACCCTCGCCGAATTCGGATGCGCCTTCTGCTAGGACGAATGAGCCCGACTATGTCGGTACTTTGAAGCGGGCTGCTGAGGAGCAGATCGCTGCAAACCCGGCGTCTGGCTTTCGAGCGCTGTTTCAAGGGCCTGAACCGGCGAGGGAGTTCTGTCGGTTGGTCCATGTGCTGCTGGAGCGCGAGATCACCCGGCTTGGGTTGGAAGGGCTCCCTTTCAACCCGCCTCTCCCCCGCATGATCGCGTTCACGACGACCATTACGGGTGGAGCTTTCGAAGGGCTGAAGCCGGCCGTAAACGTCAGCGTGGCGTGGATCGATTTGGAGGACAGTCCGGCTGTCATTGGGCACGGGGCACTCCATGACGTTCAAAGTGATCAGGACGAGCGCGTCAAGAGTTGGATGTTCATCACACCGGATCGGTATCCTGAAGCGGTCTGGCAGGATTTGACCCAGGTTCTGGGGCGGCGAGGAATCAAGCCCCTGAACCGTGGTGGTGACCTGGTGCTCAAGTGGCTCCAGAGTTCGCCTCACTTGCTCGCAAGGTACCAGCCGGAGGTGGCGCGGGAGCTTCCTGGGGGCGAGGCGCTCCCACACACGTCGTTCCGGGAGTGGCGGGCAGAACTCCATCGGCGGGCCATTGCCGCGCATCGTGATCTTCGACTGTTTGGTTTCCCGGATCGCAGAAGTCATCTCGATGACGACCCGCACTGCGTCGATCCTCGCATGTTCCATCTGGATCACGTGTTCGTTCCCCAGTTGTTCGAACCGGAGGCTGCCCCGGGGCGGTTGGAGAAGATCGATGATCTGCAACGTGCCGGAGAAGTCCGCGTGCTCCTCGGGGGACCCGGAACCGGAAAGACGTCCATCCTCCGGTATCTGGCTCTCCAATGCCGCGAGACGGGTGATGCTGGAACGTTGAGGGTTCCCTTGTTTCTGGCGTTGCGGGATTTTGTCGAAGACTGCCGTGATCGACCCAGCCTGCGCGATGCACTGGGGAATGCCGCTGTGGTTTCGAGGGAAGCGGCCACCGCCAAGCCCTTGCCGATGCATCCCTGGTTTCTGGATGGCCTGCTGGAGATGGGCGAAGCCGAGGTTTTCCTGGATGGCCTCGACGAGGTGAGTGATGTCGGGGCACGTCGGAACGTAACCGAAGCCATCCGGGATTTTCGGCGCGTCTATCCGCTGGTTCCCCTGTGGATCACTTCCCGGGTTGTCGGCTACGAGGCGGCGGGATTGCGGAAGGAGGCGGGGTTTCGGCACTGGCAAGTGCTGCCGTTCAATCGGGCGCAGCAGGAGGCCTTCATTGGGAAATGGTTCGAAGCGCAGTTGCCGGGCGCTGAGTTGAGTACCCAGCGCGAGGAACAGAAGACTCTGTTCTTCGATGCCGTGGATCATGCCCTGCCGGAGACTCGGGAACTGGCGGAGAATCCGCTCCTGCTGACGCTCATGGCGTGGGTCCAGTACGACCGCGGTCGTTTGCCGGACAGTCGGGGCGACCTGTATGAGTCCTGCGTGGACATGTTGATCCGGCGCCGGGAGGCAGATCGAGCGGTGGCGGAAAACCGGTCTTTCCAGTTGGCCGTTGAGAAGCTGGAGCCCAAGATCACGCCGCAGATCGCCCGGCAGTACTTCGCGCAGATTGCACTTCTGGCCCAGGAAGCCGAGGGAGGCTGGAAGAGCGATAAGCGCGGGGCGATTCCAACTGACTCACTGCGTCCCTGGCTCAAGAAGATCCGGGGCAAGGATCGGGAACGGGCCGAGGAGGCCGGTTCAGTCGTGGGAGGAAGTCTGGACTCCGATGTGGAGGCGTTTCTGACCCATGCCGAGGAGCGGACTGGATTGCTGCGGTATCGAGGTGGGAATGAGCATGCCTACATCCATCTCTCGGTGCAGGAGTATCTCGCAGCCTGCGCCAAAACCGATACCCGCGACCGTTCCTCGGACAAGTTGGCGAAGTTCATTCTTGAGAAGGTAGGCCAGGATACATGGCGCGAGACGCTCCTGCTCATGCTCTTCCGGTTGAAGGATACCAGCGCGGACGAAGCGTTTGTCGATCTGCTCGTGGACAAGATCCACAAGGCAAAGAGCACGAAGCTGCCGGAGTCAGCAGCGATCCTCTTCCTTGGGATGGCGTTGCGGGATGGGCAACCGTTCAGCCCCCGACGTCTGGATCGGGTTCTGGATTGGCTGTTGGAACTGTGGGGGCGAGGCGCAGACTCCAAGGCTGCCGCCGAGCCGGTTCTGATCTCGGTCATGAGGTACTCCAAGGATGCGGCGAAGCCGCTCCTGTCGAAGCTGCGGGAGCGTCGTAACAGCCCAACCCGGAAAGTAACCGCCGAGTTGATGAAACTGGAGTTGCGGGGCTTCGGTTGGCCCCGTCGCCCCGATACGGATGAACACGATCGGCTACGTGCGGACGCGCTTGTTGATGAGTTCAAGACCTGGCTGGATCCGGCGATCGATCCTTGGCCGGTCGAGTTGGTGGCCGATGTTCTCGCCATGGCCAACGGGTGTTGGTTGGCAGGGAATTCCTCCAGTCGGCAGCTCCTGATGCAGGTCCAGTTGCGTCTGCAGTCCGGGATGGTGGACCCGACGATTGCCCTGAAGCGCCGGCATCGGATGGGATTGGCTCTGGGGGGGCTTTTTGATCCGCGTCCGGGCGTGGCTCCTGNNGGAAGCGTGTGGAGGCGGGGACGGAATTTGAAATGGGGGGCGATCCGGAGGCGTGGCAAGGGCAGGGTTCCAGGAAGATCCAGTTTCCTGCTCCCTTTCGGCTGGCGCGTTATCCGGTGACCAACGC
>DITU01000048.1:0-10578 GCA_002422905.1 Verrucomicrobia bacterium UBA6176
TGCAACCCCTCCGGGGTAGATATACTCCGGGGACAGGCTCCTTATAACCTCCGCAGAACCCACCACAGAGGACACAGGGTTCACAGAGAACACCGAGGGTCCCATCCCCCTCCGCGAGCTTGGCGTCTTCGCGTGAAACCCTCCCGCATCCGTCCACCGCCCCGATGGGTCGAGCGCATGCGGCTTCATCGATTGCCTCATACCGGCCTGGTCCGCGACCTCGCTCAACTCCACCGGCGTCGGGCCCGGGCTGCCGTCCGTGAAACCACACTCGATCTCCGGTTGGAGGGTCTACGCATCCTTCAGGAAGCAGCCTTGCTCCCTTTTCCTCGCCTCATCCCACTCGCCCAGACTCGGAACCTGAATCATCGGGCATCGAGAAGTTGGCTGGGGACACGTCCAGATGGTAGATGCCCACATTCTCCAGTGCCTCCAGGACTTTCAGGATTCGCGGCCAATCCTCCCCGAAAACCTCGCGCTCTCTCTCCGTCGCCGCCTCCATGACATCTGTTGGAAAATCAGGCGCGAAATCAAATCTGCACTGGGCGAAGTCGAGTACTTAGGGCCGCTGGACGAGGGTCAGCTGGATCAACTGCAACTCAGGGTCGAACCCGATCAAACATGGAACTTCAAAATCCGCGAGCCTCGTAACCCCGGCATCGGCAGGTCGATGGTAGGCCTCCAACTCAATCTCGAAGGGCTCACTACGAAAGTGTTCCTTGATAACAAGGAGGGTCCGATCTGCCGAGTGTCGCACGAGATATACCCGCCCATGGATGCCGGATCCCAGCGACCCCAAAACTTCGAGTTGCCGCCGACTCAGGCAAGCGGCGAGTCATCACCCCGATGATGGCTCCGCTGTCCATCAGGTCACCCGGCTCGGTTTCGTCGCAGGTCAAAATGCGGCTGGACCTGAGGGGCGGCACTCTCGTGGTACATCAGGTTGGGCCAATGTTCGCGTGGGTGACCTCCGACACCACTTTTCCGGCAGATCGAGCCACGCTCGTCATTTCGGTGGATCAGGTTCATTTCGATCAGCAAGTCGATCTTCCCGACGGTGTCCAGCCGGGCTACCAGCGGATCCGACTGATTCCTGTGGTCTGATCGGTTGATCGGTGATTCCCCTGGGAATGGAACCGCATGAGGAAGTGCCGACCCAGACCATCCATCCCAACCCTTCTGCGGAGGAACAGGATTTGGTGGCCCAACTGGTGGCCGACGGATTGAGCCTTCAGAAAAGATTCCGACCCGAGCCCGTCTACAGGCCGACGGGCCAGGGTCACGATGGAGGTCGGTCTGATCCACCCGACCTGAACCCATCCTCCCCAACCCGGCCTCCCACCCCCAAAACATTTTCAAAAACATGAAGGGGTAGCCCCGCCAATGTCCCACCCCCCTTGATACGATCTGCGCAGATTAAAGATCCGGACCCGCCTGACCCTCACCGCCATGACCGAACTCTCATCAACCCCAACGGGGTTTCGACCCCAGCCCAGGGTTGCGAGGAACGAGCCACCCTGGGTCACCGTCCCAGGACCCAAACCAACCCCAACGGCGTTGAGGCAATCTGCCTCACGGGTTGCAACGCCCACCCGCTTGCCTTCTTCTTTCCCGACTTCACCCCGCTCCCTGAACCCACGCCATGACCTACGACCAGTTCTTCAATAAGGCCACCGGCAATGCGCCCTATGGCTATCAATGCCGCCTCGCGTGTGGTCCGGATGCCCACCCGGACAAGCCCGGGACCCTGGCGGGTGGCACCGGTCGGGCCGCTTCTTCTAGTGCTTTTCTGGTGAACCGCCGATGAACAATCAAGAATCCAATTTTTGGGCCAAGACTTTTATGGATTCCGCAGGGAGCGAGTTGCCCGGAATCTCAGTGTTCGACCATTGCGTGAACGTCGGATGCGTAGCGTGGAGTATATTGAATGCTCTTCCGCGATCTGTGCGACTCCTGTTGCCGGGCCTCGAGGGGCAATCGACGCCCCTGTTGGCCGCCCTTCATGACATCGGAAAAGTCACTCTTGGGTTTCAGACCAAATGCCCTGCCTGGTCTATCCCGGCGGAATTGGGGGGTCGGGCTGGAAAAGAGGCTGCTTTCTCTGTCTCGGATCACGCTTTGGTTAGTCAGGTATTCCTTCAAGACCGCTTGAAGTCGAGTGGTGCCCATCCTTGGGCGGTCGCCATCGGCGCTCATCATGGACGGCCGAAAGGTCAAGTTGTTCCCCGCCCGCTCGAGGCTCAATCCAAGTGGGCCGAACTCCACCGGATCCGAATCTTGTCCCGTCTGGTCGAGGTTTTTGGCCCCTTGCCTGAAGTGCCACCAATCAAACGCTTCGGAACTGCCCACTCCGACCTTTGGCTTATGGCGGGACTCATAACCGTCGCGGACTGGGTTGGCTCCGATGAACAGTTCTTCCCACCCGACCGTGGACTTCCCCTTGCCGAGGCTAAACAGCGGTCTCGGCAGGCACTCGCCACGATCGGTTGGCCAGGCGGCGGCATGGTCTCCACGTCGTTCTCCCGGGCATTCACCGGACAGGAAGACGTCGAGTTTCGGCCCAACGCGATTCAAGAAGTAGTCGCCACGGCTCCTCCTGGACTTGTGATCGTTGAGGCTCCGATGGGCTGCGGGAAGACCGAAGCCGCCCTCCACCTCGCCCAAAAGTGGATCGCTGAAGGTAGCCATCACGGTCTCTATTTCGCATTACCAACCCAGGTCACCAGCAACCGAATCCACATCCGCGTGGCAGCACTTCTTCGCAATACCCTCAGTGAGCCCGCCCGCCTGCGATTGGCGCACGGACACGCCTGGCTGGAGGACGTTTTCGATCTGGGACTTCGCCCATCACGAATGAGCAGCGAAAGGAAGGACGACGATTACCCCGACGCGGATGTGCGCGAGGCCCGCTCCTGGTTCGCCTCTGGCAAGCGCGCACTTCTGGCGCCCTACGGCGTCGGCACCATTGATCAGGCCCTCCAGGGATTGGTCATCGTTAAGCACTTTTTCGTCCGACGTTTCGCACTTGCCGGTAAGGTCGTCATTCTCGACGAAATTCATTCTTATGATGTCTATACCGGCACCCTGGTCGGGGCGCTTGTTCGGGAACTCCTTAACCTCGGTTGCTCGGTCATCGTTCTAAGCGCCACCCTAACCGCTGCACGCCGCCGCGAACTGCTCCAAGCTGCCGGCTGCAACGAACCTTCCAGCCCGGACACATATCCTCTGGTGACCTTCGGCAGGGATTCCCAAACAGCCCTGCATCATGCGCCCGCCTGGACGCGGTCCCGAAGCGTTAGGCTTCGGGCGGAAGGACTATCGGAGGACGCCATACTCGACGAACTTGTCTCCCGTGCCGAGGCCGGCCAGCATGTCCTCTGGATTCGCAATACGGTGATCGAAGCCCAACAGACCTTTGCGACACTGCGTGGGATGATAAGTGAGGGGGGCGCCCGAATCGGACTTCTGCATAGCCGCTTCCCGTTTGTGCGACGCCAGGAACTCGAGAGTGATTGGCTCGGACGACTCGGCAGGAACCGGCCCAGCACAGGTCCCGGGTCTATCCTCATTGCCACCCAGGTGGTCGAGCAGAGCGTCGATATAGACCTCGATTTCATTGTCTCGGATCTCGCCCCCACCGACATGCTCCTGCAGCGGATGGGGCGCCTGTGGCGACACGACCGTCCTTCAGAACATCGTCCCACCGGAGGCCCCGAGTTTTGGGTCAGGCTTCCTGATATTGATCAGGTCAACATTGCGAAAGCCCTGAAGGTTGCCCTTGGCCGTAGTGCGCGGGTTTATGCGCCATTTGTTCTTCTTCGAACGGCGCGAATCTGGCGCGCTTACCGCCAGATTCGGCTTCCGGAAGACATCCGCCCGCTGCTTGAAGCCACCTATGCAGACTCCTCTTCCGAAGAACCTCTGGGGTGGCGGGCATTGTTGGAGGAATTGGAGGCGGAGAAACGAACCCTTCAGGCAAACGCGGAAGCCGCCATGCGCGTCTTTGGCCTCCCGATGCTGGATCCAGATGCCGACGGCGCACTGACGCGTCGCAAAGGCCCGCCCACCGTGCCAATGATCATTCTCAGTTCCGTCAATCTACAACCCAGCGGGAAGAGTTGGCAGTTGACGGCTCCCAACGGCACGACAGTCACCATTTCGGACTTTGACTGGAGCCTGGCTGCCGCCCGGTTCCTTCACCGATGGCTTGTGCAGGTTCCCAAGTGGCAAGTCCCTCCGGATGCGCCCCGACCCAGGTGGTTGACCGAGCACGTCGGGCGAGACGCGGTCCTTGCCTGTCTCGAAGAGGATGGACGCTTGCGCTTCGAGCACACCCCCGGTCCTATTTCATACCACCCTGACTTTGGCGTGTTCGCTGAACGTCCCGCCAAGTCCCAATCCAAACCAGAACCCTGGACTGATAACGACGATGAATTTGACCTGTGACCCTTGGATTCCCGCAGTTCGCAGCGACGGCCTACGCGATCTGTTCAGCCTGGAGGATCTTTTCGCCCAGGCGCACACCCTGCAGGATCTCGCCGTCAAGCCCCACGAACGCATTGCCGTGATGCGCCTTTTGATCTGTATCACCCAGGCAGCCTTGGACGGTCCAAAAGATGAGGATGCGTGGGAGAATTGCCGGTCATTGATCCAGCCCCGGGTGAAGGACTATTTGAGTCGGTGGCGGGCCAAGTTTGAACTGTATGGGAACGGAGAACGCTTCCTGCAGGTTGCCAACCTCGTGTCGGGCAAGTCCGATGACGAAGCCACACCCGCCACCAAGCTCGATCTCGCGCTCGCTACCAATAACAATCCGACGCTGTTTGATACCGAAGCCGGTCAACAACGAGCCATTGATGCTCCTCGTACCGCTCTCAACCTGCTTACTTTCCAGTGTTTTTCTCCTGGCGGAACTATTGGCGTCGCTGAGTGGAAGGGGAAAGGGACTCCGGGAGGTCGATACAGTAAACACGCTCCCTGTGTTCCATCGAGCATGATCCATGCACTTCGAATCGGTGATGCACTTCTTACCACCATCCATCTCAATCTGCTGACCACAGAGACAATGCAGGATGTTCCACCCTGTAGGATTGGAAGACCTGTATGGGAGCGATTTCCTGATGATGCAGATGCCGCCTCCGAAATCGAGAATGCCACCCATAGTCATCTTGGACGGCTCGTTCCGCTGACTAGGGCGGTTCGACTTTATGAGAACGGACGCAGCGTCGTTCTAGCCAATGGACTGGAGTTCCCCCCATTCCCCGCCTCCCGTGAACCAACCGCTACAATTGTCAAAATGGGAAAGGACGAGCTTGGCATGTTATCAGCATCAACAGATCGCGCTTTGTGGAGGCAACTCGCCCCCATCACGATTAGGAGATTGTCATCGAAGGATCTGATTTCTGGCCCATTGGCGATAGCCCACGATGCCTCGGGTTCAGAAGTGGCGCTGTGGGTTGGTGCGTTCGTAACCGACAAGACAAACGCAGCAAAGATCGAAGACGTCATCGAAGGATTTTACAAAGTTCCCCATTCGATGTTCGATGCTTTTGGCCGAGCTGCCTTCGAGTGCGGGGTTCGATACGCGGATCTTACCGAGTCGGCATTGATCCAGGCAGTGAAGCAGTTCGCGGCGACATTGAAGGTAGACAAGCCTGCCTATGAACGTGCCCGACAGCATTTCTGGACTCGGGTCGAGCAAAGCCTGCCGGCGCTTTTCGCCATCGCCCGCGAACTGACACCGGAAATTGAACTTCCTGGCTCCGTCTGGGGACGCGCCGTCCAGGCTTCGGCTCTTGACGCCTACCAGCAGGTTTGTCCCAGCAAAACCCCCCGCCAGATCCACGCCCACGCAATGGGCCTTGGTCGACTCTCCAGAACCGCTGTTTCCAAGTCTGCAAAACCCAAGAAAGCAACCTCTCATGAGTAGTTCCACTCCCAGTGAACGCGCTGCCCGTTTCGTTGAAGCCCTTCGTCGCGCCCAGAAAGATCGGGGAAGAATGGCCTCCCTGCGCCGGGGGCTAAGTTCCGCCACCGTGATGGATGCGTGGCCGATTGTCGCCGGGTTGGGGGGGCAGATTGGGCAGCCCGGCGAATCCGTGCACTTGGATATAGCCGCCCTATTCGCCACCCATCCGCAGGAATCGGGGGCCCGCAACTTTGGAGAAACATGTCGGCAGATCGCCGTGGCGGGCTCGTCCGAAAGTAAGCCTTCGGAAAGCGATGAACGCCGGTTCCGTCGATTGCTGGCTTGTGACCGTGCAGAGGATCTTGTCGGCCAGCTCCGAACCTGGGTCAGACTGGCCGCCAGCAAGGGCGTGGGGATAAACTACGCGGGTCTTTTCGACGACCTCTCTTGGTGGAACAACTCATCCGACCGCATTCGCGTCCGGTGGGCCCGCGCCTTCTGGCAGGCTCTGCCGGAATCCCACGTCGACTCGGAGACCGTAACCCAACCCCAATCAGTCAACCCATGAACACCGTCTCGATTCCAGCCCCGCCTGCAACCGACGCGCTTCACCTCACCCGGATTCTCGTGCCCTACGAGGACGCCGTGCGGCTACTTCGTATCCGCGATGTCTACGACTGGCATCAGCGCGTCTGGCAGGCGTTTTCTGGTCGGGATGGGCAAGCCCGGGATTTCCTCATCCGGGTGGACCGTATCGAGGAAGCTTATCGGGTCGTCATCCTTTCCCACACCATTCCGTCGAAGCCCGATTGGTGTCCCACCGACTGTTTCGCCAGCAAACCCATCCCCGAGGATTTCTTCAGACACTCCCAATACCAGTTCAGCCTTCTGGCGAATCCAACCCGCAAGGTGCGTTCAAATGCTTTGGGGGAACGCACCAAGAATGGTCGGCGACTCCCTGTCACGGGACGCGAGGGACTTATCGACTGGATGCAACGCAAGGCCGGAGAAAGCGGTTTCAGCGTCAGAAGTGAAGCTCTTCGTACCATCCCCCGAGGCCGAGAGTATTTTCACAAGGATGGTCACGCCCACGGCACGCACACTGCGGTCGAGTTCCAAGGCCAGCTTTCCGTCATCGACCCAGACCGATTCCGTGCCGCGGTCGCGACGGGTATAGGTTCCGCAAAAGCCTTTGGCTTCGGCCTGCTCATACTTTCTCCTGCTCATTGAAACGCTTCCTTTTCACATAGATCCAAAGACTCCATGAAACTCATTGAACTCCATATCCTCCAGTCGTTCCCCGTCTCCTGCCTGAATCGCGACGATGTCGGTGCTCCGAAAACCGCCGTTTTTGGAGGTGTCCAACGCGCACGCCTCTCCAGTCAGTCACTCAAACGTGCCATCCGGGAATATGCTGCCGGCCTGCTTCCTGAACGATTCGCCGGCGCACGTACCAAGCTCATTGTCCAACCATTCGCAGAAGCCCTGAAAAGGCACGGAGTCAACGAGGACAAGAACGCCTTGGAACATGCCAGGAACATTGCTGACAAACTGGCCAAACTTGATGCCAAGGCGAAGGACGACGACTCCAAGGTCGGGACTCTTACCTTTCTCGCCCCGTCCGAGATTGAATCCATCGCTGCACAAGTCGCGGAGTTGCTCCAGAAGGAACCCAAGTCCAAGGACTACGAAAAGCAACTCGACAGGTTCTGCAAGAAGGCTGGCCTCGTCGACGGCGCCGACATCGCACTGTTCGGCCGCATGGTCGCCAGTCTGCCGTCACTGACCCTGGAAGGAGCCGCCATGTTCGGGCACGCCCTTTCCACCCATAAGAGCGACAACGACCTCGACTTCTATTCCGCCGTTGATGACCGAAAACCCAAGGATGACGACGCTGGCGCCGGCATGATCGGCACCCTGGAGTTCTCCTCAGCGGTTTACTACCGATACGCCGCGCTCAACCTGGATCTCCTCGCCGATCCAGCCCACTTGGCCAAACTCTCCGTGGAGGAGCGTCGCCAGGTGGTGGATGCCTTCCTTCGCTCCACCCTCATGGCGGTGCCCGGTGCCCGCCAGAACTCAATGAACGCCCACACTCTGCCCGGCTACGTCCTCGGCATCTACAAGGCCAAAGGTCAACCCGTGCAACTGGTGAACGCTTTCGAATCCCCCATCCGCCCCAAAGGCGGACTGTTGGATGCATCCATCGATGCCCTCAAGGTCCACCATGAAAAACTGAAGCAAACCTGGGGTCTGACCTGCGACACCGAGGTGGCCATTCCCGACACCAATCTCAATGCCTTTTGTGAGGCTCTGAATTCTCATGTCATCTGAAGCCTGCCTCGCCCTTCTGCTCGACGGCCCGATGCAGTCATGGGGTCATGCTTCGAGATTTGATCGACGAACCACGGCGTTGCACCCCACCCGCAGCGGTATAGTCGGCCTGATCGCCGCCGCCATGGGCATCGACAAGCATGCACCTGACGAGTCGGATCAGCTCAAGAAGCTGGAGCCTCTGATCCTGACCACCTTGCAACTGGGCCGGTTCGACCGACGCGGGGAGACGCTGCCCATACGTCGACTTGAAGACTACCACACCGTCACCGGATACCGTCGCGCCAGTGGCAAGGTGGAGGATGACGCCACGGTTCAGACCTATCGCCACTACCTGCTCGACGCCCGCTTTGCCGTACTGCTTGAGGGGCCCGTTGTCCTGTTGGAAGAAATCGCCACCGCGCTGCGCGATCCCAGGTGGGGAGTGTGGTTCGGACGCAAGTCGTGTCTGCCTGCCACCCCTGTCCTTGCCGCAGGTCCGGGGGAACGGTCGTTGGTTTGGTCCAGTTTGCTCACCCGGATAGGTCTGCCCACCACGCTGACCGAAGAACATTTCGACCGTGTGGTGGAGGTAGAACCCGGCAGTCCGGACGCGGACCGACTGGACGATGCTCCGATTGCCTTCGGCGCTCCCATCGGCACCAGGCACGGACCACGGTGGATCCAGGTGATTCCGCGCTCCGCCAACCTGCCCGTCCCGGGGTGACCCATGCCACTCTTTGAACGTCCCCCTCTCGAAACTCTGGCTTCAGCCAAGGATCGGTGGACCCCCGTCTACCTTCAGCACGGAAGACTGGAAGTGGACGACTCCAGCGTGAAATGGATCGGCGCCGATGGCCTCCTCTGCCGATTGCCGGTTGCAACGATATCGGCGCTGATCCTGGGACCGGGAACCACCATCACTCACGCCGCTATCAGGGCCTGTGCCGAGAGCAACACTCCGGTTTGCTGGACCGGCGAGGAATCACTCCGTTTCTACGCCTTTGGCCTTGCTCCAAATCACACCAATGACATGCCTCGACTCCATGCCGAGGCCTGGGCCGACAAGCGGCGGCGTACGCAGATCGCACGGGCCATGTTCCGCCAGCGATTTCCCGAACTGATCGTCGACGACAAATCGGTTAAGGAGCTTCGCGGCATGGAGGGACTCCGAGTCCGCGGGCTCTACGCAGAAATGGGGAAGCAGTACGGAGTCACGTGGAAGGGTCGAAACTATGATCGCCAGAGCTGGGAAATGGCCGATGACATCAACCGCGCCCTGTCCGCTGCCAACGCGAGCCTCTACGCAGTGTGTGCCGCCGTGATCACATCGCTGGGCTATCTTCCCAGCCTCGGATTCGTTCACGACGCCGGAACCCTGCCTTTCGTCTTCGATGTCGCCGATCTCTATAAGCACTTGACCAGCATTCCAGCCGCCTTCCTCGCCACCCGACAGAACCCTGGCGACGACGGCGAACTTGTCCGGCGCCTGCTCAAGGAGCGGATCGAGGAAGCTCGGATCCTCCAACGCATGCCAAAGGATCTCGCTGCGCTTTTCCAGACCGCGGAAGCCGTACCCCAGTCGGCGGGTGCAAGACCTCCCTCCGCCATCGCATGACTGTCATCATTGCCCGCGACATCCCCCCGGCCATCCGTGGAATGCTCAAACGTTGGTTTGTCGAACCCAAACCCAACGTCTTCGTCGGCACGGTCAGCCGTCGAACACGGGACAAGGTACTGGAGTACGTCAAGCGGAACGCCGAAGGCCTGAGCCTTTTGGTGATCTCCAGTGAGACCAACTGCCAGGGCTTCCGAATCGAGCGTTGGGGTGAACCTGATCGCCGCGATACTTCGATTAGCGGACTCTGGTTGGTGGCGGAAGCGTGGATCGAAGCCGAGAACTCCCCCTTCTGAATCCCTGAAAGTCATCGATTTTCGCCGCGCAAGTTGTTGGTATTTCAGAGTTCTCCCCACCCGCGTGGGGATGGTCCGGACATGGAAGCCGCCGGCCTCATCGTCGTCGAGTTCTCCCCACCCGCGTGGGGATGGTCCGGTGAACACGAACTTCTATCAGCTTTGGCAGACGTTCTCCCCACCCGCGTGGGGATGGTCCGTCCTTGATCAGCTATCTTGACCGACGCGAGCGGTTCTCCCCACCCGCGTGGGGATGGTCCGAAAAGCCCAACGCCACGGGGGCAGGTTGCTTTGTTCTCCCCACCCGCGTGGGGATGGTCCGTGCTTCGGATCCACTCCGTCACCAATGCGACTGTTCTCCCCACCCGCGTGGGGATGGTCCGCGGAAATATTGCCAAGCATCGAGGCGTCAAAAGTTCTCCCCACCCGCGTGGGGATGGTCC
>DITU01000048.1:10646-53035 GCA_002422905.1 Verrucomicrobia bacterium UBA6176
ACCCGCGTGGGGATGGTCCGGGTTTACACACGCGCCTCCCTCATCGCCGGCTGTTCTCCCCACCCGCGTGGGGATGGTCCGCCGATCCAAGGCCCGTCCGTTAGGTTGGCGGAGTTCTCCCCACCCGCGTGGGGATGGTCCGGGTCTCGGCGGTAGCCAGAGCTGTGGCGGACTGTTCTCCCCACCCGCGTGGGGATGGTCCGGAAATGAACGCCCAGCAATGGCGCAGGGTGGAGTTCTCCCCACCCGCGTGGGGATGGTCCGGGTTTCCACCTGGGCACTCACCCAAGCAAATTGTTCTCCCCACCCGCGTGGGGATGGTCCGCAGGTCGGAACAACAACACGTCTCGCCGCTACGTTCTCCCCACCCGCGTGGGGATGGTCCGGACTCGTTTCGGGAATCCGTTCGATCGCTTGTGTTCTCCCCACCCGCGTGGGGATGGTCCGAATTTCGGCTGGTCATCATCCAGCGAAGCTCCGTTCTCCCCACCCGCGTGGGGATGGTCCGCTGAGTACGAAACCGAAACCCGCCGCAACTTCGTTCTCCCCACCCGCGTGGGGATGGTCCGGATAATGACTGGAAAAACACCTTGGCGACCGCGTTCTCCCCACCCGCGTGGGGATGGTCCGGCGTCTTCGGCCATGGAGGCGTGTGAGTTAGCGTTCTCCCCACCCGCGTGGGGATGGTCCGGCGGACTTTGTGGCTCGGGGTCGTCGGCACATGTTCTCCCCACCCGCGTGGGGATGGTCCGGCTATTCCCGAATGTCGGCAGATCGTGAAAACGTTCTCCCCACCCGCGTGGGGATGGTCCGGCGTTTGGCGAGGTAGTCCAGTTGGTTGGCTAGTTCTCCCCACCCGCGTGGGGATGGTCCGCAGCCAAACACAATGACACCGGGGAATGAGCCGTTCTCCCCACCCGCGTGGGGATGGTCCGTTGCATTGCGATGGATGCGATATAGTCTCCAGGTTCTCCCCACCCGCGTGGGGATGGTCCGGAGACAGGGTGAGGCAAAGGCAGCGCAGAGACGTTCTCCCCACCCGCGTGGGGATGGTCCGTTAGCTTGGGTTGCGTTGCTTGGATGATGTGAGTTCTCCCCACCCGCGTGGGGATGGTCCGGAGCGGGTTGGCCGGCTCTGGATCTACAGCATGTTCTCCCCACCCGCGTGGGGATGGTCCGCTGTTGCAAGCGCCCCACCTAACAGGAAGCACGTTCTCCCCACCCGCGTGGGGATGGTCCGACCGCTCTGGCGCTGGTTGGGATCCTGCCACAGTTCTCCCCACCCGCGTGGGGATGGTCCGGCCGAGAGTTCATTTGTCGGCATTGGGAGGACGTTCTCCCCACCCGCGTGGGGATGGTCCGGCAATCGCCTATTGCAGGTCGGTAGCGGACTGGTTCTCCCCACCCGCGTGGGGATGGTCCGGCGGCGAGTATAGAGTCACGAAGGACGGGGATGTTCTCCCCACCCGCGTGGGGATGGTCCGGTCGAACGGCAGGATGACGACCTGCTCGATCTGTTCTCCCCACCCGCGTGGGGATGGTCCGCGGTCGACCTTGATCACGCTTGGATTCAACAGGTTCTCCCCACCCGCGTGGGGATGGTCCGGGCCTGCGGGATTGAATGTGGAAACGTCGGAGGTTCTCCCCACCCGCGTGGGGATGGTCCGTCATTCGTGGCGACCAATTTCGTCATTCGCGAGTTCTCCCCACCCGCGTGGGGATGGTCCGGACTTCCGCGGTACGGCGGCACAACGCGAGACGTTCTCCCCACCCGCGTGGGGATGGTCCGGAGGACTCGCTTCAATTCGCGATGGCGATTCAGTTCTCCCCACCCGCGTGGGGATGGTCCGGACTTCGCGGCCGGTGTGTTCGTGACGGAGCCGTTCTCCCCACCCGCGTGGGGATGGTCCGCAGACCGCACCACCACCCGGCTGTTCGCCATGGTTCTCCCCACCCGCGTGGGGATGGTCCGCCTTCGGTAAGCACGCTGTGATTCAGAAGCACGTTCTCCCCACCCGCGTGGGGATGGTCCGTCGAATCTTGCGAAATGGAAAGCCCGCCAATCGTTCTCCCCACCCGCGTGGGGATGGTCCGGATTTATCTCCGACCGTCTTGGGAATGACCTTGTTCTCCCCACCCGCGTGGGGATGGTCCGCAGAATGGGGTTTACTGGGGACGTGAAGACGAGTTCTCCCCACCCGCGTGGGGATGGTCCGCCCATTGACTCCATGTTATCCCGCCACGTCTTGTTCTCCCCACCCGCGTGGGGATGGTCCGCCGCTGCTGCCTTCGAGACTCGTCGGCTGGCTGTTCTCCCCACCCGCGTGGGGATGGTCCGCCGTGGCAATGAACCGCTGGGAGCACAAACCCGTTCTCCCCACCCGCGTGGGGATGGTCCGATCCAACCCCAGCGGAGTTTCTTGTCGGACAAGTTCTCCCCACCCGCGTGGGGATGGTCCGGAGGGTAAGCGGTACGGCGAGGACATGGTGAAGTTCTCCCCACCCGCGTGGGGATGGTCCGCGTGTTGAATACCTACGTTTGGCTGGCGGCAAGTTCTCCCCACCCGCGTGGGGATGGTCCGGATGAACTCCCGGATTGCGATGTCGGCAACGTGTTCTCCCCACCCGCGTGGGGATGGTCCGACAATGAGCGAAAACCAAATGCAGATAGCAACGTTCTCCCCACCCGCGTGGGGATGGTCCGGGATACCAGGGGGTTACAGTCATCGCCGGCCCGTTCTCCCCACCCGCGTGGGGATGGTCCGCTGTTTGGAGGAGAATGAAACGCCTGGGAACAGTTCTCCCCACCCGCGTGGGGATGGTCCGTGTTGCGGATCCACTCTGTAACCAACGCGACTGTTCTCCCCACCCGCGTGGGGATGGTCCGATCCACAACACGGGCGAAGGGGAGTTTGTCTAGTTCTCCCCACCCGCGTGGGGATGGTCCGCGGAGCGGGTGCAGGCTGACCTTGCGCGGTTTGTTCTCCCCACCCGCGTGGGGATGGTCCGCTGCTCCCCGTCCGTGTCGATCATGTCCCGCCGTTCTCCCCACCCGCGTGGGGATGGTCCGCAGGGCGATGGAGACCCCGCAGATTGCTCCGCGTTCTCCCCACCCGCGTGGGGATGGTCCGCCTTCAAAACATCGCTGTAATCAATGGGCGCCGTTCTCCCCACCCGCGTGGGGATGGTCCGGGTGGAAACATTCGGCGGCGTGTGGGACGCAAGTTCTCCCCACCCGCGTGGGGATGGTCCGCGCAGGCGCAACGGTGGAAGCGACGGCATACGGTTCTCCCCACCCGCGTGGGGATGGTCCGTTCAAGTCCGTCGATGAGGATCTGGTGGCGTTGTTCTCCCCACCCGCGTGGGGATGGTCCGACGAAAGCGCCCATTGGGTTCGCGACGTTGATGTTCTCCCCACCCGCGTGGGGATGGTCCGGCCGGCTCTATGCTGGGAAATCGAAACATGGCGTTCTCCCCACCCGCGTGGGGATGGTCCGATCTCGCCGTGGGTGTCGCAGTACAGATGGACGTTCTCCCCACCCGCGTGGGGATGGTCCGCGCAGATTGGACAAGCGCGATTCAGCAAGAAAGTTCTCCCCACCCGCGTGGGGATGGTCCGCGCAGATTGGACAAGCGCGATTCAGCAAGAAAGTTCTCCCCACCCGCGTGGGGATGGTCCGCCAATCCTCGTTCGGATTCGACCAGTGACGAGGTTCTCCCCACCCGCGTGGGGATGGTCCGGGGTCGCAGATGGACCGGGATTTCCCGGATGAGTTCTCCCCACCCGCGTGGGGATGGTCCGTCGGGCCACGGGTGACCTCCGCGTTGCCCGCGGTTCTCCCCACCCGCGTGGGGATGGTCCGATCACCTGGTCCTCCAGGTGATGGATGATCTCGTTCTCCCCACCCGCGTGGGGATGGTCCGTTTGATGCGCGTGAACTCGAGTTCTCGGAATCGTTCTCCCCACCCGCGTGGGGATGGTCCGACGTTGCTCAACCGTTTCGCCGCCGAGGTGTCGCTGCCGGCGTGAAAACCGTCAGGTTCTGGTGGTTTGGAATCCACGATGATTACGGACATGCAAAAGCGGCCATTGGTCTCAAATGAGGCGGCAGGCTGGCAGCACATCGCGGTCTCGGAGCCCCATGGCAGCAACGAGAAGTAGAGGTTGAAGAAGGAAGAAAAGCTGGCGCGGCTGATTGAAGAAGATCGAACCATTGCCGGGGATGGGTGGTGGATTCCAAACCGTTGGAATCATCCTGAAAGCGGCAGTTGTCTTGACCGCGGATTTCACAGATTCCACGGATGGACGGGGCTGGAATGGAGGTTTCCATCCCGGTCGAGCACTCACCTCGCAGGTGTGCGGCGATCCCAAGCCAAGTCCCTGCTGATCCCTGCTGATCCGTGTCATCCGTGCAATCCGTGGTTTCAACGGCCTTTTCCAGGTTCTGATGAGTTTCAGATCGGGGCTGACAAGTGTGGGCGGATCGCCTTGTAGATGGGTGCAGGGATTGTTGGCGGACTCCATTCGCTCAGGTCCGCTGGGGTGAACACCCAATGGCGCCGCATGGCGCTGCGCTTCCTCATTCGGCGCTGGATGGCGCAGGCATTGAAACGCGGGCGCGCTGCTGGAACAGCGTCGTCCCCCAGAGCAGCGCATTCCCCGGTACAAGACATCCCATGGCCCTGATCTTTGAACGAATCCATACCGGCGGTATCGCCGCACTTTCCTATCTGGTGGGCGACGACTCGGAAGGTGTCGCTGCGGTCTTCGATCCCCGTGCGGACGTGGATTGTTATCTCGAACTGGCCCGGGCAAAGCAGGTCTCGATCACGCACATCTTCGAGACCCACATCCATGCCGACCTCGTCAGCGGGGCCCGCGAACTCTGTTCGCGGACCGGGACCGCCAGGATCTTCGTCAGTCATGAAGGCGGCGCGAGCTACGGATTCGACCATGAAAAGATCAAGGGCGGCGACACCTTCAAGCTCGGGTCGGTGCTGATCACCGTTCGGCATACCCCGGGCCACACGCCCGAGCACGTGGCCTATTCGCTGGCGGAGAAGGATCATCCGGACGCTCCGTGGGGTGTGCTGACGGGGGATTCCCTGTTTGTCAGTTCCGCCGGAAGGCCGGATCTCCTTGGGAACGCCCAGGCGAAGGCGCTGGCCGAACAACAGTTCCATACCCTGCGCGATTACTACCTCAAGCTCGCCGATGGCGTGATCATCTATCCGGCGCATGGGCACGGTTCCCCGTGCGGCGCGGACATCGGCGACCGTTTGAGCAGCACCATCGGTCATGAACGGCGATTCAATGCGTTCCTGCAGTACCAGGATTTGAAGGGGTTCACCGAGTACGCGCTCTCCACGGCGCCACCGGCACCGACTTATTATCCGCGGATGAAGAAGTTGAACGCGAGGGGCCCGGAAGTGCTCGGCATGCTGCCACGGGTGCCGGGTCTGCCGCCCAGGCAGTTCAAGGAGGCCATTGCGGACACCGACAATGTCCTGATCGACACCCGCATGATGCTGGGATTTGGCGGAGGTCATATCAAAGGGGCGCTCAGCATCGGGGGTTTACCCATGCTTTCGATCTGGGCCGGCTGGCTGCTCGATGCCGACAAGCCGATTCTGCTGGTCCTGGATTCGGACGAGGATCTCGACAAGGTGGTCCGTCTGTTCCTGCGCACCGGTTATACCAAGTTTGCCGGGTATCTGGTCGGGGGAATGAAGGCCTGGGACAACGCAGGGCTGCCGCTGGATGAAGTGGGGCAGATGACGGTCCATGAGATCAGGGGGCGAGGGGAGGAATTGCAACTGCTCGACGTGCGTTCGCCGGATGAATGGAAAGAAGGACATATCCCGAATGCCCGACACATCTTCCTGGGCGAGCTTCGGGAGAGGGTCGGTGAACTGGACCGGGCCAGGCCGACGGCGGTGTATTGTGACAGCGGCTATCGGGCGAGCATCGCTACCAGCATCCTGCGACAGGAGGGATTTGAATGCGTCTGCAACGTGCCCGGGAGCTGGCAGGCATGGAAGAAGGCCGGTTATCCCGTGGAAGGCGTGATCCGGAAGAAGGGGGAGTCGCAATGAGGTTGCACCCTGGAAAAGCGCTTGTCCTTGGAGGTTTCGGGCTGCTGCCGAATGCAGCATTGGCAGCGGGCAATGCGGTGAGCTCGCTCGATCATCCCGGCCCTGCCTGGTCGCCTTATGTCGTCGGCGCCGGCATCGGGATGCTGTCGTGGCTCACCTTCTATTTTTCAGACAAGCCCATCGGCGCATCGACGTTTTATGCCCAGGTGTCGGGCTTCCTCGGAAGAGTTTTCGCGAGGCGGCATACCGAGTCGCTCGCCTACTTCAAAGACAAGCCGCCGCAGGTCGGCTGGGGATTTGTCTTTGTCCTGGCCACCGTGCTCGGGGGAGCGATTGCCGCCCTGACCGGCGGGGAATTCATGAATGAATGGCTGCCGCCGATGTGGGAAGCGCGCTTTGGCGACAGCCTTGCGCTGCGTGCGGCGGTGGCGTGCGGCGGCGGGATCCTCATGGCGTTTGGCGCGCGTCTCGCCGGGGGTTGCACCAGCGGACATGGCATCAGCGGAACGATGCAACTGAGTGTGGCATCGTGGATCGCGGTGATCTGTTTCTTCATCGGTGGAATCCCGGTCGCGATGATCCTTTTCAGACGGTGAGACACCATGATTGATCCCGGCAAGGCAGTTGAACGATCCACGGAAAAGCCCGTGCCGACGGTGGGCAGGGCGCCCGAACTGTTGGGTGGGATTGTTTTCGGTGTGGCCTTCGGTTTCCTGCTGCAGAAGGGCGGTGTGGGAAAGTTCAATGTGCTCATCGGCCAACTGCTGCTGGAGGACTGGACCGTCGCGAAGGTCATGCTGACGGCCATTCTGGTCGGCATGGTGGGCGTCTTCACGCTGCACCATTTCGCCAAGGTGAACCTCCACCTCAAGCCGACCCGGATCGGCGCCAACATCATCGGCGGACTCCTCTTCGGCGTCGGGTTTGCGCTGATGGGCTATTGCCCAGGGACGGCAGCGGCGGCGCTGGGACAGGGGAGTTGGGATGCGTTGTTCGGCATGGCTGGATTGGTCGCGGGATCGTGGATCTTCGCCGAGTTCTCGGGAATTCTGAAACGGACCATGGAGAAGTGGGGCGAACTGGGAAAGGTTCTGTTGCCGGATCTGTTGCATGTCCCGCGGGGTCCGTTCGTGATGGCCTTTGCGGTGGTCCTGATCGTGGGATTGTTCGCATTGGAGAGGGCGTTTCCCCGATGACTCCGGCCTGTGCGGGGGATGGGGAGTGCCTCTCGGTGTTGGCAACTGATCGGAGACGCCCGCGATGAGTTCGCCCCCGATCTCGAACTGTGGGGAAGGGAAACCCTGGTGGATGCGGCTGGTGCCTGCACTGGACTGGCTCCGGCATTATGAGCGCAGGCACCTGGCTGGCGATGCGCTTGCGGGCGTGATCGTGGCGACGTTGCTCATTCCCCAGGCCATGGCCTATGCGCTGCTCGCGGGGCTGCCGCCGGAGGCCGGGTTATATGCCAGTCTCCTGCCGCTCGCAGTCTATGCATTGCTGGGCAGCAGTCGGTTTCTGTCGGTCGGTCCATCGGCGATGATCTCGCTGCTGACCGTCACCGGGGTCGGCGCATTGGCGGAGCCGGGTTCGCAACGCTTTCTCGCTTTGGCCATGGCCACCGCGCTCCTCGTGGGAGGCATGCAGATCGCGATGGGTGCCGCACGGCTGGGGGTTCTGACCAACTTCCTGAGCCAGCCGGTGCTCTCCGGATTCACCAGTGCTGCGGCGTGTCACATAGCGTTGAGCCAGGCAAAGCATCTGATGGGCGTATCGCTGCCGCCGGTCGCCCATCTCCATGAGTTGCTGGCGGGTCTGGTGCGGGCGATGCCGCTGACCCACTGGCCAACGGTGGCGATCAGCGGCGCGAGCGTGCTGTTGTTGCTCGCCTTCAAATACCTCGTGCCGGGGTTGCTCGCGCGATGGAAGGCGATTCCTTCCGGGCTGGCGCAGTCGCTTTCGAAGAGCGGTCCGATCCTGGTGGTGATCGTTGGCACGGCCATCGTCGCCGCCTTCCAGCTCGGGGCACGCAACGGGGTCAGCATCATCGGGAAGATTCCCGGCGGACTGCCGGGGTTAGCGCTGCCGGAGCTCGCCGTATCCGAGTATCTGCCGCTGTTTCCGCTCGCCCTCACCATCAGCTTCATTGGGTACCTGGAGAACATCTCCGTCGCCAGATCGCTGGCGGCCAGGCGCCGGCAGAAGGTGGATTCAAACCAGGAATTCATCGCGTTGGGCGCGGCCAATCTCGCGGCCGGGATGACCGGCGGTTATCCGGTCAGCGGCTCATTCGCCCGCTCGACGATCAACTTCACCGCCGGTGCCAACACCGGTCTGGCCTCGCTCATCACGGTGCTGGTCGTGGGGGTGGCGGCGCTGTTCCTGATGCCGCTGTTCCATCATCTGCCCCAGGCGGTGCTGGCCGCCATCATCCTCATCGCGGTCACCGGGTTGATGGACTTCGGAATGCTGCGACGCCTCTGGCACTATGACAGGGCGGACGCCGCAGCGCTGATCCTCACGTTTGTCTCGGTGCTGGGGCTGGGGATCGAGAAGGGCATCCTCATCGGCGTCGCCTCGACGATCTTCCTCCATCTCTGGCGCACGAGCCGGCCGCACATGGCCGTGGTGGGACGGGTGCCCGACACCGCGCACTTCCGCAACATCCGGCGACACGAAGTGGAAACGCTACCGCACGTCCTGCTGCTGCGGATTGACGAGAGCCTTTATTTTGCCAACGCCAGATATATCGAGGATTTCGTGCTGTGCGCCGCCGCCGAGCGTCCCCGGTTGCGCCACCTCGTGCTGATCTGCAACGCGGTCAATTCCATCGATGCCAGCGCATTGGAGACGTTGACCGGGTTGCGTGCCCGGATGCAGGACGCGGGCATCGAATTCCATCTGACCGAGGTCAAGGGACCGGTGATGGACCGGCTTGCGGACACGGAGTTCCTCAGGGATGTCGGTCCGGACCGGGTCTACCTGACGACCCAGGCGGCCTTCGAGAAGCTGGCAGCATCGCCCGAGCTGCCGCCCCACACCTGACCTGCAACCATGAATGCTGAACCCAAGGTTGAAACCAACCCCGACCCCGACCACGGTCACGGGGGTGCGCCGCATTTCCTGCCGCATTGGATGCAGGATCACTGGTCGGGATTGACGGTGACGGTGGCCGGAGTGGCGCTGGCGGTCGGATTCTTCGGCGAACGTTTCCTTGGCCTGCCGCAACCCGTCGCACTGGCATTCTATATCCTGGCCTATATCGCGGGTGGCTATGATGTCGCCCTCGCCGCCTTGCCTGCCCTGTTCCGGGGGAAGTTCGATATCGACCTGCTGATGATTGCGGCGGCGGCGGGAGCGGCCTTGCTCGGCGAATGGGCGGAAGGCGCGTTCCTCCTGTTCCTCTTTTCCCTGGGTCATGCGGGTGAGCATTACGCGATGGATCGCGCACGCAATGCCGTCGGGGTTCTTGGAAAGCTCATGCCCCGCACGGCATTTGCGAAGCGGGGTGATCATCTTGAGGAAGTGCCGGTGGAACAACTGGTCCTGGACGAGCTGGTGGTCGTGAAGCCGGGCGAACGCGTGCCGGTGGATGGCGTCATCATGGCGGGTGAAAGCAGCATTGATCAGAGCGCGATAACCGGCGAGAGCGTGCCCGTGACCCGCAAGACCGGGGACGAGGTCTTCGCGGGGACGATCAATCAGGAGAACGCGCTGGATGTGCGGATGATCCGGTTGGCCAGCGACAACACGCTTGCCCGGGTGATGCGCCTCGTTGCTGAAGCGCAGGAACAGAAGAGTCCAACGCAACGGTTCACCGAGACGTTTGCGCGCCGGTTTGTGCCGGCGGTGCTGGCATTCACGGGACTGGTCATCGTGTTGCCTCCACTCGTCTTTGGCTGGACGTGGACTGCGGGTTTCTACCGGGGCATGTTGGTCCTGGTGGCGGCATCACCCTGTGCGCTGGCCATCGGCACGCCTGCTGCCGTGCTCGCGGGCATTGCCCAGGCGGCCAGGCGTGGCGTGCTGATCAAGGGTGGCGTGCATCTGGAGAACCTGGGACGCCTGAATACCGTGGCACTCGACAAGACCGGCACCCTGACCACGGGGCACTTTGAAGTGTCAAAAGTCGTCGGCTTGGACGGCACGGCGGAGGACGAGGTCCTTCGCATCGCTGCCGCTGTCGAAGAACAATCCAGTCACCCGCTGGCCGCCGCCATCGTGAGGACGGCGAGGGAGCGGAAGGTGGTTTTCCCCTCCGCCACCGACATTGAAAACATCCCGGGCAAAGGCATCCAGGCGAAGGTCGAGGACAGCGAAGTCCTGGTGGGAGCACTGCGCGCCTTTGGCGGGGATTCCGCCGCAAGGGATGGGCAACCCCTGCAAGCGGCGGTTGCCGGTCTCGAAGCGGAGGGCCAGACCACGGTGATCATTCGGCGCGCTGGAAAGTTCATCGGCGTCATTGCGCTCGCTGATGATCCGCGACCTGTGGCCGCGGAGGTGATGAAACGGTTGCAGGCGCAGGGCATCCGACGCCTGGTGATGCTCACCGGCGACAACAGGTCGGTGGCCCAGCGGGTGGCGGCGAAGGTGGGTATAACCGAAGTGCGCTCGGAACTGCTGCCCGGTGAGAAGCTGACGGTGATCCGCGAAATGGAACAGGATCGGGGCGTCATCGCGATGATTGGTGATGGCGTGAATGATGCCCCTGCCATGGCTGCGGCGACGGTGGGCGTGGCGATGGGTGCGGGTGGAACGGCGGTCGCATTGGAGACGGCGGATGTCGTGTTGATGGGGGATGATCTCGGCAAGCTTTCCTTTGCCATCGGATTGAGCCGGGCCAGCGCCCGCATCATCCGCCAGAATCTCGTGATTGCGCTCGGGGTCATCGTGCTGCTCGTGATTGCCGCATTGACGGGCAAGATCGCCTTGAGCGTCGCCGTCGTGGTTCATGAGGGCAGCACCATCGTGGTGGTCCTGAATTCCCTGCGGCTCCTGGGATGGAAAGAACCCAAATAGTTTGAGCATGGAACTCCTGACCCTCAACAGCGGCTCGTCGAGTCTCCGATTTGCCCTGTTCACCGCCGGCGAATCGCCGTCACCGGTCCTGACCGGAAGGTTCGATCGCATCGGATTGTCCGGCGCCACGCTCTCGTTCAAGGACATTCGCGCGAACCGGAGCGGGGAGCGTGGGGTGCAGGTGCCCGACCAGGTTGCCTGCGTTCCGCTGCTGCTGGATCTGCTCGGGCGGCATGCCGGCGATTGCACCGTCCATGCCATCGGCCATCGCGTCGTCCATGGTGGACCTTCCCATGGCGATCCCCAGCGCGTTGATGATGCCCTGCTGGAGGAATTGCGGCGCATCAGTCCGTTTGCGCCGAACCATCTCCCATCCGCCATAGCCCTGATGGAGGCCCTTGCCGAGAGGTTCATTCGGGTACCGCAGGTCGCCTGCTTTGACACTGCGTTTCACCGTGCCATGCCCAGGGTGGCGAAGATGCTTCCCATACCGCGTCGCCATGAGGCTAAGGGGGTTCAGCGCTACGGTTTTCATGGTCTATCCTATGCCTACCTGATGGAGGAACTCGCGCGCCTTGGCGACCCGACGGCGGAGAGCGGCCGCGTCATCCTCGCTCATCTGGGAAGCGGTGCCAGCATGGCCGCGGTGCGCGATGGCCAAAGCCTGGATACCAGCATGGGTTTCACGCCTGCGGCGGGGCTGATGATGGGCACCCGTTCCGGTGATCTGGATCCGGGACTGGTTGCGTTTCTAAGTCGCAGCGAGCAGATGACCGGGGCGCAATTCGACCGGATGATCCATCATGAGTCCGGGTTGCTCGGTGTTTCGGAGAGCAGTTCAGACATGCGCGACCTGCTCGCGAGGGAGGTCGACGACGTGCGCGCGGCGGAGGCTGTGGCCCTTTTCTGTTACCAGGCGAAGAAATGGATCGGTTCGTTTACCGCCGTGCTGGGTGGCCTGGACACACTCGTCTTCGCCGGTGGCATCGGCGAGAACGCGCCCATGATCCGTGCACGGATCTGTGAGGGACTTGGCTTTCTGGGACTGGAATTGGACGCGACGCGAAATGCCGGGACAGAGGCGTTGATTTCAAAGGATGCCAGCAGGATCAGGGTTCGCGTCATCCGCACGGATGAAGAACTGATGATTGCCAGGGTGATGTGCCGTGTTCCGGGACTGGTTGAGTCCAGTTAGCCGTTTCGATGCAGTCGGATCGGTCCTCCCGCCTGGATCCTCCTCCGCAACGCCGTCGTCGTCGGGTTACACCCCATGGCGCCGTACAACCGGCCAGCCCAATGGTCGGACTCCGCAATGATCGCGGGCCGGCCATGGGTATCAGGAACGAGACCAGGTCAGGGTGAACGGATTGGTCCTGAATGCACCCAGGTCTGGGTCCCGATCCGTATGAATCCAACACCA
The DNA here is from genome assembly GCA_002422905.1 of Verrucomicrobia bacterium UBA6176. Taxonomy (GTDB): domain Bacteria; phylum Verrucomicrobiota; class Verrucomicrobiia; order Limisphaerales; family UBA9464; genus UBA6176. Next base: position 23,179 of record DITU01000048.1, read on the forward strand.
GCATGTCCAAGGAAACCAACATTGCCCCTGCACCGGAGGAGGCGTGGCATGGCCAGTCGGCCGATGAGGTGCTTGGAAAGCTCGGTTCCTCGGCGGAGGGATTGTCGGAGGAGGAAGCGGCAAGGCGTCTTGCGGCTGAAGGCCCGAACGAGTTGAAGGAGGGGAAACGGATCAGTCCCTTCCAGATCCTTCTCGGCCAGTTCAAAAGTCTGATCATCTGGATCCTCATCGCGGCAGGTGTCATCTCCGGCGCGTTGGGTGAAGTGGTCGACGCCTTTGCCATCCTCGCCATCGTCCTCCTCAACGCCGGCATTGGCTTCTATCAGGAGTTCAATGCGGAGAAATCGATCGCGGCCCTCCAGAAGATGACGGCGCCCCAGGCCAAGGTGCGGCGTGCAGGGAAGGTCACTTCCATCCCGGCTTCCGGGATTGTCGCCGGAGACATCCTGGCGTTGGAAGCCGGCGACCTGGTCGCGGCGGATGCCCGGTTGATCGAGGCGGCTTCGATGAAATGCATCGAGTCCGCGCTGACCGGGGAGTCGGAGGCGGTGACGAAGCAACCTGCGACCCTGGATCAGGGAGACATTCCGCTCGGCGACCGCGAGAACATGGTGTTCATGGGCACCAGCATCACGGCGGGCACGGGCCAGGCCGTCGTTGTGGCCACCGCGATGAAGACCGAGCTGGGCCGCATTGCCGGGCTGATTGAGTCGGCGGGTGCGGAACAGGGAACACCGCTTCAGCAGAAGCTCGATTCAGTCGGGCGAATCCTGGTCTGGGCGGCATTGGGTATAGTCGGGATGCTGTTCGGGCTGGGGCTGTTGCGGGGTACAGGGCTTTTTGAGCTGACCATGACTTCCGTCAGCCTCGCCGTGGCCGCCGTGCCGGAAGGGTTGCCAGCTGTGGTTACTGTTTCGCTCGCGCTGGGTGTGATGCGCATGTCCCGGCGCCACGCCCTGGTCCGGAAACTTCCAGCCGTCGAGACGCTCGGTTCGACGACGGTCATCTGCACCGACAAGACGGGCACGTTGACGGTCGGCGAGATGACCGTGCGGGCCCTGTACGTTTCCGATCGGAGTTATGAAGTCACCGGCGAAGGCTATGGACCCGGGGGCGAAGTGCGTTTCGAGGGTGGGAAGGTGGTGGCGCCGCACGACGCGCCTTTGCTCGAACTGGCGTCCGTCCTTCTTGGGTGCAACAACGCCCATCTCGTGGAGGAAGGCGGAACCTGGAAAACCGTCGGTGATCCCACCGAAGGCGCCATGCTCGCGGCCGGTCGCAAGGCGGGTGGGGATCGTGAGCGCATTGAAAGGGAGTTTCCGAAGCATCACGAGATTCCCTTCGATTCCGACCGCAAACGGAGCGCAGTGGTCCGACGGATGCCGGAAGGAAAGCTCCGCGCCTTCATCAACGGTGCACCGGGCCCCTTGCTGGAACGTTGCACCCATCATTATACCTCCACGGGCATCCACCCGCTGACAGGCCAGGACCGTGAACGCCTCCTGGAGCAGACCACCACGATGGCAAGGCAGGCCCTGCGCATCCTCGGCTCGGCCTGGCGCGACCTCGAGAACGTTCCGCCCGAGGAACTCACGGCGGACTTTGTGGAGAGGGACCTGGTCTTCGTCGGGCTGTCGGGGATGTATGATCCACCACGGCCTGAAGCCAGGGACGCCGTCGCCAGATGCCGTGCCGCCGGCATTCAGGTGGTCATGATCACCGGCGACCATCCGCAGACCGCGACCGCCATTGCGCGGGAGATCCACATTGCCTCCGCCGACGACACTGCCGTCGCGGGTGTTGAGTTGGACAGGATGTCCGAGGAGGAACTCCGGGATCGGGTGCCGGCGATCTCCGTGTATGCCCGCGTCACCGCCGAACACAAACTGCGCATCATCCGTGCCTGGAAGGCGAATGATGCGGTGGTCGCGATGACCGGTGACGGTGTCAATGACGCCCCGGCCATCAAGGGGGCCGACATCGGGATCGCGATGGGAAAGGCGGGAACGGAGGTCACCAAGCAGGCGGCGGACATGATTGTCACCGATGACAACTTCGCCACGATTGTTGCCGCGGTCGAAGAGGGTCGCGGCATCTACGACAACATCCGCAAGACGCTCCAGTACCTTCTTGCCGGCAACACGGGCGAACTCCTGCTCATGACCGTCTGCGTGGTTGTCGGCCTGCCCATGCCGCTGCTGCCGATCCATCTGCTCTGGATCAACCTCGTCACCGACGGTCTGCCGGCCCTGTGCCTGGCCACCGATCCCATCGACCCGGACGTCATGAAGCGGCATCCGCGTCCCCCGTCTGAACGCATCACGGACCGCAGCTTTCTCCGGACGATGTTCTTCACCGGGTTCCTCACGGCGGGCGTGGCATTCGTCGTTTTCATTTATATCCTGAGGACGGGGACGGCGGAGACAGCGCGCACCTATGCCTTCACCGTGCTGGTCTTCGCCGAGCTCCTCCGCTCCTTTGGCGCCCGCAGCGAGACCAAGCCCGTCTGGCGGATACCGCTGTTCACCAACCGCAACCTGGTGATCGTGGTGGCGATCTCCTTCGGTCTCCAGGTGTTGAGCCAACACAACGCGGTTCTCGGGCGTTTCCTCAAGACGTCTTATATGCCGTTCACCGATTGCCTCCTGTTGCTCGCGTTGGGATCCATTCCCCTGATTGCATTGGAAGTGGTCAAGGTGGTGCGGAACAGGCTTCTGGAGAAGAGGACTCAGCCATGACCAAAGACCCCATCTGCGGAATGACGGTGGACGAAACGACGGCTCTCCGCGCCGAACGGGACGGACAGACGTTCTTCTTCTGCGGCGAGAGCTGTAGGAAGAAGTTCCTCGGAGCGCCCGCCACCCCATCGCGCCGTGGGGAAGGCGAAGAGGATTCAAAGGCCAGCATCACCCATACCAGCGCCAAGGCTCGGGATCCCCATTGCGGCGGCGTGCTCTATCCGTTCTTCGGTTGGTTGCTGAGTCCGATCCTTGCGGGCGCCGCGATGAGCCTCAGTTCCGTATCCGTCATCGGCAACGCGCTGCGCCTGCGGAAGACCAAACTTTGAATCGTCCCAGAACATGAAGACCAACACTCTCACGCCGGAGCTGCTCGACCGGATGGATGCCTATTGGCGGGCCGCCAACTATCTGTCGGTCGGCCAGATCTATCTCCTCGACAACCCACTCCTGAAGCGGGCGCTCAAGCTGGAGCATCTGAAACCGCGACTGCTCGGCCACTGGGGCACGACGCCGGGCTTGAACTTCATCTATGTCCATATGAACCGCGTCATCAAGGAACACGACCTCGACGCCATCTACATCACCGGGCCGGGCCACGGCGGACCTGGCCTGGTGGCGAATGCCTACCTTGAAGGCACGTATTCGGAGGTCTACCCGCACATTTCGCAAGACATGGACGGGATGCAGCGTCTGTTCAAACAGTTCTCCTTTCCTGGTGGCATTCCGAGCCATGTTGCACCGGAGACACCGGGATCAATCCACGAGGGCGGCGAACTGGGCTATTCATTGTCGCACGCATTCGGCGCGGCGTTCGACAACCCCGACCTGCTTGTTGCGTGCGTCGTCGGCGATGGCGAGGCGGAGACTGGTCCGCTTGCTACGGGTTGGCACTCGAACAAGTTCCTCAATCCTGTGCATGACGGCGCGGTGCTGCCCATCCTGCATCTGAACGGCTATAAGATCGCCGGACCCACGGTGCTGTCGCGCATTCCGCATGACGAGCTCGAAGCACTCTTTCGAGGCTATGGTTACACGCCGTATTTCGTCGATGGTGACGACCCGGCCCACATGCATCAACTCATGGCCGCAACGCTCGATGCCGTCATGTCGGACATTCAGCGCATTCAGCGTGAGGCTCGGGCAAACGGCTTCAAGAAGCGGCCCAGCTGGCCGATGATCATTCTCCGCTCACCGAAGGGCTGGACCGGCCCGGAGGTGGTGGACGGAAAAAGGGCCGAGGGCTCGTGGCGTTCGCACCAGGTGCCGATGGGTGACATGAGTCATCCGGGCCATGTGAAGGCTCTGGAGGAGTGGCTTGAGAGCTATCGTCCGCAGGAGTTGTTCGATGAGGCTGGCAAGCTGGTTTCCAGACTGGCCGAACTCGCTCCCAAGGGCACGCGTCGCATGAGCGCCAATCAACATGCCAATGGTGGCTTGCTGTTGAATGATCTGCGCCTGCCGGATTTTCGGGACTATGCGGTCGAGGTGCAGAAGCCGGGCGGCGCACTGGGCGAGGCAACGCGTGCACAGGGGGAGTTCATCCGCGACGTGATTCAACTGAACCCCACCAGTTTCCGTGTCTTCAGCCCAGACGAAACCAGCTCCAATCGATGGGGGGCGGTCTTCGAGGTGACGGATCGTTGTTCGACGGCGGAAATCCTCCCTGGCGATGACCATTTGGCCCCCGATGGCCGTGTCATGGAGATGCTGAGTGAACATCAATGCGAAGGCTGGCTCGAAGGATATCTGCTCACCGGCCGGCATGGCTTCTTCTCCTGCTACGAAGCCTTCATCCATATCGTGGACTCGATGTTCAACCAGCATGCCAAGTGGCTGGACATGGCCGGCAAGGTTCCGTGGCGTCGGCCCATCGCCTCGTTGAACTACCTGCTGTCGTCGCATGTATGGCGGCAGGACCACAATGGCTTCAGTCATCAGGACCCTGGCTTCATTGATGTGGTGGCGAACAAGAAGCCGGAGGTGGTTCGCATCTATCTGCCGCCCGATGCCAACACGCTGCTGTCTGTGACGGATCACTGTCTGCGGAGTCGCGACTACGTAAATGTCATCGTGGCCGGGAAGCAACCCACGCCCCAATGGCTCGACATGGACGCCGCCATCCAACATTGCACCGCCGGTATCGGCATCTGGACGTGGGCCAGCAACGATGAGGGCGGTGACCCGGATGTGGTCATGGCGTGCTGCGGTGACGTGCCCACCCTCGAGACCCTCGCCTCCGTCGACCTGATGCGTGGGCAGTTCCCGAAACTGAGGATTCGCGTCATCAACGTGGTGGACCTGATGAGACTCCAGCCGCAGAGCGAGCATCCCCACGGGATGAGCACCCAGGATTTTGATCTGCTCTTCACAAAGGACAAGCCGGTCATCTTTGCATATCACGGCTATCCGATGCTTATACACAGGCTCACGTATCGCCGGACCAATCACCGGAACATCCATGTGCGTGGCTTCAAGGAAGAAGGGACGACATCAACACCCTTCGACATGGTGGTGATGAACGATCTCGACCGCTTTCATCTCGTCGCCGACGTGATTGATCGCGTGCCCTCGCTGCGTGTCCACGCGGCTTATGCCAAGCAGGCCCTGCGGGAGAAGTTGATCGAACACAAGCAATACATCGCCAAGCACGGTCAGGACATGCCCGAGATTCGAAACTGGAAATGGAACACACCCAAATGAACCCACAACTATTGATGGACACTGCCAACGCGTTGGTTGCCGATGACAAGGGCTTGTTGGCGATGGATGAGAGCCATCCAACCTGCGACCGGCGCTTCGCAAAGCTCGGCATTCCACAGACCGTGGAGGCCCGCCGGACGTACCGAGAACTGCTCATCACCGCTCCCGGGCTGGGGAAATCGATCAGTGGCGTCATCCTCTTTGACGAGACCATCCGCCAGCAAACGAAGGACGGCACTCCCTTCCTCAGGATCATCGCCGATGCTGGAATCATTCCCGGCATCAAGGTGGACGCCGGAGCGAAGGAGATGGCAGGACATCCTGGAGAGAAGATCACGGAAGGACTGGACGGTTTGCGCGAGCGGTTGGAGGAGTACTTCAAGATGGGTGCGCGGTTCGCCAAGTGGCGGGCTGTGATTGCCATTGGAGAGGACCTTCCCAGCCGCAGTGGATTGGAGGCCAACGCGCATGCGTTGGCCCGCTATGCCGCCCTATGCCAGGAAGCCGGGCTCGTCCCCATCGTTGAACCCGAAGTCCTCATGGACGGGGAACACACACTGGAGCGGTGTCGGAAGGTCACGGAGGAAGCCCTGCGCAATGTCTTCATCCAGTTGAACTGTCAGCGGGTGATGTTGGAGGGAATCCTCCTCAAACCGAACATGGTCCTTCCGGGATTGACCTGCCCGCAGCAGGCCTCGGACGAAGCGGTCGCTGACGCCACGGTGCAGAGTCTCCTGCGGACGGTTCCCGCAGCCGTGCCGGGTATCGCGTTCCTGTCGGGTGGCCAGACCGCTGACCTCGCTTCGGCCCGTCTCAATGCCATGAGCGCCCGATATAAGTCGCGCGTGCCGTGGGCCCTGTCGTTCTCATACGGCCGCGCCCTTCAACAACCCGCCCTGGAGATCTGGAGCGGCCGGGAGGCCAATGGAAAGGCGGCGCAGGAAGCCCTGCTTTCCCGGGCCAGGTGCAACCGCGCGGCACGCCGTGGTGAATATACCGCTGCCATGGCCTGGAGATCCTCATGAAAGAACTCCTGGATCTCCGACATTGCCTTGCGATCAGGACGACAAAGATCGTGGGGATCGCCGCCGACCATGGCGGTCATGAGTTGAAGCAGTACCTCGTCATGATGCTGCGTGAGGCCGGTGCGGAGGTGATTGATTTTGGCGGCCACCAACTCGTGCCGGCGGACGACTATCCGGATTTTGTCGTGCCGCTGGCGCGTGCGGTTGCTGCCGGGAAGGTGCAGCGCGGCGTGGCCATCTGCGGGAGTGGCGTGGGCGCATGCGTCGTGGCCAACAAGGTGAACGGTGTGCGCGCATGTCTCATCCATGATCCATTCTCCGCACATCAGGGAGTCGAGGACGATGATCTCAATCTGATCTGTCTCGGCGGACTCGTGGTCGGTCCTGCCCTCGCGTGGGAACTGGTGCGGAGCTTTCTCATCGCGCGCTTCTCAGGCGAGGAACGTCATCGGCGGCGTCTCGGGAAAGTCATGGCGGTCGAAGGTGAATCCTCCCGGACAACCTTGAACACCTGTTCACCGTCTGAAGCGGCGAGGGAAGCAGCAGCATCGGATCGCCGGATCGATGTCGGAATGTCCCCGGAAGTCATCGACGCCCCTGAAGGTGTTGGAGAGGCGTTGGTGCAGGACATTGAAATGTCCGGAGGGAAGAACTTCAACCCGGCCAGGTCCCTCAGGGTCTATTTCATCCGTCATGGCCAGACCGAATGGTCCCTTTCCGGGCAGCACAGCGGGCGCGCGGACATTCCACTGACCGCGCAGGGGGAAGATGAGGCACGGGCCGTGGGCAGGCGCCTCCGGAACATATCGTTTGCCCATGTGCTGAGCAGTCCGCTGGCACGCGCGCAGCAGACGTGTGCGCTCGCGGGACTGGGCCCGATGCCCAGGATCGAGCCGGATCTTGCTGAGTGGGACAATGGGGATGATGAGGGGCGCACTTCCGATGAGATTCTGGAGTCACGACCGGACTGGAATCTGTTTCGTGACGGATCGCCCAATGGGGAAACGCCGGCCCAGATCTCCGACCGTGCGGATCGGTTCATCGCCCATGTCCGAGCACTTTCCGGCAATGTCGCGCTGTTTTCACACAGCCACTTCGGGCGCGTGCTCGCCGCCCGATGGATAGGTTTGCCCGTCCTGGAGGGGCGACATCTGTTGCTCAACACCGCCTCGGTCAGCGTGCTGTGTTACGAACACGAAAGTCCGGATCAACCCGCCATCGCCATCTGGAATTCCAGCGCCCACGAATCCTTCAATCCGCCATCCAGGTCGGACGGTGGTGAGGCAGGTGCCCTGAAACAGCGCGCGATTGACAGGTGGGAAGGTGAGGGCGGTGAAGTTCCCGATGTTCCCACTCCGCACCCCGGAGAAATGGGCGCGATACGCAGCGCAGGGAAGACGCTCTTCGGCTTTGACCTGGATGGCACGCTGGCCGACAGCAAACCGGCACTGGATCCCGGGATGGCGGGCTTGTTGAAAGGTGCGCCTCGGCGGCGCGACTTCCATTGATGTCACCAGGCTGGGCATGGACAAGGCCTATGGCATGGGAAAGCTCCGGGAGATCCTGGGCAGTGAGCTTGAGGAGATGATCTTCACCGGCGATGCGCTGTTTCCGGGGGGGGATGATCACCCGGTGAAGCAGGCGGGCGTGGATTCCATCCAGGTCACCCATGCCGGGGAAACAAAGCGCGTCATCGAGAGGTTCCTGGAAAGCTGATGCAAACCTGGTGGCAGAAGGCGGATCGGTTGCCCTGGGTGCGGACCCTCAAACTGGCCCGTGCCCGCTGGGTGGAGGTGGATGGCGACCAGCGTGCTGCGGCCTTCTGCTATTACCTGCTTCTCTCACTCCTGCCCCTGATCCTCCTGCTGGTGAGTATCGGCTCGATCTTTGTTGAATCCGACGTGGCGACCCGCGAGGTCGTGCAGTGGGTGAACCAATATATGCCGCTGACGAACGAGCAGAAACACGACATCGAGACCAACATTCATGGGGTGCTGGAGGCGCGCGGCCAGATGAACCTTGCTGCGCTTCCGCTGTTGGCATGGGGGGCGTTGAAGTTCCTGCGCACATTGATCCGGACCACGAACCGGATCTGGCATCTGCCGACCTACAACTGGTGGCGGCTGCCGCTGAGGAGTCTTGGATTGCTCGGCATCATCGCGAGCGCGGCGTTGTTCGGGGTTCTCGTGCCAGGCGTGGTGCGGTTGGTGCAACGGGGGATCATGAATGAGCCCGATGCATCCCCGCGGGTGTTGGACGTGGCACTGGGCATCATACCGTGGCTTGTCCTGTTCTATGCGACGCTCATGGTCTACAAGCTGGCCCCCAGCCGGCCCACCCGGTTTGCCCAGGTCTGGCTCGCTGCGCTGGTCGCTACGGTCCTGATCTGGACAGGTGGCCTGCTATTCCTGTTTCAGGCGGCCTTTCTGGGGCGGTTCAACGCGCTATATGGCGCACTTGGAAGCGTCATGGCGTTCCTGTTGTGGCTCTATCTCTCCAGTTGTGTGGGCCTGTTTGGTGTCTGCCTTTGCGCGGCGCAGGCGGAAGCGCGGAAGAACGTCGATGTCCGGCCGGTGGGAAACCCCGAATGATGACGGCTGAAGAGATGGGCTTTCACAGGTCCGGGAGGCGCTTGAAACAGCTTCACCCAACACGAACGAACCACCTACCAGACCAGAATCATGAAAATCAGATCAGAAGCTTTCCGCGTTCCCCCAGGCAAACCAGTTGATCTCACCGAATGGCCGACCCATGTGAAGCCGTTCTGGAAATCGAAGAAGGCCTATCACAAGCTTCTTGAATGCCGGGTGCAGGCATTGAGCGATCTGCAACGACTGCACTATGCGTCCAATCGGTATGCCGTGCTGTTGATCCTTCAGGGGATGGATGCCGCGGGCAAGGACGGGGCCATCCGCCACGTGATGTCCCGGGTCAATCCTCAAGGTTGCCAGGTCTTCAGCTTCAAACAGCCGAGCGCAGAGGAAATGGAGCACGATTTCCTATGGCGGACGACCTGCCGTCTGCCGGAGCGCGGACGCATCGGCGTCTTCAATCGGTCCTATTATGAGGAAGTGCTGATCGTGCGCGTGCATCCGGAGATCCTCAGTGGCCAGGGACTGCCGGAATCGGCGCTGGACGCAAAGAACATCTGGGAGGGTCGGTATCGTTCGATACTGGACATGGAGGCGCATCTGCATCGCAACGGCACCCGCCTGATCAAGATCTACCTCCATCAGTCCAAGGACGAACAACGCAAGCGCTTCCTCAAGCGCATCGACAACGAGGACAAGAACTGGAAGTTCAGTGTCGCCGACATCGAGGAGAGAAAGCTGTGGCCCGAGTACATGAAGGCGTATGAGGCGTGCCTGGGTGCCACCAGCACGGACGACGCCCCGTGGCACGTCGTTCCCGCCGATGACAAGAAGAATGCCCGACTGATCATCTCCCAGATCCTCCTGGACGCTTTCAAGGCCCTCGATATGGCCTACCCGGAACCCACCCCGAAACGCAGGTGCGAACTGCAATTGATCCGCAGCAAATTGGTGGAGTAGCGGAGAGGTGGTTCAGCACGGATGGGGAGTGGGGGGTTTACCCCATCGCGTGGCTCTCGAGACACAGCTAGGGTCCTCATCTCGCCCGCTCAGATTCCGGCAGAGGAGTCTCCTCTTGAATCGCCGTCAGCGCAGCGCCCGGTTCAGACAAGCAGTTCGTTTCATCTGAAACACCATCATGTTAACCAAAGTCTCGACATTGAAGGGGTACAAGCTCGACAGCCTTGATGGGCAAGTTGGGGAGGTTGAGCAGTTCAAGCATCATCCGGCGACCGGACAATTGCTGTCAGGAGCGGAAGGCGGCAGGACCAACATCCCGAAACAGCCGCCCAGGAAGGCACGGACAAGGAGTGCGGAACCCAGCGTCACCATTGCTCCGGGGCTGCGGTCGACCCGTGATGTTTCCATCAATCTGCCCGGACCACACGGGGATGGTTCCCCCATCCCCAAATCGAGTTAGATATTCAAAATGAAAGCCACCCTCCTTAGCCACGATTTCGCGACCGATCTTTCGGCTCACACGGAAACACCCTGCCTGTCACTTTACCAGCCGACCCATCGGCATCATCCCGGCAATCAGCAGGACCCGCTCCGCTTTCGACATCTCGTCAGGGAGTTGGGGCGATCCCTGGAGCGGAATCATTCCACAAAGGCGATCCACTCCCTGCTGGAGCCGTTTGAAGAACTGGGCCACGACCGTGAATTCTGGAACCACACACGCGACGGCATTGCCGTGTTTGGATCCCCCGGACTGTTCCAGGTCTATGCGTTGCAACGGACNNGAGCGCTTTCAGGTGTTGGGTCTGAGCCTGCACGCGATGAAGCTTTATGAAGGAAACCGTGATGCGCTGGATGAGATCGATCCGGCGGCGGGTGTCCCGCGGACCATCATCGAAGCACTGGGTGAAGAGCTGACCGAACCGCATCAAACCGTCGCTTCCTACGGAGGAACCAACGCCGGCAGTTCCATGCGCCATGGTCATGGCGGAAGGAAGGATGAGGCGGACACTGACGCCGACCGGTTCTTTCGTGCGGTCGACCGCGCCGTGCTGGAACACCATTCACGTCCAACGAACCTGCCGCTGTTGCTGGCGGCCTTGCCGGAACATCACGCATTGTTCCGGCAAGTCAGCCAGAACCCATTCCTGTTGGAGGAAGCAATTGGGTTCAATCCGGACACCGTGCCGTCGGAGAAGCTGCGCGAGGAAGCCTGGCGCATCTTTGAACCGCGGCATCGGGCGCGACTGAAGGATCTGGGCAATGACTTTGCCAACGCGAAACCAAGGGGGCTGGGCCTGGACGACCTGCAGCATATCGCCACGGCAGCTGTCGCAGGCCGGATCTCGACCCTGTTGATTGAGTCAGACCGCGAGATCGTCGGGCGGATGGATGCGGCAACCGGCAGGTTGAAGTTGACCGATATAGAACACCCGGACGTGGACGACATATTGGATGACCTGGGTGAAATGGTCCTGAGGAATGGAGGCAAGGTGGTGGTCGTTCCTTCCGCTCAGATGCCTACCAGTACAGGGGCCGCCGCCACCTGCCGATTCTGACCTGCGCCAGAACCAACCCAACAATCATGAAAATCCAGGTCAACACCGACAATCACATCACTGGGCAAGAGGCCCAGGTCGAGCAGGTCCAGGCCACTCTCACCAGCGCGCTCGGCCATCTGGTGGAAAGCATCACCCGGGTCGAAGTCCATCTCAGCGATGAGAACGGGCAAAAGGGAGGGGGCCGTGACAAGCGTTGCATGATGGAAGCGCGACTTGAAGGCCATGAGCCGATCGCGGTCACGGAAGAGTCCGAAAGCCTCGGCCAGGCCATCGCGGGTGCGGCGGGAAAACTGAAACGCTCGGTGGAGCATACCCTCAGCGTGTTGAGGGCGCGTTAGAAGGTCACTGGTGATGAAGGATCAATCCACAACAGCAAACTGCGGCACGGTTGTCTCCGTGCGGGGCAGCGTTGTGGACGTGCGGTTCGAAGAGGATCTGCCGCCGATCCATTCGATCCTGCGAACTGGAGCGGAGGGGGAGATCGTCATTGAAGTGCTGGCGCAACGGGATCCACGGAATGTGCGGGGGATTGCGTTGACGCCGACCCAGGGGTTGGGACGCGGGATGCGGGTGGAGGATACAGGCGGACCCTTGAAGGCCCCGGTGGGTGAGGGAGTGCTCGGGCGGATGTTCGATGTGTTTGGAAACGTCATCGATCGCGGACCTGGACTGTCTGATGTTGAATTGCGGTCCGTGCATCGCGCGCCGCCGCCGCTGGCACGTCGTTCCACCACTTCCGAAGTATTCGAGACAGGCATCAAGGTCATCGATGTGCTCGTGCCGTTGGAGAAGGGCGGGAAAGCTGGACTGTTCGGCGGGGCTGGTGTGGGCAAGACCGTTCTCCTCACCGAGATCATCCACAACATGATCGGCCTCCAGGAAGGCGTGAGCATCTTCTGCGGCATTGGTGAACGCTGTCGCGAGGGCGAGGAATTATATCGCGAGATGAAGGAGGCCGGGGTGCTGCCGGGGATGGTCATGCTGTTTGGCCAGATGAATGAACCACCCGGTGCGCGGTTCCGGGTGGGTCATGCCGCGCTGACCATGGCGGAGTACTTTCGGGACGATGAACACCGTGATGTGTTGCTGCTCATTGACAACATCTTCCGCTTCATCCAGGCCGGTTCAGAGGTTTCCGGCCTGATGGGACAGATGCCTTCGAGGCTTGGCTACCAACCGACGATGGGGACGGAACTGTCGGCATTGGAGGAGCGCATCGCCAACACCGATACGGGCGCAATCACCTCGATCCAGGCGGTGTATGTTCCGGCAGATGACTTCACCGATCCGGCGGCGGTGCATACATTCTCGCATCTTTCCGCCTCCATCGTCCTTTCGCGCAAGCGGGCGAGCGAGGGCCTGTATCCCGCGATTGATCCCCTGCAATCCAGTTCCAAGATGGCGACACCCGGAATCGTGGGCGTCCGGCACTATGAATTGGCACGGGAGATCCGGCGCACCCTCGCACAGTATTCCGAACTCAAGGACATCATTGCGATGCTCGGGCTGGAGCAGCTTTCACCCGAGGACCGCAATGTGGTTGCGCGAGCGCGGCGATTGGAGCGGTTTCTCACCCAGCCATTCTTCACCACCGAGCAGTTCACCGGACTCAAGGGGAAGCTGGTCAGTCTTGAGGACTCACTCGACGGCTGTGAACGCATCCTGAACGACGAGTTCAAGGACACTCCGGAACGTGCGCTTTATATGATCGGACCGATTGGCGATGTGAAGAAGATGGATTCAGCCGCCAAGCCAGCGGCCACAGCCAATCCGGAAGGCAAAACAGACGGTTAGACAGAGCCGCACCCGCAGCGCTGATCAATGGGAATCAGGCTGCACCGATATGGATTTCGCCGGCACCTGCATGGCGAGCAAAAGCAAAAAGGGAATACAAAACATCATGAGAAAACCAAAGAACACCAACCTCCCCAACCGTTGCAGCCTGGCCTTGATCCTGGCGGTGGCCCTCTGGGCTCCCGTCCAATCGCAAGCTGCGGAGCATGCGGAGGAGAAGCCGATGATGGAACGCTGCAAGGCCATGAAAGAGGAGAAGCAGAAGATGCAGGAGGCCATGAAGGCTCAGGACATGAAACTGACTGAGCAAACCGCCCGGATGAACAGCGCTGCACCGGACAAAAGGACGGAACTGATGGCCGCCATTGTCACCCAGATGGTGGAACAACGGGTCGCCATGGGTGCACGCAAGGCAAAGATGGAGGAGGAGATGATGCAGCACATGATGCAGCACATGGAGGCGGGCAAGGAATCCATGGGACAGTGCCCGATGATGAAGCAGATGAAGGGGGCGGCCGGAAAATCAAAGGAGTACCACAAGGAACATCAGGAAGAGCGCAAGTGAAGTTTCCGCGCCACGATTCACGGGCAGGGCGGATCGTCCGGGACTGGCGCGGCTGCATCAAATGGCCTTGTCGCCCTTGCCCATGGCACGACGCAATCAGGCAGGCGCCGGCGAAAGGTTGATGGATACAAGGGATGAGAACCTATCGCTGTCCTATAGGAGCCATTCGCCGGGCGAACCCAGAACCACGTGGATGGGTGAAGGCGTTGCTGGTCTGCCTGACGTGGTTGCTGCCGGAGTCGGCCTTGAGGGCGGCCACGGTGGAGTATGACCTGACCATTGCCAGCCAGGAGATGGACTTCACCGGACGTCCCGTCGAGGCAATGACCATCAATGGGCAGTTGCCGGGGACCATCCTTCGCTTCACCGAGGGTGACCGCGCCGCGGGCTTCGCGACCACGTTGTGGTGTTGTCCGAGGCTGAATATGACACCCGGCAACACTGGGAGATCCGGGCGGGAACCAGCTATCTGCTGACCAAACAATTCTCCGTGATCGGCCAATGGCATTCGCAGTCCGGTTGGGGCGGCGTCGTGCGTTGGCAGGGCTAGAAGGCCGAAGAAGCAAATCAATCCCGGACCAAGGAACCAAGCTTATGAATACATCCCTGATCGTCATCATCGCGCTCGCCGCACTGGTAGTCGTCGCCGTCCTGTTCGTGATCGGCCTCTACAACAAGCTCGTCGGCCTGCGCAACCGCTACAAGAATGCCTATGCGCAGATCGACGTGCAGCTCAAGCGGCGCTATGACCTGATTCCCAATCTGGTCGAGACGGCAAAGGGTTATCTCCAGCATGAACGCAGCACGCTGGAAGCCGTCATCGCCGCGCGGAATGCCGCCGCCTCCGCCAACACGGGTGCGGCCGCCAATCCTGGCGATCCTGCCGCCATGAAACAACTCGCCGGCGCCGAGGGAGCGTTGACCGGGACGCTCGGGCGTCTGTTCGCGCTTTCCGAGGCTTATCCCGATCTCAAGGCCAACACGACCATGTTGAACCTCATGGAGGAACTGAGCTCGACGGAGAACAAGGTCTCCTTTTCCAGGCAGGCGTATAACGACTCCGTGATGGCCTATAACACGCAACGGGAGGTCTTCCCCAGCAGCCTGGTTGCCGGCCCCTTCAATTTCACCGCTGCCGAGTTGTTCGGCATCGAGAACCCGGAGCAACGGGAGCCGACGAAGGTTTCGTTCACCTGAGGAAGCCTGCGCATGGACTTTTTTGAACATCAGGACAAGGCCAGGAAGAACACCAAGGTGTTGGTGGCCTACTTCGCCATCGCTGTCGCCTGCATCATTGCGTCGGTCTATATCGCCAGTCTGCTGATCCTCTACGGGGCCAGCGCCCAACGGCAGCAGCCCGGAACCCCGCCGCCCGAATTGGCTCTGTGGGATCCCTGGTTGTTCCTCTACGTCGTGCTGGGCACGCTGGGTGTCGTCCTCATAGGTAGCCTCTACAAGACCGCCGCCCTGGCCAAAGGCGGCAGTGCCGTCGCCGAGTCACTCGGCGGGCGACTCATCAGTCCCAACACGACGCATCCCGATGAACGCAGGCTTCGGAACGTGATCGAGGAAATGGCCATCGCCGCCGGCGTTCCTGTTCCCAGGATCTATGTGCTCGACGATGAAGCGGGCATCAATGCCTTTGCGGCTGGTCACACCGCGGGCGATGCCGCCATCGGCGTTACCCGCGGCTGCATGACCCTGCTGAACCGCGATGAACTGCAAGGAGTGATGGGTCATGAGTTCAGCCACATCCTCAATGGCGACATGCGTCTGAACCTGCGGCTCATGGGCATGATCTTTGGCATCCTTTGCCTCGCGGTGATTGGCCGGGTCCTGATTTATACGCGCGGCGGCCGTGACCGGAACCCGCTCATGTTGTTGGGGTTGGCACTGATCGTCATCGGGGCGATTGGAGTCTTCTTTGGTCGGCTCATCCAGGCTGCGCTCAGCCGACAACGCGAGTTCCTGGCCGATGCCTCTGCGGTGCAGTTCACCCGGAATCCAGCGGGGCTTTCCGGGGCGCTGCAGAAGATCGGGGGTATAGGGTCGCAGGTCGAATCCGCCCATGCCGGGGAAGCCAGCCACATGTTCTTCGGTAATGGCATGGGCAAACCATTCCTCGGCGCGATGGCCACGCACCCGCCGCTAGCGACCCGCATCCGCGCCATTGATCCGGGTTGGGACGGGGAGTTCAGGGCCGCCGCTCCGAAGGGGGTTGAAGGAGGGACCTCGCGGGGGCCGGCAAGACCGGCGTCATCACGATCCACTTCTCCCAGGATTCCGGGAATGTCCGGCATGCCGATTGGTGGGGCGGGGTTTGCTACCAACACCGTGCTGATGGGAGCGTTGCGGCCAAACCTGGGCCAGCCGACGCCGCGGCATCTGCGCTACGCCGAGGAGATGCGGAGTTCATTCCCGGAAAGCGTCCAGTCCGCCGCCCACGACCCGCTCCACGCCACGGCGCTGGTCTTCGCGATGCTCCTCAGCAAGGACGACGCCCTGCGTGCGAAGGAACTGGGTGAGCTCGCCATGCGGGCCCCGCTGGGGATTGGCGAAAGGACGGCGGCGCTCTGGCAGGAAGTCTCGTCCATCGCGTCGCGGGCAAGGTTGCCACTGGTGAACCTTGCCCTGCCCGCCTTGCGTCAGCTACGGCCTGACGAATTCGCGCAGTTCAGTCATGCGCTGCAATGGCTGATGGAAAGCGATGACCGGATTGAACTCTTTGAGTTCGTCCTCCAGAAGATAGTCCGTAGCCATCTCGCGTCGCAGTTGGGCGATGCCCGTCCGGCCGCCATCCACTACGACACGCTCAGTCCGCTCCTGGGGGATTGCAGCGTTGTGCTTTCCGCGCTGGCGAACGTCGGCGGTCGCAACGCGGGCGACATAGCCAAGGCATTCCGGTCGGGCGCGTCCCACCTCGGGTCGAAGGCTGAAGCGCTGCAGTTGATGTCGCGTGCCGAATGTGGGTTGGCGGAACTGGACACGGCGCTGGACCGGCTTGAACTGGCCGCACCCCGGATCAAGAAGACCGTGATTGAAGCCTGCGTGCATGTTGTCGGAGCGGACGGCGTGATCCGTGAACGGGAAGCCGAATTGCTCCGCGCCATCGCCGAGACCCTGGATTGTCCAATCCCGCCTTTTGTGGGGATGGAAGAAGGCGAGGGGCAGAACGGGAGACCCGAAGAAGGAGCACGGAACCAGACGGCAGTGACACCATTGACCGGGAGGCAGCGATGAATCTCAAGGTACTCCTGCCCTTTGAGATCTTTGTCACCCAGACCGGTGTGATGCGGATCGTTGCGGAGACGCCCAACGGATCCTTCGGACTCCTGCCGCACCGGCTCGACTGTGTGGCAGCGCTTGTGCCGGGGATCCTGACCTATGAGTCGGAGGCGGACGGGGAGGTGTTCGTGGCCGTGGATGAAGGGGTGTTGGTCAAGACGGGTACGGAGGTCCTGGTGTCGGTACGACGGGCCATTGGGGGCAAGGATCTTGGTCAATTGCGCGAGGCGGTGGAGAAGGAGTTCATGACCCTGGATGAACATGAGCAGAGCGCGCGCATGGTCATGGCACGAATGGAAACGGGATTCCTGCGGCGGTTCGCGACGTTTCAACATGAGTGACAAGCCTGATCAGCAGAGAAGGAAGGAGCCGACGCTGGCCGGGCGGGTTGGGGTAAAGGCGGAGCGCAAGCTCAAGGCGCGGCGGGACACGGCGCAGGGCATCTGGTTTGGCCTGGGCATGATGGGGCTGATCGGTTGGTCGGTGGCGATTCCGACGCTGCTGGGTGCGGCGCTGGGAATCTGGTTGGACAAACGCGACCCGGGAGGACGGTCGTGGACGCTGGCGCTCCTGGTTGGGGGGCTGATGATCGGCTGTTTGAACGCGTGGTTCTGGGTGTCCAGGGAGGAACAGGCCATGCGGGATGAGCCGGAGGACGGCGATGAATGAGATCCTGATGTGGGTCGTGGCGGGAGCGATGGGCTGTGTTCTTGGAGCGGTCTTCTTCGGCGGCCTGTGGTGGACGGTGCGCAAGGGTGTTTCATCCCGGGGACCCGCGTTCTGGTTCCTCGGCAGCATGCTGGTGCGGATGGGGATTGTCCTGGTGGGCTTCCATTTTGTCGGGGGTGGTCAATGGCAGCGGTTGGTGGCGTGTCTCCTGGGATTTGTGATTGCCCGTCTTGTGGTGATGCGGTTGACCCGTGCGGGTGAGGGGCGTTCCCGATTTCATGCGAAGGAGGCCAGCCATGCGCCTTAGCCCCGACGAAATCATCTTCTGGCAACAGGGCGTCTTCAAACTCAACGCCACCCTCGTTTTCACCTGGGCGCTCATGCTGGTGCTGGCCGTCGGGGCCAGGCTCATCACGCGCAGGCTTGTCACCGATCACACGCGGTCGCGTTGGCAGAATCTTCTGGAGATCGTTGTCACTGCGATTGTGAAGCAGATTGAAGAAGTCGGTCTGCCGCACCCGGAGAAGTACCTTGGCTTTCTGGGAACGCTCTTCCTGTTCGTCGCCACGGCGAGCCTTTGCACCGTGATCCCGGGCTTTGAACCACCCACCGGCTCGCTTTCGACCACGGCGGCGCTTGCGTTGTGCGTGCTGGTGGCCGTGCCGATGTTCGGGATCTCGGAGCAGGGATTGGGCAATTACCTCAAATCCTATGTGAAGCCGACCTTCATCATGCTTCCGTTCAATATCATCAGCGAGATCTCGCGCACCCTGGCGCTGGCCGTCCGCCTGTTCGGGAACATGATGAGCGGGGCGATGATCATTGCGATCCTGCTGACCATCACCCCGTTCATCTTCCCCATCATCATGACGTTGCTGGGTCTGCTGACCGGCATGGTGCAGGCCTATATCTTCAGCATCCTGGCAGCGGTCTATATCGCGGCTGCCACCCGAAAGCGCGAGCCCAGGACCGGGGCAGCGTCCCCCACCTGAAATCCCAAAACCCAGATCACCCAAGGACACTCCATGGATACCATGACCCTCATTGCCGTCGCCTCGATCATGACGGCCGGCTTCTCGACCAGCGTGGGGTGCATTGCACCCGCACTGGGCGAAGGAAAGGCCGTCGCCGCCGCGCTGAGTTCATTGGCGCAGCAACCCGACGCCTCCGCGACCATCACCCGAACCCTGTTTGTGGGTCTGGCAATGATCGAATCCACGGCGATCTACTGTTTCGTGGTGTCGATGATCCTGATCTTCGCCAACCCGTTCTGGAATCATGTCGTTGAGGCGGCAACCGAGGCCGCAGGAAAGTGATCCCATGCTGATCGACTGGTTTACTGTCGGTGCGCAGGTGCTGAACTTCCTGGTCCTCGTCTGGTTGATGAAACGGTTCCTATACAAGCCGATCCTTGATGCCATCGACGCGCGGGAGAAACGGATCGCCGCGGAACTTGCCGACGCCGATGCGAAGATGGCTGAGGCTCAGAAGGAGCGCGCGGAGTTCCAGCAAAGGAATGAGGAGTTCGACCGGAACCGCGCCGCGCTCCTGTCCAAGGCAAAGGACGAAGTAAAAGCCGAACGCGAGCGGTTGCTGGAGGAAGCCCGACGGGCTGCCGATGCCCTGACCGCCAAGCGACAGGAATCGATGGTCAACGATGCGAGAAACCTGAGTCAGGCGATCACCCGTCGGACCCAGGATGAAGTGTTCGCCATCGCGCGGAAGACGCTCAACGACCTTGCCGGGACAAGCCTGGAGGAGCGGATGGCGGAGGTGTTCATCCGTCGCCTGCGCGGGCTCAGCGACCAGGCCAGGCAGGTTCTCATCGAGGCCTTCAAGACCGGGTCCGGACCCGCATTCGTGCGCAGTGCCTTCGAACTGCCGGAGGGGCAACGGGCGGCTATAGGAACTGCTCTCAACGAGACTCTCTCGGCGGATGTCCGGGTTGAGTTCGAGACGACACCGGATCTGGTCAGCGGGATCGAGTTGACCTCGAATGGACAAAAGGTGGCGTGGAGCATCTCGGACCATCTTGCGTCCCTAGAAAAGGGCGTGGGTGAACTCCTGAAGGGGAAGTCGAAGCCGGAAACCGGGGACGGAACCCAGCCTGGCGGGGCCAAAGACTCCAACGGAAACCCATGAACGCCGCGCCCGAAAACCTCCAGAGCTTGTTGGATCGCGCGTTTGCCGGGATCAGCGAGGCGCGGGACGCCTTCACACCGCAACTGACCCTGCGGGAGGTTGGCACGATTGCGAGTGTTTCCACCGGCATCGCCCGCGTCTCCGGCCTGCCGGGCGTTGGCTTCGAGGAGCTGGTGAGGTTTCCCGGTGGCGTGTTCGGCATCGCGTTCAACGTGGAAGAAGTGGAGGTCGGCGTGGTGTTGCTCGGCGAATATTCCCACCTTCACGCGGGCGACGAGGTGGAGCGCACGGGGCGTGTCATGGATGTGGCGGTTGGCGAGGGCTTGTTGGGAAGGGTGATTGACCCGCTCGGGCGTCCGCTGGATGGCCGCGGAAGGGTGGAGTCCAGTGAACGCCTGCCGATCGAGCGACCGGCCGCCGCCATCATGGATCGTGCGCCCGTCACCGTACCGCTCCAGACCGGTCTCAAGGTCGTGGATGCACTCATCCCGGTCGGGCGTGGACAGCGTGAACTCATCCTGGGCGATCGTCAGACCGGGAAGACCGCCATCGCACTCGACGCGATCCTGAACCAGCGCGGCCAGGATGTCGTGTGTGTCTATTGCGCCATCGGCCAGCGCGCGGCTTCGGTGGCGAAGACAGTGGCCATCCTGCGGGATCAGGGTGCATTGGAATATACCGTGGTAGTGGTCACGGAGGGCAATGATCCACCTGGGCTGGCCTATATCGCGCCCTATGCCTCGACCAGCATCGCGGAGCACTTCATGGAGGCAGGACGCGACGTCTTGATCGTGTATGACGACCTCACCCAGCACGCCCGGGCGTACCGGGAGCTTTCCCTGCTGCTGCGCCGACCGCCCGGACGCGAGGCGTTTCCCGGGGACATCTTCTACATCCACTCCCGACTGCTGGAGCGCGCCACCCATCTCAGGGAGGAACGCGGCGGGGGTTCGCTCACGGCACTGCCCATCATCGAGACCGAAGCGCAGAACCTGTCCGCCTATATCCCGACCAACCTGATCTCCATCACGGACGGGCAGATCTATCTTTCTCCTTCGTTGTTCGCCCTCGGTGTGTTGCCGGCGGTCGATGTCGGAAAGTCGGTCTCACGCGTGGGCGGCAAGGCGCAACGGGCGGCCTATCGTGCGGTGGCGGGCGACCTCAAGCTCGCTTACGCGCAGTTCGAGGAATTGGAAACCTTCGCGCGCTTCGGTGCCCGCCTGGATGATGACACGCGCTTGATCATCGAGCATGGCCGACGAATCCGCGCCTGTCTCAAGCAGCCGGAGTTCTCCCCGGTTTCCGTGCCCGGTCAGATTGCGGTGCTGTTGGCGTTGACGGCGGACCTCTTCGACACGGTGCCGTTGGATCAGATGACCGGGGCGGAGGAAGCCGTGATCAAGGCGGCGGCGACGTTGTCCGAAGAAGTGGTCGCGCGGTTTGAAAGCGCCTCAAAGCTGAGCGGGGAAGATCGGGAGACGATCATTGAACTCGCCCGTGGGGCGCTTGCCGGATTTGCGGCCGATGCCCCAGGTGACAGCCCGACCGGATCTGATCCCCCAGTTGAAGCGACGGACTCACCCAAGACCCCGGAATCCCGCTGATGAGTGACACGACGGCCAGCCTGCGTCGCAAGATAGGTAGTGCCGGCGATCTCCAGTCGGTGGTCCGCACGATGAAGGCGCTGGCGGCGTCGAGCATTGGCCAATATGAGAAATCCGTGCGGGCATTGGGCGACTATTATCGCACGGTGGAGTTGGGGTTGGGGGCGTGTCTTCGGGTTGGTGGATCCATCCCCCTCGCGGTGGAACCAGAGGGTGGGACTGATGCCGGTGCGATTGGAGCGGTCGTGTTCGGCTCGGATCAGGGATTGGTGGGCCAGTTCAACGACGTGGTGGCTGATTCTGCCGTCGAGACCCTCGCCGCATTGCGGGGGCATCCCCAGGTCTGGGCCGTCGGTGAGCGTGTCCATGCGCGTCTGATGGATCTGGGACTGCCACCGCTGGGACTGTTCACCGTGCCGACCTCGGTTCAGACGATCACGCCCCTCATCGGACGCATCCTCGTGGAACACGAGGCCCGGCGGAACCGGGGAGAAATCGCCGAGCTCCACCTCTTCTACAACCGGCCGTTGTCGGGTGCGGTCTACAAGCCCGTGCATCAGCGACTGCTGCCGTTGGATGAAACCTGGCGTCGCAAGCTGATCGGGCTTCCATGGCCGACGAAGCAACTGCCCGAGGTCATGGGAAGCAGCGCCACCCTGAGGGCGCTCGTCCGCGAGTATCTCTTCGTGTCGCTCTTCCGCGCCTGTGCTGAATCGCTTGCCAGCGAGAATGCCAGCCGGTTGGCGGCGATGGAGCGTGCGGATCAGAACATTGACGAACTGCTGGCCGACCTGGGCGGCAAGTTCCATCGATTGCGGCAGAGCGGAATTGACGAGGAACTTTTCGATGTGATCTCGGGCTTCGAAGCATTGGGCAGGAATGCGCCCTCAGCGCGTCTTCATGAAATTGTGTAGAGGCCTGGATGACCGTGTTGGATTCGGTTTCGGGGAAGGATCAAAAGGGACCGTTCGTTTCGGCGCGTGAACGGGATGGGCGAATTGGGCTGTAGCCGGTGGGGACAGGTAAAAGGGTCACCACAGAGGACACAGAGGGCACAGAGGGGAACGTGGATCCTCGGCCGTCCGGTGGTGGGTGCGATGTTCCGACGCCAAGGGTTGGGCGGAGCGACACTGACAGGGTGAGTTGAGGTTGATCCAGGGAGGGTTCACGCGAAGGGATCTTGAAGGGGGGATTGGTTGATGGGTGTTCTGAATGGCTGTTCTACTTCGCGATCTTCGCGGCTTCGCGTGAGACCTGTCTGGGTGAGTGTCAGTGCGGAATGGACAGCCGATCCTGGAAGGATCGCAGCAGGGATTGGCTGGCATCCCTCCGGGATGCGGAATGATTTGGGTCGATGGTCCGGTGGTATCGTCGCTTTGCTCCTCAACCACCGGCTAATGGCTGTGAACCCTCCGGGTTCGATTCGAAGTCATGGGCGATGAATAGGGCTCCCATGTAAAGCGCAGGGATCAACAGCAAGACTGTTCCGACAATCGCCAAGGGGTGCCGCAAAGGTTTCATCAGTTGAGAGGTCCTGGGTGGCGGCCTGTTACCCGGATCTGACCAAGACATATACAGCAAGCTTGGGGCGGTGACGTGGGGTATTTGGTACAGCACATGGTCAGCCCCTCTGTTCCGCCCGGTTCCTGATGTGTTCAAGGACGCGAAGGTGAATGAGGTGGATGAGATGATCGGAGATCCTGTGCCAGTAGAAGTCAGGGGAGATGGTTTGCCGATACCAGGTCGTCGATCCAGTCCGACGGAGGATGAAGGCCGACAGGAATGAGACCAGGACTGGAAGCCCGAGGAAGAGTGCCCATCCGTAGGAATCGAAGATATTGGCGGCAAAGTAGGTGCCAGCGAGTCCGACCAGTGCAGGGATGACAGTTGATGCTGCGAAGCGTTCTTTCGAAGAAAGTGTCATCGGATCTGTGGAATGCTCCCGGCATCTGTGGTGAATGGCGAGCGAGACTTTCATGGAGAACCAAAGTCAGGTTATCCGCAGATTTCGCAGATGGGGCGGGAGTTGGGTGGGTATAGGTTGTCGGATTGAATCAGGCTGCATGCGTCACGATGGCGATGTTGAGTTCCTTCCTGATCTGCGTCCTCTGCATGGAAGGAATTTCAGGCCCGAATGACCGGGCTGGATCTGCCTGGGTCAGCGAACGGCCCTCCAACTTTTCCGCTTGGGATGGACCACCACAGCCCACTGCCCTCCACGCCCCGGCGAACGATGGCGTTGAGGATGTGGGTGGACCGTCAATCCAAGGTGAGAGAGGACGGGCGCACTCCATGACCTTGCGGACCCCTCAGCCGCGAAACCGGTCCTCCACCGATTGCCAACCCCTGGCTGATGGCTGGCATCCCTCTGGGATGTCGGTACACGCCGCCGACCACCGGGTCATTCAGGATCTACGATCTTCTCTGTGCACTCTGTGTCCTCTGTGGTGACCCTTGCCTGTTTTCACCGGCCAACAACCCGATTCGTCCACCGGTTCACGCGCATGAGCCCGCTCACGGTTTCTCGGACCGGGCGGGATCGGTGGATCGGATCCAGGCGATGAGATCGGCCATGGCGGCGGGGGGGAGGGCGGACTCGAATCCGGCGGGCATGAGGGATTGGGGCATGGGTTCGAGGGCGGTGATGTCGGTGCGGAGGATGGGTTGGTCGATGCCGCCGGGGAGCCGGACGACGATGTTGTTGGCGGTCTCGGCGGTGATGAGTCCGGAGGCGGTCTGGGTGTCGGTGGTGGTGACGTTCCAGGCGCGGTAACGGGCCTCGATGGATTGGCTGGGGTCGAGGATGGCGTTGAGCAGCCATTCGACGGGTTTGCCGGCGGTCATGCCGAGATCGGGACCGACTTCGGTGCCTTCACCGCGCAGCCGATGGCACGGGGCGCACAGGGCGGTGAAATGGACGTGACCGCGTTCGGCATCGGCGGGAAGGGAGGAGACGGATCGGTATTGGGCGATGACTTCGGCGCGGTCGGGGCTGGAGGGGACAAGGGTGGTTGCGACGGCGACGGCGGATGAGGATGCCTTGCGCGATTTCAGTTCGAGAAAGAGCGGATGGGTTGGGGGGAGGGATGATTGGATGGCAAAGGGAATCCAGGGATCGGTGGCATCGCGGGTGGCGAGTTCGCGGAGGGTGGATTCGATGAGATCGATGGGCCAGGCACCGAGGGTGAAGGCGGCCTGAAGTCGGACGGAGGGGTTTGAATCGGAGGCGAGTGCGATGACCGCTGGAAGAAGTGGAGTGGAGGCGGGAGCGAAGGGTTCGGATTGGCGGAGGGCTTCGAAACGGATGGCAGGATGGGGATCGGCAAGGGCGGTCTGGAGGAGGGCTGGGGTGAGGGCCTTGAGTTGGCCAAGGGTGGCGAGGGCCTGGATGCGGACCTGGGGGATGTGGCGTGGGGTGAGGAGGGCGGTGAGGGGAGGAACGGCGGCGGGATCGTTTCGGGAGGTGATCAGGCGCTGGGCTGTGTCGCGTTGCCAACCGTTGGGGGAATCGAGGGCGGCAACGAGGCCGGCGGTGTCGAGTTGGGAAAGGCGTGGGATGGGGCGGAGCGGGGTGCCGGTGGGCACGACGCGATAGATGCGGCCGCGATCCTCACCGGCGCGGAGGTTCATGCGGGCCTGCATTTCCGGGGAGATCCATTCGGGATGTTCGAGGACGAACCGATACATGTCGGCGATGTACAGGGCGCCATCGGGACCGGTGCGGGTGGTGGTGGGACGAAACCAGTGATCGGAACTGGCGAGGAACTCGGAGCGTTCCTCACCGGGGGCGCGTCGGCTGCCGAGGACCGAGCCGTCGGGGTAGAGAGTCTCGCGATGGATGCAGTTGTGGACGGGTTCGCTGATGAAGACGGATTGGGTGAAGTCGGGGCCGAAGAGGGAATCGCGATACGGCGTGGGACTGCAACCGCTGGTGACGTGGTTGAGGGACCAGGGTTGGTTGGGTCGGACGCGGGGTGAACTGGTGGGGAAAACGCGGGTGGACTCGTCGTAATTGGCGAGGACCTTGAGCACGCGGGGAACGGCGAGGGCGGGGTTGCGTCGGAGATAATGTTCCGGAAGCACGACCTGCCACAGCCAGGTCGGGTTGTTGTTGCCGAACCAATTTCCCCAGTCATCGCGACGGCGTCCGAACTGGGTCTGGGCGGAGACGCTTTCGAGTTCGCCGGTGTCGGGTTTGAATCGGAGATCGCGTCCGCTGATGGAGAGGGACTGGCCGGTGGCGACGGATTTCACGGTGCCGCCGCTGTCGCCGTTGGCGGCATGGATCCAGCCGTCGAGTCCGGGTTCGAATCCGTTGAACCGATGCTGCTGATTGCCTTCGGTGAACCCGGTGAAGAGCACGCGTCGGACATCGGCTCGTCCATCGGCGTCGGTGTCTTCCGCGTAGAACAGGTCGGGCGCAGCCGACACCAGGACGCCCCGCCCCCAGGGCATGACGCCGCTGGGATACGGAATGCCTTCGAGGAAGACATCGGCGCGTTGATATCGACCGGCGCTGTCGCGGTCGGTGAGGACCTTGATCACGCCGCCGGGTTGTCCTTTGCCGTCGATGCCCATCGGGTAGTCGCGCATCTCCACCACCCACAAACGGCCATCGGCGTCCCAGTCGAAGGCGACGGGATCCACGACGACGGGTTCGGCGGCGACGAGTTCGATGGTGAAACCGGCGGGCAAGGTGAAGGAAGCGAGGGCTTCTGCGGGCGAACGCGGGGGTGGCATGCGGACATCGATCCAGTCCCGGGCGGGGTAGGACTTCGAGTGGCCGGAGGAAGTGACGGTGACGATGCCGTTGGAGAGGCGAAGGGTGGTGCCGACGAGGGAAGGGGGTTCGCCGGGTTCACGGGTGGGTGCGCTGTCCTGGACGAACTGGGACCAACCGCGGGTCCAGCCGAGATGTGGTTGGACGCTCTTGGACCAGAGATGGATGGCGATGCGGTCGGGGTTGGAGAGGACGAGGTCATCGAAGCCATCGCCGTTGAGGTCGAGGAAGTGGAGGCCGTTGTCGCGACCGTTGGCGTCCAGGGCGCTGATGCCTTCGGGCAGGGTGAGATCGGAGTCCTTCCAGATGCCGGAGACGGGATCGCGGGTCTGTATGACGGTGCGGCCGGGTTGATGGACGAGACGTTCGGGTTTGCCGTCGCGGTCGAAGTCGCGCAGGGATGGATCAGGAACCTGGGCGTGGTTGGATGGAAGCAGGGCGAGGAAGGCGAGGAGAAGGATCCGGGACATGAACGTGGGAGTCGCGACGCCGGGTTCAGTCCTGGGTGAGGCGGGCGAGGATGTTGCGGGTGATCTGTTCGACGATGGGATCGGCGCCGCGAAGCCCGTGGGACCAATCGGTACTGCCGCAGGTGAAGACGGTTCCGCCGCGGGTATAGGTGCCGAGCACGGCATTTCCTTTTCGGCCATTCTCCCAACGGTCGTACCACTGGCAGTCATCGGGATGCCACTGTGCGGGGGCGGAAGCGAGGATCTCGAAAGAGTCCGGGGTGCCATCGCGATGGGTTGGGGAGGGGATGCCGTTGTTCCAGGTCAGTTCACAGCCGTCGCATTCGTAACCCACGATGGTGTCCTTGGCGCCGAAGGCATCGCCGGCCTTGAGTCCGGTGTTGTTGAAGAGCCAGTGATTGGGGCGATGGACGGTATAGGCGCCGGATCCGTCCATGAGTTGGCCGTGGCTTTTGTGATAACCGCCCCAGAGGAAGCCGACGCCGGTGAGGGAGTTTTCGGGGCGTTGGATGAGGTGATGACTCCAGAGGGAGGAGAGGGTGGCCTGGCTGCCGCGGGCGGCGTAGACGGGGTCGGAGTGATAGTTCTGTTTCCAGCAGGTGATGGCCGAGCCGGAATCTTCGGAACGGACCTGCCAACAGCAGGTGTTGCCGCTGAAGAAGGCGACGTTGCCACCGCGTTGGATGAAGGCTTCGAGGTGGTCGCGCATGGGAGCGGACCAGTATTCGTCGTGGCCGACGCTGAGGACGAGGCGATAGGCCTTGAGGAGGTCGGGATGGGATTCGAGATCGGGATTGGCGGCGTAATCGAAGGTGTAGCCGTTGCGTTCGGCCCATTCGACGAAGGGTTGTTCCCAGTTGGGGAAGAGGCTGCCGGGAGGGCGTTGGGTGGAGACGCGATTGCCCTGGTTGCCGCCACGTCCGTTGTAGGCGTAGAGGCTGAAGCCGCCCCAGTTGTTGTAGGCGTTGTAGGTGTGGGTGGAGAGTTGGAGGAGGATGCGGGTGTTGCGGCCGGGTTCGGCGGCGCGCAGGACGAAGTAACAGGAGGATTCCGCGGTGCGCCCGCCACGATGGGTGAATTGGCCGCCGCCATCGCGGGCCTTGAGGACCACGTGGTAGTAGCCGCTGCGCCAGTCGGCGGGGATGGGCAGGCGGACGGTGGCGGGCCACTGGCATCCGTGGGAGGAGGCGTTTACCGGGATGGGATGTTCGCGTCCGGCATCGGATTGGGTGGACCACACCGGTTCGGTCCGGGCGCCGATGCGGAAGATTTCCACGGAGAACCGCGGTGCGGTGGTGGAGATGTGAAGGGTGAGTTCCTCGCCCGGGGCGTAGCTTTCGCGGCCGGCATAACCCTCGATGAACAGCGGGCGCGGGGCGTCGGCACGGGAGGGAAGGGTGGCGGCGAGCCCGGCCAACCCGGCGAGACGGAGGAAGGGACGGCGGCGCATGGAGGGAACCTGCATGGGAGAGAAGGTTGAAGGTTCAGCGACGGGGGGCAGGAGGCGGGGTGGGCGGAAGGGCGCGGGGTTGGAACCGGGCGGGGTCGAGGACGACGTGACGGATCTTCTTCCGGTGCCAGGTATAGGTGAAATGGACGAGGCCATCGGAGGTCTGGATGACGGCGGGGTAGGAGAACTCCTTGCCGGGATCGTCTTCGAGCACGGCGACCTCGCGCCATTCACGGCCATCCGGCGAGACGGCGACGTTGAGGGGGGAACGGGCGCCCCAGTTTCCACCGGCGTGGTTGTAGATCATCAGGACCCGGCCATCGCGAAGGCCGATGGCATCGAGACCGGAGTTGGGGTTGGGAAGCACTGTGGGTTCGGGTTCGGACCAGTGCCGGCCGCCGTCGGAGCTTTCGGTGAGGTAGACCTTGCCGACGCGGCTGCGGCAGAAGGCGAGGAGCCGGTCGCCGGGCAGGCGTGCGAGACCGGGTTGGATGAGCCCCATGGTTTTGGGATCGCCGAGATCCGGGGTGCGTTCCCAGGTGAGACCGTTGTCGGTGGAACGTTCGAAGTGGATCCGCCAGCCGCCTTCCTCGCTGGAACAACCGGAGACAATGGTGCCGTCGGAGAGGGTTTCCGCGCGATTCTTGATGGGACCGAGGATGCCGTGGGGGAGCTGACGGGCTTCGGACCAGGTCTTCCCGCCATCGGTGCTGGACTTGACCATGCCCCACCAACGGTCGGGGTTGGGACCGACCTTGTAGAAGAGGAGGAGCGGGCCTTTGTCGATCTGGTGGAGGACGGGGTTCCAGGTGGGGAATCGGAGCGTGGGGCTGTGGGCACCATTGGCGACCTCGACCGGCGCAGTCCACTTGCCCTTGACCAACCGACTGACCCAGATGCCGACGTCCGGATGTTTTTCGTGGGTGCCACCGAACCAGGCGGCGACGAGTCCGGTCCGGGTCTCGACGAGGGTGGAGGCGTGGCAGGAAGGGAAGGGGGCGGAATCGTAGATGAACTCCCGACGGACCTCACAGGCTTCGGGTGCGGCGTGGAGAAGCGAGGGGATGAGGGCGGCGCAGATCGCCAACAGCAGCGGCTTGAGCTTCATGGGGATGGCGGAGGATGAACCGGGCGTGGGACCGGTGGAAGCGCCCAGATGGGGTGGGAGCGGAGATTACCTGGCGCGATTGCGCAGGATGACCACGGATGGCCCCTGCTTTTCCCACATGTCGCGGATGGGCGCGGGCACGGCAGTCGGCATCCGGATGAGTGAGCCGAGCACCAGATCCTCGTCGCCATCGCCGTCGAGATCGCCGGCATCGAGGGTGAGCCAGCGGCCGGCGATGGATTGGCGGAAGGTGGAGGGTTTGAAATCGAGCTTGTCGCGTTGGCCGGTGTTCTCGAAATACAGGAAACCTTCGCGTGGCGAACCTTCGTAGTCGGGGAAGAACGAGACCGCGGCGATGTCGAGGTCGCCGTCGAGATCGAAGTCGCGTGCGACGGCCCGGTAGGCGCCGTTCAT
>DITU01000048.1:53045-55950 GCA_002422905.1 Verrucomicrobia bacterium UBA6176
GAGGTCTGGAAGTCGGCGTTGTCGCCGTTGGTGACGAGCAGGTCGAGACGGCCGTCCCCGTTGAAGTCGGCGAGTTCAAATCCGCTGTGCCCCCAACTGGGCGGTCGTTGAAGCAGCGTATGCCGGGTGAAACCCCCACGTCCGTCCCCGCTGAACAGGACCAGCGTTTCCAATGACTGGGCGAACAGGACCACCAGGTCGAGGTGGCCGTCGCCGTCCAGATCCACGATCTCGCATTTCAACGCCCCTGGCTTGTCCCAGAGCACGTGTTCCACCCATTCATCCCCGCCCTTGCCCTCGAACCAGGAGAATCGCCCTATGAAATTGCCGAACAGGCACAGGGCGAAATCCTCGCGCCCATCCCCGTTGAGATCCGCCAGCTTCACATCCGTGGTACGCGGCAGGCCGGACCGGATCTCGGTGCGTTGATACTGACCGTCGGGTTGGCGTCGCATCCGGATCAGTTGTCCATGGGGCTCTTCCCGCGGGAAGAAGTGCCCGATGCAGGCGAACCATTCGGAATCACCGGAGAAGGCGGCGCTGACGGGAATGTTGCCGAGCTTGATGCCTTCGCGGATGACCCGGTCGGGGCCGATGACGTTGTAGCCCTGGAAAGTGACGTCGGAGAGGAGAAGGCGACGCCGCGGGGCATCGATCTTCACCATGGCGGTGAGCGGGGGCGTGTGGCGGTCGGGTAGAACCTGGATGTCGAACCCGGGAAGACCGATCGCGATGCGGGTCTGGTCCTGGATGGAGCGGAGTTGGTCGGGTGCGTTGTCGGTGAAATGGCGGCAGGCGAGTTGGAACTGTTCCTCGGTCATGAGCGGCTTTTCGGGGAAAGCCTTCCCGCGGATGAGCACGGGGATGTCGAGGAAGCCGGCTTCCGCAGTGGGCGGGGCGAGACCCACCATGACCCGCATCCGTGGGATCAATTCTTCGGTCCAGGTCTTCCGGTCCAGATGCGCGGGATCGGGGAGGGCATGGCATCCGGTGCAATGCACCGTTGCCGCCAGACGCGCCGCCGCGGGGCTTGGGGTGGGGGGCGGGGCTGGGTCGGCCGCGAAGAGGTGGGCGGCCGCCCCGAGGAGCGAGCCGCCGAGGGCGACTGAGCGTGCGAAGGATTTCCGGCCCGGATTCACCGCTCAGCCTTTGGCCGGACGGCTGCGGGAACCGGCATTCTTCGCGGGAGCCTTGGCTGGCTTGGCGGATTTGGCCTTGGCAGGTGTGGAAGCCTTGGCCGGGGATTTGCGGGGGCCGCGCCCTTTGAAGGTGAGTTCGGCGACGCCGGACTTGTCGAGTTCGCCGAGGCCTGAATCCACCATGCGCTGGTATTGGGCGAGGGTGGCGGTGGCGAGAGGGAGATTGAGGCGTGCCTTCTTGCCGAGATCGAGGGCGATGCCGCTGTCCTTGGCGGCGTGGGCGGCGCTGAAGAAACAGGAATGGTCGCGGTTCTGCATGTCTTCACCGTCGGTGACCAGGACGCGGGAGGCGGCGCCGGTCTGGCTGAAGACCTCACGGACCAGGGACAGGTCGAGACCGAGGGCATTGGCGAGGCCGAGACCTTCGGCGAGGCCGGCGGTATTGATGTTCATGACCATGTTGACGAGGGCCTTGAGCTGGGCGGCCGAACCCGTTCCGCCGATGTAACGCATGAGCTTGCCGTCATCGGAGAGGCAATCGAGGAGCGGTTTGACCTGATTGAAGGTCTTGGCCGGGCCACCCACCATGAGATACAGGGTGCCATTGCGCGCCTGGGTGATGCTGGAAGCCATGCAGGCTTCGAGGGAGGTGCCGCCGACCTTGGCGAGGCGCTTTTCGGTTTCCACATGGGTGGCTGGGCTGACGGTGGCGCAATTGATGAAGCATCGGCCCTTGGCCCCGGTGAGCAGGCTGTCGCCGCGCCGCGCGAAGATCCGGGCCATGGCCGCATCATCGGTCACCACGGTCAGGATGACATCGGCGGCGGCGGTGACGCCTGCGAGGGTATCGGGAGCGGCGCATTGAAGTTCGGCGGCGAGTTCGGCGGCCGCCCCGGGGCGGGAATCAAAGACGGCGGTGACGGAATGGCCGCAGTCCTTGAGACGACGGGCCATGTTGGCGCCCATGCGACCGATTCCGACGATGGCGATGCGAGGATTCATGACAGGGGATTGAGGGACACTGGATTCGGGCTGGATGCTATGGAGCGGGGTGACGGGATGCACGCCGAGTTTCGGTGAAGCGGGGTGGGAAGGAGGACCGTGGCCTGTGCCGGATCGGTTTGGCGCAGGTGTGACAAGTTGGCATGTGCTGTCGCGGGGTGACTTGGTTACAGGGGGTGGATCCGATTCTGGTTTGGATGATTTTAGGTTCTAAACCTATGGTGGGGAGTGGATTGGGTTGGATTTTCAAATGACGGGAGGAGAACGGCATTGCGATTGCGGGGCGGGATGGAGGAAGCAGGCGAAATAGACGAGAAGCGTATGGCAAAGGTTTTGGGAATTGATTTGGGGACCACCAACTCGTGCATGGCGGTGATGGAAGCGGGTGAGCCGCTGGTGCTGGAGAATTCGGAAGGCAAGCGCACAACGCCTTCCGTGGTGGCGTTCACGAAGTCGGGGGAGCGTGTGGTGGGGGATGCTGCGAAGCGTCAGGCGGTGACCAATCCCCGCAACACGGTTTACTCGATCAAACGGTTCATGGGCCGGAAGTTTGATGAGGTCCAGGAAGAGGTGAAGCGGGTGCCGTACAAGGTGGTGAAGGCGCCGAACGGCGACGCCTGGGTCGAGGTGGAAGTGGATGGCAAACCCCAGCAGTTCAGTCCCCCTGAAGTTTCGGCGATGATCCTGGCCAAGCTGAAGGCGGATGCCGAAATCCGGTTGGGCGAAACGATCACCCAGGCGGTCATCACGGTGCCGGCCTACTT
>DITU01000139.1 GCA_002422905.1 Verrucomicrobia bacterium UBA6176
ACCCACAGGACGGCCTGGGCATCGGCATCCTGCTTGGCGACGACGGGCTCGAGGATGTCCTCGGGCAGGCCGCCACGGACGCGGGCGACACGGTCGCGGACATCCTGGGCGGCGAGATCGATCTGGCGTGAGAGATCGAATTCGATGGTGATGTTGGAGACCTGTTCGCGGGATTCGGAGGTGAGGGTGCGGATGCCTTCGATGTTGTTGATGGCTTCCTCGAGGCGTTCGGTGACCTCGGTCTCGACGACCTGGGCATTGGCGCCGGGATAGACGGTGGTGACGGAGATGATGGGGGGATCGATGTCGGGTAATTCGCGGACCGGCAGACGGCTGAGCGAGATGATGCCGAACAGGATCAGCGACAGGTTCAGCATCGTTGCGAGGATCGGACGCTGGATGGAGATTCGACTGAGGAACATGGATGGGATGGGTGGGGATGATCAGTCGAGGTAAGGCGCGGCGGCGGGGGCGGGGGCGAGTCGCACGGGGGCATTGGGGAAGAGCTTCTGGAGGCCTTCGACGATGACGACATCGCCATTGGTGAGGCCGGAGGTGATCTCGGCACGACCGGCGAGACGGATGCCGACCTGGACGGGCCGGAGGACGGCGTTGGTCTGGGGAGAGACGACAAAGACGGAGAGCCGCTGGCCATCGGAGATGAGGGCGGCTTCGGGGATGACGAGGGCTTTCTCGCGGAGCCGGATGGAGAGGTCGAGTTGGGCGAACATGCCGGCGCGGAGTTTGGCGTCGGGGTTGGAGACGAGCGCCTTGACCAGGGCGGTGCGGGTGGCGGGATCGAGTTGGGGGGCAACGAAGAACACCTTGCCGGAGAAGGAATCGTCAGGGTAGGCGTCGACGCGGAACCGGATGTCCTGACCGGGCTGGATCTGGTTGAGGTACCGTTCGGGCACATTCATTTCGACCTTCACGGTGTCGAGATCGACGAGGCTGGTGATGAGGGTGGAACGGGAGATGACCTGGCCGGGGCTGACGAGACGGGTGCCGACATTGCCGGCGAAGGGGGCGTGGATGCGGGTGTCGCGGAGCAGTCGGCGGCGGAGTTCGACGGTGGCCTGGTTGACGGTGAAGAGGGCGGCGGTCTGGTCGTATTCCTGTTGGGAGATGAGCTTGTCGGCGACGAGTTGACGGGCGCGGGCGAAATTGGCTTCGGCGAGTTGCTGGTTGGCTTCGGCTTCCTGGACGGCGGCAGCCAGCTTGCTTTCGTCGAGGGCGACCAGGAGGTCGCCCTTGGCGACGCGTTGACCTTCTTCGAAGGGCATGGAGGCGATGAGGCCGTCGGTTTCGGAACGGACTTCAATGGCTTCGTTGGCGGCGATGGAACCGACAAGGGGGACGGATTCAACGACGGGACGTTCCAGGACGGGGATGGCGATGACCTGGACGGCCATGTTGCCGCCGGGACGTCCCCCTGCGGCAGGGCCAGCACCGGTCGTAGCGGGTTTGCATCCGGCGACGAGCAGGATGAGTGCGGTGACTCCGACAACGACGGGGAAAGGATTCATTCTGGAAAGGCTGGGCACACACTCCGGGAGAAGTGGATGCGCCGGTCCGTCGAGTATGCGGAGACCAAGGCAAGACGGAAGCCGTCAATTGTGTGGGAAGACTGGGATGGAGGATGTTGGGTTTGGGAACGGGGGGAAGAGGGGTGGGTTTTGGTCGTACTCGTACTCGGGCCGGGTCTTGATGCCGCAATGAGGCGATTTCGGGTTTCTCCCCAACGTTGCGCCTTTGCGGCGTTGCGTGAGGAATCGGGGAGGTTTGGGCGGAGAGGTTTCACGCAACGCCGCAAAGCACGCGACGGAGCAGGGACTCCTTTTTTGACCACAGAGAGCACAGAGGACACAGAGGGGTGGGAACCGTTCTTGCGGGTGGCTCTTTGGGCTCTGTGCTCTCTGTGGTGGAATGAACGGTGATGGAGTCAGTCGATGGGGAGTGGATCGGCGTGAACAGATCGGTTCCCAACGTTGCGCCTTTGCGGCGTTGCGTGAGGAATCAGGGCGGTTTGGGCGGAGAGGTTTCACGCAACGCCGCAAAGCACGCGACGGAGGAGGGACTTCCTTTTTTAACCACAGAGAGCACAGAGGACACAGAGGGGGGTGGGAGAACGGTTCTTGAAGGTGGCTTTGTGTGCTCTGGGTCATCTGTGGAGAAAGCGGCGACCGAACGTCGCCGCTCCGGGGTGTCAGCGTGTGAACTCCGGCATCGCCATGGGCCGGTGGTCCGGGTTTTCATGGCCGCCTTCCCCCAATGAGTGAACCGGAGCGTTGGTCAGAACTGTCGTCGCAACAGAAGAAATCCGGGCTGGCCGCCTGGCTGGGCTGGATGTTCGACGGGTTGGACATGCACATCTACACGCTGGTGGCGTTGCCGTTCGTGGCGACGTTGCTGGCGCGGCCGGTATCGGATCCGGAGGTGGGCCAGCACGGGGCATTGATCAATGCGGCATTCCTGATCGGGTGGGCATTCGGTGGGGCGTTGTTCGGGAGGTTGGGGGATCTGATCGGGCGGAGTCGTGCGTTGTGCCTCACCATCCTGACCTATGCAGGGTTCACGGGGTTGTCGGCGATCTCGGGCGAGTGGTGGCACCTGATGATCTTCCGGTTCCTGTCGGCGTTGGGAATCGGGGGGGAGTGGGCGGTGGGGGCGTCGTTGTTGTCGGAAACGTGGCCACGGCGGTGGCGGCCGTGGATTGCGGCGACGTTGCAGACGGCAGTGAACGTTGGGGTGTTGCTGGCCTGTGTGGCGGGATGGGCGCTGAAGGAGGCGAACCCGCGATGGATCTTCCTGGTGGGGGTGGTGCCGGCGTTGCTGGTGTTGTGGATCCGGAAGGCGGTGCCGGAACCGGAGGAATGGCATCGGGAACGGCAGAGCGTGGTGAAGCCACCGGGGATCATGGACCTGTTCCGGGGTGAACTGGCGAAGACTACCTGGATCGTCCTGGCGATCTGCGGGGTGTCGCTGACGGCGCACTGGACCTTCATGTACTGGCAACAGGCCTATGTGAGGAAGTTGCCGGAAGTGTTGGCCATGGATGAGGCCGGGCGGAACCAGGCGGCGGTGGTGGCGTTGGCGCTGGTGATGGCGGGATCGATCGTTGGCAACTTCGTGGCGGGAGCGCTGGCAGCGCGTTGGGGGTACAGGAAGGCGATCGTGTCGATGTGTGTGGTGTACGGGACGCTGATGCTGGTGGCGTTTTCGACGCCGCGGACGCACGGGGTGGCGTTGGGATTCCTGACGGCGATCGGTCTGGCCCAGGGGGTTTTCGGGCTGTTCACCATGTGCCTGCCGCCGCTGTTCCCAGTGCTGTTGCGGACGACGGGTGCGGGATTCTGTTACAACTTCGGCCGGATCGTGGCGGCGGGGGGAACGGTGTTCTTCGGGCGCTACACGACGGTCACGGACGTGGGCGGGGCGTTGTGGTACGCGGGCCTGCTGTTCTTCCCGGCGGCGGTGCTGGCGTGCTTCCTGCCGAAGCCGGTGGACGGATCGAAAGGTTGAACCGCTGGGGATAGAGGCCGGGGCAGCATCCGAACATCTCGTGAAAGGCAGTGCTGAAGTGGGAGAGGCTGTTGTAGCCCACTTCCATGGCGGCCTCGGTGACATTGCAACGGCCGGACCGGATGAGTTCGGCGGCCTTTTCGAGTCGGATGCGACGGAGGAACTGGGGGAGGGTAAGGCCGGTCTCGGCGGAGAACTGGCGGCTCAGGTAGAAGGAGGAGCACCCGACGGTGCGCGCGAGTTCCTCGAGGGAGGGTGGTTGGGTGAGACGTTCGACCAGGATGCTGCGGGCCTTCTCGACCCGTTCACGGGCGGCGCGTTGGGCGCGGGTGCAGAAGAGTTCATCGCCGGAGGGTCTGAACAGGACCAGGGCGGCGACTTCGAGCGCCTTGCACAGGAACCAGGTGGGTTGCGCGGGTTGGAAGGCGGGGCAATGGCGCAGGCTTTCAATCAGGGGAAACAACGCCGAGGGCAACGGTTCGGGTGGCAGGACAAAGCTGCGTTCCTGTCGACCGTCGAGGACGGCCTGGACATCGGGATGCAGATGGTTCAGGCCGGTTGGGAGGTGGGTGCGGAGGAAATCCCGGGAGAACTCGACGGTGAGGAACCGGTGTCGGCCGCCGGGAAGACGTCGGGCGCTGAGGCCGGGTTGACCGTGATGATAGATCGATTGGCAGAGGGGATTGAGGACGCAGTTGGAACCGTTGGAGGCGAGGTCGGCACAGCCTTCGAGGTTGAGGCAGACCTCGATGGCGCCCGGGTGAAAGCTGGGATCCCAGGGCAGGGGGCCGAACAGGTCGAACTCGTGCCATTCGAGGCTGAAACCGGAATCGGCCACCCGCCCGAACAAGGGTCTCCACCCGCCTGGAACCGGTGACCAGGCGGACTTCTCCGAGAAGTCGGATGGAGCCACGATGGGAGCGGTCGGCATCGGGATGGGAGAGACCTGAGGATGGGTCAGGCCGGGGAGACGGACCGGACCTGGGGGTGGGAATGGAGATTGCGGTTCAACCGATCCGACTGTGGGTGGGTTGGCGAACCGGCGCACTCGCGGCGTTGCGATTGGTTTATGCCGCGTTGCGATCAGGGGCCAGCTGCGGCGGGATGCACGGTGTCACCGGATTGGCGCGAGGCGCGGATTGCAGGGGTGACCGGATCTTGCAAGGGTTGGACCAATATATGGCAGTTGTGACCAAGAACATCGCCGCCCCCTTCCACGGGTTCCTGCCCATGACACGGGCCGAGATGGAGGAGCGCGGCTGGAAGGAACTCGACGTCCTGATCATCACCGGGGACGCGTATGTGGATCATCCGTCGTTCGGGGCGGCGATGATCGGGCGGGTGTTGGAAGGAATGGGTCTGAGGGTGGGGATCGTGGCCCAGCCGGACTGGAAGGACATCGGGTCGATCCAGGGGATGGGAACGCCGAAGCTGTTTGTGGGGGTCACGGCGGGCAACCTGGATTCGATGCTGTCGAATTACACGGCGGCGCGGCACAAGCGGAAGGACGACGTCTACAGCGAGGGAGGAAAACCGGGCAAACGACCGAACCATGCGGCGGTGGTCTATTCGCAGATGGCGCGTCGGGCATTTCCGGGAGTGCCGGTGGTGTTGGGGGGGATGGAAGCGTCGATGCGGCGGGTGGCGCATTACGACTATTGGGAAGACAAGTTGAAGCCTTCGATCATGGCGGATGCCAAGGCGGATGTGTTGGTGTACGGGATGGGAGAGCGCGCGGTGCGGGAGATCGTGGCGCGATTGCAGGCGGGCAACCGGGACTTCAGCGGGATCCTGGGGACGGCGCTGTACCTGGGAAGCAAGGCGACGGAGACGGCGGATTATACGGACTGCATCATCCTGCCGTCGTGGGAGGAGTTGCAGGCGGACAAGACGCATCTGATGCGGTTGACGAAGGTGGTGGAGGCGCAGCAGACGCCGTATTGCGGCAAGCGCCTGGTGCAACGCCACGGCAACCGGGTGGTGTGGATGGAACCGCCGGCCATGCCGGTGGATGGGCCGGAGCTGGATGCGTTGTACGAGTATCCGTTCATGCGCCTGGCGCATCCGTCCTACAAGGAACCCGTTCCCGGCTTCGCCACCATCAAGGATTCGATCATCGTTTCACGGGGTTGCGCCGGCGGTTGCACGTTCTGCGGGCTGGGATTCCATCAGGGCAAGTTCCTGTCCAGCCGCAGCGTCGATTCGGTGCTGAAGGAGGTCAGGAAGCTGGGTCAATCGCCGAGCTTCCGCGGCACGGTGTCGGACCTGGGTGGACCGACGGCCAATCTCTATGCGGCACAGAATGGGCATGTGGATGCGTGCAAGAAATGTCATCGGCCGAGTTGCCTGTGGCCGAGCATCTGTCCGCATTTCGGAATCAACGAACAGCCAGGCCTGGACCTGTTGCGCGGTGCGCGGGCGCAGCCGGGGGTGAAGCATGTGTTCGTCCAGTCGGGGATCCGGATGGACGTGGCGTTGCGCACGCCGGAGTACATGAAGGAACTGGTGCAGAACCATGTGTCGGGTCACATGAAGGTCGCCCCGGAACACATGTCTCCGGCGGTGTTGCGGCGCATGCGCAAGCCGGCGGGAGATTTCCCGGCGTTCATGGAGAAGTTCTTCGAGCTGAGCGAGGAAGCGGGCAAGGAGCAGTACCTGGTGCCTTACTTCATTTCGAGTTTCCCCGGGTGTACCGACAAGGACATGGGCGCGGTGGAAGAGTTCCTGCGGAAGGAAAAATGGAACCTGCAACAGGTCCAGGATTTCATCCCGCTGCCCATGACCGGTTCCGCCGCCATGTATGTGACCGGCCTGGACATCAATACCGGTGAACCGATCCACGTTGTGAAGGGTGCGGGCGAACGCGAACGCCAGAAACGGATGCTCCGGCCGAATGCGGAGAATCGGTCCAAGGATCGGCAGTTGGACACGGTGGATTGAGGAGACGAAACGGGAACTGGAGCGATGACGGTGGGTCGCCGTGGGGAATGGGACGGCGAATGGACCTCGCCGCTCCGTGAAACGGGGTTGGAGCGGCGACATGGGGTCGCCGTGGGAATGGGACGGCGAGGGTGGACCGATCAGCCTTTGGATGGACCGGCGGCGAGGCGTTTCTTCCAGAGCCGGATCTGGCGGGTCACTTCACTGGATCCGGGCGCACCGGTGGTCTGGCGTCGGTCGAGTGCGGCCTGGAGTTCGAACAGGGCAGGGACATCGGGCCCGAAGGCGGGATCAAGGGACTGGAATTCGGCGACCGTGAGTTGGTTGAGTGGCTTGCCCCATTTTTCGGCGAAGGCGACCACGGAACCGACGACGTGATGGGCCTGGCGGAAGGGCATGCCTTTGCGGACGAGGTAATCGGCGAGGTCGGTGGCGAGCAGCAAAGGATCCGAGGCGGCGGCCCGGCAGGCATCGGGACAGGCGGTGGTATGGTCGAGCATGGCGGCAGTGAGACGCACGCAGGCGCGGACGGTGTCGGCGGTGTCGAACACCCGCTGTTTGTCCTCCTGAAGATCCCGGTTGTAGGTCATGGGCAACCCCTTCAGCAGGGTCAGCAGGGACATCAGGTTGCCGATGACCCGGGCTGACTTGCCGCGGGTAAGTTCCGCCACATCCGGGTTCTTCTTCTGCGGCATGAGGGAGGAACCGGTGGTGTAGGCGTCGGCAATGCGGATGAACCCGAACTCGCTGCTGACCCACAGGATGATGTCTTCGGAGAGTCGGCTGAGATGCACCGCGAGCAACGCGGCTGCCGCGGCGAACTCCACGAGGAAATCGCGGTCACTGACACCATCCATCGAGTTCTGCGTGACCCGGGCATTGCCCTTGGCATCGGTGAATCCAAGGAGCACCGCGACGGCATCGCGATCGATGGGCAGGGTGGAACCGGCGAGTGCACCGGAACCCAGGGGACAGACATTGGCGCGTTCGCGGCAATCGGCGAGACGACCGAGGTCGCGATCGAGCATCTCTACATAGGCGAGGAGATGATGGGCGAAGGCGACCGGTTGGGCGCGTTGAAGGTGGGTGTAGCCGGGGATGATGACGGTGGAATACCGTTCTCCGAGTCCGACAAGGGAGCGTTGGAGGG
This sequence comes from Verrucomicrobia bacterium UBA6176, assembly GCA_002422905.1. Lineage (GTDB taxonomy): Bacteria > Verrucomicrobiota > Verrucomicrobiia > Limisphaerales > UBA9464 > UBA6176. The sequence goes on from DITU01000139.1 coordinate 7,613, forward strand.
TGCGGATCTCCTCGGCGAGGGCGTCGAGTTCGTCGCGGAGCCAGAGTCGGATATCGACGGCGACCTGATCATTGCGGCTGCGGGCGGTGTGGAGTTTGGCACCGGCTGGGACGCGCCGGGTGAGCTCGGACTCGATGTTCATGTGGACATCCTCGAGCTCGGGCTTCCAATGGAAGGCGCCGGACTCGATCTCCTGTCCGATGGACTTGAGGCCGGAGCAGATGGCCTTGAGCTCGGTCTTGGTGAGGATGCCGACCTGTTGGAGCATGGTGGCGTGGGCGATCGAGCCGCGGATGTCCTGACGCCAGAGCCGCCAATCGAAGGAGATCGATTCGGAGAAGGCGGCGACATCGGCGGCAGGACCGCTGGTGAAGCGGCCGGAACGGGAAACGGGTGAGGAACTCATCGCGAGTGTGTGGAGTGTGGAGAACCGGGAAGGGGAAGCAAAGCCGGGTTGCGACGGATCTGGGGGGATGCAGAGCCTGTCCCAAACTACCCTGTCTTGATGTTTCCATCCCAAGCCAGATACGTCCAACGGTGTCCGGCGCGCCTCATAGGTGGAATTGCATAGCCATCCGCAGACTCTCCAGAATAGCCCGCCAGGGCTTTCGACCCATTATTCCATTTCGGACAGCCCTCACAAACTGTGCGGTCAATTGAACCGCCACAGGCAGAAGTTTCTGCACCGGTGCCACCCGACGTCCAACCGCCGCCGCCTTGTCTTCGCGTTCGAGGATCTGCTTGGCGTGCTTACGTTCCACTTCCCGCCGTTTCTGAGTCCGTGACCTCAGGGGAGAGGGCCAATACGCTACGAGGTGTCGGGGGAGGGAATGGTGTAGGGAGCCCGTAGGGCGACCGGAACCATTCCCTCCCCCGGGGCGGTCGCAGACGGAAGCCATCACATGACCAATACCTCCCCATCCGAGCCGCCAGCAAAGGCCTCGAAGACCAAGCGAAGATTCCTCACGGCCGAGAAGAAGTTTCAGATCTATCTGGAGGCCCAGTCCTCAGACAAACCCATTGGCGCATTGCTGCGCCGGGAAGGCCTCTTCTCGACCGATCTGGCCCGCATCCGGCATCAGGTAAAGGAAGGTGCCCTGGAACGCCTCAGCGCCAAACCTGGAAGGAAGCGCGAAGTGCCCGACACCACCGCCTACGACGCCCTCAAACGGGAACTCCAGGACAAGGAACGCGCCTTGGCAGACCTGGCGGTTGAACTCGCCATCCTGCGAAAAAAAACGAATGGGGTGGAGGCAATGGGGTCACATCCTA
>DITU01000095.1 GCA_002422905.1 Verrucomicrobia bacterium UBA6176
GTTGGCGGGGATGATGGCGCGACCGGCGGCGACTTCAGCCCGGACGAACTCGGGGGTGATGACGGCGGGGATGCGCTGGGGAAAGCGTCGGAAGACCGACGGGGTATAGGGCGAATCCGGATCCGGGGCGGCGTGCTGGCTGAGGAGGGAGGCGGCGACGGGATCGGTGGCGGCCTTGGTGCGGAGGGCATCGAGCCCCTGGTTTTCGCGGATGGCGATGAACNNTCCATCTCGGGGGTGATGATTCCCTGACGGGCGTACCACAGCTGGCTCACGGGATGACCGGCGGAGGCGCGCAACGGGCGACGGCGCAATCCGGGGAATTCAACGAGCCGATTCCGTTCGGCCTGGCTCGCGTACTGGGCGTGCTGGTTGGACAGGTAACCATTGTCCATCGGCGAGATGGGACGGCCCTCGTATTCGGAAACATCGCCGCGCCGCAGGATCCAGTCGCGTCGCAGGGGAGGCAGACCTTCGGCGACATTTCCCTGAAAGGCGGCATCACCCCACGGACCGGAGCAATCGTAGACCCGGACGGGCTCGTTCACCTCGATCTGGCCCGACCGGCTTTGGGTGGGATGCAGTTCGATCTCGCGCATCGGGACCTGCACATCGGGATGCAGGGTGCCGGCGACGTAGACCTTGGTGGAGCGGGGCAGGGGCGTGCTGCTGTGGGGTTCGATGAACTCGGGTTTGGCGATCATGGCAGGAGGACGGAGTGAGGAGTCTTGGAAATGGAATGCGGAGAGGAAACCGGGCCGGGGAGCTCGGCGGAGCGGATGACGAAAGCTCCGCTGGGATCGGAATGATCTGGCGGGCGCACGAAAGGCTGCGCGATGGAACGATGGAAGGATTGCGTCATTTCCCTTCGCCGGCATGACCCGGATCAGGTTCGACGGGTCATCCGCCAATGCGGAACTCTCAGCCGGTCAATCCGGCTCCCCGAACGTGGGGATCATCCTGCCGCAGTAATGGAAAGGGTCAAGGCAGCGGACGCGGGGTGTTTTGCTGGGAGGAAATGCGACGCGCCAGCGGTGGCCGTGAAGACGCTCGCGTCCGGGGCGGGGTCGGTGGTGGAATCGGGAATGCACAACTGGGTGGGAAAGGGAGCAGGCTTGTGTCTTGGGCTGGGGTTGATGTTCAGCGTCTGCGGGATTGAACCGACGCGGACGGTCCGGCTCTGGCCGGGATTGGCACCGGGAGACAAGGCCACCACCGAGGTGGAACGCGACCTGACCAAACCCACCGACAACGACATCGCCGGCCGACGTCTGATCCGGTTGGGGCATGTCTCGGAGCCTACGCTGACCATCTACCGGCCACCGGCGGAGATCGATACCGGAGCCAGTGTCCTCATCTGTCCCGGGGGCGGATATCACATCCTCGCTTGGGATCTCGAAGGGACGGAAGTGTGCGAGTGGCTGAACTCGATTGGGGTGACCGGGGTGGTGTTGAAGTACCGGGTCCCGAGGCGGGAAGGTCGTGAGGGGCACGCGGCGCCGCTGGAGGATGCCCAGCGGGCGATGGGTCTGTTGCGGCAGAACGCGGCTGAATGGGGATTGGATCCGGCGCGGATCGGGGTTCTGGGATTCTCGGCCGGAGGCCATCTGGCGGCGGTGTTGAGCAATCGCGGGAAAGAACGGAGTTATACCCGGGTGGATGCGGCAGATGACCTGGCCTCGCGCCCGGATTTCGCGGTGCTGATCTATCCGGCGTACCTGACGGTGGCGTCGAAAGGGGATGAGGTTTCGCCGGACCTGCCGGTGACGTCGGGGACCCCGCCGACCCTGATGGTGATCACCCAGGATGATCCGGTGCGGGTGGAGAACGTGTTGGGCTATGCGCGGGAGTTGCAGCGGCAGAAGGTTCCCATGGAGCTTCATTTGTATCCGAAAGGGGGGCATGGTTACGGTCTGCGACGGACTGAACTGCCCGTCACTCACTGGCCGGATCGTGCGACCGACTGGATGAGACACGGTGGCCTGCTGAAGAAGCGTTGACCGCCGGGAACCGGAATCGAACCGGAGCGCGCACCTGAAATTTCATGAATGAGACATTGAACCGGCTGCTGTCGCAGCCGGACGAGTTGCCCGCGGATGCCGCCACCTTGCTGCATCGCCTGGGCTGGACCCCGCGTCGCCGGGCCGAATTGGATGGGTTGCTGGCCGACCTGGAACAGCAGGGTGTGCTGGTCCGGATCAAGGGCGACCGTTACGTGCGTCCGGCCGATGCCGGGATGGTCACGGGCCGGATCCGGATCAACCGCCAGGGCAAGGGCCGGCTCGTGCCGGACCAGGCCGAAGCGGGCGAAGTGATGATCGCGGAGCCGGACACCGGGACGGCCTTGAACGAAGACCGGGTGTTGGTGGTGAAGGATCCGTCGGGATCGACCGGCAACGTGATCCGGGTGTTGCAACGCCGCCGCACCCGGTTCGTGGGCACCCTGCATCGGGGTTCAGGAGTGCTCCGCGTCATTCCGGATGATCCGCGGATTCCCCATGAATTCTATGTCCCGGAACCCAAGGGGGGTGGCGCCGGGCGCGCCGGTCCGGGCGACAAGGTGGTGGTGGAACTGCGCCTGTGGGAATCGCGTCGCGCGAATCCCGAGGGCGAAGTGGTCGAGATCCTCGGCAAACCCGATCAGCAGGGCGTCGACATGTTGTCGGTGCTGCGGCAATACGCGTTGGAAGGGCGCTTTCCCGATGCGGTCGATGCCGAGGCGCGACGGGTGGGGAACCGGGTGACGGAACGGGATCTGGTCGGACGACTGGATTGCCGCGGACACGCGGTGGTGACGATTGATCCGGATGACGCCAAGGACTTCGATGATGCGATCTGCGTGGAGAAGGAGTCGGATGGCGGATGGCGGTTGTGGGTGCATGTGGCGGACGTGGCGCATTATGTGAAGCCGGGTTCGGCCCTGGACCAGGAAGCGCGTGAGCGTGGGAACTCGACCTATCTGGTGGATCGGGTGATCCCGATGTTGCCGGAGGCGCTGAGCAATGAGCTGTGTTCGCTCAAGCCCGGCGTGGATCGCCTGACGCAATGCGTGGAGTTCCGGCTCGGATCGGATGGCCGGGTCCGCAAGGCGCAGTTCCATCGGGCGGTGATCCATTCCAAGCGTCGGTACACCTATGCCGAGGCGCTGGAAATCATCCAGGACCAGCCCCGGGACGAATTCGAGGACATGATCCAGGAGGCGCATCGGCTTGCGCAGATCCTGCGTCGGGCGCGGTTCAATCACGGGGCGCTCGAACTCGGTTCTTCTGAAATCAAGATCCGCCTGGATGCCCAGGGCAAGGTATCGCGACTCGAGAAGCATTCGGACGATGAATCCCATCAGTTGATCGAGGAGTTCATGCTCCTCGCCAACGAAGCCGTCGCCACCCACCTCGAAGGCATCGGCCGCACCGCCTTGCATCGGGTCCATGAGGAACCGGATCCCCGACGACTGGCCGAGTACCGGCTGCAGGTGCGGGCCCTGGGAATCGAGTGCGGCGACCTGCGACGCCGGACGGAGATGCGGAAGTTGACCGAGCGGATTGCCAAGCATCCGGCGGGTCAGGCGTTGAGGATCGGGCTGCTGCGTTCGCTGCCCCGGGCGCGTTACGACGTGGTGCCCGGCGGACACTTCGGCCTGGCGAAACATCATTACACCCACTTCACCTCACCCATCCGGCGTTACGCCGACCTGATCATCCATCGGGCCCTGGCGGAAGGAGAGGTCGGTGACGAGGAATCCCTGGGTCAACTTGGCCGGCACCTTTCGGATACCGAACGGAATTCGTCGGATGCCGAACGCGACAGCCGCGAGATCAAGCTGTTCACGTACCTGGAACACCAGTTGCACACGCGCAAACCGACGGTTTACCAGGGGATCGTCTCCGACGTCAGCCCGAGCGGGTTCTTCGTGGACGTGGCCGATCTCTCGATCGGGGGGATGGTTCCGGTGTCGTCGTTGGGCGATGACTTTTACGTACTGGATGGAGCGCGACGACGCTGGGTGGGGCGACGGACCGGGCGCGTGTTTGCGGTGGGCGATCCCATCGAGATCCGGGTGCGCAAGGTCGACATTGCGTCGCGTCGGGTGGACTTCGAATTGCCCGGCTCGGTGGCTGCGGGTTCGCGTGGATCGTCGAAGCGTCGGGGTCGGGCCCCTGCGCCGACGCGACCGACGCCATCGGCCCGGCCCGGCCCTGCGGCGAGACCCGTGACGCCTGCAAGGCCGGCGACGTCCGGTCGGCCAACAGCGCCAGCGCGGCCCGCGGCGCCCAGTCGCCTGGCCGCACCTGCCCGCCCGGCGGCTCCCGCCAGGCCTGCGGCGCCGACCCGAGCTGAGCCGTCTACCGCGACTTCGCGACCGACGCCCACCCATCGAGCGGCGGCCAAGCCTGCTTCGGCGAGTTCGGCGACGCGGCCGCCCGAGCCGCGGCCCATGCTCCGTTCGAGTGCATCGGCGCGGGGAACGGATCCAGTACCCACGGGCAGGCCGGCAGCTGCCAAGACGCCGGGGCGGAACCCGGTTTCGCATTCGGGATCATCGCGCCCAATCATCTCCACTTCATCCGCGCGGAATCCGGAACGGGAACGTCCGGTGGTGACTCCGGCCCGCGGGTCTGCACCAGCGTCCCGTCCAGCGGCTTCGCCGGCGCCGGTTTCCGGAAACGTGCGACGCGATCCCGCACCCCGGCGGTCATCGGGTGCTCCCGCCCAGCCGCCCCAACCGCCCGCACGGCGCAATGATCGGCCGCAGCAAGGCTCTAGGGCTCCGGTGGAATCCAGACCTGCGCCAACCCAGGCGCGTCCACATGATCGACCCGCCCAGCCCTCCCCACGACGTGACGCGCCGGCCCGTCCGCCTGCGGTTGCGCCCCGCGAGACGTCGCCACGCAGGGAGTCGCATCGCGAACCGTCCGGGCGTCCAGCGCCCCGGCGCGAGGAACCCCGTGGCCAGGTGTCCCGGCGACCTGAAGCGCGGCCCGAGATGCGTCCGGAACCGGTCCGCCGTGACGAACCGCGTCGCGACGCACGTCCCGAGGTGGCTCGTCGTGGAGAACCGCGCCGGGATGAACCCCGGCGTGAACAAGCCCGTCGGGAAGAACCGCGGCAGGAACTTCCGCGTCGTCCGTCAGCCCCAATCCGCCCGCCGGCCCCTGCGCCCCGTCCTTCGTCCCCCGCTCCGATCCAGCCGCGTCAGGATGCCGGGTCGCGTCAACGCAGCGGAGGATCGGGTTCGCGTCAGCCCAATCCCTTTGATGGACCGCCACGGCCCATCCCGGTTCCGGCGCGGCCATTGACCGAGCCCGATTCCAGCGATTGGTCCCCGGGCGCCCGCGGTGCGGCAGCGCCGACGCGGGGCGATTCACGACCGGTCGGACGCGGTGGTCAGGGTCAGCGCGATCCGCAACGGCCGCGCCGATGAAACCCGGCGGCGATCAGGACTCGATGGTGCCCTCGCCGGCCCCGGTGCGGATCCCGGGACTGACCCGGGTCAAGATCTGCGGTTTGACGCGCATCGAGGACGTCCAGGCCGCGGTGGCGGCGGGGGTGGATGCCATCGGGTTTGTCTTTGTACCGGGCACACCCCGTTGCGTGACGGTCGAATGGGCGGCGCTATTGCGTCGGGGGGTTCCTCCGTTCGTGACGGCGGTGGGGTTGTTCGTGGATGTCCCCGTGGAGACGGTGTTGTCGACGGTGGAAAGCGTCCGGTTGGATGCCGTGCAATTGCACGGAGTGGAACCGCCCGAATTGGCAGCCGCCTGCATGAAGCGCACCCGGGTCATCAAGGCATTCCGGGTCCGGGGCAGGGACACCATCGCGGAATTGGAGCGGTATCGGGAGGTGGCGGACGCGTTCCTGCTGGATGCCTTTGTGCCGGGCGCCCATGGCGGGACAGGCGCGAGCTTCGACTGGGATCTGGCGGTGGGAGCGCTCGCCGCGGGTCGCCCGGTGATCCTGGCCGGTGGATTGAATCCCGACAATGTGGGCGAGGCTGTGCGCCGGGTCCGCCCGTTCGCCGTGGATGTTTCTTCCGGGGTGGAATCCGCGCCCGGGTTGAAGGATGCGGGACGGATCCGCGAATTCGTCGCCGCCGCCAACGGACGGATTCCATCGGGGCGGATCGGGGAAGGATGACGGATGGCGACGCGTCGGCGTTGGGCGTTCATCAGTGGGATGGCGGGGGTGCCGTGGGGCGGATCTGAACTGTTGTGGTCGCAGACCGCGGCGCGGTTGGCGGAAGGGGGTAATCCGGTCCTGGCCTGTGTGCAGGGATGGCCGGAACGACCGGTTGCCGTGGAACAGTTGGCGCGGGCCGGGGTGGCGGTGGTGGAGCGCCGTATCGATTCCCGTTCAATTCTCCGTCGAGGCATCCAGGCATTCTGGCGACGCCGGGAGCAGGGGCCTTCGCTACCCGGACTGGATTGGGTGGCCGCCCGGCGGATCGCGGCATTCAAACCGGACGCGGTGGTGATCAGTCACGGCGGGATCGGGTGCGGTTTGGAGTGGATGGAATGGTGTCGATGGAAGGGGTTGCCGTACGTGTCGGTCGCTCAGGCCAACGCAGAGATCTGGTGGCCGGAAGATGGGTTGGCGGACCGGATGCAGACGGCGCATGAGGGAGCGAAACTGAGTTGCTTTGTCGCCCACGGAAACCTGCGCCTGTTCGAAACCCAGATCGGCGGTCGGTTGCGCAACGCGCGGGTGGTGTGGAATCCGTGTGGGACCGGAGTGAACGATTCCCTTCCATGGCCGGCAACGGACGCCGGTTGGCGGCTGGCCTGTGTGGCACGACTCGATCCGCGCGCGAAGGGCCAGGACCTGTTGCTGGGTGCCCTCGCCCGGGTACCGTGGCGGGAACACGGGGTGACGGTGTCGTTGTTCGGCGACGGACCCATGCGCAGATCCTTGGAGCGCGTGGCGAAGGAGCTGGGGTTGGAAGAAGTGGTCCGGTTTGAGGGACACGTTCCCGACGTGACCGCCATCTGGCGCCGACATCACCTGCTCGTGATGCCTTCCCGATACGAGGGCCTGCCCATCGCGTTGGTCGAGGCGTTCCGATGCGGGCGTCCGGCGGTCGTCACTGCGGTCGGGGGTTGCGCGGAATGTGTTGATGAGGGGGAAACCGGGTTTGTTTCGGGGGCGGTGAGTGTGGAGGGAATCCATCAGGCGCTGGAGCGGGCGTGGGAACAGCGGGAGAACTGGCAGGTGATGGGTCGTGAAGCGGCGGTACGGATGGCGGCGCGGTACCCGACAGATCCGGTGGGTGAATTCGCGGAACTGTTGGGCGCGGCGTTTTGAGGTCCAGCATCAAACCCGGTTGGGGTTGGCCGCAGATTGCGCAGATCCTGTTCCCAAGGCGGCACTGGTTTGTGGGGTCGAGCCGGTTGGGCAGCCGGATCGTACGCGTACTCGGTCCCGATGACCTATTCCTGCGGTGTGAGTCCAGCCAGGTTTCGAGTGCGAGTACGATGATGCGGTCGAAGTCGGGGGGAGGCGTCGACATCGGGGACCCCGAGACAAAGAAAAATCCCCGACCTGCGGGCTGGGTGCCGCGGGTCGGGGATGGAAGGAAATGCCGGGTTTGCTCCGGTGGGATCAGCGGCCCTTGGGCAGGACGGCGTTGCCGGCGTAGATGGCGTGTTTGCCGAGCATCTGTTCGATGCGGAGCAGTTGGTTGTACTTGGCGGTGCGGTCGGTGCGGCTGAGGGAACCGGTCTTGATCTGGCCGCAATTGGTGGCGACGGCGATGTCGGCAATGGTGGAGTCCTCGGTTTCACCCAAACGGTGGCTGATGACGGCCGTGTAGCCGGCTTTTTTAGCCATCTCGATGCAGGCAAAGGTTTCAGTCAAGGTGCCGATCTGGTTGATTTTGATCAGGATCGAATTGGCA
>DITU01000150.1 GCA_002422905.1 Verrucomicrobia bacterium UBA6176
CTGCGCATCCGGGCGTGATTGTATTCCCAGGTCACGGTGTGATTGGCCTAAGGACCGTCCTTGGTCGCCAGCAGGCTATTCAAATAGCTATATCGGGTCGTCCCCGCGGCGTCGACCATATTCGTCAGCCTGCCCAGGGCATCGAACTGATACCTGAGATCGGAGCTGGTGGCATAGTCCACGTTGGTCAGGCTGCCGCGCCGGTCGTAGGCGTACTTCGTGGAGGCAATGGGGTCACATCCTAAGCTTCAATATTTGATCTCAGAGCCGCCGTACTTCAATCCGGTAATCCGTCCAACCAACTCCGAGAGCCTCGACCCACCAAGCCTCACCGATACGTACACCACCGCAACCCGCGTCCGGTGCCCGTGTCGGACCAGCACCTTCTGCCATTCCAATCCCGGGGAGTTCGGCGAGGCTGCCGGGAAAGCAGTGCCGGTCGTCGTCGGTAAGGAAGATACGTTCGCTGCGGTTGCCCCGGTTGACGATAGATTGACAGCCGTCACGCACCCCCATGCGAAATGGTCAAGCCGTGCGCGGCTCTTTCCGGTCAGGTGGCTATTGTCAATGCTTAGGATGTGACCCCATTGCCTCCACTGGGGAAACTGTTGCTCTACCGTTGGGAAGAACTTGAAGCAAGATCCCATTAGTAGAGACAAATAGCGTTCCCGGTCGCCGACTTTTCCTTTCAGTGATAGCGAACTGGGTGTGATAGACCTTTCCATCGATTGACACGACGATGTTGCTTTGTACGAAGCTCTTCCTACCGCCTCCAAAGGGAAAGCGGGGGTCGGAATCTTCGGGCCGACCGGCCCGGTCCCATCTGGAGAACGTTTGCTTCAAGTAGTCCTTATCACCCCGGTCAAGACTTTCCTTGATCTCGAATCGAATCCACAAAAGGAATCCGTAGACACTGAGAACCAGTAGGCAAACGAGGCCAACAACAAATTGCCATCGGAGAGCCTCATTGTCCTCAACATTACGAATCATACCCCAGTCACTTCAAAAAATTGTCCACTTTGATTAGAAACTCTTTGGCACAGGCTTGGCGGTAAACACTGCGCGCATAGTGCCGACAATTCCAACTGAAGAAGTCATAGGGTTGATCATTATTTTCGGCAGCCTCAGTGGCAAATTTGCGTCCAAAGTCGGTAGCTTGCTGGCAGGTCTTACTATGCTTTACGATCTTGTAGCAAGATTCAGCGAGGTTTCTAGGATCGCGCTCGCTAGACGGATTGAAACTGGTGACTCCTGATCCGAATAGCGGGGAAAGCATTCCATCTCCAGGATTTAAATCCGCTTCCCAATACGTCCCATCTCCATTGTCACCCATCACCACTTCATGGCCATATTTACCACACTGATCTCGCAAGACCCAGACGTCTAGTCCCAAAGGGTCGGTCTTCACGATGGGATTGCCTTCCAGAAAGCGATACAGATTGATATCACCCGGCTCCCCCAACGGATCCCGATTCAACCACCTCTGCGTCAGCGGATCATAGAACCGATAGCCATAGCAATACATCCCCGCACTCTCATCCACTGCCGGCGCCATCCATGGTTTGCTGCTGAAACGCATGCGGTTCGCCGAAGCCAGACTTCCGGAACTCTGCAAGAGACGTCCGAAGGCGTCGTATCGGTACCAAGCCACCTGCGAACCCGTCGACGTGCTGTACATCGCGGTCACGTTGCCGTTGCCGTCGGCGTGATAGGCACTGTGGGTGCTCCAGGCTCCGGTGCCGGAGTTGAATCCATGGCTGCGGGCGAGCAATCCACCGATCCCACCGGCACCGTCCAGGCTTGCGGACAGGTCCACGCCCCGGGTGTAGGTCACCGCCGGTGTTCCGGTGTTCCGCTCCTGCACGATCAGCATCCCGTCGTACACGTACCGTTCGGTGGAGGTCGGATACCAACTCCCATACTGCCACGTGGAATACTTCCGTTCCCTCAACCGCAGCTTGCTGTCATACAGATACTCCAGCTTGAACCGGTTGCCCTCCAGCGTCGCCGAGGTGTCCGTCTCCTGCCGGACCAACTGATTCTCGTCGTCATACACCATCATCACGTATCCCTCGCCCCCGGCTTGCGTCCGATAGGTCCGGTTTCCGTTGTTGTCGTAGGTGTACGTGTACGTGCCGCCGTCCCCGGTGACCTGGTTTAGATTGTTCACCCCGTAGTTGACGGTGGCTCCATTGGTCCGCGCGGTCATGTTCCAGGCTGAGTCATAGGTCAAGCCCAGCAACTCCCCCGCCACCGGCAACCCCGTCGAATTGTTTGTCGCCCGGGCATGGGTCACCTGACCCGCTGCATCGTACTGATAACCCAGCGTATGATTGTGGCTCGCCGCATTGTTGGTGCGGGTCTGGCGGGTGCGTTGATGGGCGGCGTCCAATTGATAGCCGTGCGCATTCAATACGGTTCCCGAAGTGTTGCGCCAGGCGGTCAGGGTCATGCGGCCCTGGCTGTCATACAGATTGGTCACGCTTCCACCGGGTGCGCTGTAGCCCGTGCGAAGGGTTCCAGGGCCGTCATATCCATACGTGAAGGTCCCCGCCGGACTGGTGACGGACGACAATCGGTGGGCGGCATCCCACACATAGCTGTTGGTCCACCAATGGGTGGCGGTCTGTTGCAGGCGCAGGGCGCTGCGCATCCGGGCGTGATTGTACTCCCAGGTCACGGTGTCATTGGCCCAAGGACCGTCCTCGGTCGACAGCAGGCCATTGGTATAGGAGTACCGGGTCGTGCCCACGGCATCGATCATGTTGGTCAGCCGCCCCAACGCATCGAACTGATATTTGAGATCCGTGCTGGAGGCATAATCCACGTTGGTCAGGCTACCGCGCCGGTCGTAAGCATACTTAGTGTTGCCCTTGGTCTGGGACCAACGGTTGGTGAGACGGCTTAGCGGATCGTAGGCGTAGATGAGGTTGGTCTGGTTGTTGGCGTAGACCTTGGCTGTGACCCGCCCGTGGTTGTCATACCGCCACTGCGTGCGGTTGGTGCTGCCGATCTGTTTGCCGTCGTACAGATCAGTCAGGTCACCGGCACCGTTGTACACAAAGCGATTGGTCATGACGCCCACCAGCACCTCATTGGTATTGCGCCCGGCGGCGTCGTACGTCCACAGGGTCTCCCGGCCGATCTGGTTGGTGTAGCTGAGTGGACCGAAGATGTTGGTAGTGTAAAACCACTGTTCAGCGACACCGCCGTTCAGAGTACGGGTCTTGATGCGGCCGAGGCCGTCGTAGGTGTTGGTAGAAGTGACAGCCTTGTGGTCGGTGTGCAAAGTGAGGTGATCCTCTACGTCGTAGGTACGGGATTCAACGGTTCCGGCCGCATTCTTCACCAGTGTCAGTCGGCCCAGATTGTCGTAGGTATTGGTGATGCTCCCCAGGGCGTCGGTCGTGGTCATCACCCGCCCCAGGAGGTCAAAGGTGTTGGTGACACCGCCTTTGCCGGGAAACCAGGTGTGGGTTTTCCATCCGACAAGATTGAAGGCGTTGGTGGTTGTCTCGGCCAGACTCAAACCGTAGCCACGAGTAATCTGGGTAGGGCCACCACAATCACAGTACTGCCAAGCGGTGTAGGTGCCGAGGGCATCCTCCTCATACGCCAGGCGTCGGACAGCGTCGTAGGTCCAGGTGTTGGTGCTGTAATTGGTACCGCCCACCACTTTGACCAAAGCGGTTGGATCGAGGATAAGCTTTCCCCCTGTGCTGTCGCTGTAGCTCTGGCTCGGAAACAATTCGTAGTGGGATAGTTCCACAAGACCACTAGACCGGCGTTCCCAGAGGCGGCCAAGGCTGTCGATGATGTTGGTGACCACCAGGCCGCGCGGATCGGTGGTGACCAGCCAGGTGGTTGCGTTGGTCACGTTGACCCCGTTGAGACCGGCACGGATGTAGGTCTGGCCGGGGTACCGGGCGAACGTGTTGGTGCTGATGGGGGTGCCGGAGATCGATTCGACACTCTTCTCCAAGGCGAAGGTGGATCCGTTGTAAGTGTGGGTCGTCACCAGTCCGGACGGTGAAGTGACGGAGGCCAACTGACGGTTGCCGTTATAGGTGTAACTGGTAATCCCGCCCAGGGCATTGGTATGGTACAGGGGTTGATGGTAGGAATTGTAGCCCCACTTGTCGACGGCCCCGTCCGGACCCGTGTGTTGGATCAGATCGATGCCATTCGCATCGTAGGTGTAGGCATTGGTGCGGTACTGGGGAGATCCTCCCACATCCCACTTCTCGATGGATTGCGTCACCCTGCCGAGGTCATTGCGTATGAGGTACTTATACCAGGTTGAGTTGGTCCCGTTGATGGGGGGCATGACGCGTGCAATGACGGACGGCAGTATGCTGGAGCCCTGCATGCTCGGGTCCGGCTTATCCGGATAATCATACCAGGTCGACTGCCCCTCCAACGTTCCGTCCGGGCTCGGCTCAATCTCCCAAGACAGAGTGTGTACAGGTGTGTTGCCGTGGTCATCTTCAAATCCGAGCCAGTGCCGCACCCTCGCTAACTTAATGTCGGCAGTAGTCATGTTGCTCACGGTCTGGGTAGTCAACAATGGCACTTGCACCCGCCCCCAGTATACCGAGTTGGCGCGATGGTGATTGGTGGTTTCCAAGGTTCCCAGTGGGGTGCCGGAAGGCATGGGGGGCCGCCAGCCGAGCCAATCTTATCACCGAACGCATAGAGATGCTGGGAGCCGTCGGGCTCAGTAATGAGTGCAGTTCGGTGGGCAGTAGCGTCCTCTCCAGCGTCGTAGAGGGAAAACTCTGTTGTCCCATACGGAGTGACGAGAGTCAGTGGCCAACCGGTGCCGTCATAGGTGAACTCGCTCTTGATTCCCGCGGTGTCGGTCAAGTCGGTCAAATGAACATCATCGTCATATCCCAGAAGGACGGTGCCGGCGACAGTAGATGAGACTGACGTGACCAGGTTGGTGTCCGTCGGTTGAGCATAGTTTAGCGTGAAGGTGTTCCCGTCCGCGTCGACCACCGTGCGGAGTTTGACAAAAGGGTCACTGGGATCGGCAATTGCGTCGTAGTTGAGGGTCACCAGGTTGCCGGCGGCATCGACGATCTCCGTGAGAAAGAACAGTCGGTCATATCCGGTCCGGAAACGGTATCGCTCCTCCTGTCCGCCGGGAAGTATCAGGTCAAATCCGAGCGTTGTTCCGCCGCTGGTCACCAGCTTGACCTTGCTCTGATTGAAGTAGCCAACCTCGCTTTCGGTTTGCCCAGAGGCGATATAGAACGGGAGTGTTTCACCATCGCGCCCGTGGAGGGTCAGATCGCCGTGTCCATAGGCAAGAATGTGGTAACCTGCTTCCACATAGCCCAGCCAGGTGGAATGCCACAAGGCTCCGAAACTGGTGTGGGGGAAGGACAGGGGATCCGCCCCGCGCTGTTTGAATTTCAGTTCCAGCTGGATCTTGGGCCCCTTGTTGGGTTCATAGGTCAATGGGACATCTTTCAGCCAAAGATTGAGGTAAGGCTCGGACACCCACCAATACGGCATTCCACTTCTGTTGGATCCGCAGCCGCTGGTGCAGCTGAGACCCAATAGCCCCAGTCGTGGTCCGCCTCCCGGTCCCCCACCCGGTCCGCCTCCCGGACATTCGTCGCACGTTGCACCGGCTTCGGAACCTGTGCTCGTCGGGCACGTACCGTCGGGACCACTGTTGATCAGGAACGGAAATCCCTTGCCAAAGACGGTTGCCGACTCTGCCTGCGTCAACCATCTCCAACCTGGCGGAAGGTTGTCTGATGGAATTAAGAACATGCCGCTTGCCTCGGCGGAAATGTCATTGTTTTCCAAGGTCTGCCGATAGCCAAAGGTCGGATCTACCACTTCAGAATAATCGCCGTGATTTCGGGTGATGGCGGCATAATGGTTTTCGCCCCAGTGAACCAAGCTCGGAATCACGAGTGCGTTTCCGCTCTCCCGAACGGCTGCGCGCAGCCGCAATCCGTTTCTTTGAGCGAGGGACTCCAATTCCGCCAGGCTGAAGCCGGTCTCGGGGGACTCCATGTGAAACAGTTCTGCAACCGGCTGGCTGGTCAGTGCCCTTGCGACGTTGTTCAATGCCAGTACACCGCATCGATACGCTATCCCCGGCCTTGCTCGCATGACGGACAGTGCTTCCAGGGATTCCCTCCACATCACCGAGTAGGGACCGCCGTCCAGGCGTCTTTGGCCCACCTCTGCTGCAAGCGCTCCCAACTCCTCAACCCGACCAAGACTGGCCAATTGGCGGGCCATTTGAGCCAACACCCGGTCGCCGATCTGCTTGCCTGGACCTTCCTGATGCTCCTTCGTCAACGCCCACGCAGTTCTCCAGTGTCCCAAGGCGATCGAATAGCGCCCTCGCCGCCGGTGAAATTCTGCCAACCCCTGACGGAGACCGGGTGTATAGGGAGAATCGGGATAGGTGGCGACATAGTGTTCCAATTCCGCGATTTCCTGTCGGATCATTTCAAGCGTGGGGTCGGATCCCGGCCTGGCCGCGTGCCTGGTCTTGTTGACTATTTCCCGCAGTGCGGCTGCGCCTGATCCGGCGGGGGATTGTTGGGAGGAGACGGGAATGATCCGCGCCGAGAGACTGGGGATCGCCACGATTTCCACAGGGGAACCACCGCTGGAGGTGACGACTGTTTGACCCATTAGACCAAGGGTTCCGCCCGCCAGGACGAGAAGACTACAAGCGAGCGGAAGGAGAGCGGAAGGAGAGCGGAAGGAGAGCGGAAGGAGAGGCTCATGGTTTGGTGGGTTGACGCGCTGCCGGAGGTACTGGCTTGTTGGACTGGAATCGAGCCAACGGTGCAAGCCTTAATGTTGTTCCATCCAAGTTTTGTGACGGATGAATGTCCACACAGAAAGCGCAGGTGTTCCCGGCGCGGAATCCCGCGGTCCGTGTCTGGCCGGGGCGCCAACAAACCCCATCCAAGTAGGGGAACGGAGTCGCGTCTGATGTTTGGTACTCGAATCGAGCGACCACAGCCAACTTAGGCATCGGCACCCTTGCGCCTCCGCGGGACCAACTCTCCCCGAAATCCACTTCTCCCCAGTTCCCTCCTTCGCGATCTTCGCGGCTTCGCGTGAAACCCTCCCCCTCTGGGCGCTCCGATTTTCTCACGCAACGCCGCAAAGCCCGCCACGTTGCCAAGAATCTGCCTCCGGCAACCGCTCCGGGCATTCTTCTCCTTCGCGGCATCGCGTGAAACCCTCCTCCGCCTTTCCGCGGGCCCTGCGATTTTCCCACCCCCGGTTCCCACCTCCATGCGCCCTTTTTTCCCTGTCTTGGTCCTCCAGCATTGCGACCCCGCCAACTACAACCGCATTCTCGCCCCTGCGTTCAGCGCCATGCCTGATCTTCACATGTCTCCCGGAACCGGTGCGCGCCTCGTGCGGCACGCCGGTGATCATCTCCGCGTCACTCTCCGCCCTATTCCACCGGGCTGGCAGGCGCGGTTGCGGACCAATCTCGGGCGCGCCGACCGGGTCCGCGAAGAGATCGTCCGATCCCATTTCGAGAAGCTGCCCCTCGCCGGATCTTCCTGGCGCGACCTCCCCATGCAGGTCGAGGGCGACACCGCGTCCATCCTCATTCCACTCACCGAGGTCGGTCATTTCCGGGCCAAGGCCTTTGCCATCGATTCCAACGGTCAACAGCACTGGCCCCATGGAGTCGACATCGGGATCGGTGTGCATCCCTCCTGGACCCGCACCGCCAACCTCATCTACTGCGCCTTCCCGCGCATGTTCGGCGAATGGTCCCGCAACCGTGATCAGACCGCCCCGGACCATCTCCCACCCGAAGTCCAGGCCCTGGACAAGGCCGGCTGGACCGTCATTCCCCCCGGCGGAACCCTCCGCTCCGTCTTGCGCGAACTTCCCCACATCTTCGGCACCCTCGGTTCCCGCATCCTCCATCTGCTCCCCGTCAGTCCCGTCCCCACCACCTTCGCCCGGTTCGGCCGTTTCGGTTCTCCCTACGCCCTCCAGGATCTCACCGCCATCGATCCCGCCCTCGTCGAATTCGATCAGCGCACCACCGGCATCGACCAGTTCATCGAACTCGCCCGCGGCGTCCATGCCCGCGGCGGCCGGCTCATGCTCGATCTCGTCATCAACCACACCGGCTGGGGCAGTCGCGAATGGAACGAGCACCCCGAATGGTTCCTGCGCCATCCCGACGGTCGCTTCCACAGTCCCGGCGCCTGGGATGTCGTCTGGGAAGATCTCGTCGAGTTCGATCAATCCCACATCCCCCTCTGGGATTACCTCGCACGCGTGTTCCTCACCTGGTGCCGGCGTGGGGTTGACGCCTTCCGCTGCGACGCCGGATACAAGATCCCGTTGCACGTCTGGCAGTTCATCACCGCACGGGTCCGGCAGGAGTTCCCCGACACCGTCTTCCTGCTCGAAGGCCTGGGCGGGTCCTGGGACGCCACCAACGCCCTGCTTGCTGAAGGCGGCATGCAATGGGCCTACAGCGAACTCTTCCAGAACTTCGGACCCCACGCGGTCGGTTCCTACATCGATTATGCCCTCCGCACCTCCCTCGAAGCCGGCACCCTCGTCCACTACAGCGAGACCCACGACAACACCCGACTCGCCGCGCGCGGCGCCAGTCCCCACGCCCCGCTGACCGCCGAGGGTCGCCGATGGTCCCTCCACCGGAATCGTCTCAGCGCCCTCACCAGCGTCCAGGGCGCGTTCGGCTTCACCAATGGCGTCGAGTGGTGCGCCACCGAGCAGGTCAATGTCCACTCCTCCCGCGGACTCAACTGGGGTTCCCCTCACCACCTCCTCCCCGAACTCCATCGCCTCCACCAACTCCTCGCCCATCACCCCTGCTTCTTCGACGGCGCACGCCTCACCCGGATCGATCTCCCCGGATCTCCCGTCCTCGCCCTCCGCCGAGACTCGGCCGATGCCCTCGACACCTGTCTGGTCCTGGTCAACACCCAGTTCGATCAACCCGGTCATCTGCTCCTCTCCCAGGCCGTCTGGGAGGACCTCGGTTCACCCCGCTTCGATCTCGCCCTCGCCGATCCTTCCACCCCGTCCGAGACCGTCGCCTTGCGCACCGTCCCGAACGGCGTCGAACTGGTGCTCGAACCCGGTGCCACCCATTGCCTCGCCGTGTCCGCCGCTGCCCGCGGCCTTGCCGGCGATGCCTACCGGCACGCCCGAGCCCGCGCCGACTGGGCACTGGCCGCCCTCAATCGCGTCTCACCCGCTCCCGTCGCCCGTCCCGATCCCTGGACCGACCTCGCCGACCTCGTCGATCAGGATCCCTTCGCGTTCCTCGCCCGCACCCTTCCTGATTCAGGAACCTATCCCCGCGTCATCCGATGGATCCGTGCCGATACCCGGCGCATCGTTCCCGTTCCCCCGGATCACTGGCTGCTCATCGAACTGGATGCTCCGTTCAAGGCCCGGCTCACCTCCCCTGACGGACCCGCGTGGGAAGTCGCCGAATCCATCCCCGCCGCCGGCACCCATTTCGCCGCCTTCCCTCCCACGAATCAACAGGGCCCACGCCAACTCCACATCGAGATCCCTTCCGCCGCCGCCGATCTCGAAGCCTCCCTGTTCCTCACCGGACGGGATCCCGCCCTCACCGGCACCCTGTCCCCCCCCACCTTCCACGGTCCACTCACCCTCCTCACCAATGGACGCGGTTCCATGGCCCGCATCCCCATCGATGTCGGACGCACCACCTCCAAGTACGATTGCCTTCTCGGCGCCAATCTCCATCCCCGCGTCCCGGTCGACCGCCACATCTTCCTCAAGCGATTCCGCATCTGGCTCGAAGCCGATGGCTTCATCTCACCCCTCAACGCCGCCAACCTCCTCTCCTTCGAACCCGGCCCGCCCGCCCACTGGCGCTTCGTCGTCAATGCCGGCGACGGACGCGCCGTCGAGATCCATCTCGTCGCGGATCTGATCCCGGATCAAAACACGGTCGTCCTCCGCTTCAGCCGGATGAATGGCAATCTACCCTTCGGCACCGCCCTTCCCGCCGATGCCCGGGTCCGGCTCACCGTGCGACTCGATCTCGAAGACCGGAATTTCCACTGGGAAACCCGCCGCAACGAAGGCGCCAATCACCACTTCCACATCCACACCCGTTCCCTCGCCCATCATCAGGGCTTCTCCTTCGCCCCCGGCCCCGACCGCGCACTCCGCGCCTGGGTCGATGCCGGAGATTATCGTCCTTCGCCGGAATGGTCCGAACACCTTCCCCATACCGTCGAGGCCACCCGCGGCATGCAGGACAAGGGCGATGCCTGGTCCCCCGGTTGGTTCGACATCCCCCTTGAACCCGGCGGTTCCGCCACCGTCGTCGCCACCGCAGAACTCCACGATCCCGATCCCGATGCCATCGCCGGCTTCGTCGCGACCCGCGCCCAGGCCCTCGACCAACTCCTGCGACAGGCCGCGATTCCCGCCCAGGATCACTTCGGTTCACGCCTCGCCATCGCCCTCTCCGCCTATGTCGTCCGTCGCGACAACACCCGCACTGTCATCGCCGGTTATCCCTGGTTCCTTGATTGGGGTCGCGATTCCCTCATCGCCGCCCGCGGTCTCCTCGCCGCCGGTTGCATCCGGGAAGTGCGTGACCTGATCCTGACCTTCGCCCGATTCGAAAAGAACGGGACCCTGCCCAATTCCATCCACGGCGAGGACGCCTCCAATCGCGATACCACCGACGCCCCGCTCTGGTTCGGAATCGTCTGCGAGGAACTCGCCCCGCTCCTGCCCCCCGACCAGACCCCGCTCCACCAGACCGTCGTCGATGACCAGGGCCGTACCGTCGCCGATGTCCTCCGTTCCATCGCCTCCGGTTATCTCGCCGGCACTCCCAACGGCATCCGCGTCGACCACGCCTCCGGTCTCGTCTGGAGCCCGCCGCACTTCACCTGGATGGATACCAACCATCCCGCCGCCACCCCGCGCGAAGGTTATCCCGTCGAGATCCAGGCGCTCTGGATCCGGTTGCTCCGGCAACTGGCCTCACTCCACGCCGCCCCCTGGGACGGCCGTGGCGAAAGCTGGGCCGATCTCGCCCAACGCGCCCTCAAGTCCTTCAACACCTACTTCTGGCTCGAAGACCGGGGTTGGCTCGCCGATTGCCTCATTGCCGCCCACGGCGTTCCCGCCCGTACCGCCGCTCCCAGCGACGCGCTCCGCAGCAACACCCTCCTCCCCGTCGCCCTCGACCTCGTCTCCGGATCCCGCGCCCAACGCATCGTCGAAAACACCCGACGCCACCTCGTCGTCCCCGGCGCACTCCGTTCCCTCGCGCCGCTTCCCGTCACCCCGCCCCTGCCCGTCCACGGCCATCACGGCCATCTCCTCAACGATCCCGATCACCCGTACTGGGGCCACTACCGCGGCGACGAGGATACTTCCCGCAAACCCGCCTATCACAACGGCACCGCCTGGACCTGGACTTTCCCCGCCTTCTGCGAAGCCCTCGTCAAGGCGCATCCCGACGATCCCGCCGCCCGCATCGCCGCCCGCGCCTACCTCGGTTCCATGGCCGTCCATCTCCAACAGGGTTGCATCGGACACCTCCCCGAGATCATCGAGGGCGATGCCCCCCACGCCCACCGCGGCTGCGATGCCCAGGCCTGGTCCACCACCGAGGCCCTCCGCGTCTGGCGTTGGCTCGATCCCGTCTCCCACCCCACGTCCCACCCCACCCCGTCCCACACCTGACCCAGCCTGATGTCCCCGGCTTCGCCCCCCCATCGCACCCGGCTCTTTCTCCCCGCATTCCTGGCGCTGTTCCTCATCCGTCTCCCAGCCTTCGCTGCCGATCCCGGCCCGGTCTTCCGCGATCTCTTCACCGATACCTGGGTGGCCACCGATGCCCTTGGCCGTTCCGTCGTCACCCATCCCGGGACCGGCCATCCCCGAACCAATCGGACCGTGGGGATGTTCTACTTCCTCTGGCTCGGCGCGCACATCCGCGGCGGGCCCTATGACGTCTCCCGGATCCTGGCCCAGGATCCGGCCGCCATGGACAAGGCCGACAGTCCGCTCTGGGGTCCACTCCATGCCCCGCATCACTGGGGCGAATCCCTCTTCGGCTATTACCGCTCCGACGATCCCTCGGTCCTCCGTAAGCACGCCCAGATGCTGTCGGATGCCGGCGTCGATGTGGTGATCTTCGATGTCACCAACCAGTTCACCTATCGCAACGAATACCTCGCCCTGCTCCGCGAATGGAGTGCGCTGCGCCAACTCGGCAACCGCACCCCGCAGGTCGCCTTCCTCACCCCGTTCTGGGACCCCGCCCGCGTCGTCCGCACCCTGTGGCGCGACCTCTATTCCACCGGCCAATACCAGGACCTGTGGTTTGAATGGGATTCCAAACCCCTCATCCTCGCCGATCCCTCCCTCCTCGATCCCCGCGAGGAAAACGCCCGTCAGTCCCAGCCCGTCGAACTGCGCCCCGGGCATTCCCTCGGCCAATCCTTCACCTCAACCCTTCCGCTCGTCGGTGTCGCCGGCCGGTTCCCCACCTGGAACACCACCCACTCGGCCCTTACCCTCCAACTCCGCCGCTCAAGTCACACCGGCGAAATCGTCGCATCCCAGCGCTTCACCAACGTCCAGGACAATGACTGGCTCCAGTTGCGTCCAACCCAACCCCTGCCACCCGATTCCTATTTCCTCGAAGCCATCGATCCCGACGGAAAGATCGGATGGTGGAGCGACCCCTCCGATTCCTTCCCGCGCGGCACCGCCTTCGCCGACGGTCAATCCGTTGCCGGCGACCGTACCCTGCGCCTGCTGACTTCCGACGACGAGTCGGTCGCGATCCGGAAGTTCTTCACCTTCCGCAAACCCCAACCCGACTACTTCCAGGGCCCCACCCAGCCCGACATGTGGAGCTGGCTCGAGGTCCATCCTCAACACGTCTTCACCAACCGCCTCGGTCAACCCGAACAGATGTCCGTCGGCGTCGCCCAGAATGCCGTCGATGGCCGACTCGGTTCCCTCAGCGAGCCTGGCGCTCTCGGCCGAAGCTTCCACGCCGGACAACGCGACCGTCGCCCCAACGCCTCCCGTCTCGGCCTCAACTTCGCCGAACAATGGAAGCGCGCCCTCGCCGTCGATCCTCCCTTCCTCTTCGTCACCGGCTGGAATGAATGGATCGCCGGCCGACACGCCGAGTTCAACGGGGTCCGCCGTCCCGTCCTGTTCGTCGACCAGTTCGACCAGGAACACAGTCGCGACATCGAACCGATGCGCGGCGGCCATGGCGACGACTACTTCCACCAACTCATCGACCAGATCCGGCGCTACAAGGGCACCCGTCCCCTGCCCACCCTGGTCCCGGGCACCATCCAGATCGATGGCCACTTCAAAGACTGGGCCCCGGTCCAACCCGAGTTCCGCGACACCATCGGTGATCCCGTCCAACGCCTTCACCCCGGCTGGGGTGCCGGCGTCACTTACACCAACAGCTCCGGACGCAACGATATCATCAGCGCCAAGGTCAGTTGGTCTCCCACCCACGCCGCTTTCCACGTCCGAACCCACAGCCCTCTCACCCCGGCTTCCAACCCCGACTGGATGGTCCTGCTCCTCGACACCGACGCCAATGCCGCCACCGGTTGGCTCGGATACGATCATCGGATCCACCGGGCCGATCCGATGCGCCATCGCGCCGTGGTGGAACGATGGCGGCCCGGATCGGGCTCGTGGGAAATCGTGGGGGAAGCCGAGGTCCGGATCGGTTCAGTCGAACTCGAACTGGCCGTGCCGTGGAAAACACTCGGACTCGATCAACCGCCGGCCACCCTGGATTTCAAGTGGACCGACAACACCCACCAAGCCGGTGACTGGACCGACTTCACCCTGAACGGCGATGCCGCCCCGAACGACCGGTTCAATTACAGGGCGCGGACCCGGCGCTGATCGGGTTGGTCATTCCTTGCCGGACGCCCCGTCGACTTCCCCGGGTCGACGCCATTCCTTCTTCTCCGGTTCCGGCAGGCCCAACACCCGGTACGACGTCCGGAAATGCATCTTGGCCACCCGCGCCAATGCCGCGGTCCCGTGCAATTCCACGAACTCGCGCGCCGCCGTCTCCACCTGGTCCGAAGCGCCCTTGGGCAACACCACACCGTACTGCTCCCCCAATTGACGCAACCGCGTCACGAACTCGTCCCGCGCCAGGATCGATGCCGCCGCCACCGCCGGATCCTCTTCCGCCTTGTGGCGTTGCACCAGTTCCAGCGTCTTGCCCGCCGCCATCAACGCCTTCTCCACCGTCGCCTTGCTCGAGGCAAACTGGTCGCTGATCGCACGCAATGGCGGTTGGGACATCCGATGCTTCTGCGTGAGCAGGTTCTCGATCACCCGGGCATGTCCCCAGGCCAGCACGCGGTTCACGCTGCCATTGCTCTGATGCATCCGGTTGTAGGCCTCGTTCCCGATCGCCACCACATTCCACACGCAACCCGGCGTTTCCCGGATCTTCTTCGCCAATCGCGCCACCTGACTCTCGCTGCTGATCGACTTCGAATCGCGCACCCCGATGTCCCGCCAGGCCATCAGCACATCCCGGTTCACATACACCCCGGCAATGCACATCGGACCAAAGAAATCGCCCTTGCCCGATTCATCCACACCGATCCGCGGATCCAGCCGACCCGGCTCCAGGGTGTCCTCATAACCGAGCCGGGCGGACAACAACACCTGGGGTTCCACCACGAACTCGACGAAATCCTGGGTTCCCTTTCCCTGCACCACCAGCTTGCCGGACTCATAGAACGTGACGTGCAGATCCGGCTTGGCTCCGCTGAAGCGCGCATGGGGAACTTGTCGGGTCTGGAATGAGCCATCCCGGATGATCGGTTCCAGCCGCGCCGCTTCTTCGGGTGTGAGTTTGACCGTGTAGGTGGTCACTGGTGCATCATTCCCGACTGACCACCCCCCGCTTGTCGAGTCACAAGTGCAACATCCGCGCTCCCGTCGCCCGACCCAGGACACCAGACCTCCCGTCCCGATTCCGGCAAGCACCCCAGCGCCCAACCAACTCCCGCACCAAACCCCCATTCCCGGCACCCGATCCACCGCGATCCTTCCGTCAAAAGGGTGTCCAACGTCATCCCGAGGAAAAACGCGCTTGCGACTCCCCCCCGCGCCCCATACAAACCTCGCTCTTCCGCCGGCACCTGCCGGCATCGGGCCCGCCAGTGTAGCTCAGTGGTAGAGCAACGGTTTCGTAAACCGTAGGTCGTCGGTTC
>DITU01000124.1:0-2252 GCA_002422905.1 Verrucomicrobia bacterium UBA6176
CGGATCACCTGCTCCAGATGCTGTTCGCGCGCGGCGTAGTTCAGGAGTGCTTCGGACTTCGCCGTCCAGCGGGCGACGTCGCCGGAGACGAGAAGGGCACGCACGGCCTCGGCCTCCGGCGTGCCGCCCGGTTCGCGCGTGACCTGCACGTCGCGGCCTTCCGCCGAAAGCCGGGCGGCAAGCCGCTTGATCTGCGTCGACTTGCCGGAGCCTTCTCCGCCTTCGAACGTGATGAAGAGCGAGGTCATCCCATCACCATGCTTTTCCCTTCTCCCGTTGCGAAGCAATGGGAGAAGGTGGCGCGCAGCGACGGATGAGGGCCTCTTTCAACGGGCACGACTGCTGGACAGAGGCCCTCATCCGCCCTTCGGGCACCTTCTCCCATCGGCTTGCGCCGACGGGAGAAGGGAAGCATTAGGCGGCATTCCTGGCGTTGCATTCTAACTGCCGAAAATCATGATGAAGACCGAGTCCAGCGCGCGCGACCACATGGATGGTTCCGCCTCGACCGGTGACGCGGTGACGACCGGCACGTCTGCCACCGTGATGCCGTCCACGATGAAGCGGACCTTGCCCACTTCCATTCCGGCCTCGACGGGGGCCATCAGCGGCCCGTTGTAGGCGAGCTTCACCTCGGCGACTTCCTGTTCCTGCGCGGTCAGCGCCACGCGCACGCCCGCCGCGGCGAGCAGCGGAACGCTCCTCTGCGTGCCGCCCCACACCCGCGCCTGCCCGACCCTGTCACCCTTGGCATAGACATCGACGCTGCGGAACTGGCGGAAGCCCCAGTCGAGCAGGCTTTGCGCTTCCTGCCGCCTCTCGTTGATGCTCTTGAGGCCGGCGATGACCATGATGAGGCGGCGCCCGTCACGCTCGGCAGAGCCCACGAGGCCGTAGCCCGCCTCCCGGGTATAGCCGGTCTTCATGCCGTCAGCGCCGGGATAATCCTTGAGCAGCGGGTTGCGGTTCTGCTGGGTGATGTTGTTCCAGGTGAATGCCGGCAGGGAGTAGTAGCTGTAGTGTTCGGGAAAGCGCGTGATGATGTGGCGCGCGAGGACGGAGAGATCGCGGACGCTCATGCGGTGTTCGGGATCGGGCAGGCCCGTCGCATTGCGGAAGGTGGCGTTGACGGCACCCAGTTCACGCGCACGCGCCGTCATGCGCTGTGAGAAGGCATCCTCGTTTCCGGCGATCGCCTCCGCCATGACGATGCAGGCGTCGTTGGCGGATTGCACGACCGCACCCTTGATCAGGTCCTCGAGCCTGATCGAGGATTTGACCTCGGCATACATGGTGGACCCACCCGAAACCGCACCTCCCCGCCGCCAGGCATCCACGCTGACGGTGAATTGCTGGTCGAGGGAGAGCGTGCCTGCCTTCAGCGCCTCGAAGACCGTGATCATGGTCATCAGCTTGCTCATGGAGGCGGGCGGGACGGGAACATCCGCCTCCTTCTCGAAGAGCACCCGGCCGGTGCGGGCATCGATGAGGATGGCGTGCCGGGCCCTGGATGAATATTCCTCCTGGGCACGGGCGGGCGCCGCCGGCACCAGCATCGCCGTGAGGCAGACGATGAGGCCGGCCCACAACAAGCGACGCGGACACACGAGGATTCCCATGCCCCGGAGGCTAGGGTGCTTTGGCGGCGAAATCAACGATCGGAGACGGGAAGGCCTCTACTGGAGCGCGGCCTGGACTGCTTCGTTGCGGATGAGGCGGGCATCGCCGTAACCTGCGGTCTGGGCGTCGATCAGGGCCGTTTCCGCGTCCGCGCTGCTCGAGATGGGGCCCAGGCGCACGCGGTAGACGGGGCCTGCGGCACCGGAAAGCTCGATGAACTGGACCGGCCAGACGGATGCGAAGCGGTCGCGCGCGCGGGCGGCGTTCTCACCGTCCGAGAAGGAACCGAGCTGGATGAAGTAGGTGACCTCGGTTGCGCGCGGCTCAGCCGGTTCCGCTTCCGGTTCATAGGATGCGGTTTCATATTGGGGCTGCGGCGGGGGTGCTGCCTTCTTCTTGGGCTTCGCCGCGGCGGATATCACGTTCTCCGAGGGCGCCTTGCCCTTGCGGCGGTCGGCCGAGGCAATCATCTTGCGCATGGGCGTGCCGCGTTCGAGTTCCTTGTTCATGGCCATGAGGTGGGAGCCATTGTCGTCAACGGGGGCGGGCCCGATGTACTGCACGCGGACCTCCGCCTTGCCCTTGTGCTTGAAGTCGAGAACTTCCGCCGTGCGCTTGGAAAGATCGATGAC
>DITU01000124.1:2293-33839 GCA_002422905.1 Verrucomicrobia bacterium UBA6176
GTCATGTCGAACCATTCGCCGTTCGACGTCTTGCGGCGGTTGAAGGCTTCCCCGTACCAGGAGGCCAAGCCCTTCTTGTCGTAATTGGGTTGCTCCTTCGGCTCGAACCAGCGGCCCGCGACCTGATAGGGCTTGCCGACGTGATAACGCCCCCCGCCCCACGGCACCGGCCCCTTGCCGGGATAATGGGGGCTGCCCTTGCCCGCGAAGGGATCCTGCTTGGCCTGCTGCTGCTTGCCCGATGAGGAGCAGCTCGCGAGGGCAAGGCCCACGGCGATGAGGACGACGGCCTTCCTGAGAAAACTGANNGGCGAGCGTAAACGCCGGGTTGGGAAGTATGGTTAACGGGCGCTAATTCACGGCCGGAAGGGGTGTGGCCTCCAGCCTCTCAATGTTCTGTTGCGCCTTCCCGTTTCCCTGGGCGAGAGATTGCCGGTAAAGCTCGAGCGCGCGCGTGGCGTCGACCGTGGTGCCCCAGCCCATCTCATACATGCCGCCCAGATTGTTCAGCCCCCACGGGTCGTTCTGGGCCGCAGCACTCTCGAACAGCTTGAAGGCCCGGGCGAGATCGCGCGTCACGCCCTTGCCCTCGAGATAAAGCATGCCGAGATTGTTCTGGGCGTCCGCCAGCCGGAGATCGGCGGCCTTGCCGTACCACTCGGCGGCCTTGGCGAGATCGGCCTCCGTGCCCTTGCCTTGCTGATAGGCCTGGCCCAGCGCATTCATCGCCTGGGGGTGGCCCCTCGATGCGGCATCCTGGTAGAGCTTGAGGGCGGTGGCGAGGTCCTGCTTCAGCCCCCTCGCCCCGCGCGCGACGAGGCGGGCCAGATGATACTGCGCCTCCACATTGCCCTGGAGGGCCGCCTGGCGGAACCAGCGTGCGGCCTCCGCCTCGTCCACCTTGACGTTCTTGCCCGTCTCATAGGCAAGGCCCACCTCGAACTGGGCATCGACATCGCCTACATTGGCAAGCGTCAGCTGCTTGTCGAAGGGCAGCTCCTTCAGCGCCTGGGACAGGACGGGGCCCGTGGAGCCAAGGACGAAAGCCAGTGCCAGTACCGGAATGAGACGCATTGTGGAGCCAAGCCTATTTGACGCGGATGAATTTCATGGAGCGGCAGAGGACGGAGGCGACACAGCCCTTCACGCGCATGGTGCTGGCGTTCTGGAGGGTCATGTTGGAGCTGTAGGTTGCTCCATCGTCAGGGTTGTAGATCGTGCCGGTCCAGTAGCCCTCGCCGCGGGGCTTCATGTTGTTNNCCCTTGTCGTCCCTGGGTTTTCGCAAGCCCACCACCGTGCCGCAGAGATTGGCCCCGCAGCGCGACACCCTGACCGTCACCTTGCCATTGTCCATGCGCCAGATGCCCATGGCCTCGCTGGCCTGGGCGGCACCCGGAACCGCGCACAGTACCAGAACCGCCGCCGCCGCCGCAATCACCGGCTTCCGCATCATGCCTGTCACCGCCGCACCACCCTCATGCACATATTGCCCCTCACACGCCGTTGCCCGGAGGCCCCGCCGGGAGTATCCTGCCCGCCACCACCACAGGAGATTATGATGGGTAACCTCGCAACGCTCAAGACCGCCCGCAGTGTTGAATCCGACGAATGGCAATTGCGTGTCGACCTTGCGGCGGCTTTCAGGCTCGCCGCCATCAACGGCTGGCACGAGGCGGTGGCCAACCACCTGAGCCTCGCCGTCTCCGCCGACGGCAAGAAATTCCTGATGAACCCGCGGTGGAAGCACTTCTCCCGCATCAGGGCCTCTGATCTGCTGCTGCTCGACAGCGCGGACGACGAGACGATGAACCGGCCCGACGCGCCGGACCTCACCGCCTGGTCGATCCACGGCAGAATGCACGCCAAGGTGCCGCAAGCGCGCTGCATCATCCACCTCCACCCGCCCTATGCGACGGCGGTGGCGTCCCTGGCCAACCCCGAGATCCTGCCGATCGACCAGAACACCGCGCGCTTTTTCAACCGTATCGCCGTCGACGCCGATTACGGCGGCATGGCCAACACGGACGCGGAGGGCGACCGCCTGGGCGGCCTGCTCGGCAACCGGCAGATCATGATGATGGGCAATCACGGCGTGCTCGTCTGCGCATCGACGGTGGCAGAGGCTTTCGACCTCACCTATTACCTCGAACGCGCCTGCCGCAACCTGATCCTCGCCTATTCGAGCGGCCAGAAGCTCAATGTGATGAGCCCGGCGATCGCGGAAAAGACGGCCCAGGAATGGGAATCCGACCGCGACCAGTTCCACTCCCACTTCGCGGAGATGAAGTCGATCCTCGACGAACAGGACCCGTCCTACGCCGAATGAGACGGCATTGAGCGGCGCGGCGAAGACTGCTAGTGAGCAGCCCTTCGCCGGCACCTGGAGGGGTGGCAGAGCGGTCGATTGCGGCGGTCTTGAAAACCGTTGAGGGTTCACACCCTCCGGGGGTTCGAATCCCTCCCCCTCCGCCATAATACTGTGAACAAATTTCTGCTGGAACTGATATTGGGCTCTGCGCTGGTGCTGGCAATTTTTGCCACCGCTTGGAGGTTGGGCTGGCTGAAACGCTTGACCGCATACGTCGGGGAGACGCGGGACGAACTACGAAAATGCAATTGGCCCTCGCGTCAGGAACTTTGGAACTCGACCGTTCTTGTTTTTGTTGTGCTTTCAATTCTGGGTCTATTTACCGTCGGAGCCGATTTCGGGATTTTGAAGTTTGTCAGGGCTCTTCTTTAAGAATCCCCAGGTTGGGCGTTCCCAGTCGAGTCAGGCAGGTCTCATCAAACCCTCTTCCAATAGCCCATGAAACACCGTTGGTACGCTTTACATTGTCTCGCTGGTCAGGAACAGAAGGTACGGGACAGCATCTTCCGGCGCTTGAAGACCGATGAGATGGAATCCTACATTCGCGAAGTGCTGGTTCCGATGGAGAAGGTGGTTGAGGTCAGGGCGGGAAAGAAGACTGTCACCAACCGCAAGTTACACCCGGGGTATGTCTACATCGATATTGCACTCCTTGATGAGAATCTGCGTCCATTGGAAAAACCGTGGTACTTCATCAAGGACATCCAGGGGGTAATCGGTTTTGTCGGAGGAGATCGTCCGATGGAAGTCACCGAGGATGAGATTCTGGTGATCAAGGCGCAGGTAATGGATAGCGAGGATTCAGAGCGACCCAAGGTTAGCTTTGAGGTGGGGGAGACGGTGAAGATCAATGATGGGCCCTTCCTGAATTTCACAGGGGTCATTGAGGAAGTTGAACCCGAAAAGGGAAAACTGAAGGTTACCGTTGATATTTTCGGGCGAAAGACTCCGGTTGAGTTGGAATACTGGCAGGTAGAAAAATCATAGTTGCAAAAATCGCCTGCTCAGCTCTGCTAGCAGGCCAAATTTACAGGATATGGCCAAGAAAATTACGGGTATTGTAAAGCTGCAGATTTCTGCCGGGCAGGCGAATCCAGCGCCCCCTGTTGGTCCAGCTTTGGGATCTCAGGGCATTAACATCATGGCGTTCTGCAAAGAATTCAATGCAGCAACCAAGGACAGGGCGGGTTTGGTCATTCCTGTCATCATTACGGTCTATCAGGACAAATCCTTTACCTTCATTCTCAAGTCGCCTCCTGCTTCGGTCCTGCTCAAGAAGGCTGCCGGAGTAGCAAGTGGATCCAAAGTGCCCCACAAGGAAAAGGTAGGACGGGTAACTCACAAACAGATTCTTGAGATCATTAAGCTGAAGGGTGCAGATCTTCATGCCAACAGCGAAGAGGCTGCAGTTCGAATGATCTCCGGTACTGCTCGCAGCATGGGTATAGATGTGGTGGGCTGACTTCAACTGGAGCAAGAGATTTCGAATACTATAATAAACTAAATGCGGGAGAGCCTTGGGGCTCGCTTGAACCGCAAACATTATGCCAAGCAAAAGATTCAAAAAAGCGTGTGAACTGGTTCCTGCAGGGAAGTTCTATACCCTATCCGAGGCCGTGTCCCTTCTGGCCAAGTTCCCCAAGGCCAAGTTCGTCGAGAGCATCGACATAGCGTTTCGGTTGGGCGTCGACCCCAGGCAATCAGATCAGATGGTTCGTGGCACTGTTCCTCTGCCCCACGGTTCAGGAAAAGTGGTTAGGGTCCTGGTTTTCGCCAAGCCGGGCGCGGCGGCAGAAGCTGCAAGGACAGCAGGTGCCGAACACGTAGGTTTCGACGACCTGATCAAGAAGTGCACCGAAGGTTGGTCTGACTTTGACATCGCGATCGCGACCCCGGAGGCAATGACCGAAGTTCGGAAACTGGGAAAGGTTCTGGGACCAAGGGGCTTGATGCCGAACCCAAAGACCGGGACGGTCACTGATGACACCGCCAAGGCGGTGAGGGAGGTGAAGGCCGGAAGGGTGGAATTCAAGATCGACAAGGCTGGGAATGTGCACGTTGCTATTGGAAAGATCTCCTTCGAGCCGGCTAAGATTGTCGAGAATGCACGCGCCGTGATTGAGGCCGTCCATAAAGCTAGACCTGCAAGTGCCCGTGGAATCTTTGTCCGCTCAATGACCTTGTCCTTGACGATGAGTCCGGCGATTGCCTTGGACTTGCGTGAGTTTGCCAACGCTTAAAAAAGTCCTCCAATGCGCACAGAAAAGACCTACATCTCAGCAGAGTACGTTAAGTGGCTCAGCCAATCTCCCTTCTTCATTGTTGTCGATTACAAGGGACTTTCCGTGGGACAGTTCAATGAACTGCGGAAGCGGCTTGGCAAGGTGGGTGCAGAACTGCACGTAGTAAAGAACACCCTTTTCAGGGTTGCAGCCCGCGATGCGAGAATCGCTGATCTGGGAACCAGTTTGGCAGGGCAGTTGGCAGTGGTTATTGGTCAGAAGGACATCGCCGCTGCGTCCAAGGTGGTTAAGGCATACCAAGCGGAATTTGAAAAGCCGCGGATTCAGTTTGGCTATCTGGGTACCCAGCCATTGACAGCAAGCCAGTTGAAGGAAATCGCAGAGCTTCCGCCGCTCCAGGTTCTCCAAGCAACAATTCTTGGCCTTGTCAGTACACCAGCAAGGACCTTGGCCACAATCATTGGAACTCCTGGCACTCAGCTTGCCAGGGTTCTGCAGGCTAACGTGGACAAGGCTTGATTCGGTCTCGAACGACGTCAAATCTCGGCGGATGGACAGCTTTAACGGTTGGCATCTGTCATCAACAAACAATAACACAGTAAATCGTCGGTTCACGGGCGGTGGACCAATTCGGAGAAGCCTCTCCGGCGACGAGACGAAAGAATAACAATATGGCAGACATCGATACACTAGTGGAAGAACTCAGCAAGCTTACTGTCCTGGAGGCGGCTGACTTGGTTAAGAAACTTGAAACAAAGTGGGGCGTCTCGGCCGCGGCACCGGTGGCGGTTGCCGCTGCCCCTGCTGCAGGTGGGGGTGCTGCCCCTGCGGCCGAGGTGAAGGACACGTTTGATGTGATCCTGGCGTCGGTACCGGCGGACAAGAAGATTGCCGTGATCAAGGCGGTCCGCGAGGTGAAGGCTGGTCTGGGTCTTGCGGAAGCCAAGGGCTTGGTTGAGGGAGCTCCGAAACCGGTGCTCGAAGGCGCACCAAAGGCCGAGGCCGAGGCGGCCAAGAAAAAGCTTGAGGACGCCGGCGGTAAGGTCGAGCTCAAGTAAGAATGTCCTGCGTGGAGCGGTCTACGGATCCGTAGGCCGCTCTTCCGTGGAATAAACCTTGAATCGCAGTTGGATTTTTGTTTGAATTGAAAAGCTGAGATTGATGAGTTGAAGAAGTCCGACGAGTTCTGGCGAACGGTAAATGGATCCGGTGCGCCAGAACCCGTCGTATTGTCTTTTTCAAAGTCAACGTCCCGACAACAGTCGGGTCAAAATTGAACACGAGGTCGCAATGGCACAGAAAAGCTCCGAGCGCATAAACTTCGGCAAGATCAAGGAGGTCATCGCCCCACCAAACCTGATCGAGATCCAACTGGACTCCTACCACGAGTTCTTGCAGGCCGAGTTGTCCAATTCCAAGCGGAAGAATCTCGGATTGCAGGCGGTGTTCACAGAGGTGTTCCCGATTGAGTCATATGATGGCAAGACCGTCCTGGACTTCCATAGCTATGACATTCAGGAACCCAAGGTTGACTGGTTGGAGTGTTTGCGTGAGGGATTGACCTTTGGGGCCCCATTGTATGTGACCTTTCAACTCAAAGAGGACACGCGGGGGACCAAGGAGGAAAAGGTCTTCATGGGGGAAATTCCTCTGATGACTCCCCAAGGCACCTTTGTAATAAATGGGGCTGAGCGGGTCATAGTTAGCCAGTTGCATCGCTCGCCAGGCATCGCATTCGAGACGACTCAGCATCCGAACGGCAAAATGTTGCACAGCTTTCGGATCATTCCTGATCGCGGGTCGTGGTATGAAGCGCAGTTTGACACCAGTGACCTGCTTTATGTCTATCTTGATCGCAAGAAGCGCCGGCGTAAGTTTCTAACCACCACGTTTTTCCGTGCTCTGTTTACATTGACAGAGGCCAAAATTGCGGTCAGCGAATCAAAGGCAGATCCCAAGGATGTTGGAACCGACAGCGACATCCTGAATCTTTTCTATGAGATTGAAGAAATCTCAGTAAAGGATGCTGAACGTCTGGAGGACATCCAGAATAAGGTTTTAGTCGAGGACGCGATTGATCTTGACAAGGGAATTGTTGTTGCGCGCGCATTCGAACCTCTGTCGAAGGCCGTTGTTCGACAAATTGCTGATCTTGGAGTTAGCCGAATCCGGGTAGTCGATACTTCGGTTGACGAAGGGGTGATCATCAAGTGCCTGAAGAAGGATCCAACGAAGAACGCCGAGGAGGCTCTCAAAGATATCTACAGACGCCTCCGCCCTGGGGATCCACCCACTGCAGCGAATGCAAGAGCGCTGATAAAGCGTCTGTTTTTTGATCCCAAACGCTACGATCTCGGACGCGTTGGCAGGTACAAAATCAATCAGAAGCTGAACTTCAAAGACAACGGTGAGGATAGGATTCTCCGAGGAAGGGATCTTCTTGGGGCGACGAAATACCTCCTGCGACTCAAGAAGGGAGAGGGTAGCCTCGACGACATTGATCATCTTGGCAGTCGTCGAATCCGTACCGTAGGAGAGTTGCTGGCAAACCAGTGTCGTGTAGGACTTGCCAGGACTGAGCGTCTTGTGAAGGAGCGGATGACACTTTTTGATCAAAGCCTGGACACGATGACTCCTCAAAAGCTCATCAATCCCAAGGCTTTGTCAGCAGTCGTCCGGGACTTTTTTGGTCGATCCCAGTTGAGCCAGTTCATGGATCAGATCAACCCTCTCGCTGAATTGACTCATAAGAGGAGATTGTCTGCTCTCGGGCCTGGAGGCTTGTCCCGGGATCGGGCTGGGTTTGAGGTTCGCGACGTGCACCCCTCTCATTATGGAAGGATCTGTCCGATTGAGACACCTGAGGGTCCCAACATCGGTTTGATCGCTTCTCTTGCCACCTACGCCCGGGTGAACGATTTCGGGTTCATCGAAACCCCCTACCGAAAGGTTTTGGCTGGAAGGGTGACTGAACAAATTGAATACCTGACAGGAGATAGGGAAGAGGGGTTCACGATTGCACAGGCTAATGCACCAATTGATGAGAAGGGAAAATTCCTCACCAATCAGGTTCCTTGTAGGAACAAGGGCGACTTTGTTGATGTATTGCCAGAAAAGGTTGATTACATGGACGTCTCACCGAAGCAGTTGGTTTCGGTGGCCGCTGGCTTGATTCCGTTCCTCGAACATGACGATGCCAATCGTGCATTGATGGGATCCAACATGCAGCGCCAAGGTGTGCCGCTTCTTGTCACAGAGGCGCCCCTCGTGGCTACGGGACTAGAGGAACGGGTTGCCAGGGATTCCCGGGCGGTCATTGTGGCGGAGGACAGCGGGAAGGTTGCCAGCGTAAACGGTAGTCAGATCATCATCACCAAGGACGGGAAGTTGCCGGAAGGAAAGAAGAAGATCCGGCATTCTCCTGAAGATGGTCTTTGGGTGTACCCGGTCAGGAAATTCATGCGCTCGAATGCCGCCACCTGCATCAATCAGAAAATCCTGATTGAGAAGGGCGAGGCGGTTCGGAAGGGGCAGGTTCTCGCCGATGGACCATGCACAGACGGTGGAGAGTTGGCTCTCGGCAGGAATGTGCTTGTCGCATTCATGCCTTGGAACGGGTACAACTTTGAGGACGCGATCCTAATCTCTGAAAAGATCGTCAAGGACGACATATTCACGTCCATCCATATCGACGAGTTTGAGGTGGTTGCGCGTGATACGAAGCTCGGTCCAGAGGAAATTACCCGGGATATTCCCAATCTTGGGGAGGATGCGCTGAAGAACCTCGGTTTGGACGGAGTGATTCGGATTGGTGCCGAGGTTAAGCCCGGCGACATTCTGGTTGGCAAGATTACCCCGAAATCAGAGACGGAGTTGGCTCCTGAGGAGCGCCTCCTGCGTGCAATCTTCGGGGAGAAGGCCGCTGATGTGAAAGACACCTCCCTGAAGGTTCCGTCGGGCACCTATGGCATTGTCATGGACGTTAAGGTGTCAGCGAAGGCGGAGGGAGTGAAGCCGATGAAGCGGGATACAGGCGTTCCTGTCGTCGGGAAGGACCTGC
The DNA here is from genome assembly GCA_002422905.1 of Verrucomicrobia bacterium UBA6176. Taxonomy (GTDB): domain Bacteria; phylum Verrucomicrobiota; class Verrucomicrobiia; order Limisphaerales; family UBA9464; genus UBA6176. The sequence continues at coordinate 10,966 of DITU01000124.1, forward strand.
CGAAGAAGGCTCAAAAGGAAGTTGACGACAGCTACAAGCAAAAGCGCGAGGAGTTGTTGGAACAGTTGACAGAGGCGCTGTCCAACATCCTGCTTGGCGAAAAAATCCCCCTAGACGTTGTCAACAGTGAAACCGGCGAGATTATAATTCCGGCGAATCGTAAGATTACCAAGACCTTGCTGAAGAAGTTGGCGGGGGTGTACGACAGGATCGAGATTGATCCGTCCCCGATCCGGAATAAGATCAACGAGATCATCGGCCAGTTCAAAAAGAAGTTTGAAGACTTGCAGATGGCTCATGATGAGGAACTTGAGCGGATCGAGGCGGGCGAGGAGGTTGACAGCGGAATCGTCAAGCAGGTGAAAGTTTACATCGCCTCCAAGCGCAAGCTGTCGGTGGGTGACAAGATGGCAGGTCGGCATGGTAACAAGGGTGTGGTGGCTAGGATTGTTCCAGAGGAAGACATGCCATTTCTTGCGGACGGGACGCCGGTGGAGATTGTCCTGAATCCTCTCGGAGTGCCATCACGCATGAATGTCGGTCAGCTTCTTGAAACGCACTTGGGTTGGGCGTGCAAGTTCCTCGGAATCAAGATTGCGACGCCTGTCTTCGACGGTATCAAGGAGACGCAGATCCGGGGTTATCTCAAGGAGGCCCATCTGCCAGAGCATGGGAAAGTGCATCTCTACGACGGTAGGTCCGGGGAGACGTTCGATCAGGAAATCGTTGTTGGTTACATCTATATGATGAAGCTAGGTCATTTGGTTGCCGACAAGATCCATGCCCGTGCCGTTGGCCCCTACTCGCTGGTCACACAGCAGCCATTGGGGGGCAAAGCACAGTACGGCGGACAAAGGTTTGGGGAGATGGAGGTCTGGGCGATGGAAGCTTACGGTGCCGCTTACACGCTGCAGGAACTTCTCACGGTCAAATCTGACGATGTTCAGGGACGCACCCGGATCTACGAAAGCATCGTCAAAGGTGACAATTCGCTCGAAGCAGGCATCCCTGAATCCTTCAACGTGTTGGTCAAGGAGATGCAATCCCTCGGCCTTGATGTGAAGGTCGGTTATTCAAATCCGGCGGACGCCCCGAAGGACCAGGGCAACATGCTGGCCGCGTTGGTCTAGGTCCCTTCCACCCCAAGCCTCCCGAAATCAATCGTTATGTTGTCGTCCAAGGACACCGCCCGCGAATTGCTAGGCCTCGACAAGGTCAATTTGGTGGATCATGTCGCGATCCAAGTAGCCTCCCCTGAGACCATTCGTTCCTGGTCCAAGGGTGAAGTAAAGAACCCGGAGACCATCAATTACCGGACCTTCAAACCGGAGAAGGGGGGACTCTTCTGTGAGCGGATTTTCGGTCCGGTGAAGGACTGGGAGTGCTCGTGCGGAAAGTATAAACGGATCAAACACAGAGGAGTTGTTTGTGACCGGTGTGGTGTCGAAGTGACTCTGGCGCGGGTGCGGCGTGAGAGGATGGGGCACATCGAATTGGCGGTGCCGGTCTCCCACATCTGGTTCTTCAAGTGCATGCCGTCGCGCATCGGACTGATGCTCGACATGACTGCCCGGAATCTGGAAAGGGTGATCTATTACGAGGACTACCTGGTAATTGATGCGGGGAATACTCCGTTGAAGGAGAACCAGCTGCTTTCCGAGCATGAGTTTCGTGAGGCGCGGCAAACTTACGGTGTCGAGGCGTTTTCTGCCAAAATGGGTGCCGAGGCGGTACGCGATGCACTCGCGAAGATCAACTTGGACAGGACTGCGGACGAGTTGCAGATCGCAATGCAGGAAACGAAGTCCAAGCAGAACCGCAAGAAGATTGCGAAGAGGATCAAGTTGTTTCAGGGCTTCTCCAAGTCGCGGATGCGACCTGAGTGGATGATTCTGACCGTCTTGCCGGTCATTCCTCCTGATCTGCGTCCATTGGTGCCGCTCGAGGGTGGTCGGTTTGCAACCTCCGACCTAAACGACCTGTACCGCCGTGTGATCAATCGTAACAACCGATTGAAGAACCTCCTGCAGTTGAAGACGCCGGAGGTGATCATCCGCAACGAGAAGCGCATGTTGCAGGAGGCGGTGGATGCATTGTTTGACAACGGGCGGCATGGCAGGGCCGTGACGGGTGCAGGTAACCGTGCGCTCAAATCCTTGTCGGACATGCTCAAGGGAAAGTCCGGACGATTCCGGCAGAATCTGTTGGGCAAGCGGGTCGATTACTCCGGTCGATCAGTCATTGTCATCGGGCCTGAGCTCAAGTTGAACCAGTGCGGCCTCCCGAAAAAGATGGCGTTGGTATTGTTTGAGCCATTCATCATTCGGCGTCTCAAGGAGTTGGGGTATGTCCACACGGTGCGATCGGCCAAAAAGATGATTGAACGGCAGTCATCGGAGGTTTGGGACATCCTGGAAGAGGTCACCAAGGGGCATCCTGTGCTGTTGAACCGGGCGCCTACACTTCATCGGCTTTCAATTCAGGCTTTTGAACCGGTGCTGATTGAGGGAGAGGCAATACGGATTCACCCATTGGTTTGTACCGCATACAACGCGGATTTCGATGGTGACCAGATGGCTGTTCATGTTCCGTTGTCAGTGGAGGCCCAGTTGGAGGCGCGTCTGCTGATGATGGCACCGTTGAACATCTTCAGTCCTTCCAGTGGCAAGCCGATCATGACACCAACCCAGGACATCACCCTGGGGTGTTACTATTTGACGGCTGAGCCAAGAAAGGCTCGGAAGGAGAAGGACCGATTGATGCTTTTTGGCACCAAGAGCGAGGCGATCTTCGCGCATATGGATGGGGCGTTGAAGACCCATGATCGGATTCACCTTCTGAATCCGGACATCGGCAAGAAGACGGTTTATGGGGATCCAGTCTCGAAACTTCTCGAGACGACGGTGGGGCGTGTCTTGTTCTCTGAAATCTGGCCCGAGGAGTTGGGGTTCATCAACAAGGCGATTGGGAAGAGCCAATTGGGGGACGTCATCTTCAACTGTTACAAGCATTGCGGCCAGGAGAGCACGGTCGTCACGCTGGATCGCTTGAAGGAGGTCGGATTCAACGAGGCCACGAGGGCGGGGGTTTCGATCGGCATTGATGACATGATCGTTCCGGCTGAAAAGGAGCGAGAAATCGAGAATGCCTTGAAGCAGATTTCCGAGGTGGACAAGCAGCACCGTAAGGGTGTCATCACAAACCAGGAGCGGTACAACAAGGTCATCGACATCTGGACCCATTGCACCGACCAGATTGGCGCGGTGATGTTGAAGACCCTCCAGAACAACCAGGGCAAGAAGGAGTACAATCCGGTGCACCTCATGGTTGATTCGGGTGCGCGTGGCAACAAGGCTCAGGTTCGCCAGTTGGCTGGTCTTCGTGGTTTGATGGCGAAGCCGAGCGGAGAGATCATTGAAAAGCCGATTCTTTCGAGCTTCCGGGAGGGATTGACGGTCTTGGAGTACTTCATCTCGACGCACGGCGCCCGAAAGGGGCTGGCCGACACGGCGCTCAAGACGGCGGATTCGGGCTATATGACCCGGAAGTTGGTGGATGCGGCGCAGGATGTAATTGTCCGGCACGCGGATTGTGGCACCTCCAATGGCATCTATGTGGCTTCGATCTATGAGGGTGAAGAGGAGGTGGTGAAGATCAGCGAACGAATTTTTGGACGCTACGCTTCCGAGGACGTCCATGATCCGTCTGATCTACGCACCAAGATCATTGGGGCTGGGGAGGAGTTCGATGAGTTCAAGGCTCGCGCCATTTCCCTTTCGGGATTGGAGAAGGTCAAGATCCGGTCGGCGCTCACCTGCGAGACCAAGCATGGAGTGTGTGCCAAGTGTTACGGACGCAACCTGGCCACGGGTCGAATTGTCAAATTGGGCGAAGCGGTCGGGATCATTGCGGCTCAGTCCATTGGTGAACCGGGCACCCAGTTGACGATGCGGACCTTCCACGTGGGTGGTGTGGCATCGCAGACGTATAAGCAGCCACAGATCAAGGCGAAGCACGACGGCGTTGTTAAGTACAACGAGCTTCGAACTGTCACACTCGAAGACGGCAGCAACATCGTATTGAACAAGAACGGTTCGCTGACCGTGTATACTCCAGAGGGCAAGGAGTTGGAGAATCACTCCATCGTGATTGGTTCTGTGATCACCGTGCCGGATGGGGGCGAGGTCAAGAAGGGTGACGTGTTTGTGGAGTGGGATGCCTATAATGTTCCAGTCATCTCCGAGAAGGGTGGCCGGGTGAAGTTCCTGGACATCATTGAGGGCGTCACCATGAAGCAGGAAGTGGATGAGGCCACGGGGACCGAGGACATGGTGATCATTGATCACAAGGAGGACCTGCATCCGACGATCATCCTGGAAGATTCGAAGGGTGATCCGCTTGCCCAGTATCCGATCCCGGCGGGGGCTCACCTTGTTGTTGGCGAGGGGGATGACATCGGAGCGGGAGCGTTGCTGGCCAAGACGCCGCGAAAGGCTTCGAAGACCAAGGACATCACTGGTGGTCTTCCTCGTGTTGCCGAGTTGTTTGAGGCACGTCGTCCCAAGGATGCGGCGGAGATCGCTAAGATTGACGGGGTGGTCGACTTCGGTCCGAGCGTCCGCGGAAAGCGATGTGTAATTGTGCGTGATCCTCAGACCCAGCAGGAAGAGGAGCATCTGATTCCGATCGGCAAGCACATCATTGTTTACAAGGGGGATTTCGTGAAGAAGGGGCAGCAGTTGACCGATGGTCCTGTCGTTCCTCATGAGATCCTCGATGTTTGCGGACCTCAGGAGCTTCAGGAGCACCTGGTCAACGAGATCCAGGAGGTCTACCGACTCCAGGGTGTCACCATCAACGACAAGCACATTGAGATCATCATCCGACAGATGCTGAAGAAGGTGCGCATCACTGAACCCGGGGATACGATTTTCCTGTGGGGCGAGCAGATCGACAAGGTGATGTTTGAGGATGAGAACCACCGGGTTGAGAAGATGGGTGGAAAGCCTGCCGAAGGTGTGCCGGTGCTGCTGGGAATCACCAAGGCGTCATTGGAGACCGAGTCATTCCTGAGCGCTGCCTCGTTCCAGGATACGACTCGGGTCCTGACTGAGGCAGCGACGATGGGCAAGAGCGACGGTCTTCGGGGATTCAAGGAGAACGTCATCATGGGACATATCATTCCAGCGGGGACCGGGTATCCTGGGCATCGCGAGATGGATGTGCGTGCGTTGGTCGATGTTCCGGTGGAAGAAGCATCGGATGTCATCTTCCCTGACGGAGACGATTCTGGAGCAGCGTCGCCGCTATTGGGTTGATGGATTCAGGGAAGTGGTGAGTTCAATGGGCGTCCCTGATGGGACGCCCCTTTTTTTGGCAGAGATTCATTCTTCTGAATCAGTCTCCGGATTGAAGCCAGCATCGGAACTGCGAATGCAACCCGTCAAACCTACCGCCTTGAAGCCGGGTGATCGCATTGGTCTTGTTTGTCCGGCCAGTGCGCCCATTGATCTGGCGCGAATAGAGTCTGCTGCCAGGGCTTTGGAAGGCAGGGGTTATGAGGTCTGCCTCGGGCGACATGTGCGAGCCAGACATGGTGCGTTTGCCGGGACGGATTCCCAGAGGGCTGAAGACCTGAACGGGTTCATTCGAGATCCCGGAGTTCGGATGATCATGGCTGTCCGTGGGGGGTACGGATGCGCGCGTCTTCTGAGAGATATCGATTACGACGCGATCTCAAGGGATCCGAAATGGTTGGTGGGTTACAGTGACCTGACGGCGTTACAGATGGCGCTGCTGGCCCGGGTAGGATTGGTCACTGTGTCGGGTCCGATGGCTGGAGTGGAATTCTCCCAAGGAATGGATGCATTCACAGATCAGCATTTCTGGTCATTGGTATCGGGGGAAGCGGGAGGAATGGACCTTGGGAATCCAGCTGAACAACCCTGGACCCCAATCCGGGGAGGTACGGCTGAGGGGCGGTTGGTTGGGGGCTGTTTTTCGCTGGTGATGTCTTTGTTTGGTACGCCTTTCCTGCCGTCCTTGGACGGCGCCATTTTGGTGTTGGAAGACGTTCATGAGCATCTTCACCGGGTGGATCGGATGATGGTGCAGTTGAAGTTGGCAGGGGTTTTGGACCGGATCAGTGGTTTGGTGCTGGGGTACTTCACTGACTGCCATCCGTCTGATCCGAAGCGTCCCGCGCTGGGTCTGGAAGAGATTATGGACGAGGTATTGGGGGGGGTGCGCGTACCGTGCATCCGAGGCTATGCATACGGACATGAGGCGCCCAAGAGGAGTTTGCCGTGGGGGATCCGCGCCCGATTGGAAGTGGAGGCGGGCCGGTTCACCCTTCTTGAGTTGCCGAGTGCATGAGCTCCCTGAAAGGAACCAGATCCGGCTGACTCAATGGCGCCCTGTCGGATATCCGGATCGCGTGTTGCCGACGATCCACGAGTTGGGGAATTTGACGTTCAGGGCCAAGTGGGCAGGGCTGCGTCGCGGTCGGAGAGGAGGGGATCCGGAATGGGCCAGGGGATGGCGAGGTGTGGATCATTCCAGCGGAGTCCCCGGGCGAGATCGGCGTGATAGGAATCCGACATGAGGTAGTCGAGCTCGCATTGGTCGGTGAGACATTGGAACCCGTGGGCGAACCCACCGGGAACATAGAGTTGAAGCGGTCGATCTTCGGAGAGTTCGAAGGCGGCCCACCGTCCGTGGGTGGGGGACCCGGGACGGACATCGACGACGACATCCCAGACAGCGCCCCGGGCGCATCGGATGAGTTTGATCTCGGGATGAGGATCAGCCTGCCAGTGGAGACCGCGCAGGATGCCGCGGCGAAGGGATCGGGTGGTGTTGGCCTGGGGCCAATGGGTATTGAGGCCGTGATCGGAGAATTCCGAAGCGCACCAGGTTCTAGCGAACCAACCACGGTGATCGTGCCGGGGTTCAAGACCGATGAGCCACAGGCCATCGAGTGGGCCGGGGGTGAAGGTCATGGGTCGGTTTGGACAATCTGCACCGAAGGAAGGGGGAGGATGAAACGACCGCCGGCGTCGCGGTAATCCTTTTGTTGCGCGAGGATTTCCTCGGCGAAGTTCCAGGTGAGCAGCAGGGCGTAATCGGGACGGAGTCGGAGCAGATCCCCGGGCGGTACGATGGGCAGGTGGGAGCCGGGGGTGAGGCGTCCCTGCTTGGCGGTGCTGCGGTCGGCGACGAACTCGATGCAATCGAAGTGATCCCGGCCGATGCCATAGAAGTTGAGCAGGGTGGAACCCTTGGCCGAGGCGCCATAGGCGGCGATGCGTTTTCCTTCGGAACGGAGTTGGCGGAGCAGTTGGAGGAGGTCTTCGCGCAGGGTGTGCACCCTGCGGGCAAAGTTGGCGCAGTAGGCGGGTTGATCCACGCCCTTGCGGGCTTCCTCATCGAGAAGCCGGCGGACAGCGGGACGCGGTGGGCGTGAACCGGCGGGAATCACAGAAAGGCGGAGCGAACCTCCGTGGATGGGGAGTCGAAGGACATCGAAGGGCTCAAGGCCATGCCGGGCGAACAGGGGAACGAGGGCGGTCAGGGAGAAGTAGAAGACGTGTTCGTGGTAGATGGTGTCGAACTCGAGGTGTTCGATGAGGTCGCAGGCGTACGGAAACTCGAGGACGATGCGTCCGGTGGGTGCGATGAGCGTAGCGAGGCCGGCGACGAAATCGTTGATGTCGGGGACGTGGGCGAAGACGTTGTTGGCGAGGATGAGATCGGCGGGTTGCCGGTCGCGAACGAGTTCGGCGGCGAGTTCGCGGGTGAAGAATCGATTGAGCGTGGGGATACCGGCCTGGGAAGCGACGCGGGCGATATTGGAGGCGGGTTCGATGCCGAGACAGGGGACGCGTTCGGCGACGAAGTTACGGAGGAGATAACCATCATTGGAGGCGATCTCGACGACGAAGGAATGGGGGCCGAGGGATTCCTCGGTGAGATGCCGGTCGACGGCCTGTTTGGAGTGGCGCAACAGGGCGTCACTGACGGACGAAAAATAGAGGTACTCGGAGAACAGATCGACGGGTGGAACGATGTCGGTGATCTGGATGAGATGACAGTCATCACAGACGACGACCCTGAGGGGGAATCGGGGTTCGGGTCGGTGAAGATCGGTCGGCAGGGGAAGGTTGTTGGCGAGGGGTTGCAGTCCGAGATCCAGCACCGGCTGATGTCGGTTGGAGGAACAGGAACGGCAGGAGAAGCGGGACGAATCGGTCATGGGACAGTGGGATGGATCCAGGCGACCCCGGAGTGGGAAGCGTCGCGGGTGTAGCGTTCGATCTGGGCGACGGAGTGTTCGAGCATGTCGCTGGACTGGGATTGGTGGCGGGCCTGATACCAGGTTGCGGTTTCGTGGACGGAGCGGGAGAAGTTCCAGACGGGTCGCCAGCCGATGAGGGCGCAGGCGCGGTCGATGGAAAGGTTGAGGAGAGGTGCTTCGTGAAGGGTTGGGTCGGAGGGAACCCGGGTCCAGGGGCCGGGCCAATGCCGTGAGAACGCCTCGACCAGATCTGCGACGGAGCGGTTTCCCTCGGGGCCTGGTCCGAAGTTGAAGCTTCCGGGGAAGGCGGGACTGCCGTCGAGACGGACGCCGACGGCGAGGTAACCGGCGAGGCAATCGAGGACATGTAGCCAGGCGCGGGTGGACTGTGGGGAACGAAGGGCGAGGGGGGATCCGAGGAGTCGGCTTCGTACGATGTCGGGGACGATGCGTTCGGAGGCGTAATCGCCTCCGCCGATGACATTGCCGGCGCGGACGGTGGCGACGCGACCCTGGGGAAAGAAGGAGCGACGCCAGGCTTGGGTGATGAGATCTGCGGCGGCCTTGCTGGCGGAGTAGGGGTCATGGCCGCCGAGCGGATCGGATTCGCGGTAGCCGTGTTCCCAGGCGTGGTTCTCGTAGACCTTGTCGGTGGTGACGATGACGAGGCGGGCATCGGGTTTGTGGATGCGCACGGCTTCGAGGACTTGGGCGGTGCCGAGGACGCAGGAGGTGAGAGTGTCGATGGGGTCGAGGTAGGAGGCGCGGACGAGGGGTTGGGCGGCGAGATGAAAAAGGATCTCTGGTTGGGTCCGCTGGATCCAGTCGGAGAGGGCGGGAAGGTTGCGGATATCGCCCGGGGTATGGGAAGCGAGACAGGAGGTGTGGGTGAGTTGATGGAGGTTGGGATCGGTGGGGGGAGGGAGCGAGAAGCCGTGGACCTGGGCGCCGAGTTGGCGGAGCCAGAGGGCGAGCCAGGCGCCCTTGAAGCCGGTATGACCGGTGATGCCGACGCGGCGGCCGGAGTAGAAGTTGTTGAAGGCGCCCATCACCAGACCTTCCACGGGGCGGAGTTGGAATTCCAGAGGCGCTCAAGGAGTTGCTGTTCGCGATAGGTATCCATGCACTGCCAGAACCCGTCGTGACAAAAAGCCTTGAGCTGGCCCTGACGGGCGAGGGTTTCCATGGGGTCGCGTTCGAAGATGCAGGAGTCGTCGGGGCCGAGGTATTCGGAGATGCGCCGGTCGAGGACCATGAATCCGCCGCTGATGTAGGAGCTTTCCTGTTCGGGCTTTTCGCGGAAGGCGGTGATGGTGCGGCCGTCCATGGCGAGTTCGCCGAAGCGTCCGGAGGGTTTCACGGCGGTGAGGGTGGCAACGCCGCCGTGCTCGCGATGGAAGTCGATGCCGGCATTGATGTCGGCATTGGTGAGGCCATCGCCGTAGGTGAAGAGGAAGGTGTCGTCGGTCACGTGGGGAAGGGCGCGACGGAGACGTCCACCGGTCTGGGTCTCAAGACCAGTTTCCAGCAGGGTGACGGTCCAATCGGCTTCGTCGTGGCTGTTGTGGTAGCGGATCCGGGGTTCGCGACCGAGGTGGAGGGTGACGTCGGAGGTGTTCCAGAGGTAGTTGCGGAAGTAGTCCTTGATGACCTCGCCCTTGTAACCCAGGCAGAGGATGAACTCCTTGTGCCCGTAGTGGGCGTAAAGCTTCATGATGTGCCAGAGAACAGGCCGACCGCCAACGGGCACCATCGGCTTGGGGCGATACTCGGTCTCTTCACGGAGACGCGTACCCAACCCACCGCACAGGATGACAACTTTCATGCTAACTGGAGCGCGAGGCTACGCGGGGAGATGCCGGGCGCCAGATTCAATTTGTTCCGGGCGGAATGGGGCGACGGATCAGCCCCGGCACCACAGCCGTGTCCATCAGCAGGATCTTCAGGCGTAAAGGGAGAGGAACTGGCGACGGTAGGCAGCTTCCTGCGAGGGGAGATGACGTCGGAGGGTTTCCTGGGACACGGCCCCGTGCTGGAAGCGGCGCTTTCCAAAGATCGGCATGTCGAGACCCGTCACGGCCTTCACGCCGCGCCGGACGATTTCCCCCTTGAGGGAGTAAAGGGTGGGGACGTCGTACCGGGTGAGTTCGATGAACGGGATGCCTTCACTGACGGCGATGACGGAGGGGCGGAGGTAGGGGCTGAAGGAGTCGAAGCCATGACGTCGGGCGGGGGCGTAGGTGCGGACGTAACCCCGGCTCAGGCCGCCGGAGTAGGTGAGCGAATGCTTGATCCGTCCGACGCCCCAGCCTTCGTGATACAGCATCAGGTTGTGGACGACGCTGCGGATGGTCAGTTCCGGGTTCTCTTCGATCGGATAGTCCTTGAGGTTTTCGTCGCCCCCATCGCCATCCAGCAGGAGGTGCCAGTCGGGATAACGTTTCCGGATGCCCTTGCAGAGGGCGAGGCCCATCGCGGCGCATTCCACGTCCAGCGGCTTGTAATCTTCCACCGTCCGGATGGCTTCGATCAGGTCGATGTCCTCGGGGCGGGCCGGGATGGATTCAAGAAACAGGCCGAGCCCGAGGGAATCGAGGAAGTCGCGTGCCTGCCGGGCATCGGGACCGTCGCCGAAGTCGAGGGTGAAGGCCTTCAACCGGGCTGGGCTCATCCCGAGGCTGCGCAGGACGTGATAGGTGACGAGGAAGACGGATCCGGAATCGATGCCACCGCTGAAGGCGACGCCGATGGGTTCGCGGGCGTCGACGGACTGGAGCCAGGTGGCGATTTCGCGGGCGAGGGCGCCGATGTATTGGCGGCCGATCTCGTCGAGGTCCGGGGGGAGGCTATTGCGTTCTGGAGTGAAGAATCGGGTGTAGACGGGATCGGGATCGGGGCAACCGACGAGTTGGATTTCGACGACGTGATGGGCTGGGACCATGCGGGTGTAGGAAGGGTGAAACTGGTCGGCGAGCCCTTCGCGTTCGAGTTGGGCGTGGAGGGTGTCCATGCGGTCGGCGACGATCAGGGCTGGGCCTTCGGCGCGTTTGGCGAGGAAGTAGCGCATGGGACGGTCGAGACTGCGGGCCATGCGGATGGTCTTGCCGTCGCGAGCGAGGAGGGCGAAGGAGCCATCGATGGCGTGGACGGAAGCGGGATTGCCGGACAGGACCCGGGCCCGGGCTTCCTCGACGGTGAGGTTGTGGAGTCGGTTCAGGGCGGGGTCGAGCAGGTCCACGACGCGCTCGACATAGGGGTCCGTGGGATTCACGGGTGGGAGGATGTCGGGGCGGGGATACGGCTCAAGCTTTTGTCTGGGAACGGGGAAACGACGGACGGGTGGAGCCTGTCCCTTGGGGTGGGGGAGATCAAAAATGGGTTTGCCGGGTTGGACGGGTGGTGGCGAAGTGGAGGTCCCGCTTCTGACAGAAGATCCATCTTCCCGGGCTTCAAGGAGCGGTTTGTGATTATCTGGATCTGAAAATGGGCACCAAGACGTATCGGCATGTGTTGGATCTGTGGCGTGATGACGAAGTCGCGCTTCTGGATCCGGTGGGGCGGTTGGTTTATCGGTCGAACCGGCTGGGAGCGGACCAACGGATCACCAACACGGGTGGCGGCAACACGTCCTCCAAGGTGGAGGAAACGGATCCGTTGACGGGGGATAAGGTGAAGGTGTTGTGGGTAAAGGGTTCTGGCGGTGATCTGCGGACCAGTACCCGGGAGAACTTCTCGTCGCTGTATCAGGGGCGTCTGCTGGATCTTCAGCGCCTGTATGCCGGACGCGCGGATCGCGGCCTGAAGTCGGCTGCCGAAGACGACATGGTGGGGATGTACACCCACGCGACCTTCAACCTGAATCCGCGGGCCAGTTCGATTGATACGCCGCTGCACAGCTTCATCCCGGCGAAGCATGTCGACCACATGCATCCCAACGCGGTGATTGCAATCGCGGCGAGTGCGCGGTGCGAAGCGTTGACCCGTGAGATCTTCGGCGGGGAGATGGCTTATGTGCCGTGGATGCGGCCCGGATTCGAGTTGGGTTTGGCCATGCAGGAGATCTGCCGGGCGCAGCCTTCGGTGAAGGCGATCATGATGGGGCAGCACGGCTTCATCTCGTGGGCGGACGACGACAAGGCCTGTTATCACAGCACGCTGGATTACATCGAACGCGCTTCGACGGCGATCGAGGCGGCGTACGAGGCAAAGGGTGGGGACGCGGCGGCGTTCGGGGGGGCGAAGCACACGACGTTGCCGGAGGAGGTGCGGAAGAAGGTGTTGGCGCGGTTGCTCCCTTGGCTGCGCGGGCAGGTGAGTCAGCAACGGCGGTTCATCGGGACGGTGCAGGATGACGACAAGATCCTGCGCTTTGTGAACTCGGCAGATGCGCCGCGCCTGGCGGAGTTGGGCACGTCCTGTCCCGACCATTTCCTCCGCACGAAGATCAAGCCGCTTTACGTGCCGGTGGAATCGGCCCTGACCGATTTCTCGGATGCCGGAGTGGACGCCTTTGTTACGGGTTTGCAGAAGTCGCTGCGGGCCGGACTCGAACAGTATCGCAACGATTACGCCGCCTATTACGCGCGGTGTCGTCGGGCGGATTCCCCGGCGATGCGCGATCCCAACCCGACGGTGATCCTGTTGCCGTCGGTCGGGATGGTGGCGTGGGGCAAGGACAAGTCGGAGTCGCGGGTGACGGCCGAGTTCTACAATTGCGCGGTGGAAGTGATGCGCGGCGCGGAAGCCATCGACCGATACATCGCCCTGCCGCAGCAGGAGGCGTTCGACATCGAGTATTGGTTGCTGGAAGAAGCGAAGTTGAAGCGGATGCCGCCGGAGAAGGAATTGGCGCGGCAGGTGATCGTGGTGATCGGGGCGGGCAGCGGCATTGGACGCGAGACGGCGTTGCGGTTGTCGCGGGAAGGAGCGCAGATCGTGTGTGTGGATCTGAACGCGACGGCGGCGGAAGCAACGGCGGCGGAGATCACGACGAAGCTCGGCCAGGGAATCGGCGTGGCGGGCACGGGAATCTCGGGGTGCGGTCCGGCGCTTGGCCTGAGCTGTGACGTCACCAATCGGGCGAGCATCCGGGCCATGCTGGACCAGGTGGCATTGGCGTACGGTGGATTTGATTCCATCTGTGTGACGGCTGGGATTTTTGTGCCCAGCGACACCAGTGGACATATCCCGGACGAGCGTTGGGACCTGACATTCCGTATCAATGTGACGGGTAGTTATCTGGTGGGGGATGAAGCGGCGAAAACGTGGAAACAGCAGGGGTTGCGGGGCAGTCTGGTGTTGACCACGAGCGCCAACGCGGTGGTGGCCAAGAAGGGATCGGTCGCGTACGACACGTCGAAGGCCGCTGCCAATCATCTGGTGCGTGAGTTGGCGATGGAACTGGCGCCCTTGGTACGGGTGAACGGGGTGGCCCCGGCCACCGTGGTGCAGGGCAGCGCGATGTTCCCCCGCGATCGCGTGATCGGATCGCTCGCCAAGTACAACATTCCCTACACCGACGACGAGGCGACGGAATCGTTGGTGACGAAGTTGGCGCAGTTCTACGCGGACCGGACGTTGACCAAGGCGCCGATCACTCCGGGGGATCAGGCGGAAGCCTATTTCCTGCTGGTCAGTGGACGCCTCAGCAAGACGACGGGCCAGGTCATCACGGTGGATGGCGGGTTGCACGAAGCGTTCCTGAGATAAGGCGGGGCGGCAGAGTCTGCTGCAACCCCGCCGGGGTTGATGCGCCTTTTCGACCGGTACCCGGGGTGTCGCTTCGCTCACGCCCGGGCTACCGGCTGCCATCCCTTCGGGATAAAAACGTTCCCGTCCTCCGACTTCCGAAAGACTCAGATGCGCCCGTGCCGGCGTCCCGCGTCAATCCGGAGTGGTCATGGGGTGGGGTGCGTTGCAGGCTGGCGCGGTGAGGCTGTTGTTCATCGGTGATGTGGTTGGGGAACCGGGACGCCGGGCGGTCCGTCAGTTGTTGCCGGCATTGCGGGAGCGCCTCGGGATCGGGTGGGTGGTGGCCAACGGCGAGAATTCAGCCGGAGGCAATGGGATCACAGGTGCGACGGCGCAGGAACTGTTCGGCGCCGGAGTGGATGGAATCACCACGGGCGACCATGTCTGGGATCAACGGGAGACGGCGGGTTTGCTGGTGAAGGATCCGCGGATTGTGCGACCGATCAATTATCCGGAAGGGGTGCCGGGAAATGGATGGATGGTGCTTCGCAAGGATGGATTGCCGCTGTTGGGAGTGTTGAATGTGCAGGGCCGGACCTTCATGCCGCCCCTGGAGAATCCTTTTACAGCGGCAGACCGGGCGGTGACGCGGTTGCGGGCGGAGACGCCGATCGTGCTGGTGGATTTCCACGCTGAAGCGACCTCGGAGAAGATTGCGATGGGGCGGTTCCTGGATGGCCGGGTGAGTGCGGTGATCGGGACGCACACGCACGTGCAGACAGCGGACGAATGGATCATGCCGAAAGGGACGGCGTATCTGAGCGATGCCGGGTTCACCGGACCGCATGACTCGGTATTGGGTCGGGAAGTGGAGCCGGTGCTGAACCGGTTCCTTACCCAGATGCCCCAACGATTCGAGGTGGCATCGGGCCGTGTACTGCTGCAGGGAGCGTGGGTGGACGTGGACGAGTCGACGGGTTTGGCGGGAACCATCCAGCGCGTGTCGGAACCGTTGGATCCGGGTCAGGCGTCGGGTCGACTGGCGACGAGATAGATTTCGGCGGCGATGTCGGGGTAGCGTTCGCCGAGTTGCATGAAGGCTTCGAGCATTTCGGGGTTCCAGCTCTGGGTGAGTTGGGAATTGGACATCGGCTTCAGCCAGTAACCGCCGAAGATATCGATGCGGAGCCCGGACTGGAGGAAGTGGTTGCGGAAGAGTTCGGGGCTGTAGACGCGACGATGTCCGTGGTGGAGGTCGGTTTCGTTGAGGGCATCCTCGGCGGGGAGCAGGCCGAGGATGACACCGGCCTGGCGATGGAGGGATCGGGAATTGGGAACGGAAGCGAGGATCCGGCCTTCCGGAGCGAGCCATTCACGGGCGCGGGTCAGGATCGCGACCGGGTCGGCGACGTGTTCAAGGACGTGACCGAGGATGATGTTGTCGAAGGTCCGGCCGGGTGAGTAATCCTCGAAGAGAGCCTGGACGACGCTTGCCGAGGGCCAGGATTGCTGGAGGAGGCGGCAGAAGGTGGGTGAACCTTCGACGAGGGTGAGGTCGGTGGTGAGGGGGTGGAGGTGGGCAGTCATCACGCCTTCGGCGGGGCCGAGTTCGAGGATGGAGCCGGGGCGGAGATGGCGTTTGAAGATCCGGGCGTTGTAGTGGCTGGTGCGGGGGGCGACCCCGGTCAGATACCAGGAGTCCTGGGCCACGTTTTCGAGTCGTTGCTGTTCGGCGGGGTCAATCATGGCGATGACCGGGTAATGGGATGGGAGGTGGAGGGGAGAGGTGTCGTGGGGCTGCAGTTCGCTGGAGGCTGTCCCCGAAACCGGCGTTCATCCAACGGCGCGGACGACAATGCGTGAGCCTTCGACGAGGACGACCCGGACGGGGGTATCTTTGTCGATGAGGGAGCCTTCGGTGACGACGTCGATGCGTTGGCCGGCGATGAGGGCGACGCCGGAGGGGCGTAGTTGGGAGGCTGCGATGCCGGTGGCGTGGAGGAGTTCTGGTTGGGCGCCGCCGAGCTCGCCGACGGCGGAGCGGGAAATGAAAGGACGAGCGACCCGGCTGTCGGGGAAGTATCTGAGCCAAGCCCAGACGCCGACCAGCCATCCGGAAAAGACTGCGATGAGAACAATGGTCCCGCCGGGTTGACCGAATTCGCGATAGCCGACCCAGATGGCGGCGAGGAGACAGAGCGTGCCTGCGACACCGGCGATGCCGCCGGGAAGGAGGGTCTCGACAAAGAGCAGGGCGGCACCAATCACCAGCAGGATCAGGAGGACGGTCATGGGATCAGCGGCAGGGGGATGGGAGTGAGTGGGAATCGGCTATTGCTCCAGACCCTCCAGGCCCTTGGGCGGAGCGAATACGAGGGAAAGGCGATAGGCCCGACGGGCGACGGCGGAATTGCGGAGGGAGCGGATCGGAGCCGTATCCGGAGCCCCGGACCTAGCCCGATAGCTGGGGGCGTGGGCGGCGACATTGACTGCATTTCGGAAGGTGTCGGATCGGCGGATGACGGGGATCGCGATGCGGGGTGCGGTGAAGGTTCGGGTGGGGGTGGGTGGTGGATTGCTCCGGAAGACGGTTCTTGGAGGCGTTGGGACGAAGGGTGCCGGGCGCTGGGGAATGCGGGGTGGAGGTTGGGAGATGATGGGAGGGGGCGGGGGTTGGGCAGGGCGGTTGGGGATCTCCTCGCCGAGGAGGCGGCGGACGGTGTTTTCCCATTCGGGATCGGCAGTGGGAGGTGGGGTGCCCTGGATTGGGGGAGGCGCCTCGGACATTTCGGACTCCTCTGCGGCCTGCCGGGCCTTCCGACTGGAGATCCAATTGATGATGGCGCCGCCGACGACGAAGGCGATGACCATCCAAGGATTGTCAAAGAGGCTGGCGGCGAGGATCGGAGACATGACGGGGAGGGTTTACTTGGATTTGCCGTCGGGACGACCGGTGGCACCGGGGTTTTCGCGGTCATCGCTTCCGATGCTCTCGCGCATGGAGGTGTCGGCCTGGACGTTCTTGAGGCGGTAGTAGTCCATGACTCCGAGGTGACCACGTTCGAAGGCGGTGGCGATGGCGAGGGGGATCTGGGCTTCGGCTTCGACGACGCGGGCGCGCATCTCGGAGACGCGTGCGACCATTTCCTGTTCGGTGGCGACGGCGGCGGCGCGGCGGACTTCGGCCTGGGCCTGGGCGATGAGTTTGTTGGCCTCGGCCTGTTCGGCCTGGAGTTTGGCGCCGACATTCTCGCCGACATCGACGTCGGCGATGTCGATGGAGAGGATTTCGAAGGCGGTATTGCTGTCGAGAGCCTTGTCGAGAACGGTCTTGGAGATGCGGTCGGGGTTTTCGAGGACCTCCTTGTAGGTGGCGGCGGAGCCGATGGTGGAGACGATGCCTTCACCGACGCGTGCGATGATGGTTTCCTCGGTGGCACCGCCGACGAAACGTTCGAGATTGGTGCGGACGGTGACGCGGGCCTTGGCGCGGATGACGATGCCGTCCTTGGCAACGGCGTCGATGGTGGTCTTGCCAGCGCTGGGGGCGGGGCAGTCGATGACCTTGGGATTGACGGAGGTCTTGACGGCTTCGAGGACGGTTTTCTGGGTACCCTTGGTGGCGAGATCGATGGCACAGGCGCGGTCGAAGACGAGGTTGATGGCGGCCTTCTTGGCGGCGATGAGGGCGAGGACGACCATCTGGACATTGCCACCGGCGAGGTAATGGGTGGACAGATCGTCGATGGTCAGTGGGAGACCTGATTTGACGGCGGTGATGCGGGCGTCGACGACCATGCCGACGGGAACGCTGCGAAGACGGAGGGCGATGAGTTCGGTGAAGGTGACCTTGGCGCCGGAGAAGAGGGCGCGGATATAGATCATCCCGAAGTTCAGGGCGAGGATGCCGATGACGAGGAGGATGACGCCGCCGACAACGTAGAGGATGAGATCGATTCCCACGGGGAGACCCAAGGACTGCGCCAAGATTGGTTGCATGGCGTCACAGTTCCCCTGTCCCATGGATCCGACAAGGAATTAGAATGGTGGGATTGGTGGCGGGACGCATTCCGATACGGGGCCCGGCAGAGGACGCGGGGACGGGGGCGGAATGCGCCCCGGGTGAGGTTCCCGGCCTGATCAGGAGTAGTTCGGTCAGGATTCCACGTTGTTGCGGGGAGAGCCCGGACATACTTTGCCTGCATGAGATGGGTTGGATGGGTCCTGACATGGTTGCTGGGGATGGGGTTGGTATTGGCGGGGGAGGAAAGTTCGGGGAAGCCGGACCGGTCTGAATCCGGACGGAAGGGTGTGGTGTATGTGCTGCCCATCCGGGACGACATCATGCCACCGCTGGTCTATGTGATCCGACGCGGGGTGAAGGAGGCGATGGCGGCGGAGTCGGATATCCTGTTGTTGGACATCAATACCAATGGTGGACGGGTGGATGTGACGGAGGAGATCATCGAGATCCTGGGCCGGTTCAAGGGGAAGACGGTGGCCTACGTGAACACGCGGGCGTTTTCGGCAGGGGCCTTCATCTCGGTGGCGGCGCAGGAGATCTACATGGCGCCCCAGAGCGTGATCGGGGCTGCGGCGCCGGTGATGATGTCGCCGGGTGGAACAGGAGTGGAGAAGTTGCCGGAAGCATTCGAGGCGAAGATGACGTCGGCAGTCCGGGCGATGGTCCGCACCCAGGCGGAGAAGAACGGGCACAACATCGATGTGATCGAGGCGATGATTGATCGCACGGTGAAGCTGGAGATCGATGGGGAGGTGCTGAATCGGGAAGGGAGCCTGCTGACGTTGACGGACCGCCAGGCGTCCAAGCTATACGGCGATCCGGCGCGCCCGCTGCTTTCGAAGGGGACGGAGGAATCCATCGAGTCCTTGCTGGGGACCTTGGGGCATGGGACGAGCGAAGTGGTGCGGGTTGAACCGACGGGTACGGAACGGTTGGGGACCTGGATCAACGCGATCTCCCCGCTGTTGCTGATCATCGGCGTGATGGGGTTGTACATCGAGTTCAAGACCCCTGGGTTCGGGATTTTCGGGATCGTGGGGATTGTTGCGTTCGCCATCTATTTCCTGGGGGGCTATGTGGCGGGGTTGTCGGCGGCGGGTTGGATGCTGGTGTTTGTGGCGGGACTGATCCTGATCCTGGTGGAATTGCTGGTATTTCCGGGGACGTTGATTGCCGGGATCACGGGTGGGGCGCTGGTGTTGGTGGCGCTGGTGATGGCGATGGTGGATGTGTTTCCCGGTGGACCAGCGGTTCCAAGCCTGCCGGATCTGCGTTTGCCCCTGAGGAACATGGGCTTGGCGATGGTGGGGTCGATGCTGCTGATGGCGGCGTTGGCGACCTATTTCCCGAGGACGTCGATGTACCGGGGGTTGGTTTCCGAAACGGCGAGTGGGGTGGAATCGATGGCCGCCCTCGAGGTGGAGCAGGCCGATCTGATGGGGCGGGCCGGGGTGTCGGTGTCGGTATTGAGTCCGGGTGGGAAGGCGCGGTTCGGAGAGGAATTGCGGGATGTCATCTCGCGGGGTGAACGGATCGAGAAGGGGCGGCCCGTCCGGATCATTGGACACAGCAGCACGACGTTGGTGGTGGAAGAGATGGTGGGGTGAGGGGCGGGGAGTTTGACCCGCAGAGGCGCGGAGACCTGGAGAGTGGGGCTGGGAATCTGATCCCGCGGAGACGCGGAGACGCGGAGGGGGGCGCTCCACATGGAGCAGGGACCCACCCACCTCAGATCGGGTGCGAGCACGAGTACGAGTACGATGTCGGGTTTGCCGCCATGCACGGGCTTGGCTCTGAACTCTTGGGGAGCCAATCCCCACGAACGGGAACCGGGTTGAAAGTGCCGCCCATTCCGGGTGGGATCGGGGAATGGAACCGAGCGGCGTCGTGAAGGAGATCGTGGCCACTTACCAGCGACTGGGGCATCGCAACTACGGCGAGGATGTCACCGAGCTGCAGCATGCGCTCCAGTGCGCGACGTTTGCGCAGGAGGCGGGTGAATCATCCGAGGTGGTGGTCGCGTGTCTGTTGCATGACATCGGGCATCTCCTTCATGAGTTGGGTGAGGACATCGCGGATCAGGGGGTTGATGCGCGGCATGAACGGATCGGGGCGAATCGCCTGGCGCGATGGTTTCCGGACGAGGTGGTGGAACCGATCCGGATGCATGCGGCTTCGAAGCGGTATCTTTGTTGGAGCGAGGCCGGGTATTTCGAGGGGTTGTCGGAGGCCTCGCGCAAGAGTCTCGCTTTGCAGGGGGGCATCATGAGCGCGGAGGAAGCGTGCGAGTTCGAGAAGCATCCCCAGTTTGATCGGGCGGTGCGGGTGCGGCGTTATGACGACATGGGGAAGGTGCCCGAAATGGTGACTCCACCGATCGAGGCGTTTGTGCCGTTGATGGAATCGTTGGTGCGGCGGGCGGGATGATCGGTGGGTTGGGTCAAGGCGGGGCTTCAATTCGGATGCGGACCGGGTACATGCTGTTGGGCACAGCATGAATGGAATGAAGCAGACTCGACGGACGTTTCTGGCCGCAGGGATTGCGGGAGCGGTGACGCTGGCGGTTCCCCGGATGCAGGCGGCGGAGGCGGGGCGGAAGCGCATCGCGTTGATCGGTACGGAGGTTCGCACCCATTCCCATGCGCAGCATTTCATCGACCGATTCCTGCTGGGGTATTCGTGGGAGGGCGGATGGCGGAAGCCGGAAGTGGATCTGGTGTCGCTGTACATCGATCAGTTTCCCGAAGGTGACCTGGCGCGGGCGACGGCAGCGCGGCATGGCGTCCCGATTTACGGATCGATTGCCGAAGCGTTGCGGATGGGGGGATCGAAGCTGGCAGTGGATGGCGTGGTGATCATCGGAGAGCACGGGAAGTATCCGAGGAACGAGAAGGGGCAGACGCTCTATCCGCGGCACCGGTTCTTCAAGGAAGTGGTGAAGGTGTTCGAGGCGGAAGGACGGAGTGTGCCGGTCTTCAACGACAAGCATCTGTCGACCGACTGGCGCGAGTGCGTGGAGATGGTGGAGGATTCGCGCCGGTTGAAGTTTCCCTTCCAGGCCGGTTCGTCATTGCCCGTGACGCGGAGGTTTCCGTCCGTGGATGTGCCGGTGGGCACTCCCTTGGTGGAGAGTGTGTGCGTGGCCTATGGCGGGGCCGACAGCTACGACATCCATGGATTGGAGACGGCGCAATGCATGTCGGAACGGCGCCGCGGTGGAGAGGTGGGGATCCGCCGGGTGGAAGCGTTGCGGGGTGCGGCGATGTGGGAACGGGTGGCGGGAAGGAAGGACACGCGACGGTTGTTGGTGGCGGCGTTGAATCGCAGTCACAACCTGCCGGTGAAGGATGGCTACCCGACCGGTGCCGTGGATTTCGAATGGGCGCGCAAAGCCTTTCCGGAGGGATGGGCGTACTTCATCGAGCATCGGGATGGGTTCCACACCACGCTGTTCATGCTGGAGATCCGGGACTTCAACTACGCGGGCCTGGATGGCAGCACGGATCAGATCATTTCCTGCCAGATGTATCTTCCGATGCCGACCTGGGGATCTTCGACGGCGGATTTCTTCAGTCCGCAGATCCGGCACATCGAGCGGATGATCGTGGAGAACGTGCAACCGTATCCGGTGGAGCGGACGTTGCTGACCTCGGGGATGACGTTGGCCGGGGTGGAATCGTTGTTCCTGAAGGCGCCGGTGGAGACGCCGGAGATGGCGGTGCGCTATGGAGTGACGGGGGAATCGTGGTATTGGAAGGAGTGACCGTGGCTTGGAAGGGTGGGAGATGGGGGAAGTAAGAGTCCCTGATTTGGGGGATGGCTCCTGTTGTAACCTGTTTGTCATCAGACCTTCGCTTCATGGCCCGCCGGCTGCTGTACGTGGGTCCTGATGAACAAGCTGGGGTATTTGATCGACATGGACGGGGTGATTTACCGGGAGAACCACCTGATCCCGGGAGCGGTGGAGTTTGTGGATGCGTTGAGGGCGATGGGGGTGCCGTACCTGTTCCTGACCAACAATTCGGCGCCGACACCGGAGGACCTTTCGGTGCGGTTGAATCACCTGGGGATCCTGGGGATATCGCCGAAGCACTTTTACACATCCGCGATGAACACCGCGGATTTCCTGGTCGAGACGCATCCGGGATGCACGGTGTTCCTGATCGGGGAAGGGGGGTTGCAGACGGCATTGCATGACCGGCGGATCGCCAACGATGGGATCCGGCCGAGTTACGTGGTGGTGGGGGAGGCATCGGCGTCGATGGAACGGTTGGCGAAGGCGCATGAGTGCCTGGAACGGGGGGCGCGGTTGCTGGCGACGAACCCCGACAACTGGTGTCCGGTGGGGGCGGAACGAACGCGACCCGGGGCGGGAGCGACGGCGGCATTTCTGGAGGCGAGCAGCGGGCGGCGGGCGTATTACCTGGGCAAACCGAACGGCTACATGTTTCACCGGGCTCGTCAGCGGTTGCACGACCTGGCGCATGGTCCGGTCGACCGGGTCATCATGATTGGGGACACGATGGAGACGGACATCCGGGGAGCGGTGGAAGCGGGCCTGGGAAGTTACCTGGTGCTGACCGGCTCCACCCAGATGGAGAATCTGTCGGACTATGTGTACCAACCGACGCGGGTGTTGCAGTCGGTGGCGGATCTGACTTCAGAGATCCTCACGGGGCGACCATCGGATCGGTTGGACAGCCCGGTGTTTGGAGATTCAGACGTGGGACCGACGCGGTCGGGGCACCGGCATCAGACGGATGTGTTGGCGTTCCACAAACCGCGTCCGCGACCGGCGATGACGAAGTGATGGGGGTTGATTTCGACTGGGTTGGAAAACCGTGCATCCCGAAGTTGTTGGCG
>DITU01000038.1 GCA_002422905.1 Verrucomicrobia bacterium UBA6176
CCCGAATGAGGTGCGGGCGGTTCGCACGCGGACAACCTTCGGTCGGTCAATTCACGGCCAGACGAACGAAGAACGCGATCCGGGTGCCGATTGCCAGCAGCAGGGCGGCAACCAAGGCGGCGGCGAAGTCGTCGATGACAACACCCCAACCCTCGGGAAGATCCTGGAGACGCCCGATGGGCCCGGGTTTCCAGATGTCGAACAGCCGGAAGAGCAGGAAGGCGGCGAGCAGGGCGGGCCACCAGTGGGCGATGGAACCAAGGGGCGGAAGACCGGCTCCGGCGAGCATCCAGTGGAGGGCGTAACCCGAGAAGGCGACGGGCACGGCGACAATCTCGTCGATGACGACCGAGGGGGAATCGGGATGTTTGAGCAGGCGACCGGCCCGGGTGGCGACGGGGATGGCGAGGAGGGTGGTGAGGAGGGTGACGCTGAAATAGAAGGTGGGACTGCCGGGAAGGAGGAGAAGNNAGCCAGAGCAGGACGTGATCAGCCGGGGACATGTGGGCGGTGGCTTAGACTTCGCGCATGTAGAGTTCGCGATTGCGCCAGAGATAGATTCCCCCGCTGAGCAGGGTGAGACCGACGGCGACCCACTGGGAGAGTTCAGCGAAGTGTTCGATCCAGGGTTTGCCGGCGATGGGCCAACCAAAGATCCATTCGCCAAGACCGGCCCACTGGTGATGACTGATGAGGACCAGGATCGCGACGATGGCGACGATCTGGGAGATGGTCTTGTGCTTGCCGAATCCTTCGGCGGCGAGGACGACGTTGCGCGAGGCGGCAAGGAGACGGAGGCCGGTGATGGCGAGTTCGCGGGCGACGATGATGACGACCATCCATGCCTCGATGCGGCGGAGTTCGACGAAGGCGATGAACGCGGAGCAGGTCAGGATCTTGTCGGCGAGCGGATCCATGAGGATCCCGAAGTTGGTGATGAGTCCGCGGGACCGGGCGATGCGGCCATCGAGGGCATCGGTGATGCCGGCGATGCTGAAGAGGGCGAGGGCGACGGTTTCCTTGCCGGGCAGGGGTGAGAACAGGACGGCGAGGAACAGGCCGGTGAGGGCGAACCGCGAGACGGTCAGTTTGTTGGGAAGGTTCACCGGGAGGAGAAGGATCGGAGCATCAGCGCCCGGTGGGGAACGGAGCGGAGGATTCGAGGAGGGAAGCGCCCTTGAGCAGGCGGCAGAACTCCTTTTTGGTGGCGGCGATGTGGGTGCCTTCGCCGGATTCCATGTCCTTGATCCGCTTGTAATCCACCGTGAGACGGTCCAGTCGCACGATCCGCAGGTAATGCTCTCCCGCCTTCCAGACCTGTCCTTGCTGCAACTTCACGGGCAAAGCCTGCCCGACCGGTTGGCGTCCTGACGAGACTTTAGCCAGCTATCGGGCAAGCCGTACGGGAGGCGGCCTGAAGAAGTGTGCCGGCGTCATTGCCCGGCGCTCCCGTAGCCGGGTGCAATGCCCGATCGTTTACCCTTCATGGCCCTCGCCGTCGCGGGCAGGGGCTTCTCGTCCCAAGGGTTGACGGTGGGCACGTCGGGGAAGTCGCTGGTGTTCCGTGTGGCGACTCTCAGCCCCCGATCCAATGCAATCGAGGCGATGACGGCATCGGCGAAATGGTACGGAGCACCCTTCGACCTTCGGCGCGCCACCAACTCAGCAAACCGGGCGGCGGTGGATTCCTGCAGGCGCACGAGGTCCTCGTGGTAGTAGTCGGCAATCAGGGCCTCGATATCCTCGTGCAACACGTCCCGCTTCTTCCCAGGCGGCAACATCTTGATCCCGGCCCGCAGTTCGGCGACGGAGACCCAACTGATGACCACTTCGTCGGCATTGGATTCCATCCACCGCACGACGGCAGGGACGGCTTTGGCCTTGGTCAGCTCGGAAACCAGGTTGGTGTCGGCAAGGTAGGTCACAGCTCGGGGATCCTCACGGGGGATGGTTCGCGGTCGGGGAGTTGGAAACCGTGTTCACGGAGCCGGTCCATGTGCTGCATGAAGGTCATCTTCCGTTTCCGCGTTTGAGGCTGCATCCGGACGAGATGGATACTGTCCTTGGTCGAAGACTCGATTCCCCAGGTATCCCCATGGGAGACGAGATCTCCCAGGTTCACCCTCCCTTTGTGGTCTGGCTTGCAGATGCGCATGGGGAATTGAACCGCTCCGAGGGTGAAAGAAACCAACCAGGTATCAGACGTAGGTCGGACGTAGGTCNNGGCGCGATTCTTAAACGCTGAATTGGCTCCAGAGGTAGGGCTCGAACCTACAACCACACGGTTAACAGCCGCGTGCTCTACCATTGAGCTACTCTGGAACTGTAGCGGGCGCGCAAAATAGCGATGCCCATTTCAGAACGTCAACGGGTTTCCCAGACAATCTCTCGATCCGGGCCCGGGAGGACCCGGACCCCGCCAGGGATCCGGGGCACGGACGCCAACGGTTTGTTGGCTTCCCACCACGCTTTCCCACCTCCGCATTTCCAGCGAGCGAACGTCGCCGCTCCGGTCAGGGGCCGTGTCGGAATGGCGGGTGGGGTTGAGATGCGGGGGAATCCGGGGTAGCAACGTGTGATGACCGATGCTGAACGGATGCAGTACGACGCGTGGACCCGGCAGTTGGAGCGGATGCGGGGGATGCAGTACGCCTACAACCGGAAGTTCTTCGTCCTGTTGCTGGTGAGCACCCTGGGGGTGTGGTTCGGATTCCGGGATGGTCTGATGGTGAGCCTGCTGGCCATTCCGTTGGGTCTGATCACCACGGGAGTCACGGCCTCGTTCTTCCTGCATCAATGTGACTTTGCCCGGGTGCATGCCCGGGCGTTGGAGGGGCGGATCAACCGGTTGCTGGGGGAACGGGTGTTGATCGCGAGCGAACTGGAGGCCGAGTATTTCTATCCGCACGCACGGCCGAAGCTGAGCGGATTGCCGTTGGGCGGTCGCTGGACCTTCTTCAACGGGTTCACCCTCCATTTCTGCGTCGTGTGGACGGGGGCATCGGTGCTGGCGTTGTGGCGGGTGCGGGAGTGGATGTCGGGCGGTCTCTGGTTCCTGTGGTTGATCGCGGTGGGAATGTGGGCGGCGATCAATGTGGCCGGGTTGACCGTCTGGTTTGCCAGTGCGGCGGGGGAACGCCGGATGCAACAACAGTTGGTGGAAGCCTACGGGGATCCGGCGGACGTGCATCCGCGATAGCATTGCGTGGCGGAATGGCATGGCCGGGGACGGGCGGGTTGAGCACGGTTTGATTCATCCCTTGCAGCGCATCCGGCCATGATTTGGTTTGGCCGGTCCGCGGTTGCGGGGCACGGTTTGTTGCGAGCATTGCCATGATCATGAAGTCCATATTGCGCACCTGGGGTCTCCTGATTGCGGGCCTGATGGCCCTTGCCGTCCAGGGGGCCGATCCACTCCGAGTCTTCATCCGGGCCGGGGTCAAGACCCACGGACCCGGTCAGCACGATCATCCCCGCTTTCTGGGCGACTACACGCGGTTGCTCGCGGAACGGGGGGCGAAGGTGGACGGCGCCATGGAATTTCCATCCGCACAACAACTGGAGAACACCGATGTCCTGGTGATCTTCGCGGCCGATGGGATGAAGGTGGTGGGCGATCAACGCGCGGCCTTCGAGAAGTTCCTCCAGCGGGGCGGGGGATTGGTGGTGTTGCACGACGGCGTGGTGTCGGGTGACCAGCATGAATGGGCGAAGAAGGTGATGGGCGGTGCCTGGCGTTGGGACGGTGAAAAGCCGACCAAGTGGTATGAGGGTGAGGTCGGGGTGTACTTCGTGAACACCGATCATCCCGTCACCCGCGGGATCTCGAACTTCGATTGGAAGGACGAGATCTATTACGACCTCGACATGGCGCCGGACGTGAACGTTTTGGCGACGAGTTTCCACACGGTGTTTGTGATCGCCCCCCAGGTCTGGACCTACGAGAAGACCTGGCCGGGCGGCAGCAAACCCTATCGCTCGATCGTCAGTCTTCCGGGCCACGAATACGTGTCGTTCCAGACGCCCCATTACCGGGCGATGGTGCTGCGGTCGATCGCCTGGGCGGGCGGACGCGAGAATGCGGATGAGCTGTGTCGTCCGGAGGAACTGGCGGCTTTGAAGTATCCGGAAGGCGGTCCTTCAACGCCGCAAAAGGCGTTGGCGCAGTTCAACCTTCATCCCGAATTCGAAGCCAGTCTCGTGGTGTCCGAGCCGCTGGTGGAAAAGGTGATCTCGATGGATTGGGACGCCAAAGGCCGGCTTTGGGTGGCCGAAACCCCCGAGTATCCCGGCGGCCGCACCATCAACCGCAACGACCGTCCGGTGGCGCCGTGGTCGGTGAAGAATCCCGGGGTCATTCCAGCCGGTGACAAGGAGGATCGCCCGGCCCGCGACCGCATCTCCTGGTTGGAGGACACCAACGGGGATGGTCAGATGGACAGGAAGCACGTGTTTGCCGAAGGCCTCGAATTGGTGACCTCCCTCGTCTTCCACAAGGACGGAGTGATCGTCGCCCAGGCGCCCGAGATCCTGTGGTTGCGCGATACCAACGGCGACGGGGTGTGTGACATGGTCGAAGGCTCGGAAAAGGTGACGCTGTTCACCGGGTTCGGGAACTTCGACACCCATGCCGTCATCAACAATTTCCGGGTGGGCATGGACGGCTGGGTTTATGGCGCGGTGGGGTACAGCGCCGGTTCGCCGAAGTCAGCCGACGGCAAGAAGGATTTCGGTCGGATCACCGCCGGGGTGATCCGGTTCCGGCCGGATGGATCCGCGATCGAGCAGTATGCGTCGGGTTCGTGCAATACGTGGGGCCTGGATTTCGGTGCGGATGGCGAAGTGTTCTACACCACGGCCACCTGCGGTGAACATTTCCTCCATGTGGTGATGCCCGAGAAGGCGTTGGCGAAGGCGTCGGTCGGCGGGGTGCGCACCTCGCATGTGGCGCCGGACCACCAGAAGATCTTTCCGGCCGTGAAACACACCCGGCCGGCCTATGTGCAGATCGACTGGGTGGGTGCCTTCACGGCGGCGGCCGGGAGCGCGATCTACACCGGCGGCGCCTGGCCGGACCGTTACAACAACTCCCACTTCGTCTCCGAGACGACCATGAGCCTCGTCCACAATGAATTGCTCACCCCCAAGGGCGTGAGCTTCGTGGCCACCAAGGAATCGGGTCGGGAGGAAACCGAATTCCTGGCCTCGTCCGATCTCTGGTTCCGGCCGATCCACCAGCGCATCGGTCCGGATGGCGCGTTGTACATCGTCGACTTCTACAACCAGGCCGCGATCCACAACGACACCCGCGGGCCGGCGCACGGGGCGCGGAATGCCGCCACCCGTCCGGATCGGGATCATCATTTCACCCGGGTCTGGCGGGTGCAGCACAAGCAGGCCAAGGCCCTGCCGAAGTGGAGCTTCGATGTGAAGGATCCGGCCGGAGTCGTCCGCATGCTGGAACATCCCAACGGTTGGGTGCGCATGACCGCCCATCGTCTGCTCAGCGAACAACCCTGGTCCTATGCCCTGATGAACGTGCTCGATGCGGTCCATACGAATCGCCCGGCCCTCACCCGCATGCACGCCCTGTGGGTGCTCCACAATGTCGGTCGCATCGACCAGCAGAACCTCGTCGCCTGCCTGACCGATGCCGACCCTGTCCTGCGCAAGAACGCCCTGCGCGTGGTTGCCGAGGCGCGCGTTGGACGTTCTTCAGGCCCGATCGGGGAAGCGGTCCGTGCCTCGTTGCGCTCCGAACATGCCCGCGTCCAGCTCAACGCCCTGCTCGCGCTCGGCCAGTTGGATACCTCCCGCGAACTCGCCACCGAAATCGTCGCCCTGTGGCCCAGCCTCAAGGACAAGCATCTCCAGTCCGCCGCACTCGGTGTCGCGGCCAATGACCCCGTGATGTTCCTCGAAACCGCGTTGGCGTCCCCCGACCCCGCCTTCCTCGCCGACTTCGCCGGTCATGTGGTCCGTGTCCTCGCCAATGGACAGGATGCCAACCAGGCGGCGGCGGTGGTGGCGATGCTGTCGCGGCAACCGGCCTCAACCGATGCGTTGAAGCAGTCCGCGTTGGAAGTGTTGGCGGCGACGTTGAAGCCCGAGGTCGTCCCGGCCTGGACCGGGGATCTGCAGGCGGCGTTGAAGTCGTTGATGAATTCCGCACGGCCGGGATTGCCGGGAGCGGTGCTGCCGCTGGTGGCGCGTTGGGACAAGGACAACACCCTGGCGAACGATCTCAAGCCGGTCATTGCCGGGTTGCGGGCCCGGTTGGGTGAGTCGGCCACTCCGGATGACCAACGGGCGCAAGTCGCCGTGAACCTGCTCGGCGTCCGCCGACTGGATGCCGAAATCATCCCGGCGGTGGGTGGTCTGCTGGGGGCGAATGTCTCGGCCGGATTGCAACGGCGCGTCATCGACGCCTTGGGTGCCACGCCGGAAACGGGCGCGGGCGAACAGTTGATCTCGGCTTACACCAAGGTCCCCCAGGAACTTCAGGAGAACCTGTTCGGAGCGATCGTGAAGCGCACCGACTGGACGATGGCCCTGGTGCAGGCGTTGTCGGAAAAGAAGATCGCCCTGCTCCAGTTGGGGCCGGCATTCCAGCACCGCTTGCGCACCCATGCCGACAAGGCGGTGGCGACCCGTGCGGTGGCGGTGTTCGAGGAATTGAAGGGGCCTGAGGCCAAGGAGAAGGAGGCGTTGATCACCCGCTTCATTCCTGAAGTGGAAAAGGTCGGGAACATCGAGAACGGCAAGAAGCTCTACACCGCCAATTGCGCCGGTTGCCATGTGTTCAAGGAAGAGGGCCGCAACCTCGCCCCCAACCTCACCGGCATGGGCGCCCACGGCCCGGCCGATCTCCTCGTCCACATCATCGATCCCAATCGCGTGGTCGAACCCAACTTCATCGCCGTCTCCATCGAGACCAAGGATGACCTCACCTACAACGGCGTGGTCGAACGCGAGAACAACGCAGAGGTGCTCATGCGCGATGCCTCCGGCGATTACACGATCCGCAAGGACAACATCCAGAGCCGGACCGCCACGGGCACTTCCCTGATGCCCGAAGGCTTCGAACAGCTCGGCGCCGAGGGCTTGCGCGATCTCCTGACCTACCTGTGCGCCGACGAAGCCCGGTTCCGCATCCTCGACATGACCGGCGTGTTCAACGTCAGCAACACCCGCGGCATCTATGCCAGCGAGGAATCCCGCGACGAAAGCATCCGGTTCCGTCGCACCGGCACCATCAAGGTGGGCGATGTGCCCTTCGATGTGTTGAGCCCGCAGAAGAGCCCGACCGGGAACAATCTGCTGGTGTTGAAGGGTACCCAGGCCATGGCCCGCACCTACACCGACAAGGTGGAGATCAAGGTCGGCATGCCGATCGGCCGGTTGCACTTCCTCGGCGGTGTCGGCGGCTGGGCCTATCCGTACGGCGGCGAGGACACCAAGGGATTGCCGGTCACCAAGGTGCTCGTGCATTTCGCCGACGGTTCCCGCGAGGAGATCGTGATCCGCAACGGCGTTGAAGTCGCCGATTACGTGGGTCGCAACGACGTGCCGGGATCGAAGGCGGTGCCCGACCTGGCCGCCGGCGGACGTCAGGTGCGCGCGTTCACCAAGCTCGTGAAGGGGCGCGGTGTGGTCGAGAAGATCACCCTGGAAAGCTACAACAACCTCGTCGCCGCCACCTACGTGGGCATCACCGCGGAAATGCCCGGCGACGAAGGTGCCCTGCTGTCACCCCTGACCACTCCCCAGGCTGCGGTTCCCGTCGCCCCGAAATTCGAATGGGGTGCAGGCCTGAAGACCCTGATCGTCGGCGGCGGTTCCTCCCATGACTTCAACCGCTTCTTCAACCTCGCCGATGCCGCCACCCTGAAGGCCACCGGCAAGGCCTCGGTGAACTATACCGAGATCACCGGCGGACTCGGTTCCGTGCTGCCCGAAGTGGATGTCCTCTACCTCAGCAACAACAAGCCCTTCACCGACGACGCCACCCGCACCGCCGTCATCCAGCATGCGCGTTCGGGCAAGGGCATGCTGCTGGTCCATCCGTCCCTCTGGTACAACTGGGAACGGGATTGGCCGGTCTACAATCGCGAGATCGCCGGCGGCGGCGCCCGCGGTCACGATCGCTACGGCGAGTTCGAGGTCACGGTCACCGCCCCGAATCATCCCCTCATGAAGGGTGTCCCCGCGAAGTTCACCGTCTCGGACGAATTGTACTGGTTCGAACCCGACACCGCCGGATCCGAGATCGAGGTCTTGGCAACCGCCTTCTCCAAACAGAAGAACAAGACCTACCCGATCGTCTTCACCGTGAAACATCCCAATGCCCGCATCGCGGCGATCACCCTGGGTCACGACGGCGTTGCACACAGCCATCCAGCCTACCAGGCCATGTTGACCAACGCCCTCCTCTGGGCGGCCGGGAAATAGGCCCGATCCGCTTCACAGGGTTCGGATCCGAAACCATTCCCGCCCCGGACTGGCCGGCGTGTTCCAGACGCCGCGCCGGCCGGGGAAGCTGGGGGCGCCAAGCCGGGTCCACGGCCCGGTCGGATCCGTCGCCTGTTCCACCCCGACCGGAATCCCCGGCAGCGTCGGCCAATCGATCCGCACCGGTTCCCCCGGCAGCACATGGATCGCGGCCAACGTCGGTCGATCCGATATCCGCGGATCCGTTCCCAGGAACGCTTCCGCTGCGTGACTCCATCCGTCCTGGTCCGGGTCTTCACCCGCATTCGCTTCCAACGATCCGAACTGCTCCCGCTCCCAGTCATCGTCCAGTCCGTCCCGATCCGAATCGGTGATGGGAATGCCGTGCAGGACGAGATCGGCTTCCACCAACGATCCCTCGATGCCGGCCGCCTGGTCCGAGACATCCAGGGTCCATGTACCGGCACTCGGTTCAAACAGGTGGCGCTTGGATGAATACCACCACTCCCCGATGTGCGCGGTCGTCTGGGTGCCGGACCGATGCAGGACGCTCCGGGTGCCCGAAGGCGAACGAAGCGTGATCCGGAGGTCGCCCATGCGCGCATGTTCAATCCGGACCCGGACCTGCACCCAGTCGAGGGAAAGGGTGTTGGTGATCTCGAAAGCCACGCGCGCCGGCTGGATCTCGAATCGAAGCCGTGCCCCGGGCTCGGTCAGCGCAAGTTGACGGAGCTGTTCCCCACTGGATCGACCCACCGATACCGCGGGAATCCGCGCCGCATCCGTCGCCATCATCAGGAACGGGAGGTTGTCGAGATCGGTGTTGGCAATCACCGCCGCCACCGCCCCGGCCTGCGCCGCGAACCCGATCTTGTCGACCGGTTCATTCGGTTGTCGTTGGAGCAATGCCACCGCGCCTCCGACCGGTACCCCGATTGGCCCGGCCCCGATCCCCGCATCCACAAACGCAAGGTCCGGGGTCGGTTCATCCGGATGGCGTCCCGTCCCTCCCGCCGCCGGGAAGGACAGGGCATCCGGTTGATCCGGCAGGGAAACCACAACGCGAAGGCCGGCGTCCGGGATCGGAACCGACGCGGTGTGTCGGGCGAGGACGGTGGAGCGCGGTGCAGGGGATTGGAGAAAGCCGGCGGCAAGATCCACGGCGGTCTGGGGATGCGGACTGCCGAAGCCGACATTGTGGCTGACCACCAATCCAGCGTGGTTGGTCGCAAGATCCGGATCGGTCAGGTCCACCGGATACGAGGACAGCACCAGCAGACGTTGGAGATCGGTGAGATGGAGCTCGGGTCGGACATCGAGCATGAGGGCCACCACTCCCGTGATCAGCGGGGCGGCGAATGACGTGCCGGCGGAACTGCGGGTTCCATAGATGTAATCGCTGAGCTCGCGACCCGCCGCCGCAATGTTGTTGGCTCCGTTGTCGCCCACCGGGTCCAGGGTGAAGAGCTGCGAGGATTCACTGGTCTCGCCCCCGGCCGCCGCAACCAGGATGCACGCGCCAGGCGCGGAATAGGAGGCGACGGATCCGCTTCGACGCAGCCCGGCCACGGTGATGGCTCCGGGTTCATTGCCGAAGGCGTCCAGGTTGGCGTCGCCCACGCCGCGTCGTCCCAGATAGCTGCGGATCCGCGTGTTGCCCGCCGACCGCACGAGGACGGTTCCCAGGGCGCCCCGGCCCAGGTGGACGGCATTGGAGAGGGCGATGCGTTCCACCGGATAGGATTCGAGGAAGTCGAGGTCGGCGTTGCCCCAACTGTGGTTCTGGATGGGGATCAGGTCGGTCCGATGCTCGAACGCCTGGGCCAGGTCGTCGGATTCAGGAAGGTTCGAGGCGGCATCGAAGATGACGTTGGCGGTGAAACGGGTGCCCGGTGCCGCGCCACTGATTCCGATGCCATTGCCGGCGCGGGCGGCGGCAAGGCCGGCCACTGCCGTGCCATGGTATTGGAATCGGGTCGAATGCGCGCCACTGGTCGAACCCGTCACCCAGTTCCGGGCCAGTTCCGGCAAATACCCCTCGCGTAGATCCGGATGGGTGGCGTCCATGCCGTCGTCGTAGAAGCCGATCACCACCCCTTCACCGGTGGATCGCGGCCAGGCAGCTCGGAATTCCATACCCGCCGAAACCTGCGCCGCTCCCAGTCGACCCGCGTGGGGGTCCAGATACCACTGTTGATGGAAATGCGGGTCGTCCGGCGCCGCTCCCCAGGCCGAGTGGAGGATGGCATTGAACCGACGACACGACGGCGCAGCCATCTCCACCCGCGGATCCGTCGCCCACACCGCAGCCAACTCCAATGCATCCGTAGCCGACGGGCAGGCGAGCACGGCGGATCGATGGTCGGGCCGACGAACGATGGGGTGGGGAAGTGTGGCCAGAAGCTGGGCCAGACCCCGCGTCCCGTGTGCCCGCACAAAAACCCGATGCCCGAACTCCAACGGTTGGCCCGATCGGACATCCAGGGCGGGAACGCGGAGCCGGGGAATGGTGCGGATGGACGGGACCAGGGATTCCGTGGCCAGCGGGAGGAGTCGGACGACGCGCGGATTGGGCTCCTGCAGAACCACCGTCTGGGCCCGGGCCACGGTCCACCCGGCCAGGAACAGCCAACCGAAGGCGAGGTGGAGACGGCGCATTGCGATGCGAAACTAGCCGGATGCACGCCAGGAATGGAATCCCTGCCCACGGAGCGGCGACGTTCACTCGCCGGGTCGATCCATGACGCCGACCCAACGTCGCCGCTCCGTCAGGTAATTGGGGGAGAGAAAAGGAAGAGGTTTCACGCAAAGCCGCAAAGAACGCGAAGAACACAGAAAGGGGGACGGTAATCATGTCCCCTCCCTTTCGTGTGGTTCGTGTATTTCGTGGTCAAAAACTCCGGTCTGGTGAGCCTGTCCCCTTGACCCTCTGCGAGACGTTGCGCCTTTGCGCCGTTGCGTGAGGAAAAAGGAAAGGGACGAAGGCAGGTTTCCCGCAGAGGCGCTGAGCACGCGGAGAAGAAAAAGGGGGTCCTGGAGCGGCGAGGTTCACTCGCCGGATTGATCCATGACGCCGACCCAACGTCGCCGCTCCGTGGGATGATTGGGGGAGAGAGAAGGGAAGAGGTCTCACGCAAAGCCGCA
>DITU01000024.1 GCA_002422905.1 Verrucomicrobia bacterium UBA6176
AGGACTTGAACGGACGAGGTTCTTGTTCCATGGCGTGCGGGATTGGAGGGAGAGGGGGATGGAGGGAGGGAAAAGGTGAGGATTGATTGGGGCTCAAGTCCTCGAAAGCCGTATAACCTTTCTGGAAGCGTGGGATGGATCAGTCGGCAGAGCCGGTTTCCCGATCAGACCGTTGTTCCATGATCCACGTGTGGGCCTGGTCTGCGACCTTGCCAACGAGCAGGAGATCATCCCGTCCGAAGCTGTCGGTCGATTTCCAGGTGTCCTCCTCGCGATCCTTGTAGATGCGGCTGAAGGTCACGTTGTGACGTGGCCCCGTGGCCGTTTCGTTCCGCCAGATGGCGGCCTTGATCGAGCCCAGGCGCACTTCGTGCACGGGCTTTTCCTTGGGTTTTTGCATATAGGTGGAGCTTTCCATTGAACCTCACTAAACAACCTTACAGGTCGCTTCTACCATATCCCGCGGCGCTAACCAATAGGGTGCAGTGAAAGAGCAGATTTCTTCCGGAACGGTGGAGCGAGGGGAACAGGTGGGCTGAGGGTCGGGGAACTGTCTGTCCGTGTAGAAAGCGTCGACGTCAATCGGTGGGCGTCCGATTCCCAGCTCAGGTTCCACAGTGCGAAGGGATGCTTTTGTCGCGGGCAGGCTCGTGCGGGGTGTGCGACGATAACACACGGTTGCACGATAAACCGAGTCTGTTTATTGTGGCGCCTGCGGTTTATTCAAATGGGCACGCTGGAACAACGCTTGGTTGAGTACCTGGAGACGATCACCGGGAGCGCAGTCGTTCTGCGGGAGCCCCCGCGAAAAGCGGGCAGTCGGTTGCCCTTGTTTCTGCGGATGCGTTATCAGCTTCGAAGGCTCAGGCTTTTTGACCGGGACTGCCTGCTGGCGCTGGAGGTGTCAGAGGCGGAGACCGGGTCCCCGGCGGAATGCGCGGCGCATGCGCAAGCGATGGCGAGGGAGTTTTCGGAGCCCGTCACTTTGGTGGTACCCGAGGTCGCTTCCTACGCTCGGAACCGAATGGTGCGGACCGGCACGCCCTTTATCGTGCCGGGCAGCCAACTCTTCATGCCCTTCATGATGGTAGACCTCCGTGAGCGGTTCGCGGGGGCGGCCACGAAATCAGGCGAGGCCATGAC
This sequence comes from Verrucomicrobia bacterium UBA6176, assembly GCA_002422905.1. GTDB lineage: Bacteria > Verrucomicrobiota > Verrucomicrobiia > Limisphaerales > UBA9464 > UBA6176. The sequence goes on from DITU01000024.1 coordinate 1,144, forward strand.
TCCGGCAGCGCAATGCCTCCTGCTTTACCACCTTTTGCGACAACCCCTTCAGGGACTCCCGTTGCGGGACATCGCCCGGATCGGCGGCTACTCCGCCATGATGATCACCCGGGTGAAGGACGAGTGGGAGGCCAACGACCTTTGCCGGACGGCACGGGTAGGACGGTCGGTGGTGGTGGAGTTTGCCGCCAGTGGTCGCGCGCTCTGGCAGATGGCGGAACCGCTCTTCACCAGTCCGACGCGCAAGTCTCAATGGGTCCACTGGGATCGACCGGAACCGTCGGCATTGGAAGCAGGCTTCACGGCCTTGAGTCGCGAAAGTCTGGTGGAAGACGATCCAATCCCAACCTGGGCGCTGGCTCGGGATGACTTTCGATCCGGGATCGAAGGAGGAACCCTACGGTCCGTGGAGGGTCCTGAGGAATCCAACGCTCGCGTGGAGGAATGGAACTACAGTCCAACCCTATTGAGTGATGGCCCCGGAGTGGACCCGCTCTCGCTCATCCTCAGCTTGCGAGATCACGCCGACGACCGCGTTCAACAACAGCTCCAGACCGTGCTGGATAAGGCCTTGCCCCACTGACGATGGTCAAGGGCATCGACATTTTTCGAGAGCGGTTCCGGGGCTTTCCGGGTTCTCTGGTGCTGATCGGCGGAGCTGCCTGTGATGAATGGTTCAGCCGCCTTGGCATGAGCTTTCGGGCCACGCGGGATCTCGACATCGTGCTGATTCTGGAAGCTGTGGATGAAGCCTTCATTTTCGCCATGCGCGCCTTTATTGCCGAGGGCGGCTATGAAGTCCGCGAACGGAGTGAAGGCGGTCCTGCAATACTCTATCGATTCTCAAAACCACGGGACGGGCGATTCCCTTCCATGCTGGAGATCTTCAGCCGCCTTCCGGGAGGAATCACGCTGGCCTCCGACCAGACCATTGTGCCCATCCCGGTCGGGGAGGGGCCGCATAGTTTGTCGGCAATTCTTGTCGATGCCGATTACCATGCCCTGATTCGTCAGCAGCAGGAATCCCACGACGGCATTGCCTATGCCAATGCCACGGCGCTGATTCCTCTCAAGGCCAAGGCATGGCTCGATCTCAGCACTCGGAAACTCAGGGGTGAATCCATCGACGCCCGCGACATTGCCAAGCATCGCGCCGATGTCTTCCGCCTGGCAGCCACGCTTCGGGGAGATTTTGTAGTGGAGTTGCCCCAGGTCATTCGCGCGGATCTGACGACGTTCGTGTCCGCCTTCCCGGATGCTTCGGCGGAGTGGCCGGCCATACTCAGTTCGATCAGGAACACCGTGGGAGGAAGCCTCACACCGGAAGCACTGCGATCGGCGATCCAGGCGTACTTCTCTTTGTCCCTTTCTTGAACGGGTGCGGGGTTCAATGACTTCCGGTCTCCAGGCCCGCGGCGGGAGGCGGAGCGAGGAGGTCGACGCGCAGGTTGCCGATTTTTCCCTGGGCGCGGTCGAGGGTGTGGGTGAGGTAGAGGTACATCTGTTTTCCAGCGGGGACGCGGACGAAGAAGCCGTCGCGGCGGATGCTTTCGGCGATCTGTTGGGCGTATTGGTTCAGGACCTGGCTTCCGCCGCCGATGGCGGCGTTGCGCGCGGTGCCAAGGAGCTGCGGGCCGAACACGGTGTTCTGGGTCTGTTGAAAGGCTCCGGATGCTCCGGCGATGAAGGTCGAAGCGAACAGTTTGATCTCAGCGGCGTTGTCGGTGCGGATGACCTGCCCGGTGAGACCGGCAGACCCGTCGCGTTCGCCCCAGCGTCCGAGGTCGTTGTCGTCCCGGTCGAGGGCGATGCCGTTCACCGTCAGTTCCTCGCCGGTCTGCCACACGATGGTCCACGGTCCACTGGCGACAATGCGGTCGCGCAGGCGTTCGTTGCTGACGCGGCCATGCAACTCGGTTCCGGCGGGGATGACTTCTTCGCCGTCGAACCACAGCGGGTCGGTGACCAGCGCGATGAGCGGGGTATCGGTGTTGGCGGAATCAATCGCGTTGACGGTGACGGCCCGGATCAGGCGGCCTGCTGGTGCGAACACCGACAGCGCGGGCGGGTTGGTATCGGCGGGCAGGGCGACGTGGATGTTCAGCGGGGAGAGGGGTGGCGTCCCGGGCGAAGGGGGCGGGAGTGCTGCGGGTGAAAGCTTGGGCAGGAAGGTTCGTGCGGGAACGAAATCGCGGACGATCGAGGTGGCCGGACGATCATTGGTGTTCTGGTAGAGGGGAACGTCCGTGGGTGCGCGTGCGCCGACGAGGAGTCGTACCAACCCGAAGCCGCAACCCCCGAGAAGGGTGAGTGCGATCAGTCCATTCCTGGAGCGGAGACGATCGAGGATATCGATGGGCTTCATGCCGGGGAGGGGAGGTTTATCCGCAGATGACGCAGATGACGCAGATTCAGAGGGAGTGGGGATGCGGAGCTGACGTTCTCCGAGAGTGGAGTCGCGGCCCTGGTCAGGATCGGCCTTGCCGCCTTTTCATCGGCGAGATGTGCGCCATCTCCGGATGGATGAACTGCTGTTTTCAGGTTCACGGTTTGGATCGGGTGGATGAGCCGGAGCGGGCAGAGGTGGGTTCCATTGCGGGCACGACAATCTGGAAGTCGGTGGGGTCGCGGATGACTTCGCCCAATGGAAACTGGAAGGCGACGAGAGCGATCCGTCCGCCAAGGGCAGGCAACGTTCCATCGAAGTCCGAGCCGAGCACGCGCAGCGGTTGGCCCTGACGTCGGAGTTGGATCGGATTCGGCCCCAGGTCCACGGGCGCGTTGTCCGGATTGGATAAGTCGATGCGCGCGACACCGACGCGATCGGTCTTGAAGTGCAGGAGTTCGGGCATGCGGACCACAACGCCGTTGAAGCGCCGCTCGAACCGCGTCTCGATCTGATCCACGTCCGCCATGCTGAGGGGATATTGGCGTCGGAGAGAGGCGAGGTTCCGGGCGACGTCCAGGTACTTGTCGGCCGGGTTGGCCTGAGCCGGAAGTGTGCGTGTTTTCGGGACGGCTGAACGATTGGGTCGGATGGGAACGGGTTCACCAAGGATGACGGACAACCAGGGATTGGCGGACTCGTGGAAGTGGAAGACAAAGGTCTGGGATTTCCACACGACGTTGAGGGTGGTGGAGGCGTTCGCGCGCAGCGCACGAACAGAGAAGAACGATTCGCCGGGATGAAAGGTCATCTGGAAGTGGGCGCTTGGATGCGGTTCGGTGGAGATCAGCGCCGAGGCGAGATCCGAGACCGGACTGGGGAATCGAAGGGTCGTCAGACGGTCGATGGCCACCGGAACCTGGATGACCTGAAGCGGGTCCAAGGTGATCTGCTGGATGGGATGATTGGAGCTGATCAGGGGAGCGGGAGACGGAGGAGCAGGGGACAATGCAGTCGTGGAGGTTGGTGTCGTCGGTGTCGTCGGAAAGCCCCTGAAAATGCCCGAGAGATCCGGCACTGCGGCGAGGACCTGGACACTGCTGAGAATGGCCAGGGCCGTTTCAAGGCTTCGTGTTTTCATATTGAAGGGTGAAGGATTCGATCACCAACGGACGTTGACGGCGTCGGAGCAGGTCTGGGTTGTGTCGCAGGGATAGGCGCAAGGTGAACGGAATGGAATCCGTGAACGGAGCCTGTTGGAGGAAGCCCCATCGGCTGACTTCCCCGGTGACCTGGACCTGGACCTGGTCCCGGTGATTCGCGACTGCGTCGATGCGGGCGATCTGCGGCTTCTGGTGGATCTGGCGCTCGTTGAATTCCCGCGCGTCGACCTCGCGCATCTTCTTCGCCTCGGCGAAGGCCTTCGCGGACAGCATTCCTTGCAGGAATTCCGGTTGATCGAAATCGCGGGGATTGCGCGAGAGCAGGGCAGTCGTGGCAAGCATCGCTTCCATGACGTGGAGTTCTCGTGCTTCCGGGAATGGAGTGCCGGGGACCGGGATCACATTCCCTTCGGGGTCCAGGACGACGAAGAGCATCGGTCGCTGCAGGAGGTAGATCACCATGGCGAGGGCTCCGACGGTGACCACCAGCTGGCCGACGCAGAGGCCGAGGGCGAGTCGGGCCACGCGTCCCATGTCCGCCAGGAAGAGTTGGAGACGCGGCAGGCCCAGTGGAGGCGGCGTCAGGTCGGCGGGACTGGGGAGTTGGGGAGTCGGTGTCATGCGGTTGGTTCCTTCTGGGATTGGAGGATGGCGGCAGCGGCGTGGTCTCCCGTTGGGTCGGAGGGACTGGGTCCGGCGGGTGCGACCTGCGCGGTGTTCAACAACGGAAGGGTATCCGCCGCCGATGGAGCGGTGGTTGTCGTGCTGGCCGTGGTGGTGAGGGCGGAGGCTGCGACCCAGGTCCGCCTCGATGCCGCCGCAGCCCCGGCGACCAGGGAGGTTCCGAGCAACTCGCCCCCTCGTGACACCGCGGTGGCCGGTCCGGACACGCCGGTCACCAACCGCTGCACATAGACTGGAGCGGCGATCGTCGAGACCATGATCCAGATCGCGATGATCCCGACCCCGAGGAGTCCGGTGAGCCCTTTCCCGATGGCTTCACCGAAGGCGGCGTCGGCGAAGGACGTGTCCCCCACGACAGTGTCGATGACACCGCTCGTGAACGTGGCTGCCAGGGCTAAACCGATGGGCCAGAGCATGATTCCCAGCAGCCGAAGGACATGTTGCATGCCGATCCAGTAAAGGGGGCGGATCGCGAGACAGGGAAAGAGCAGGGGTGAAATCGCCCAACAGCCGATGAGCAGTGCGCGTTGGATGCTGTACACGAAGGCGAGCACCGCCATGGCCAGCCAGGAGATGAGGGTCAGGAACGCCAGAATGATCGCCTCGTACCAATCCCCGGAGAGGACCTGCCGTATGAACGATTCATCGGCCCGGTCGCCCAGTTGCTGGGCTTCCCGGAGCCGTTGCTTGTAGCGCTCCGCGACATTCTCCGGTCGGGCCGGGATGTTCCGCTCCACCCACCTCTTTACCAGTTCCTGCCCTTCGTTGAGCAGGCTGGACGAATTGAAGAGCAGCAGGAGGATCAGGAACGCGCGGATGTAGGCCTTGATGAGTTCGGCAGGCGCTCCGTTGGACTGGGCCTGGTCGAAGAGCGTGCCGATCATCAGGAGGAGGATGGCGAACGGCATCAGGTCCGAATGCAGGGCGGCACACGCTTCGACGAACCCGGGAAAAGCGGTTTCGAAGGGTGTCATCGCACGGCGGGGCTGGGGATGCGGATGGGAGAGGTATCCACCTTGAGGGCCGTGCCCAGCTTCTCGGTGGCCTGTCGGACGCTGGCCTCGGTCTCTTCCCGTCGCGCCTGTTGCTGGCGGGCGGCGTCGGTCTGGTTGAGAGTCGCTTGGACGACCACCCGGCTCAGGGCGGTATCGCGCTCCCGATCCACGGCACCCAGTTCCGCATTCAAGGCACTCAGCAATCCCTGAAGCTTCTGCACCTCGGCGACTGTGGTCGCCTTCTGCAGCGACTTGAGCGCCTGCTGGATTTGTGTCCGGAGGCTCTGTCGGCGCTCTTCGGTGTCGTACATGACATCCTCCAGCGTCTTCACCGACTGGGCGACGGCGTCGTACTTGCGATACTCCTCCACCGCGCGCGGAACCACTGTTCCACCGGCGGTTTGAAGGACCTCGGTCGGTGTCCGGTAAAGACCGTTAGCGTTGAACGTGGTGCCATTGGTTCCGGTGGATTCCATCTGGATCTCGACCAAGGTCCGACCGGCACCGATCAGCCCGAGACTTTGCAGCAGTTGATTGGCGGCAGGAGTCTTGATGGCACCGGGATCGCCGAGACGTTCGAGTTCGGTCTTGGACTGTTCCAGTTGCTGAGTGGCGAGGCGGACGGCTTCGATGGCCTGTACGATGGCGGACGCGTCGATGACCGGGATGCCCTGGGCTGAGAGGGGCATCCAGACAAGGAACCCGGCGAGGAGGACGGCAGACGGAATGAGCTTCATGGTTTGGACGGATTGAGGTGGGTGTGGGTTTTGGTTGGGCGACTACCGGGGATCCCGCTGTTGTTCGACGAGGTCCCAGTAGATGGATTTGACGCCATCGGCGCGTCCGCGGTGGTAGCCATCGCCAAAGGCCTTTTGATGCTGACGAGTGCGCAGGGCGTGGATGCCCTCGCCAAGGACCACCCCGCCCACGGCTCCCGCCGCGGTGATGGCGGGGTCACCGTTGCTGAGTTCACTGGCGAGGAATCCTCCGCCAGCGCCGAGGGCCATGTCGGTGACGGGCCGTTCAAGGTTCGCGCAACCAGCGAGGAACAGGAGGAACAGGGGCGGGAGCTGTTTTCGGTTCATGAGCTTTTCTCCGGAGTTTCGGTGGGGAGGAGGTAATAGCGGGCGACCCCGCAAATCGGTTGGGGATCGTTGCTATGAAAGTAGAGAAACTCGGAATACTTCGGGCCGGACATCTGGTCCGGTCGTGCGAAGCGCCCGATGGCTTCCTGGGCGACCTTCGAGAGGCCGATGTCTTCGCCGAGTCGCGCGATATCCTGGGGGTCACCGGTGTTGAAAATCAGCCAGGAGCGGGTGTTGCCGACGATGGCCGCGCGGATAGGGGAATCGGCGATCCGGGAATACTGTTGGCCGATGATGATGACTTGGGTGTTGTGCTTCCTGAAGCCCTCGAAAAGTTGCCTCAGGATATCCTCACCACCGGGCACGGACAGGAAGCGCGAGACTTCGTCGATGACGACTCGCTTGCGGAGCGAGCGGGGAAGGGACAGGCATCGGTCGCGGATGAAGTTGATGGCGATGAAGCCCACGATGGCTTCGAGGTCGCGGGCGGCTTCCGGGATCTGACCGAGTTCGAAGTGCTGGACTGCGGGGTTCTGGGCAATGTTGGTGGGACCGTCGAAGAGGGCACCGTAGGAACCGGATCGGCAGTAGGGTTCGAGCAGGACCGCGAGACGGCGGCTGTCCTCATCGTCCGACAATTCGAAGGCTTCCTTGAGGGCACTCAGGGTGAGATGCTCCTCGGGGGCCAGACCGGCAAAGAGCAGATCGAGCAAGGCGTCCAGGTGGTCGCACTCGTGGGCACGCATCTCGGATTCGGTGATGGCAGCCAGTTCGGCATCGGCTTGATCCGAGGAGACCCGACGAAGTTCCTCGAACTGTTGGAATGCCTCGGAGAGCGGCATGGGCGACTGGTCACGGCGCTTCTGAAGCACGACGCTGTGGCGGACGACGGCATCGCGTCGGGGCAGGGGCCAGGAACGGAGACATTCTTCAGCGTGTTCACCCATCACTCTCGACGTGCCGCGCGAAATGAGGGCGAGCTGCAGCCGTGCCCGATCTTCATCCTTCGGAAGTCCGACCATTCGCGCGACCACGGCGGAGGTGGTGGCCAGGAAGAACGGCGAACGCGGCTGGCCATGGGTGGAAAGGAAGTTGAGGGTCTGGCGTCCGTCGGCCTTGAACAGGATCGGTTCGGCACCCAGGGCACGGGAGAAGGGAGCCTGGGACAGCCCGCTTTCGACGATGGCGGTGAAGGCGATTTCGTCGCCGGTTTCGACCAGAATCTTGGTCACCACGCTGCTCTTGCCGCTGCCGGCCAATCCGACCACGACCTGGTTTTGCGGCGTCGCACCCGATCCCTCGCCCAGGTGGGTCACGACATTCACCAGTCCACCCTCGGCTCCTGGGAACAGGCATTCGGTGCGGGCCGGATGTCCGGAAAACGAACTCACCAGCGGCAGGAGATCCGCCGCGTTCGGGTCCTCGATGTACTGCCGGTACCCCTGGTGATGGCTCCCCATCCAGCCGGGCAGCGCTTTCGCGAAGAGGCTTCGGGTTGAGACGGGGAGCGTCGCCTCGAAGGCCTGTGCTCCATTCATCCGATGGATCGCCGCTTTGACGGCGGCAGCGCGGTCGAGGAGTTCGGCGGAGGAATCCGCACGAACCACCACGATCAGCTCCATTTCGAGAGGAGCCACGCCGAGGGCGGTGAGACGTTGGATCTTGGCTTCGAGTTGGGACTGGGTAACCGCGAGTCTCGGGTTCGGCTTGGAGAGTTGCTGACGATGGATCCGTTCGAGCTTGCCCTGCGCCCTTTGCAAGAGGGGTTCCTTGGGGATGCGTGCGATCTGGAGGGTGACGCTGATTCCGGGGAAGGGGAACTGGGACAAGCCCTGGGCGATGCCAAGGTAGGTTTCCGACGGCAGACGTTTCAGGCAGAGACAAAGGTGATGGACGCCATCGAGCACGAAGCCGGGCGATCGGCCTCCCTGGATCTCCGAGTTCCAGAGGTTGTCGAGGATGGAGCGGGTGGGATCGAATCCTTGGGCGGCATCATGGTTGTGCTGGCGTCGAGTCGAAGGTGCCAGTGCTTCCGCCCAGCAATGGATCAGATCCGCGTCCGTCATCGGCGTGGTTCGGGCGTTCATGCGTCCCAGCGTTTGCCGGACGGTCTGCCCCCAGTTCGACAAGGTGGCGTGGGCCGAAGCGAGTGAAGTGTCTGTGGGAGCGGTTGAAGGCAGGCGGAATCCGACGAAGAAGGCGAGGCGACGTCGACGGAGTTGCCCGGATTCCAGCTGTCGCCAGAGGTGAAGGAAATTGGCGTTGCGCAGCCCACGGGAGGTGGGATTGCGGACCGTCTGGGTGTGCTCCCCGTAAGCCACAAGCTCGGGAGCGAGACTCCGCGTATCCTCCATGGCGGTGATCTGGATCGACCATTCCTCCGGGATCAGCCGGAGCACGGCGGACCAAACTTCCTGGGCCCGGTTTCTTTCAGCAAAAGAGCTGTTCCGAAGATCCGGAAATTCGATCCAGAAGCCCATTGCCGCATGGCCCTGAACTCCCCCAAAGAGGACCAGTCCATCGCTGATGAAGCCATCCGGGAGCGGGGAGAAGAGGGCGCTTCCCGGATGGCCGCTGGCGGGCAGGGGCGACGCATTGCCGCCCAGGATCAATTGGCGGACTGCATCGAGCAGGAACCCGATGGGTCCTGCCCGATGGATCAGTCGGATCACAAGGATGAGAAGGGCCGCCGGAAGCAGGGTGCGAACGGCGGCTTGCAGGGTGCCGAGCTGAGCGGCGAGGTGCAGGAACAACGCGGCGGCCACGAGAACCATCGGCACCACCCAGACGAGGAATCGAAAGGGGACACCGACCAGTCCGCCTTCCGTCTCCTCGGAGGAGTGGGTTGAGGTGATCCGCAGTGGCGTGTTGTCCATTTGCGGGCTGGTTCAGATGGTGACGCCGATCCAACCCGCGAACATGCGGATGATGACGACGGCCAGGCAGAGCAAGAAGCCCCCGGCGATCGGTGCGATGGCCTCGGCCATGTCTCCCCGGGTGAGGCGCCAGACACCGCCGATGATCAGGGCGAGTCCGAAGAGGATCGAGACGACCTGGATGAAGTCCAGGAATCGGCTGGCTATCGGAACGAATTGGGCGGTAGCGAGGATTGGAATGATATTATTCATCATAGGGATGTTAATGTGAGACGACGCGTTGCCGCGGCTTGATGGATCATCCCTTCTTTGAGGAGCGGCGGTTGCAGGCGGCGTCTTCTTTCAGCCGGAATTCGATGAGAATTTTCCGGGCTTTCCTGCGGCTCCGACGCAAGTCGCTCTTGATCGTGTTTTTGGGCCTGTCGGTCAGGGCCGAGATCTCGTCGATGGAACGATGGTCGAGGTAGAACCATCTCAGGATCTGCGCGCTGTCGGCATCCAGACGCTCGAACAGGTAGTCCAACTCAACAGCAAGATCGTGGGCCGAGGACGGCGCGTCATTGGCCACGATGCCAGACCAGTCCTCGTCGGACACTGCTACCTCTCGGTTCTGATACCGGTAGTGAGCCTTCTGGGAGGTCAGCACTCGGCATTTCAGCCGGTTGGGTAGGTAGGCGAGCTTTCGAATCCCGCCGGAGCACGCATCCAGGATGGTGAAGAGAGCGTCGTGGTAGGCCGCTTCGGGATCGCGGACTCCCATGCCTCTCAACCCGTCGATGTGCCTCTTGCTGTCGGCGAGGTAGATCTTCTCGACCTGCTCCAGGAAGGCCTTCTCGCGTTTGGCTGAGCGACGCTTCGAGGGTGGGACGGAACCCTTCGTGGCCTTTTTTGAGGACACGCCGGACGGCTTCGTCGCTGTTTTGCGACGACGTGATTTCTGCGACTGCGATTTTTTCCTATTCATGGACGGGACTCCTGCTGAGGTTGAGTCCGCCCAGGGCCCTGGAACGGTTCGTCTTGATCACCACGTCAGTGGGTCAAGCGATGCGAGGCTAGCAGCCGGGGGCATGGGCGCGGCAACGCGCGAGAAGGCGCACAAACACGACGCGTCGCGATTTTGCGCGACGCTGAAGTGACCCGCTAGATACGCTTTGGGCCGTGGAGAAGGTCACTCCAGAGGCCAGTACAGAGAAGACGCCGGAACAGAGGGAGGCGACGCCTACCCCAGCCCTTGGCTACCGTGAGTTCGTAACGAGAGTCGTGGCGGCGATGGGAGAAGGTTCGGCAAACAAGCTCGAAAGATCTGCCCGCCAGTGCTTGGAAGGATTCCTCGCTGGGAGACACACCAAAATACCGGCATTTCGGAAGGCGCTGGAGAACCTGTGGAACCCGGACAACTCAAAAGCGGATGCGACCGCCATCTCAGCGCTCGCGACGGCGCTTGATGGGTACTCCGCATTTCCAACGGAGGAGCGGAATCGAGAGGGATTCAAGACATGGTTCGCCAAGCAACTCGGTGCGGAGTACCACGCGGCGGCCCTCGCGAAGCGGCGGGTCAGGGAGAAAAAGCGTCGCGCCAAGCTCCAAGGCCCGAAGCCGAAACCTTTAGAGGCTACGTCGGCCGTCGTGGCCGCCGTAGACAAGTTCCTCTCCCAGCGGGGCGTGCAAGTAAAGGACGGCGTCGCGGCGCTGGATGGGGGTGTCTCGCTCAGCCTGCAACCTCTCTACGAATATGTGGAAAGGCTCCAGAAGCCAGCCCGCATCCCAAGCTACTTTCCGGGGGTACCCGACATCGCTCTGGACGAATTGTACGTCAACCTAAGCGTGTCGAGCGAATCGAGGTCAGACTATACAGGTGATGGTCAAGTCGATCAATCCAGTAGTAGAAGGCCGAAAAGTCATGGTTACTTCCATCGCTGGCGGATGGCTGCTGAATCTGGGCGAATGAATGCTAAGGCGCTACTTGACATGGCTGAGAACTTGCCAGTTGTGATTCTGGGCGATCCTGGCGCGGGAAAGTCTACTCTGATACGATACCTCTTGCAGGAGGTTGGGCGAGGCCTACTGGGTGCATCGAGAATCCAACACCGAACGATGATTCCATTCCGTATCAGTCTCAAGGAATTTGCGCAGGAGGCTAAAAGCGACAGTTTCTCAGTAATTCGGTACCTTGTCCGAAATCAAGTTGGGGTGGAGGAACAGGAGTTTGATAACTGGGAATTATTGTTACGGGTTTTACACAAGAGTCGGCAGCATTATCAGTTTCTTGTATTGGTTGATGGGATTGATGAGGTGAGCGCGGACGAGGCGACATATGGATTGATCTGTGAGCAACTAAATAAGATAGGCTCGCTTGCCAAAATGGTCTTCGCGTCTCGTCGAGCGGGCTTCGCCAAACCATTCAGCAGAATTGAACAATGCGAGCTGGTTCCACTCTCGGACATCTTGATTAGGGCCATGATCCAAAACTGGTTTCGATCTGTTCGAGGTCGCTCACCTGAGTTTGTAAGTAGTTATACATCGTGGGTATTTGATGATGCAAGGCGTCAGGAGATGGCCAGCAATCCGTGTCTTCTCGCCTTGCTATGCTACCTTAATGAAGATAAGGGTCCTGGCCATTTTCTACAGGCTACATGCCGAGCTCATCTGTACGGACTGGCCGTAGATAAGTTGTGCCGCGACTCGTCAAGGGAAGGCGCAAAGGTTGCCGACCTTGCTTTGTTACTCTTGGCTGAATTCACCATTGCACGCTACACCGATACCGGTGTCACCCACGGTCCGGACGTACTATTTCGAGATCAGCAGGCAGTCTCCTATCTGCGGACCAGACTTCGAACGTTGGCGTCAGCCGAGGTGAGTTCGTGCAGCATTCTCGAATCTTGGCGTCAGATGCGGCTAGTAGTTCAGTGGGACCTGGGCGCTTGGCACTATTTCATCCATCAAACGTTCCAAGAGTACTTCGCGGCATGCGGCATGCTTCTTCTTCCGTTAAGGGATGTTTCTGAGTTGCTAATCAAGCAACGATTCAACCCGCAGTGGAGTGAATTGTGGCGATTCTACGCCGGACTCTGTCGAGATCACTTACCCGATGGGAAGGAGCGATTCGAGCAAGTGGTCAAGTCTCTTTTGAATCCAGAGGACGAGTATGGAGAGGTAAAGTTCCTAGCTGCTCCGATCTGTGCGGAGTATGGCATCCGTGACACGACAGGATTGCTTGGGTATGATCTTAGGCTAAAGTTATATAATTCGGTATGCTTCATGCTTAAAGAACAGTCACCCGCCGAAGAACATGATGTTGTCGGTACTTTGCATTTGATTCTGAACAGGGGCGATATCGTTATAAGGATACGAGTCATGGTTGAATTGGATCCTAAGTACTTTCTGGGCTTGGTTCGGGCTCGGCTGGACGCGTCCAGTGTACGCGAGCGATTGGGTTTGCCTCAGCCAAGTGCAGCCAGAGCAGATCCTCTGCGCGAGCTTGCGATTGTTATTCTCAATTGTATATATCACCCTGATGCGGTCTTTTATCAGAAGGGATTAATCCAGCGAGAAATGGAGAATGTAAACTTGACTAATGAAGATATTCCTGTTGGTCCGTGCCTAGGCTCTGGAAGAAACGAGAGCCTTTCCCAGTACCTTCTCGCCATTGATCTTTCCGCGCTGAGTATCTTGCATCGTTCTCGCTTCGTACAGTATTTGCGTCTTAGCCTGAGTCCATTAGTTGCAGATCGTTTCTACCAAATTGCGAAGGAAGCGGATCTGAGGACTAAGATTGGCCTTGATGTGGCCCTGAATTGCCTGCACTACCTAAGCTCTGTTCATGATTCAAGAGCTGTCACCATAGTTCAAAGGCTGTCTGTTCGAAATAATCTGGCATATTATGTTTATGGGCAGGGCTACGACTATCTGGAAGAATTGGGCACTAACGAGGCAAGACTGCTTCTTGAGAAACGATTTTCAGTGGAGTGTTCGAGGCCTGAATCGTGGGAGTGTATTTGTGCTTTGAGAAGCCTTTGCCACTGGAAGGGATACAGAGTCCCTGAACAGGTAGAGAGTCTGCTCAGATCTGAATTGGTTTCTCCACATTTGGAGTTGGAGCTTTGGAGTTGCGTGTGTGCGCGTGAAGGTGAATTTGGCATTGAACGATTCAATAGGCATTTAATTTCTCTAGCTGCCGCATCAAATATGAATGAGAGCGACTGGAATCGCATTTCGATTCTTGTCCGGTTGGTTGCGTGCAATGGCATTCACTATTTGGCCGTTGTGGAGGAGTTGGCGCGGAAGGTTCCAAAGATGTATTATGCCGCCTGGGCACGCTTGTGGTGCACTCTGTGCGGAATGCGAATCGAGAGTTGCCATTTGCCGGAGTCGGTTGATTGGTTACTGAGTGTCGGGATTCCACTTCTTGAATCGGAGATGAAGCACTATCGTGGAGGTAGCAATGAAGACCCCGAGTGTCTCATAGCCTGTTGGAACGAATGTCCCCCGAGCGTTCTGAGCGCGGTTGCGACAAGGCTACTTCCCTTCTGGACAGAACTCCCTCTTCCCTATGCACAAAGTCTGTTTAGGAGCTTCGAGGGGAACGAGCGGCTTGTCCCGATTTCTTTGGCCCTTGACTTGTTCAAAGATGTAGATCCCTACATGGGTGAAATCGGTATTGCGTTGCTGCTCGAGCTTGATCCGGGGCTTCTGATGAAAGAGAAGATTTTGCCGGATGTTGCTCGCGGTCTTCAAGCCGCTGCGCGTGAGCGGGGAACATTGTTCTTTCGGGAGGAGCTGTATGATCCAACTCGCTGCTGCTTCGTTAGGTACAGAGTCCGAACCTGAATGCTTGCGGTTGGTGCATAGTTGGCGGTTTGTCGTTACTGGTATTGCAACCAAGCGGCGCGTTGTCTTGGATTGATATGCGGGGACTGATCGTCCCACGCTATGGCTCTTGTCTTTGTTCGCCCACATCTCGTTGATGTTGATCGACTCTGTGAACTTCCCAGGAATCTCCGAAGCCGAGTTTGCGGTCAGGATCAGGCCCTGGATCGGATCGCAGCAGCTGTCCAGCGGCGGGAAATGGGGGCAGTTCCGCCGCTCGGACGTGAGCGTTGCCTGATCTTTGCCGGGCCGACGGGCGTGGGGAAGACGGAGACGGCTCGGGCGTTGGCGGAGTTGATCTTCGGGGAGGGGCATCTGCACCGGTTCGACTGTGGGGAGTTCCGGACGGCGGAGGCGGTCGCCTCATTGTTGGGGAATCGGGCAGGGGATCGCGGGCGATTCGGGCAGGCCTTTGACGCCGTGTCGAAGGGTGTCTGGCTGTTGGATGAGTTGGAGAAGGCGCATCCGGAGTTCATGCCGTTGCTCATGGCGATGACGGATGTCGGGCGGCTGACCCTGGCGTCGGGCGAGACGCTGGACCTGAGTCGGCTCTACCTGATCGCCACGTCGAATCTGGGATCGGCGGAGATCCTGGGTCGTCAGCATGTGCCCTTCGCGACGCTGGAGAAGCATGTGATCCGCAGCATCCACCGGCACTTTCGTCCGGAGTTGGTGGCCCGATTCCTGACTCCGCTGGTGTTCCGCCCTCTCGATCCGGATACGCAGATCCGGGTGGTGGCCCTGCATCTGAACCGGTTTCTGGAATGGCATTCGAGCCGCGGCGTGCACGTGCAGGCCGGGGTCGAAGTCCTGCGGTTCCTGGTTCAAGCGGGGCATTCCTCCCGGCTGGGAGCCCGACCCCTGATCGACGCCATCCATCAACACGTAGGCGATGCCTTGGCCCATCAGCTTCTCGGAGGCGGATCCGGCAATGGCCGTCTGGTGGTCGTTGGGAACCGACTGCGACTCGTCGAATGAACCTGAAAACTGAAGTTCGTTTATCCGCAGATGGCGCAGATGCGGAGAAGGGGATCGGATATTGGTTCGCTCCGGCAACCGCACCTGGCAGGTGCAGGTCCATTTCGATTCAACCCTTTGTTGATCTGCGCCATCTGCGCCATCTGCGCATCCACCTACTTTTCCCAGAATGACTGCCTCAGCCGCCGAAATTTTGTTGGGTGTCGGAATCCTCATCGGCAGCGCGTTGCTGGTGCGGGAACTCCGGGCACGACGGGATCCCGTCATTGTCCGCCTGAAGGGCTTCCGGTGGACGGCTCATGAGCTCTGTCAGCACGTGCTGATCACCGGGGCGACCGGGAAGGGCAAGACCCGGAGCGGGCTGGTGCCGATTCTGGTGGAGTTGTTCCGGAATGACCGTCGGTTTGGTGGGTTGTGTGTGGATGCCAAAGGGGTGCTGCACGAGACGGTGGTCGAGATGGCTCGTCATGCCGGTCGGGCGGATGACGTCGTGTTGTTGCAGGTGGGAGCTGAGATCCGGCACCGCTTCAACTTGGTCGGTGATCGCAGCATTCCGTACTCCACCCTGGCTCGGTGCGTCGTCGACACGGCGGTGGCGATGGGGAACCAGAACGAGCAGAGCTTCTTTCGCAGCGCGGCCCAGATCCATATCGCAAAGGGGCTGGAGGCCCTCGACGAGGCGGGGTTTCCGGTGACCCTCGAAAACGTTCACAACCTGCTGCTGAACCCGTCGGACACCCGGGCGGCGATGGCCCGGCTCCGGTCCCGAGCGTTGATCGAGCACTTTGAACAGTACCTGGGACAACCGCCGGAACAGTTGGCCGGTGTGGTGGGCACGGTCAGGAATTACCTTCAGCACTTCACCGTCCCGGCGATTGCCGAGGTGTTCTGCCGGGACTCGACCTTCTCAATGCGGGACGTCGACAAGGGCCGGATTGTTTGCGTGGCGATGCCCCAACTCTATCAGACGGAGCGGCGCTTCGTGGCCACCTTTCTGAAGCTCCTGTTCTTCAACCACGCCCTCGCGCGTTTCGATCTTGCCCAGAAGGCGCGACAGAACCGGAACCTCCTCGTCCTGGTCGCGGATGAGTGCCAGCAGTTCGTGACCGTCAGCGAACACGGCATGAGCGATCACAACGTCATTGATGTCCTCCGGGAAGCGCGGGTCGCGGTGATCGCGGCGACGCAAAGCACGACGTCGCTCGTTCCGGTGCTGGGAGTGGATCAGGCGCGCGTGTTCACGCTGAACCTCCGCCACCGGCTGATTTTCGGGGCGTCCGACGAGTTGGATGCCAAGGCGAGCGCCGAGTTTATCGGCCGAGGTCGCAAGCGCGAGAAGACGTACTCCCGGTATGGCGGACGTCGCTCGGTGAGCGTGCGGATGGTCGACGAGTTCCACGAGAAGCCCGAGGTGCTGACCCAGCTTC
Source organism: Verrucomicrobia bacterium UBA6176 (assembly GCA_002422905.1). Classification (GTDB taxonomy): domain Bacteria; phylum Verrucomicrobiota; class Verrucomicrobiia; order Limisphaerales; family UBA9464; genus UBA6176. The sequence goes on from DITU01000024.1 coordinate 17,604, forward strand.
CCAAGCACGAGTGCATCCTGGTCCACGCGGAGGCGGGATATCGAAAGGTAACGCTGCCTCCTCTGGAGGCGGATGGGACCGTTTCGAAGTGGTACCACGGATGGGGGTGAAGGTGCCCGTGAGGACTCGGGGGGCGCAGGTGCCGTGGATCCATGAGCCCGGGATCGGAGGTGCTGTCCTGCGGTCAACAGTGGCCCGCGGCACCGGGATTGCCTGAGGCAATCGATCTGCCCTAACCTGTCCTCATGATCGCGACCAGTTATCGGTACATTGTGCGGAAGGCTGGAGTTCGAGGCGGACACGCGGTTGTCGAGGGAACCCGGATCGGTGTCCATGATGTCGTGGCCATGATTCGGACTGGCTGCTCGATCGATGAAGTGGTGCAGGCCTTCCCCAGCCTGACACGCGCCAAGGTGTACGAGTGCCTCGCCTACTACGAAGACCACCGGCTTGAACTGGAGCCATTGATTGCCGAGCAAACGGCGAATTTGGACGCGTGAGATTCCTCGTGGACGAAGACGTTGCGGTGGAGGTTGACTGGGCGCTCCGCCAGCGTGGTTGCGACAGCGTTCGGGTTGCTGAGGTTCTTGGATTCCAAACAGACGACGTCGATGTGTGGGACTACGCCTGCCGGGAGGGGTTCATTCTGATCACCTGCAACCGTCAGGATTTTCTGGAGCTTGCAGGCGAGGCTCCGGGTACCGGGTTGATCGTTTTGAATCGGCGACGGACTCGTCAATCCGAGTGTTCCCACTTGTTGCGGATGATTGAGGCCGCCGGTGAAGAGGGGCTTCGCGGCAACATCAACTTTGCCTGAGCTGCTGATCCGACTCCGCCAGCACCAGTGCATCCTGGTTCACGCGGAGGCGGGATATCGAAAGGTAACGCTGCCTCCCCTGGAGGCGGATGGGACCGTTTCGAAGTGGTACCACGGACTCTGGCCTGGCAGCTGACGGTCCGAGGAACTCCCTATCGAAGATAGGGGTTGGTGTCTGGCGATTTGGTCCTGGGGAAGGAGCAGGATGATCACGGCTCGACCACAGAAGAATGCAGTCACGGCGAAGCAGTATTACTCGGAGCATCTGGGGAAGTCGGACTACTACTCGGAGGGGCATCAGGCGGTGGTAAGGATGTTCGGCAAGGGATGTGAACGGTTGGGGTTGGCTCCAGGAGCGAGCTTATCCCAGGAAGCGTTCGAGCGTCTGTGCGACAACCTCCACCCCATCACCGGCGAAAAGCTGACGGTGCGACAGCGGATGAAGGATCGTCGGGTGTGCTTCGACTTCACGGTGTCGGCTCCGAAGAGCGTGTCGATCCTCGCCATCACCTTGGGCGACCAGCGACTGATTGCGGCGCACGAGGAGGCGGCGCGCATTGCGATGACGCGGCTGGAAGCCGAGGCGGGTGCCCGCGTTCGGAAGGGTCGACAGGACTCCGAACGACGCACGGGCGAGGTGGTGGGGGCCACGGTGACCCATGGAACGTCCCGCGCTCTGGATCCCCAATTGCACACGCACTATGTGCTCTTCAACGCCACGTGGGACTCCAGCGAAGGCCGATGGAAGGCGCTCCAGACCACCGCAATGTTCGAGAAGATGGGGTTCTTCACCGAGGTGTACCGCAACGAACTGGCGACGCGGGTGAAGGCCCTCGGGTACGGCATCCGGACGGCGACCCACGGATTCGAAATCGAAGGCGTGTCCCCGGAGTTGCTGGAGCGCTTCAGCAAGCGACGCCAGGCGATTCTGAGCGCGGAGGCGAAGGTCGCGGAGAAGGTGGGCCAACCCCTCTCGAACAACGCGCGGGCGGTGCTCGCGCAATCCACGCGCGACTGGAAGGACCTTGAGAAGAACCCGGCGGAAGCCATCGCCTATCAGCGCAGCCAGCTGTCCGAGGCAGAACTGGCAACGCTGGAGGCCTTGGTGAAGGGCGCGCCCCGGGGACCGGGACTGCCTCCGGTAACTCCTGTGAGCCCGGAGGCCGCCATCACCCATGCGCGGGATCACCTCTTTGAGCGCCGCAGCGTCGTTCCGGTGCATGCCATGCTGCGGGAGGCTCTCGCGTACGGACGCGGAGGCGTCGCGCTCGAATCCCTGGAGGAGCACCTGTTGCAGCGCCCGGACCTGATTGAGTCGGAAGACCGTGTGACCACAGTGGACATGCTTCAGCGGGAGCGGGAGTTGATCCGCCTCGTGAATGCCGGAATGGGGCGTCTGGCCTCGCTGAATGCCAAGGCGCAACCGGCAGCCGCGCTGAGCACGGAGCAACGCGCCGCGTTCGCGGGCGTGATGCGCTCGCCGGATCTGGTCACGATCCTTCGCGGCGCTGCCGGTGCGGGAAAGAGCGAGGTGATCCACGCCCTCCACGCGGCGATTCGGGAGACCGGGGTGGCCGTCGTGGTGCTCGCCCCTTCGCGTGCCGCCTGCGAGGCCCTCAACGAGCGCGGGGAACTGGGTGCCACGACCACGCAGGGGTTCCTGGCTTTCGCCGAGCACACCCGGGTGCGTGGAGGCGTCCTGTTGATCGACGAGGCCGGACTGCTTTCGTTGAACGACATGGTCGGCCTCGTTGCCATCGTGCAACGGCAGGGAGCGCGCGTGGTCCTGTGTGGCGACAGCCGGCAGCACGCTGGGATCGAGGCGGGCGACGCGCTCCGCCTGCTGGAATCGCGCAGCGCCATCCGACCCATCGAGCTGAATCGGGTCCAACGCCAGACCAGCGTCCATTATCGCGAGGCCATCGAGTCCTTCGCCGCAGGTCGCGGCGAGGAAGCACTCGACCGCCTCGACGCCATCGGTGCCCTGGAGGAAACCGACGATGACAACCGCTACGGCGAGCTGGCCACGCGCTACCTCGATTCGATGACCCGCGACAAGTCGGCGCTCATCGTCAGTCCGACCTGGGACGAGATCGACGCGATCTCCGACGAGGTCCGGCATCGGCTGAAGGAAGCCGGACGCCTGGGGCGCGAGGAACGGCGGATCGAAGTCCACGAGCCGTTGAAATGGACGCGGGCGCAGAAGGTCGATTGGAAGGCCTATCGCCCGGGGTTGATCCTCAACTTCCATCGGCCGACCTCGGTCGTGCCGCGCGGCGCGGCGTTGACCGTCCTTCGCGTCGAAGGCGAATCCGTGATCGCTGCGAACGCCCGGGGCGAGGAAGTCCGGATCACGCGCAAGCAGGTCGCCTGCTTCGACGTGGCAGTCGTGCGCGCGTTGCCGGTGGCCGAGGGCGAGACCTTGTTGCTCCGGGCCAACCGGATCGAAGCCCGGTTGGTGAACGGTGGCATCGTCACCGTTCAGCGCGTTCGCGAGGACGGAGCTATCGAGCTCAAGGACGGGCGGGTGATCCCGTCGGACTTCCGGAGCTTCACGTACGGCTACTGCGTGACGAGCCACGCGGCCCAGGGCCGAACGGTCGATCACGTGTATGTGGCCATGGGCGCGGAATCCATGACGGCAGCGAACCGGAATCAGTTTTACGTGAGCACCTCGCGGGGCCGGGAACGGGTCGAGGTCTTCACCCATGACGTTGAGGAACTCCGCAGTGCGGTGCGCCGGAGCGGTGCCCGCGAAGGCGCGCTGGAGTTCGTCGACTCCATGCGGCTGCAGCCGGAGGAATCGGTTCGCCTTGGGCGGGGCCGGAGGATCTGAACCATGTTGCGGACCCACGATTCCGAAGAGACACCGGCGACATCCCTGGCCGATCCGACGCTGGAGTTCCCCGGCGAGGCGGAACCCTTCGCGACGGGGGAACGGTCGATTGGGGTGCTGTTCTACCAGCTCAAACAGGGCTTCTATCTGCCCTACATCAGTCTCCAGTCGATGGCGTACACCGCCGATCGACTGGCCCTGGAGTTTCCGGAGGAAACGATCGTGATCACCGGGCGAGGCCTCCATGCCCTGTATGTCGGTCTCGCCCGGCAAACGGTCAGCCGCGTTGTGCAACAAGGCGACCATCCCAGCCAACTGCCGACGCATGTCGTCCGCATCCGCCGGGTTCCCCGGCCTGCCCGGGGGCGCTCGGCCCCCGGACCGGTCGAGCCGGAATCAGGCGACGGCCTGAACGATCCCGCTTGAAGGGCTTACCGCGTCGGTGTCCTGCGAAACGAGGGTGAGCTTTCCCCGGATGAAATCGCTGGCCCGTTGGGCTGCCGAGGCGGCCTTCAGAAGGATCGACGGTTCCTTGCGGAACACCTCCGACCATCCGGCGATGTAGCTCGTGTGGAGTTCGTCGAGTTGGCGGTTCTGGATCCCGCTGAACCCGCACAGGAACGCCGCGCCGAACTCGGCGACGAGTTCCTCGAACGAGTACCGTTCCAGTGCCGATCCCTCCTCGGCGGCGAAGCGATTCAACCGGCACGGGTGCCCCGTGGCGTGCACCAGTTCGTGGAAGAGGGCGGCGAAGTAGGCATCCGCGCTCTTGAACTGCGACAGGTGCGGCATCCGCACGCGGTCGGAGCCGGGCGCATAGGCCGGGTTGCTGCTGAGGGCGTGGGTGATCTCGGGTTTGGCCGGCATGACTTCCAGGAGGAGATCGGCGACTTCAAGGCGTCGATGGGGCTGGTGGTGGACGTCCGTTTCAGGACGCTCCACCCCGTCGACCTGGTCGATGTTGAAGACCTGACTCGTAAAGGGCACGCATCGCGGAATGATCCGGTCCTGGGCTCGCGCCCGTTCGAGTTCCTCGGGGGTGGCCCATTTCCAGAAGACGATCGGAGTCGCCTTCTCGCCCTTGCGGACGTGTCCGCCGAGTCGAAGGGCTTCACGAAAGGTCAGCCAATAGCGTGAGGTGTAGTCCTGGGTTCCCAGCATCAGGATGTTGATCCCGCGGTACTCGCGTCCCGTGGCCAGGCTGGCGGGAAGCCCGCCCTGCCACGTCTTGCGCCAGGGGATCTGTCCGGCTTCGAGGTTTGAAAGGATGCGGTCGGTAATGGTCTGGACGATGTTCATGGAAATGCTCCGTTGGTTGAGCCCCATTGCCTCCCGAAAAGAAATTTTCCGGAGCGCCGGGGGGGACACCCACTGCTGCCCCCCGCGCCCCCGGAAAAATGAATTACCCGCAGCCCGTCCAGCGGGCTGTCCACTGGATCTCCCATCTTCGCGACGTCCGCGCGGGAGAAGCCGGACCCGTCCGGAAAAGGCAAGGTAAGTGACAGACTTCAGGCTGGCACGGCCTTGCCCGGATGGGTCCGGCGCCGCGCGGCGATGCGACCAGAACGACCGGCGGCGGACATCCGCCGCCGGACCTTTTGTTCAGACGTCTGAACGCTCCGACTGGAATCCAATGTCCACACACTTGCTGAAAAGTGTGTGGGTATTGTAGAATGGCCACATGTCGGAAGCGAACTCCACCCTGCTTCATGAGCTGGCCTCGAAGTACTCCGTCCTCAGGACGCGGGATTTCGAACGGCTTGGGGTACCCCGATACAGCCTCGGGTCGGTGGAGGAGCAGGGTGATTGGGAACGATGCGGGCGTGGACTGTATCGTTCGATGCGTCGGGTTCCCAACCCTCACCATTCACTGGTGGAGGTGGCCAGTCGGGTTCCCCAGGCGGTGATCTGTCTGCTCTCCGCGCTGCGTTTCCATGACCTGACTTCCGAGAGACCGTCTGAGGTCTGGATTGCACTGCCGCGCAATGCCTGGACGCCATCCATGGACACGGTGCGGCTCAAGGTGACCCGATTCTCACGGGCTGCCTTTGGTGAAGGGATCGAAGAACACCAGATCGAGGGAGTGACCGTCCGGGTCTACTCGGCGGCCAAGACGGTGGCGGACTGCTTCAAGTTCCGAAATCAGGTGGGGACGGCGGTGGCTGTCGAGGCTCTGCGCGACGCGTGGCGGACCCGGAAGCTGACCTCCGATGAACTCTGGCGGCATGCCAAGACCTGTCGGGTCTCGAATGTGATCCGCCCCTATCTGGAGACGGTGGTCCTCTAACTGTTCAGACGTCTGAACGGGGATGCGTTCAAGCTGGATCTGCAACCCTTCCAGGGTAGGGACGCCTTTTGACGCATGACCCGGGGTGCGCTTCGCGACCCCGGGCTAATTGCTTGAACGCCTCCGGCGTAAGGAACGCCGTTCAGACGTCTGAACGGCTCTCGGCTTTTGCCAGCGCGTCGTCATGAAGAATGGACTCCTTGATGGAAACCGACGTGTGCCGCAGTGTGTTCCCAATGGATTGGCTCGCAAACATGCAGGCATGGCAAGCGCTCCCCCCGGAGAAGCGCCGCGAGCAGGCTTGGGCGCAAATACCCGCGAGCGTCGCAGCCAGCATGGCTTTTGAGGGCGAACCCGTGAACCAAGCATGGCTGGAGGAACTCCATCGCCGGACCGAAATACCCGCTTCGTCGAGTCCAGTCGCGGCATCCTCAGTTACACACAGCTGACCATCCACCCTCTCTTCGATTTCAACGGTCGTGTCACCCGACTCTGGCTTCGGGAAATCCTCCGGAGGGTTCGCTTGCCCCAAGTGATGCTGACAGTCGAGGGGGCTGATTCGAGGTCCGCGTACTTTCGGGCGCTGGAGGCGGCGGATGTATCGGACTGGAGGCCGTTGGCTGAACTCTGGGCGGATCGGTTCGCGCAACTTCCACCTCCTCACGTTCCCTCGGCGTAGCGCTTCGCGACCCCGGGTTAGATGCTGATACGGCTCCGGCGTAGGGAACGCGTTCAGACGTCTGAACACGAAGCGGTTGGTTTCAACCGCAGATGGGGCAGAAGCGCGAGGAGGTGTTCACAGCGCTCGATGCGCCTTGAGGGCGGGGTGACGGCCACCGGCTGATCCCGCTGGACCCTCATCTGCGTAATCTGCGCCATCTGCGGATAAATGGTCGGCTGTTCAGACGTCTGAACGCGCAGTTGCCCTCTCCAACGCCTCGCGCAGTGCCGCCTCGACCCGTTCCTTTGTCGACTCCCCCACTCCGAAGCGCACGGTCACCGTTCCACCTTCCACTTCGAACTCGACCGCCGATGGCTTGGATGTTGGTCGGGGTTTGTGTTCCCGCGCCTTTCGGACCGTGAGGCTTCCCTCCTGGGACTGGGCGACGAGTTCGCGCTGACGTTCGGGGTCCGACTCCTTGGCGATCTCCAGCAGCACGGACTTCGACGGTTGTCCGTGGGTCTGGAGGTTGGCGAGGACCGTCGGATCCAGGTCGAGGATTCGAAGCATCTGGTTCACCGAGGCCGGGGACTTGCCGATCCGGAGGGCCAGGTCGCGCTGGCTGAGGTTGAACTCGTCCATCAACCGGCGCAGTCCGGCGGCTTCCTCCAAGGGCGTGAGGTTCTGCCGCTGCATGTTCTCGATGAGTTGCAGCGCGAGACGCGACTGATCCTCCACCGTGCGTACGATGCAGGGAATGGTCGGCAAGCCGAGGCTCTTGCAGGCGGTGAAGCGCCGTTCCCCGGCGAGGATCCGGTAGCGTCCGTCCGGAGTGCCCTCGACGATGATCGGGCTCACCACGCCATGACTGCGGATCGACAGGGCGAGGTCCGTGACGTCGCCGACGTCCCGACGCGGTTGGTTCGGGTCGGGATCAATCAGATGCAGCGGGAGCGTGGCGAGCTGGGGCTCGTCGCGACCGGTCGGGTCGAAGCTGAGCAGCGACAGGCCGGAGGCCTGGCGTGCGAGGCGGTCTTTCAATGGGGTGCCCATAGGGTTTCAATCTCCTGAGTCAAACGTTGATAGTCGTAAGCGGCGCGGCTGTGCGGGGCGAAGGTCCCGACATCGCGGGGGTGCTCCTGCATCGGCGAACGGTTCAGCACCTCGCATCGTCCGATCCGGGTTGCGAGGACCTTGGCGCGCAGCGGTTCCAGAACCTTATCCACCATGTCGTTGGTCAGGGTTGCTTGTGGCGTGACCATGGTTAGGAGGATCCGGTAGTCCCACCCGGGCAGGAACCGACGGATGCTGTGCAGGGTTTCGAGAAGGTCCCCGAGCCCGCGCAGGGCATAGCCCGAAGGCTGGGCCGGGATGAGGAACTGATGCGCGGCGACGATGGCGTTCACGGGAAGAACGCCCAGCGTCGGCTGGCAGTCGATCAGCACGTAGTCGAACCCTTGGAGACCATCGAGCGCCTGTTGAAGGCGTTGCTCGCGGAAGTGTCGGGTGTGCAGGAGTGAGTCCGCCTTCGAGAGCGCCAGGGTGGCCGGGGCGAGGAGCAGACGTTCGAGGTAGGTCGGCACTACGACCCCATCGAGGCCGCCCTGTTCGGAGAGCAGGGCGTCGCCCATGGTGCGACCCGCATAGGTGTCGGGGTCGAGGCCGAGCCCGAGCGTGGCATGGGCCTGCGGGTCAAGGTCGACCAGCAGCACTCGATGCCCGCGCCGGGCCAGACCGGCGGCGAGGTTGACGCTGGTGGTGGTCTTTCCGACCCCACCCTTCTGGTTGATGACGGCGATGATTCTCATGGGTGTTGCTCCTGGGTTGTGGGCCCGCCGAAGCGGTGCCGGTGATGTCGGGCGTCCCATTCCCAGAAGCTGGGAATCAGGAAGGTCCGGTGTTGGGCGAAGTGCTCGGCCAGCGCGCGCAGTCGGGCCTCTTCGGTGTGGAAGTGGGCGAGGAACTCGGGCCGCCAGGCGCACGGCCCGCTGGTGGCGCTCTCCAGCAGACGGGCGCGATCGGACGTGAACTCGGCATAGATTTCCGGGTGGCTGGAACGGAGTTCATCCTCCCGCGTCGCGAGGAATTGCAGGTACTCGGGTTGGAAACGTTCCTCATGAAGTGCGCGGGACGATTCGGTGTTCTTGCGCGCGTGAGTCGTCCGCTCCCCTTCCAGCGTTCGGAGCAATTCATCCCCGAAGCTGACCAAGGTCACCTGAAGCAACGGCAGGGCGTGTCGGGAACCTTCCTGGCGTCGTCGGACCAGTTGTCCGAAGCGTCTCCCCGCCTCCGGAATTGATGCCGGGTCGGGATGGATGCGAAGAAGGCGTTGGACGAAGTGGCCTGCGGCGGTGAGGTCCTTTTCGAGGGGTTGGGTCGCGGGCTCGCCTTTGTAGCCATGATAACCCGCGTAGTAGTGCCGGGCGAAGTCCAGGGCACTCGCGTCCACGGTCACCCCTTCCGCATCGGTTCCCTCGGGCTTCTCCCAGTCCTGTTCGATGGCGCGGCGGAGCATGCCCAGCCGGCTCCGGCTGGGGGCGCGCAGCGACAGCCAGTCGATCTGGCGTTGGATCCGTTCCAGCGGGTAGCGGTCGGCCAGGTTGCGCGCCGTCTGGGTATCGAATCCGGTTTGGGTGAGAACCTCGAATCCACCCGGCGCAGCAGCAGCCGTCCCATCGTTGGATGCAGGACCTGCGTCGAGAGGTGCTGTTGTTGTATTAGTTTTAGTCTTCATTGTTTTAGTCTTTATATCGTCCACTTTTTTGGACTGGTTCCCGTCCACCTTTTTGTACCGGTCTCCGTCCACTATTTTGGACCGCTTCCCGTCCACTTTTTTGAACCGGTCCCCCCGGGGGACGGGTTCCACGGGGGCGTGCGCGGCCACCGTGGGTGGCGGTTCCTGGATCCAGCGGATGGCATAGGTGGCGCTCTGACTCTTCAGCCCCGCATTGCGGTCGAATCGGCCGGGATCGGTCGCCTCGATATAGCCCGCGTGTCGGGCATGGGTGAGGGCGAGATGAACGTGCTGGCGGGTCATCCGCGTCAGGTGCGCCAGCTCATCGAGGGACTTCCGGACCGGCACCTTCCGTTCACCGGCCGCACCCCATTGGATGCTGAAGTAGAGCAGGGCACCTACCACCCGAATGACCGAGAGACGTTCGGTGCGAAGGACGTGGTCGAAGAAGGCGTTCGGAATGTTTAACCGCGCCATGGCGGGTACCGTCCCGCCCCCCTTCGCTTCGGGTTCGTTCTGGAAGACGGCGGCCCGGTAGGCGAAGCCCCGGAACGCCTCCGGGTCATGGGAGTACGCACCGCTGCGGTCCCAGCAGATCTCGTATAGGCCGCTTTGACCGGCGACGCCCTCGGCATCCTTCGCCGGTTCCTCGATGCACACCAGGCAATGCCGGGCGACCGCTTCGGCCAACGCCTTCGCAACGCCGCCCCGGGCGACTCCGGCCTTCTCCACCAGTTCGCGATAGCTCAGGCGCAGCCGCGGGCGGGTCGGGTTTCCGTTTTCATCCACCCAGCCCAGGACCTGGCGCAGGGCGTATCCGACGATCCGCACGGTGCCGCTCGAGCAATTCGGAAGCACGACGGTGAAGAACTGCCGCGGCGTATAAGTGACGTTCGCGCGGAAGTCCGGGAAACCCGGAAAGGGAATGGGTGCATCGGGTGCCAAGGGCTAGCGCTCTCCTGGCGGTGACAACGGCGCGGAGGCCGTGGGTGGGGGCAGGGGATGCCCGTGCCGCTCGGCGTGCTCGCGCACGATGGCATTGATGCAGAAGCTGCGATCGCGTTCCTGCTGTTGCGACAGGGCGCGCAGGTAATCGATCACAACCACTTCCAGTGTGACTCCGGTGGATCGGGTTTCTCGACGGCGACGTTGGTTCATGGGTGGGGTTCCTCCTCATAAAGACTCACCTTCGCGTATACCACGTCTTGCCCTGTTACAGCAATGGGGTGACTGAAGAGGGAGTGCGCAGCTCCGCGTCGCCCGTTCCCAGGGGTGCGAGTTCGTGCGGAGACGGGAGTCATCGAAGGGTGATCCCGAGCGGGGTGAGGGTGGGTTGCAGCGGGTGTTGAAAGGGCGGCAAACCGAAGTGGTCAGGGCATTCGGTGGCCCGGCTCCATCTCGTCGTGAGGCTGGGTTGGCTCCAACGCCTCCGGCGTTGGGTGCCGTTACGCCGGAGGCGTTGAAGCGGGTAGCCCCGGGTTGGCGCGGGAGCGCCTACCCGGGGTTCCCGTTGATCAAAGGATCCGCACCCCGGAGGGCGTGCGAAGAGGGGCGTTTTCTGCAACCCCTGCCGGGGTTGAAATCCCATTTCTGACCCGAACCCGGGGTCGCTTCGCACCCCGGGCTACCAGCTTCAACGCCTCCGGCGTTGGGAAAACGGCATCCCACGTCCGGCATTCCGCCTCCGGCGTTGGGTTGTCTTTACGCCGGAGGGGTTGCAGCGAGTAGCCCCGGGTTGGCGCGACAGCGCCTACCCGGGGTCTCGGTTGATGAATGGATACGCACCCCGGAGGGCGTGCGAAGAGGCAACGCGGCGGGAACTGGCATCTGGGAACTGGCGACTGGCAACTCCCCCGTCCCCGCCTTACCCCCTGGCACGAACGGCCCGGATCGTGTAACGAGGAGATGTGACTGTGCCGCATTCCGGGCACACGAGTTTCTGATGCGCACGCTGTTTCACGCATCGTCGAGCGAGTCGCTCAAACCCGTTCAATCCACCGACCAAGTGGACCAAGGGGGCAGGCCTACCAGCTGCCAATGATCGACCCGTAGAGCTGGATGCATCGAGAGGTGCTCGTCCAGTTCGAGAGAGGCTGTCGGAAGTAAACCCGGGGTCACCAACCCCGGAACAATCTCCGACTTCTATCTCATGGAATCGCCAACCGGAACACGGGCGAACGGGAAATGCTTGGCGAAGGACCGCAGGGTCCAGCCAAGCCGTGTTGTTCAAAGTGGGTGCGTGCAGGGCCTCCGGCCCCGCACCAATCCCCCGGATGGGATTCAGGACCAAAACCCGCACTGCGGGTCAATCGGGTGAAAGACTCGTGAGGTTCGTTTAACATCTGCCAGCGTCGGGAGCCTGCGCGTGGTGACACGCGGAGTCGGAGACTGGGACGGTCTCCGGTGAGCCGCAGGAAAATGCGGTCAGTGAAAAGCTCAACGATGAACGGGGCGTCGAGCCCTTGCTGGTCAGTCGAATCCGAGACGGTGCCGAACCGGTGAAACACACTCTGGGTGGGTAAGGAGGAGCTTCTGTATTCTGCCTCCAGAAATCAGGGGTGCCCCAGGGGCCCCTGCAAAACGCCTCGGGACGGAAGTCCCGCAGACGCCAGAATGTGTCCGGGCCCTCATGGCCCAGCCGACGTGACGGATTCGAAGAAGGACAATGCTAACCGTGGAAGGACTGTGGGTGCCGGTGTGGTAACCGGTGCCGGGCGTGTCCGCCCGGTGCTTCAAACCCCAAAGTCTGGGAGAGTGTCCCAAGTAGGAGTCGCCTTCGGGCGACCGGTGAACGTGGCAAGGCAGTCGCGTTCACGGGTGCGTGCCAACGGGTGGTGCCGGGCACAACAGCACACACGAAAGGGATGACGGGTATTACTCGTCTCGACGTGCATCCGGAAGGTTTCGGATGACGCGAACACGTGAAGCAGCGACCACCGGCAGGCTCCTGGAAGGGAGGCTGCCGGTCGGTGCGCAGTGAGGCTGAGGCCGTGCCGGGTCACATCCCCGGCACGGCTGCGTTGTAGGGATGGGTGCAACCTCCATGGATGCGCCACCTCCATCGAAGGAATACAGCGCGCGACCGCCATGAAACAATTTCGGGCGGCCTATAGGTTTTGTCTCCGGGCGCGCGGGAGGCATCGAGGTTGTATGCGTCGGGCAAGCCACGTTTCCAGGCGACAGGACATGGCAGGCATCGGCGACGAAGGATTTGTGCTTTGGGAGACTGAGCCGCGATCAGTCTCCAACCTCATTCGAGGCATACAAGAAAGGGAGGAACAGGAATGTACCGGTACGAGACGCGAAGTGTGGAAGGATTCGTTCAGCAGCTGGCCGTCGGTTACGTCGCGCGTGGCTACCGCTTCTACGTCACGTGCCGGATTCCGCCGGACAAGGACCCGGTCGGCATCGACCGGAAACTGGTCGAGCGGTACGGCCTGGACATTTCGAAGTACGTCCGATGTCGGCGGAAGCGTCTGGGCGAGGCCAGCGTCCAGTACCTGCGACACGGTCGGTTCTTCGTCCTGATTGCCACGCCCGGTCAGCATCCGTTCTTCCAACGGGAACACGACTGGCGCGATATCCGGGAGCATCCGCTGTTCTACGGCGGATACAGCATCGGATGTCGTCGTGGTCAGGACGCCCGGTTCCATGCGTCGGTGCGGATCGGTCGACGCGAACTGGAACGTCTGTCGTGTCGCATCGAACGCATCGCGTTGGTTCCCGACGCCGACCGGTTGTACCGGTTTTGGCAGGGCCTGCGCTTCGAGCCGTACGCGCCGATCCGAAGGCAGTTGCTCCGCTTGTTCTGGCGGATGAACGACCGACGCAAGGCCGCCGGACTGGAGTTGGTTCCGGTGCGGGCGCTCCGGATGCAAAGGCGGCCCCTGTCACCGTTTGTCCGGTGCGCGCACCCGACGGTTTCAACGGTTCGCGGAGACGCCGTCAGCGGGCTTCAGGAGCCCTTGGACCGTCTGCCGGATGAACCCGCCCATCTGCGGCCAGGTGATCCGGTGCAGGGCGGCGGCGTTGATGTCGCGGGGCAGGGGCACCGGCTGCGACCGGGCGACGAAGCGCCCGCCGTCGATGACGTCGTTGACGGTGTGGAGGGTGATCATCACCTCCGGACGTTCGTCGCGGATCATGGCGGCGATGGGGTCGGGGCCGGGATAGGAGGGCCAGGTCGCGTCGCAGTGGTGGAAGTTGAAGAAGCCGAGCGGTGGAACCTCGAACACCGGACGAGGGATTTTCTGTCCGAAGGTGGCCATCAGGCAGAGGTCGGGACGCCAGCGGTGTTTCAGGAGTCGGAGAAATTCAGACGTCTGAACACGGCCGTCGTGGAGCGGCAGGTGGTTCGCCCGGGCGAGGAGTCCGACCAGGAGTTCCTCGGCACGGGTATGCGGATACTTCCAGAGCCGAACCTTGGGATGGGTGAAGTCCTGGGTCGGGTCGTCGGTCGCGACGCCGACCACGTCCACGAATTGGGCGAGAGGCGGTTCGAGGAGTTCGCTCAGGAGATGGAATCCGCCGTAGAAGCTCCCGAAGACAACGACCCGCGTCCGAGGTCGGGATTTGCGGAGTAGATGGGGGGCGAACCGGGCCTGGGAGGCACCGCGCTGAGGCAGCGTGTGCGGTTCGTTCATCAAGGGTGCGCGCCTCACCGGTCGGACCGGGTGTAGGTGCGTAAACCGTTGATTTAGATATGGCTGGATCGGTCATCGGCTGCAAGGGGGATGATCAATGGCGTCAGTAGGGGGGCGCATTCTGAAACTGCCCCCGTTTGACAAGTGGATCGGGGCGGCGACGTCCCCGTCGCCCTGTGAAAGAGGCTCGGAACGCAACGAGGACGTTGCTGCCCACCTTGAAGTGGGATTGAGTGGGCGACCGAATCTCCTTCACGACGGTGAACGACGACGAGACATCCCGGAACGACGCCAGACAGGAGGAGGCGAGACAGATCCTCGAGGCAATTCATCGCGACTTCGCGGATGTCCGTCGCGAAGGGTGTGTTACGCTGCATGAGACGGTGGTGATCGACCGCTATGGATCTGACCACGAACGCCTTGCTGCCCGGGAGTTGGACACGGACACGCACTGGTGGGAGGTGCGGGATGAGTGGATCGAGACGATCGGTGGCGTCGGAGGCTTGGCGTTCCTGGATGACGCGGGCTTCCGGTACTATTTGCCGGCGCACATGAGCTACTGGCTCAGGACAGGGGTTGAGCCCGGTTTTCTCAGTTACTACATCGCTGGGTCGAGGAAGCACCGATACCGGCTCTTCAACGCGGCGCAGAGGGCCACAATCGGGCGATTGGTGAAGTTCGTTCATCGTGGAGAGAGGTGGTGAGGGAACGAGCCGGAGTACCACCCTTCTGGTTGAGCCGGGATACCACTCGGCGAGGCGACGGAGGAACATGGGCGGTCGTCTGGCGGTGGAGGGGCCCCAGGTTTCGCGGCGGATGCCGTTGAGGGGCGGGGCGGTGTCAAGATGCGGCCTCAGTAGTGGGCCAACTCCTCATGAACCCGTCGCTGTAAGCCGCCTGCCCTCAGGCGGCGGTGGTTCGTCCCTCCTACTCCTTCCACTTCCAACGTGGGAGGGCCCGCAACGTCTGGCTGTGGCCCANNAACAACGGGCGCGCTTCCTGGAGGAAGTGAAGCCGATCCTGAGTCCGGACCAGTTCGAGACGGTCCGCGCCGTGTTCGAGGGTGGGGCCGAACTGCTGGGAATCGTCGAGGGGAAGAAGATTTCGATCAGCCGGCTTTCCGCCCGGATCTTCGGCCCGAAAACCGAGAAGGGCCGGCGTCTGTGCGGAGGGCGGGCCGGGGTGAATCCCAAGGAGAAGGAGAAGCGACCCGGCCACGGACGCGGATCACATCGTCGATATACCGGGGCACGTCGGAAGCGGGTGGCGCATCCTGGGCTGAAGGCGGGGGATCCGTGCCCGGATTGCGGTCGGGGAAAGCTGCGCCGGCAGAAGGAGCCGGCGAGGACCGTGAAGCTGACGGCGCAACCGCCGGTGGCGGCGGACATTCACGAAATGGAACGGTTGCGATGCGACGCCTGCAACACGCTGTTCACGGCGCCTGCACCCGAGGAAGCCAAGGGGGACAAGTATGATCCGTCGGTGGGGGTGATGATCGGCTTGCTGCGTTACGGCGGTGGGATGCCCTTCCACCGACTGGAACGGCTGCAAGCCAGCGTGGGGGTGCCGTTGCCGTCATCGGTGCAGTGGGAACAGGCCTTGAGGGTGGCCCAATGCATGGAGCCGGTGGTGGAACATCTGCTGCAACTGGCGGCGCAGGCCTCCCTGTTCCACAACGACGACACGACGATGCGGATCGCCGGGGTGCGCAAGGAGATCGAGTCTGAAACCGAGCCCAAGCGAACCGGGATCTTCACGACAGGGATCGTGTGCGAGGGAATCGAAGGCGGGGGGAGGTCGATCCGGATCCTGTTCACGGGCCGACGCCATGCGGGAGAGAACCTGGGCCTGGTGCTGGATCGGCGGGCCAAGGATCTGCCGCCGCCGTTGCAGATGTGCGACGGGCTGGAGCGCAACACACCCGGTGAGCACACCACCGAACAGTGCCACTGCAACACGCATGCACGGCGGATGTTCGTGGAGATTCGAGCCAGCTTTCCGGAGGAATGCCGCAGGATGGTGGAGGCACTGGGCACGGCGTACGCGGTGGATGCGCAATGCCGGGAGCAGAAGCTGGGGCCTGAGGAGCGGTTGCTGCGGCATCAGGCGCGAAGCGGGCCGGTGATGGAAGAACTGCGCCGTGAATTTCAGGAGCGGATGGATCAGAGGAAGATCGAGCCCAACT
Organism: Verrucomicrobia bacterium UBA6176; assembly: GCA_002422905.1. GTDB lineage: Bacteria > Verrucomicrobiota > Verrucomicrobiia > Limisphaerales > UBA9464 > UBA6176. Next base: position 33,767 of record DITU01000024.1, read on the forward strand.
CGGCGCTGGGCGGAGCGGTGAAGTACATGCTGGGTCGATGGTCAACGCTGACGAAATTCCTGAAGGTGGCCGGGGCCCCGCTCGACAACAACGTGGCCGAAAGACTCCTGAAGGGCGCGATCCTACATCGGAAGAACAGCCTGCACTACAAGACGCAGAGGGGGGCGGAGGTGGGGGACACGTTCATGACGGTCGTCGAGACCTGTCGGGCGAACGATGTGAACCCGTACGACTACATGCTGGAGCTGGTCAGAAACGCGGATGCGGTGCGGGCTGACCCTGGGGGATGGCTGCCGTGGAACTACCAACGGGCTCACGAACCCGAGGAACCGCCCGCCGCACCCGCACCCCCCTGAGGCGGCGGCGCTCGCGCCCCAGCAAAAAATCACCCATTCGACGGCCAGCGCACGCTTGCCGAAGGGACACCAACGGGGCAGCGCCCGCAACGTCTGGCTGTGGCCCAACGCGCGTTCGACGGCCAAGAGGGACTGGGTCTGGGTGCCGTCGTTGGCCACCTCGCACAGACTTTGCCAGCGTCGGGCGATGGCCGCTGATTCGCCCGGGGCCGAGCCTTCCACCGATTCGGCATCATCCCGGGTCAGCCAGGACAGAACGTTTTCGAGGAGTCGATGGTTGTCCGCGACGTGGAGCAGGCCAGTCGGGCCGGTCTCGAAGGCGTGGGGTCCGCCGAAGAACACGAAGCGTCCCAGGCCCATTTCCCCGACCACGGCGATGGGCTTCGATTGGAAGGTCAGGTGACGGTGTCGACGATTGTAAGCGGGGCAGGCTCCTCCCGGCGACAGCACCAACGGGATGACCCCGCACCCCGGCAGCAACGTGAACGTCGCCATGCTGCGCCAGCGCAACGTGCGCACGCCGACGGCGGCCCACGGTGGGACGATGCTTTCCGGGCCGGTGACGAATTCGCCCGTGAGCGGATAGAGACGTCCCAGGCGACGCACATCGATGACGGCGTCGTCGTTGAGGAGGCATCCGAAGGCGGCGCACAGTTCGCCGAGGTTGCTCTGAAGGAAGGAATCACCGAACCGATATCCGAAGAGCATCAGGCTGCCACCCGACGCCACGAACTCGACCAGGGCGCAGATCTCGGTCGGGAGGAGGTGGGATTCGGCACTGGGAAGCCAGCGTTCCCGGGGCGCGTCGTAGAGGCCGGTCGGGGGTGGGATGACGATGATTTCCGCCTGCCCCGGGCGAACATCGAGGGGACGGCGTCGATGCGGCACGCATCGAAGACCGGAGCGCCGAAGGATCCGCGCGAGCCCGGAGAAGTTGGTCTCGATCAGGCGTGAGGTGAACCCGGTCTGTTGCCAGTTCGCCTGACCATGGGACTCATCGAAGAGCGCGATCCGCTCTGGGACTTTCGCGACCATGGGCAGTCGGCCTCAGTAATCCGACGGCAGCAAGATCGTGGTCACGCTGCGGTCGGCCTCGGTGATGATCCAGAACACGGTCTTGTCCTGGGTCAGGTACGACGACACAAGCCGGGTACCGTTGCGCAAGGCGACGTCATTCGCGGCCCAGTCTTCTGAGTCCACGTTGCCCCAATCCCCAGCCGCATGTCGGCGTAAAGCTCGGGTTGCTTCATCGGCGGGAATCGACTGAGCCGCCGCCGGGGTGATCAACAATCGACCCACGCGGAATCGGGGTGTCGGATCCGTCGTCAACGAAATCACCAAGGGCTGCGGCGTCATCTGAGATCGCGGCGTTCCAGGATGCATCGCATCCGAGAACCAGTCTGCACCGCCGTGCGAAGCTGGATCCGGGTAACGTAGGGAAGGGGAAGGACGCGGGTTGAACTCGAACATGGGGCCTCCGTTGGGTCTTGGGTTGGACCGGCATCCTATCATGGATCCAGGGCCTCGGGCAACGGGGCCGGGAGGTCTGCAGAGGAGGAGCCTTTGGCTACCGGTAGATTGCTGGCGGCACCAGTGGCCTGGATCAAGCGCTCGGGAATCGGCAGAAGCCAATGCACAGACCGAAGAGTTGAATCTCACCGCAGTCCGCTGGGGAGGTCGGCATCACGCCGTTCCCCAGCGGACAGGGAAATCCGTTGCGACTCAGGGCCGCCTGACCCGCCAGATCTGACCGAGCCCGATGCCACGGCTCCAATCCGTCCAAAACACGTGAGTTGAGTCCACGGCAATCTCAGTCTCACCGTTGGGTCCAGGCGCCAGATCGATCTCGGCTCCCCCTGCAACCGGAATCGCACGGATTCTACCTTCCTTGAGGAAGTATAGGTATTGACCGTCCGAAGCCTGCCCACCGCCAAAGGCCCCGGTGACAATCACTGTGTCTTCACCGCCATTCTTAGGAAACCGGTGAATGCTTCCCGCCAGGTTCAGGAACAGGAAGTCACCACCCTCAGCCAGATGGCCCTCGGATCCTGTCCCGGCGCGAATCACTTGCACCTCACCGGAGGCTTTGTCCAGGCGCCAAACATGCTTGGACGAGTAGTCAATGTAGTAGACCGCTGCAGCATCAGAGGCATACCCACGAGGCCAGACACCGCTGGTTTGGGTCTGCGATTCACCCGTCGACAAGTTCATCTGGACCACCTGGCTGAACCCGCGGGAGTACCAGACCCGGCTTTCTTCAGCCGAGAGCAGGATTCCTCCCGAGAGACTCATTAGGGTCTCTGGTATGCCTCCCGCAAGCGGTAGACGAAAGACATTCAGTGTCCCATAGCCCCCGTAATGCCCAAACAGGTGGCTTCCAGCAACGATCAGCCCGCTTGGACCTCGCGCACTGCCTGAATCCATGATCTGCAAATCCCCTGCGACTTCGCTCACTTCCCCACCGGACTTCGGTACTCGGCGGATCACCCCGCGCGTCGGCGAATTGTCACTGAAGTAAACATGATCGCCGGATAGCGCAGGCGACATCGGAAATCGCAGATTGTCCGCGAGCAATTGGGGGCCGGATGAGAAACCCCTCGTGGTGACAACAAGACGGGGTCGCAGTGCGACGTTGGTAGTGTCCGCACTGGTGAAGTTGTTGAAAGTATCCCAGGTCTCCATTGGAATGAGAACCAGCCCATGATTCGGAACCTCTCCCGACTGCCAGGAGTTGTAGAGTTTCGTCAAATCCATGGAGTACCATGCGTTGGCTGCTGCAGCAGGATGAACAGTCTCGTCCACCAAGGCCATTTCGGGTCTGTCTGCCCACCACAGTCGGTCCACCCATCCCCACGGCTCAGTGATCCGATGAATCTGCATCGGCGTTCCACCGCCTCCACCGATCTCGTAACAATAGAGTTCAAGTCGAACCTGGCTGGCATTCCGTGGCATGGTGGTGAGATCGAACTCCATTAAGCCCCAGTAGTCATCGCCCCACCCACCGACGCGCAGTTGGTCGTTGTCCATTCCACCTCCCGGGAACTGTCGATCGGGTGCATAGGCATACACGCTCGTTGTCCAGACATCCTTGGAGTTCTGTGGCCCCGGTCGAAGCGTTACTGTGCTTCCCGCCACGTCCTTCGCCCGAAAGTAGATGGCAACTTCCACATCGCGCCGCTGCACCCGGCTATTGTGGCTTCCTGATTCAGGGAGTTCACCTGCGGATACCGGCTGCCATTTCAGGAGGTCTTGCGATTCCTCCAGGTGGTATAAGGTTCCGGGGGGGGCTGACACCCGAACCGTCCATCCTCCTTCCGGATGCGGTTGCGGCGATCCAAGAACGATACCGGTCTCTCCAACGGGCACAGGCTCAAACAATGCAGTGACTGCAAGATCACGATCCACCAGAACTGTGGTCGGATTCGCCATTCCTGTCGCTCCTCCGGCCCAGCCCGTGAACTGGTATCCCGTGTTGGCAACAGCTGTTAGCTGAACATAAGTCCCGGCAGCGTAAACGGTCTGATCTGGCGAGCGGGAGACTTTTCCATGCACGGCGGTTATCAAAAGCCCATGCGAGGGAGTTTGCGTCGATTGAATCACAAGCTGCCCATCGGTGTATCTGGCGTTCAGGTTTCCGACCGATGCATCAATAAGTTCCCGCGCAATCGGTTGGTCGATCCAGCGGATTGCCACGGTGCTGGCGGGCGCACTGGTTCTGATCCGACACCGAATCTCTACCAGCGTCAAGATACCCGGTTGCAGCGTCTGTCCGGCCGGCAGAGCCAGCAGCATTCCAATGCGACCGGATCCCACCTGCGATAGGTTGGCCAAAGGAGACATCCCGACGGCCACGGAGCCAAAGGATTCGTACTCCAAAAGGGCTGGATCCCATCCTAGACTGAATCCCAAGGCGTTCTCATCACCTTCAGCATCAATCTCGACCTGGAACACCACTGCGTCCCCGGCCTTGCCTACGAGATCCCGCACCTTCAATGCCCTCGCCCCGGCATCAGCATGAGGGCCTGCTTCACGTTCAGAAGTCTGTACTGCACGATTGCTGGCCGGTCCGGCAGCAGGCATTGGCGCATCCAATCCGGCCGCATACCGCCCGGCTTGAACCCAGTCGGCGACGGAAAGGATCCCATTGCCGGATGTTTCCCGCGGAGCGCAATCGGCTCGCTGGTGTTCACTTGCCCCACCCGGAGTATCGAGCAGCGCTACAAAGCGTCCAACCTGCACCCAATCGGCCACTCCGAGTTGGCCGTTGCCGTTCGGGCGGGGCGCAACATCCCCTTCCAAGCCGCGGTTGAACGTTACTGTAGCCCCTTCGAACTGAAATGGGAGGTCGTTGGCCGTTGCGGAAACAACCTGTCGGGCAATTGGGTTGTCCCCGAAGGACAGCGCTGTCGTATCCCCAGCAAAACCAGGCTGCGCCGCAAACTCCAACAGCAGTACTTCGACAGGCCCCGAACCGAATGTTTGCCCTGGCGGAAGAGCAAGCACCACACCCACCTTTCCTCCTCCGGCTGGAAGGTTCGTCTGCACAGTGACCCCCGACGGAGACCCACGTCCGGAAGCGTGTCCACGGTATGCCAGCGCGGTCGTGTCATAGTTGACGCTAAATCCCATCGAATTCTCGGTTCCCTGGGATGCCAACTGCACGGGAACTTGAACAACAGCGCCTGGGGCGACTGTCATTGCGACCATCTTAACTTCACTTTGCTGTGATGGAAGGATGGTGACCGGTTCCGATCTCACGGAATCGTTGCTGTGATCGGTTTGGTTAAGCAAACCAGTGCTGTCGGACACAACCCAGACATAATAGATTCCTGGGATGCTCGGTGTAGTCACGGTTGCATTCTGGTTGATGACTGTTCCAACAGCCATGGAATCGGTGGCAACAGCTCCCCCTACATTGTTTTGAGGTCCGCCTGAATCTGAGCTTGAGCCAGAGATTCGAACTTGGCTCAGTGTAGAGACAGCCGGTGAGGAACCGTTGTTTCGTATCTGCCAACTGACCGAAAGCAAACCGCCTTGTGAAACGGTGCTTGGTGTGACGACTAAACTTAGTGGCTCGATGTCCACGGTTGTTGGTGCTGTTACTGTAAATGAGGAGGACCTGGCGGAGTCATTACCGAAGTCAGTCTGTGTGAGGAGGCTCGTGCTGTCAGCCATCACCCAAATGTAGTAGGTGCCCGGGAGGACTGGAGCAGTTACAGCAATGCTCTGGCTAATGGTTGTCCCGCCGGTGATGTTTCCGGTGGCTATTGGGTTTCCAACATTGTTGGCTGGCCCCCCAGAACTGGAGCTGGAAGTGGAGATTCGGACTTGACTTTGGGAGGAGGGTGCGGCCCCCGATCCGTTGTTGCGGACCTGCCAACTGACCGAAAGTAAGCCGCCGGGATTTACTGTGGCGGGAGTACGGGTGACGTTTAAAGGCTCGATGTCGACGGTTGTTGGGGCCGTTACTGTGAAAGAAGGTGAGGTAGCGGAATCATTATTCAAATCGGTTTGTGTGAGAACACCAGTGCTATCGGAAACCACCCAAATGTAATATGTGCCCGGTGCGATCGGGGCGGTTACATTTGTGTCTTGGTTGATGGTTGTCCCGCCACCAATACTTCCAGTCGGCACCGGGATGCCCACGTTGTTGGCAGGCCCTCCTGGGCTGGAACTGGAATTTGAGATTCGGACCTGACTTTGAGAGGAAGCGGCCGTAGCCAAACCGTTGTTCCGTACTTGCCAAGCGACTGAAATCGAACCGCCTGGCGCCACAGTAGTTGGGCTGTATGTAACGTTCAGGGGTTGGATGTCAACGCTTGAGCGGCAGTTCGCACTTACGATTGGGACTCTTGCCGGATGTTCAACATAATCAACACGTTGACCGTTGAATTCAACTGGATATGTCTGATAATTCGGGTAAGAGCCTAAGCGTTGCTCATAGTGAAGGTGGGGGCCTGTTGAGTTTCCAGTGCTGCCCAGCTTTCCAATCTGTTGTCCCGCCTCTACGGTTGAGCCAATCTCAATTGCGGACGGGATGCTGGCTTCCTGAAGATGTAAATAGATCGTATGCCATCCATTGCCATGGTTGAGCTCGATGAATATTCCATTCGCAGTCGTGGTGTTGATCTTGTCCAAGCGCGAAACTTGTCCGCTTGCGCTCGCAAGTACTGGTTCTCCAAAACCGTTGGATGCACCGCCAGCAATGGGTGATCTATTGAGATCCAAAGCCCATTGACTGCGGTCAGCGTGACCTGGATGGGTATAGGCGTACCAAGTCTCCCCGCAAGAGAATGGCAGTTGAAACTGAGGCTTTTCACTGAAACCTGCGACGGTGAAGGACGAAGATACCGCGAAATCGTTGCTGTAATCGGTTTGGGTAAGGACACTGGTATTGTCGGAAACCACCCAGACGTAGTAGATGCCAGGAGTAGTTGGAGCGGTCACAGACCTGGTCTGATTGATGGTTGTCCCACCAGCAATGGTTCCAGTAGCTACTGGGCTGCCGACATTGTTGGCTCCTCCGCCTGAGTTTGAGCCGGAACTGGAGATTCGAACCTGACTCTGGGAGGAGGCTGCGATTGCTGAGCCGTTATTGCGAATCTGCCAACTGACAGAGATTGAACCGCCTGGTGCCACCGTGCTGGGGGTACGGGTGACATTCAATGGTTGTACGTCCACGGTGCCTGAGCTAACCAGAACCAGCCCAGTACTGGCTACCCAACCATCGAAGCCCGAGTCGAAATCAACATACCACCATGTGTAGGTGACCCCACCGAGTGATGCGAGTGTAGGCCCAAGGGTGACCGTGCCAGTCCTGCCGGAGGTCTGTTGGCCGACTTGAGGTCCTGCGGGGATCGACCTGACATTTACCGTCCCATCCGCGCGAACCCTATTCCCAATTGCAATTGCTAAAGCTTGTGATTGGCCAATCCATAGAGCGACGCAGTATATAATAATGCGGGAGAGGGTGGATGCTAGACGTGGGGTTGATTTCATAATCTAGAAAGTTACAGATCCAATAGGTTTTGAAGCTGCGGCAGCTTTGTTGAAGATGGGTCGCATGCTGCTATTTGTTCGTTCGAGTCCGGTAAATGAGATTCTGTTTGTCTAGAGGTGTTTCCATTGTACTCTGCCGATAAGTTCCATTGGCGGCTTGTATTCCGCTTTCAGTCAGCAGTCGTGCCTTCATCAACCAGTCACCTCCGCGCCAAGCTTCCAAGCCATCCATCCTACGTACCATGTAGCCGTCTGCTGAAATCAGAAGTGTTCGTCGCTCGGTATCGCCAGCTTTCGCCGATACCGGAACCAGCAGTTCGAAGTAGCCGTCAGGGGCCACAACAGCGCTCTCTTCCATGGACTCTATCGATATCGTTGCCCCTCCCAAGGGACGTCCGCTGTCGTCCGCCACGACAAATCCATGGAACAGCATCCGGGTGTTGCCTGTCCGCTCGAGTATTGAGTCTCGCGTCAACCGATGCGGTATCGACACCGGATCGAGCCACATTCTGAGCTTACCGCTTGGGGCTCCGTCGGGAACCACGAGGCTGGATTGAAGATTCTCGTAGCCGCGTGCGGTAACCCGGATTGAGCGGAGGCCGGCTACTGCGACACCGGATCGGGGCATCGGAACGCCTTCGATATGATCTGGCTCAACCTCCAGGCCGGTAAGTGCGTCGAGGTAGCGAAGGCGCCACTCGGGCCTCACTGGTTCGGAGGAAAATGTTTGATTGAAGAGAATGAAGAGGATTCCCACGATTCCCGCAAGCGGACAGGAATTCCTCGGTTGGATTGGGTTCTGGAGATTCACAACCGTTCATCGCAGGGTGCAGTGTAAATCTTGCAAAGAATATCGCCCCAAGCCGAAATCAACGAAGATTCCATGCAAGAATTCCTGCCGGATCCTGATGCAACAACCAAATGAACAACGATCCGCTAAGCCGATGTGCGCCGGAACTGCCAACGCGTGCCAGTCTTCTGGCGGGCATCCGTGGGGACGGTTCCAAGGATGCCACCGCCTGGGAGCAGAGTTGGGTCGAGTTTGATCTGTTGTACCGCCCCGTCCTGCAACGCTACGCCCGCTCGCGCGGGGTGCCCGACCGAGAACTCGACGATTTGTGTCAAGACATACTTATCGCGGTACGTCGGGCAATTGACACCTTCGAGTATGATCGCTCCCGATGCCGGTTCCAGACATGGCTGTTCACCGTTGCCCGGAATCACATTGTGAGCCATCTCCGTCGTGGTGGTCCCGTTTCCACTGAAACGGAGGCCCCAGCCACCGTTATTGCCCAGATAGCCGATCCTAGCCCTTGCCCGGACCAACTGTGGCAATCCGAATTCGACAAGTCGCTCGTGCGCCTTGCGTGGGAGATCATTCGGAAGTCTGCGAACCCGGAGTACGTCCGGCTTTACCGGAAGCATGTGATTGAGGGTGCTTCAGTCACCGAGACAGTGGAGTACTTCCGAGACCCAGCTGTGACACCGAACAGGATCTATATGGCCAAGCACCGAGTTACTGAACTGCTTGCCGAGACCATCCAGTCTCTACGCAGGAACCCGCTTTTTCTTTGACCAGTCATGGATTCCACGCCCCCCATCCGGCTCGATGGCGCTTACCTTTTGATCCGAAAGGTTGGCGAAGGTTCCTACGGCACTGTCTGGCTGGCACTCGACTCGTTCCATCGTTGGGTGGCTATCAAACTTGTCCAGCGCCAACCCGGACGTGAACGTTTGTTTGAACGGGAATTCTCCGGTCTCGACCTTTATGATAGGATGGCTCGTCACGATGGGTTGATTCGAGTCTTCAAACCTGCGCGGAACGATGTTGAGGGATACTTCTACTACGCAATGGAAGTCGCTGATGACGCCAACACGGGGCTGCCACCTCCACAACCGGTTCGCGGCGACCTCGGAGCCGCTCAGTCCATTGCAGCCGCCTACGAACCCCTGACTCTCGACAGGCTGCTTCGTGGAAAGGGCCGTCTCACCCCCACTCAGGCATTGAGTTGGGCCGAATCGCTTGCGAATGCCCTTCAACATCTTCACGCCCACTGCGCCGTTCATCGGGACATCAAGCCGTCCAACATTCTTGTTGTTGGCGGACGCCCACGTCTCGCCGACATTGGGCTCCTCACCGACTCGGGCAGCAATCCACGATCCATCGCTGGAACCGTCGGGTATATTCCAGTTCAGGGTGCCAACGATCATTCGGGCGACATCTACGCCCTCGGTCTTGTGATCTATCAGATGGCCACCGGCCGCCATTTGTCGGAATTTCCGGACGAGGCCGCCGACTACGGACGGTTGTCCCCAGAGGAAGCCGACGCACTTAACGAACTGCAGGCGGTCTACGATCGCGCAGCCAATGCAGATGTAACCTGTCGCCAGCCGAGCGCTGAGGACCTTGCCGCAGAACTCAAGCTCGCGTCCCAAGGCGAATTGCGTCAATTTCGACAGGGTCAACTGACCGCAGCAAGCCGTCGGGTACGTCGGGAGCAAGTTGCTCGACGCGTCCGATGGGCAGTCGCCAGCGTTGTTGCCGTGTTGCTTGCCACTTTGACGGGCGTATTGGTGTTCTGGCGCCAGTCCGAGTTGGGGGCACGCGCTCAGATTGCTGAACTGGGCGAACTGCGTTTCAGCCGGCTCGGCCTTCGGATCAACGGGTGGTCCCGACTGGAGAGAAACCGCATTCAGGAGGCTCAAGGGAAGATTGACGATCTTCACGTCGAGTCCTACGCAATCCTTGCGATGGCTGGGTTGGATGCCATCGAAACTGGTCGGTGGTCGGCCGAGGCCACCAGCCATGTGGCTTTTCATCCTTCCGAACCAATCGCATTGGTCGCAGGACTTGGTGAAAGCGCCTGCCGGATCATCCGCCCGGAAGATTCCGTGCAGTTCCTCCCTGTTACTGGTCCTGCGCATGCGTTTTGGACGGACTCAGGGCAACCCCGGTTCCTGGTGCTTCGCGACGGGGTTCCCACCGTCGTCGATGCTTGGACCGGCTCGGAACACATGCAGCTTGAACCACTCCCAACGGGAGAGTCCGTTCGGTCCCCGTCGCTCCCGGTCTGGGCGGTAAGCCCGGGCGGGCGCTATGCCGTGATCGCATGCGCGTCGGCCACCCGATCCATTACCGTGGTGTGGGATCTCTCGTCCTCCAGAATTCTGGCCAGCCATGAGTCACAAGCGACGTGCCTAACGATGTCTCCGGACGACAGCCTGTTGGCCGTCGGTAAGGAGGATGGAAGTGTCGAAGTGTTAAGCCTCCCCCGTTTGGAACGAACGCAGGCACTTCCGCAGGTTGCAGGGCGCAGCCGGATCCAGGCCCTCGCCTTCGCACGGGATCTGTCTGTGCCTCTGGGAACCACCCATCGAAATACGCAATGGTGCCTCGCCGTCGGTGACCACGGAGCAGGCGTCGTCGTCTGGCGCCTTCATTCAGCCACCGTTCAGGCAAACTGTCGCGGCGCTCTTTGGGAAGTGTCGTCGTTGGCTTTCCTTCCTGATGGCATCACCCTGGTATCTGGGGGGAGGCTTGGACTCCGCTTCTGGGATTCTACCACGGGCGAACTTCTTCTTGGCACTCACGAACCCGGAGACGACACCGTTGGCTTGGGGGTCTCCGCTGACGGCAACTGGGTTCTCGCCGGGTCGATCCCGGATGCTCCGACGGCCCGGACGCTCGTTTGGCGTATGGAATATGGACACGGGATCGATTCCTTGCGCGGGTTGCGGTCCGCCCCTCGACTGATCCGCTTTTCCGCCGACGCCCGATGGGTTGCAGCCCTCGACGACAACTGGCGTCTCGGGATCTGGGACACCTGGCAGAGGCGCTTGAACGCCGTTGTGGAAGGGTCTGCGGCATCCTACGCCGATACTGCCGCGATTTGCTTTGATCCACGGGGCGGGCGAATGGCACTGGCCTGCAATGGCACTGTGACCCTTCTAAACATTACCAATGGGCTCAGCCTTTATTCTTGGGTAATCCCAAAAGGCGAATCCGACGGCATTGCCTGCATCGACTCGGGCGATTTCGTTCATGCCGTTTGCCGGCGTGTCCCCGAGCAAGGCGGGAAGCGGAGGTGGATCCTGCACCACCTTCGAGTAGGAGAGCCCGCGCGCGTCCTTGCATTCCAGGAAGGGGAAGATGTCGATTGCCTGCACATCGCGCTCGGTCCGTCGCTCAAGATGCTGGCACTGGAATGCATCGGCTCCAGAAAAGCCACCCATCTCCGCTTGGTCGACGCGCGTACCGGGCGGGATCTCTGGTGTCGACCCGTCGCCTCCCCATTCGACTGGGAAACGCCACGGCTCGACCCCTTGGGCAACTGGTTATTGATGTCCGAGGGAACGCCGGAAATGCGCTTGACGCGTCTTGCTGATGGCAAGTTCGTCCGCCCGCAACCCAGAGCGATAAGTGTAAGCCCGGACACCCGATGGATAACCTATACTGAGGAATTGCGTCGGTTGCGCCCGTCGGTTGTAGAGGGATTCCAAACCTCTCTGCTTCTGTTGGGCCTCGATGCACCAGATCACCCCTTACCCTTGGGATCTGATAGTGTCGTAATCTCTTACTCAACCCAGTTCAGCCCAGACGGTACTTCCATCATTTGGGGAGACGAGCGCGGTGTACTTTCCTTCGCGCGTATCGACGATCTTGTCCGTGATCTGGAGTCCCTCGGTACTCGACCCGGACGTTTGCCGAGGAAATAGAGCCATCGATACCTGGACTGCCGCCTCCAACTATACGGCGACGATGACGGTTCGTACTCCTGACAGCCAAGAACGAGTGGGTGAGGCTTTTTGGCCCAGGCCATGGGGAGCAGATTGAACAAGTTTGGTGCAGGAATGGGCCAACGCTGCGTTTGCCCAGCATGACGACGAGACCCGCTTGCGTTTCATGGCCGTCCAAGGGGCTGCCGGCAATAGCTCGAACTGTTCGACAAGCTCGTCCGGGCATTTTTTGTGAAGCGCTCGTGACGGACAAACACTCGCAACGGCCATTGCACCTTCCAATGGCGACTTCGCGGTGACAGGGAGAGGGTTGATCGGGAGCGGGTCGACGTCGACGCAGCGGCCGGGGTTCGAGCGTGTTCCGAATCAGGCAGACCGCGAATACTGAAGTGGGTGCGACTAATTGCGGTCTAGTAGAGCGCCTACAACAGTGGCGACCTCCCAATCAGGTGCGGGTAGTGGGGGGTGAAAGCGGCAGGACATTTATCCGCAGATCCCAAGGTTGAAGCCCGGGATCAGACCTCCATCGGAATGGCACCTCGCAGGTGCGCGGGTGTCTCAATTCAAGTTCCTGGACATCCGCGTCATACCCCCATCTTGCGGATCCAACAGCATCAGGAACCGCTCCGTTCCAATGCGTAATCAGCGAGACTCAACGGGGGAATGGCTCCGACCCGCCGCAGGAACACCTCGGTGTCCCATCGATCCAGTCCCAGAAGTAAGCCGACCTGCTTTTGGGTGAGGCTCTCGTCCCGGTACCTCGCGGCTGCGTAAGCCTCGAGCAGGTCTCGGGCGAGCGAATCCGCTGGAGGCAGCGCCATCTGGACTGATTCCGGGATCTCGACAACGACCTTCATCTGCTGTCAGCGAAGCACAGGCTCTGCTGCTTCCTCAAGGGCCCGGGTCGTATTTCCCGAAAGGAACGGATGAAGCCGAAGAACGTGACTGCTGTCGGTCAGCCTTCCGGTGCGAGCCGCTCGTAGAGTTCGTGGAGCTTGCGGCGAAGAAGCGCTTTTGATGGCAGCAGGGTGTGGTACTCCGCCACCAACGTGGGCGAGAGGCTTCGGCTCATCGCGTATTCCACGACCTCCTTGTCCTTGCTGGCGCAAAGCAGCACGCCGATGGACGGGCGCTCTTTGGGCTTCCTCACGTCGCGGTCGAGGGCTTCGAGGTAGGAGTTCAGTTTCCCCAGATCCTCGGGACGAAACTCGCGGACCTTCAGCTCAAAGGCCACAAGGCAGGTGAGCCCGCGATGGAAGAACAGCAGGTCGATGTCGAAGTCCTGGTTGCCGACCTGCACCGGGTACTCGGACCTGACGAAGCAGGAATCCCGGCCCAGTTCGGTGATGAATCGCCCCAGATTCCGGAGAAGCGTCCCGTGGAGGTCGGACTCGGAGTGGTCCTGTGCGAGCCCGAGGAACTCCAGGCTGTAGGCGCTCTTGAACTCGCCCACTGCCGTCGGGTGAATTTGTGTCACTACCGGCGACACTTTTTTCGTCGCAGGCTGACTGCGGAGGGCGGAACCGGTGCGGATCTGCCGCTCCAACTCGCGCTTGGACCAGCGTCCCTGGATGGCCGCAATTAGGTAGTACTCGCGTTCCTCCGGGCGCTTCGTTTGCGACTGGGATCGGAAAGAAGCACCTTGATGGCCGGGGCGTATTCCTAGAAGCGAAACACCGTATAGGAAATGTCGGAGTAAAAGTTGGAATGTTTACCGGAGCAAATGATGTCCAGGATTTCCGCGATCCATGACTTGCGCTCGTTGGGCTGGCTGGGTTGCCACCCGTCCCCAAAGTACCGCTCCCACTCCTCCGCGCCGCCGAGATGGGCAAGGCATACCCTCAGTCCCGGAAACTTATCCAGCAGGTGCACCCAGCAACTGGGAGCGGTCAAACCGTCCAAAGCCTCCTTGGTGAGGTTCTTGCCCCGCGGGCCGCCGCGTGAGCAATGTGTCATCACCGGCAAGTTCTTTTCCGCGGCATACGGCCAGATTTGCTCCATGAGCACCAGATGGTCCGGCCGGTAGCCGAGGTTCGGATACACCTTGATGCCCCGAAACGGCGTTTTTCCACAAAGTTCCGCAGCCTGGGCAGGACATCCTTGCGGCGGGGATCCACCGCAACGAACGGGATGATCACGTCGCCCAGTTCGTCCCGAAGCCGTGCCAGTGTCGCGTGTTGTTCCCTCGATGGATTTCGGCACCCGCCCGGCGCCCATGAACGCCATGTCCATCAGGAGAACAATGAAGCGGTTGTCGGCCGGTTAACGTCCCTGCACCAGCCTCAGGAGGTCCTTCTGCTTCCGCCCGTTGGCAACGTTGATGAAGTTAGCGTAACGGCTGAACAGGTCGCGGTTGTCGAAGGGCTTCACGGCGCCCAACAGCCACTGCACCAGCACCTGCACGTGGGGAGTCTTGACGAGCGCGCCTAGCTTCAGCGGCAGGAAGTCCACCGGCACATGGCCACGGTGAACGTGGCAGTTGATGATGGGTGGCCTATGGGTGCTCAGGGTTACTCTCCCTTTTCCGGCAGGATGACCTTGAACTTTAAGACGCCGGCAGGAGCCTTGTTCTCGGTATTCGAGGCACCGATCTGCACCTCGACTTTTGGATTTAACCCCTCGAGGGAAAATGTGACCACCTCGCTGGAAGTGACTCCCTCCGCCATCCATTGGAGGGCATCCGCCTTGACCTTGCCTGCGGTCGGCTTGATCCCTGCGAGGGTGGCGCCGTCAATCGAGCCGGCCAGGCTCACTGTCGAGCCGGCCCCCAAGTCTTGGATGGCGAATGTCACGGTTCCCGCGCCCGACTTGTCCATGACGATGGTGGAAGTGGAGGCAAACAACCGGAAGCCTGGCTTGGGATCAGGCTTCGCCTTCTTGATGGGCAGATAGGAAAGGGGGATTGGTGCTCCGACGACTTTCCTGTTGGTGTCCCCTGCTGCGGAGATGGTCCAGGCCGGGTAGGCCTTCGGCGGTGAAGACAGTGTTGATCGTTGTTTCGGCTGTGGATCGAGCTCCAGCATGAGGGTGGACTGGTCCGGCATCTTTTTGGGGAAGAGGGCTGGAGAGGGGAACTGGAAGGTCAGGGAGGAGGCGCTTTCATTGTACGGCCCGGGGCCGGCCACGAGATGGTTGAGCCATGGGACGTCGGATGCGGCCAACCGCGCCATCACCAATTCGTCTTTCAACCGGGGAAACCCCGGAAGGGTGATGGTCATGACTTCACCGTCATCCACCGCCAGCAGCATCTTCCCGGCGGTTTCCCGCCATCGGGCGAGGCGGGTGGTATTGTCCTCCGGGCGCTTGGGAAGTTCGAACTGGGCCACCGCAAACTGGGACGTGGCCCAGATCGCCGTCAACTCGGACCAGAGCGCATCCGGAAAGAGGACTCCAGCCCCGGGGCAGGAGCCGGGTTGGGTCAGATTGACTGCCTGGAGGTTGATGAACTCGGCGAAATCGTTCCGAGCCACCGTGGCGAAGAGCTCCGCCATGACGGCCAGTTCATCCTCGGGCTTCTTGCAGGTGCGGCAGAACTCGATCTGGTTGGCCTGAAAGAAGCGCCTGATGCGGCGAATGAAGTCGTTGTTGGTGAGTTGTCGCACGGCGTCTCCGGTCTTGACCGAGACCAGACTGTTGTTGGCGATCAGGCGCAGTTGGCGGCTGCTTCCGGTACTGTTGGTGGCCAACGAATTCGACACGAAGACCAGCAGCGTGACGGAGTGGTTCTGGGGTACGAGGCCAAAGCCGCCGGTGGACTGGGCCAGGGCGCCGATGCGGCATCGCACGGTGCCGTCGGTCAGGCGGGCGACGGTGAACATGGCGTTGTAATCCCGTCCAACCATCGAGTTGATGGCGTCCTTGACCCGGTCGAGCCCGGCTCCCACCGAAGCCTTGGGAAGTACCGCCGCCAGGGCGAGGGAAAGGCTGCGCAGGCGCTCCTCGGACTGCGAGTGCAGCGCGCTTTCAATGCTGTCGGTCACCAGCATCGGGACTACTTTGACCGCGCTGTTCTCTGGGGTCGTCCGCATCATCAGTTGGGGTTCCCCCACCTGGAGCGACAGGTCGCTGATCACGTCATAGGGGGCCTGCCGCTTGCGGGGCATGACCGTGAGTTGGAGTCGCACCACGTAGGGTGTGAAGGACTCGAACTCGACGGCATCCCGGAAGGCCCGGTTGATCAACTGGACTTCCTGGTACAGGGCGGTCGCTGCCAGGTAGTGCAGCGATGAAGCGACCGGCACGGGGTTGGTCAGGCTCTTTAGGGCTGAGTCCAGACCGGCTGCCCGGCCAGAGGCGACCCCCAGGTTGCCCGCCGAGATTACCTCGGCGTTGGTGCCACCCAAGGTCTCACCAATCTCCGCCTTCAACGAGACTCCCAAGCCGTCAAAGGTACGGCTGTCCTGGAGGCGAGTCGCCTCGGCCACCTTCGCCAGGGCCCCTGCCGGTGTCAGGTCGAACTTGGGTTGAAGCGCGTCGACATACTCCTCCCATGGACGCACGGAGGTGACTGCCACATGCACGGAGGCGACTTGCTCCTGCCGCACCGAGGGCGTCGGGCTCGGTCCGGGTTGAATGGGACCGGCGATGAGCAACGCGGATTCCGCGAAGCTGAGGAGAAGAAGCATCGCCATCCGGTTGGCACGGCGGCGAAGATCCTGCCGGGTGAAGGGGTCGGTTCGGGTAATCATTGGAAGGCCGGGGAAAAGGCTTGAAGACCAAGATACAACCTTGGCGAAGGGAGGGTGGCCGAAGGCTGCACCAGTGCGGCAAGCCAAAAAGGAGCGCCAAGCGTCGCGGAAGATCCCCTGATGAAACTTCACTATCCGGTCGCGGGACAGTGGAATGCGAGGGACGTCGATTCGTGGTCCTGATGGCCTGCTTCGATTCCGGATCGGCGACCGAGGTACAGCAGGAACCACCCAAAGGTGATGCGCGAGTCCGCTTGTCGTGGCTAGGAAAAGCCGTGACTCAGTGCGTCCGGTGCTTCTGGACCTCGTCTTGAAGCCGTCGGGCGCGTCTCCGGCCACACTGAGCGTTCATTCAAAGGGAACTCATGGAGCAGGTACGGCCGAATGACGACGCTTGTTGAGTGCCCCTTGATCCGATCTCATGACCCGGCCATGGCATCCATAGGCAACCGTCGGAATCCCACCCTTCTACCTATGAATCGTAACACCCCGGCCAAGGCTGACGCGGGCAGAGGTCAAGAACGGCGCTAGAACATTAATGTAGCGGACCCTGCGCGGTGAGGTCGGCCGCCGGACGCTGGGAGGGAGGAAACCACGAAGGACTCGATTGACATGAAAACATAGGGCATTCCGCGCCTCAGCCCTCCCGAAGCGACATCCTCGGGCTTTCGTGTTGTTCGCAAGCTTCGTGGTTCGGAACCGGATGACTTTGAACGGCTGCCCATTCAGCCCTCAAGTTCCTGCCTCAGCCGTGCCAGCCCGACGTTGAGGTGGCCCCGACTGCTCTGGTCTGGCTGGGAATTCTCCACCGACTCTGTCACGAGACGCTTCAGTGTCGCGACGCCGGAAGGCCCGAGCAGTTCTTGGTACTCCCGTGGAAAGTGATCAAACCAGCCCAGTTCAGATTGAACCCGGAACTGAAACCATCGGTTGGCAAGCGCGACGGGATCGGGCGGCGAAATCTGGCAGGCGCGGAGATGGAGTGCGGAGAGCTGACCACGGACGTGCCCAGACCAGCGTTCACTATCTTGGATTGCCATGGCGGCCAGCTCCGTCCGATGCAGAGCGAACTCACAGAGTTCAATCACCGCGAAAGCCTGACCCCGGTCCAGCGCCCGGGAAAGGAGTCCGACGACCGACTCCAGCCGATTCCCGAAATCCGAAGACTCCCGCCAGGTGATGTCGTCAAGGCCGCCGGTGAAGTGTTCGATCGCCTCTCGGAGTGCGCCCACATCGAGACCGTTGGTGGCGGCCTGAGCCTGTTCACAGCGCAGGACCACCCTCAGGCTGGCATCCCGCATCGCGGTATCCATCAGCCATCCTGCGAGAGTCGAGGAGGGCAGTCCGGTGAGCCATTGGTGCAGGGAATCCGATCGTTCCTTATCGAAGCGGAGGAGTTCGGTGGACATGGCGGATGGAGACCAAACTTCACACCCGAGGGTCTTGGCAAACCCATCTTCACGCTTCCCACGAAGCCTTCATGAAATCCGCGGATCTTTGGGGATCTGGGGACGTGACGGTCGCCGGTGGATTCCGGATGCCTGCCTGATGGTTCCGGCCCAGCTCAGCTTCGAGGGGTTTGGTTAAGGCAGGGCCAAATGCAAAAGTGCGGGAGTTACCCTTTTGCCTTTTCAGGCTCCCTCCACCCGCTTGGCCTGCGAGGCCACCCAAGCCTGCCCCCGACGTGTCAGTCGATACCTCTGGAGTCGGCTCCTTGGCTTGTCTGGGATGGTCCTCTCGATCCATTCGGCTTCCAGAGCCGGCAGGAGGTAGGCTTCCCGAAAGTGGTCCTCGTGCTTAAGTCCCAGCACCGTCTGGAGTTCTGTGCGCTTCATCTCGCCAGAGAATGCCGCCAGAAGAAGCGCGACTTCCCCGGTGACTTCCCCGGTGACTTCCCCGGTGACTTCCCCGGTGACGGATGGGGTGGTCTGCTGGGATCCGCCCGCAGACCCCTGTCCCTTGGCTTGGGGATGCACTGGAAGACGGATCAGGAACGATGTGCGGTCCTCGTCCGTCAGCACCCTTGGCACTGGCGAGCCGTTCGCACGCATCGCGCGAAGGATCTTTGGAATCCCCGTGGCACGTCCTTCCGTCAGGTCGAGTTCCTTGAGGAATTCGCCGATCCGCCGGTTGCGATAGCGCCGCGCGACGGCCTTGCCGCGGCGGAGATCTGCCAATGCGATCGATCGGTCCGGTCCCGGAAAGCTCAGCACCGACAGTTCGTCCGGACTGATTCGCACTTCCACCGGCTCGCGCTCCTCATAGCTCCGGTGATAGATGGCGTTTACCACCGCTTCCTCGACAGCGGCGTAGGGGAAGTTCTCCACGCGCGTCGCCTCGGCGCGGTCGGGATGCTTGAGGACGGTTTCGCGCAGGTAATTCCGCCGTATGTAGTCCAGCGCCTCCCGGGTCATCCGGCCCAGTGGCCCGCGGAACGTCTTTTCTTCGAAACGGTCGCCGCCCGCGCCCTCGGGAAACCACACGACATCGATCTGGGTCGCTGGGAAGAAGCGGTGTGGCTCCGGGCTGAAGAACAGGAGCCCCACGTTCAAGGGGAAGGGTGCCTCCTGGGGTCCGCCCACCAGGTTCATCTGCCGGGCGAGTTGCGCGAGCGGCAGCGTCTTCTCCGTCTTCGCAAGCCCGCTGCCGACCTCCTGCAGGAACTCGACGATGAGGTCCCGGGACAGGTCTTCCATCCGGGCGCGATGGTTGATCCGGTCGTCGAACGGCACCGTCGCCGCCAGGGAGATCAGCTCCTGTTCATCCGCTCCCTTTGCCCGGACGGTGCTGGAACCCTTGCGGATGAAGTAACCCCACTCCCGAGCATCCTTCGCCAGGGAGAGCTTTGCCTTGTAGGGCCGTGTCTGGCCACCCGGCGCCCAGAGCACGAGGACCTGCCGACCATCCACCACTTCCGGGACCATCACCGGATGGTACGCCGGTTGGAGGGCATGGTGCCCGAGCGACAGCACCTCCTTCTGGATGGCGTCGATCTGGGCCGGCTTCAGCCCCACCGCCGGAAGCACCGGACGCCCCTCCTGTTCCTCCACCCCGATGATGATGTAGCCACCTCCCAGGTTGTGAAAGTCGTTGGCAAACGCACAGAGGTTGTGAAGCACCGCTTCCGGGTTCCAACCCTGCTTGAATTCCAGGCGCTCCCATTCGACGGGAGCACCCTGAAGCAGATGGCGGATGGGGATGGGGAGGGGCATTACGGCTTCGGCAGTTTTGGCCCAAAGTGCGCCACAAAGAGCCAAGGGCCTTCGAATGGCGGAGGCCTAGCAAAAGTGGAGGCGAAAGACGCCCGTTGCAACTTTCCCGTGTAAGTAACAACGGATGGAACTGCCAGTGCATGGGTGCGTGGATCAATCGCTCTGTTCCTTCCCCAATCCGTATCCCCGAAAATCTGCGTTACGGTCGGATGTCTTCCGCTGGGTAAACCTTTCGGAAATCTGCACCATCTGCCAACGACCCACCCTCAGCACCCCGAAGAAATCTGTGCCATCTGAAATCTGTGGATAACCGTCCCGTTCCGCTTCCCCATCCGTATCCCTGAGAAATCTGCGTCATCTGCGCCATCTGGAAAGCGCCAAGCAAGCTTGGCGGATCTAGTGAACTGAAAGTGTTCATCATGGAAGAAGGTCGAGAACCATGTAGCCGGACCCAAGGCGTCTGGTGGGAAACCACTGGCGTCCAAGCTGGGCGAGGCAAACGCACGAGCCGTAGTGTCATGCGAACTCGATTCGGCCTCGTTACGCTAATGGGAACGGTCAGCCCGCCAGAGAGTGGTGAAGCCAGCACCGACGGAGAAGACTCGACCGAGTGCATCCGTTGGGTTCCCCGGGGTGGTTGGAGACAGCGCGTGCGGAAAGATCCGTCAGGAACTTGGGAGACCCGCTCCAGCGGGTGGTCCGATGAGGACCGTCGACCCGAACCGGGAAACCATAACCGTGGGAGGGGCTGGAGCGTGGAGTCGGATGGGTTCGTAGTAGCGTTGAGCTGCCGATCAAGTCGGCAGGGAGCGAAGGAGCCCTGGTCGGGACCATGCCGAGTGAGAGACAACTGGAGCTGATTGGAATGGAAATTCCTACGACAGACCAAGCGGTGGATGAGCTTTCCTTTCGGGAAGCGATCCTGCCGCCGAAACTCCAGGAGTTGAGACAGAAGCTGGGCCGGAAAGCTAAAGAGCAGAAGCGATACCGCTTCTACAGCCTGTACGGGCTGGTGTGCCGGCCGGACACGCTGCAAGCCGCCTGGGCGGCGGTACGGCGCAACGACGGGGCCGCCGGCGTGGACGGCAGAAGCATCGAGGAGATTGCGGCGACGCCGGAAGGGGAAGCCGCATTCCTGCAGGAGATCGAAACGGCGCTGAAGGAGAAGACCTACCGAGCCCAAGCGGTGAGGCGGGTGTACATCCCGAAGGCGAACGGGAAATTGCGGCCGTTGGGAATCCCGACGGTGAGGGATCGGGTGGTGCAGGCGGCGGTGAAGCTGATCCTGGAGCCGATCTTCGAGGCAGACTTCGAGGATTGCTCCCACGGGTTTCGACCCGGACGATCGGCACACGACGCCCTGCGAATCATCCACCAGCACCTGAAGGCAGGACGGACGGCCGTGTACGACGCGGACCTGGCCAGCTACTTCGACACGATCCCGCACGACCAGTTGATGGCGTGCGTGAGGATGCGCGTAGTGGATGGGGCAGTCCTTGGACTGATCAGGCAGTGGCTCAACGCGGCGGTGGTGGAAGCGTCGAAGGACGGCAAGCCACCGACGGTAGGACGCAACGACCGGGGCACTCCGCAAGGAGGGGTCCTGAGTCCGCTGCTGGCGAATATGTATCTGCACTGGTTCGACCACCTGTTTGAACGGGCGGACGGACCCTCCCGATGGGCTGGAGCGAAGCTGGTCCGCTATGCGGACGACTTCGTGGTGATGGCGCGATACATCGGACCCCGACTCAAGGAATGGATCGAAGGGAAGTTGGAGGGGTGGCTGAAACTCACGATCAACCGGGAGAAGACCCGGGTGATCCGAGTGACGGAGACCGGGGAGTCCCTGGATTTCCTCGGCTACCGCTTCCGGCATGACCGGGATCTACTGGGACGGGTCCGAAGGTATTGGAATTGGGAACCCTCGCCCAAGGCGCAGGCCCGGGAACGGGAGGCGCTGAGGGAGATGACGAATGCGAAGCAGTGCATGACGCCGGTGGTGGAATTGATCGAGCGGATCAACCGGCATCGCCTGGGATGGAGCAAGTACTTCGGCCTGGGCTATCCGCGGAAGAGCTTCCGCGACCTGAATCACTTCGTCGAAGAGAGGCTGCGAGCGCACCTGGGGCGACGCAGCCAACGCCCGTGGCGTGGCCCGAAAGGGGTCAGCCTGCGTGACCACCTGCAACACCTCGGATTGAAGGTGCTCTGAGAGCGATTCGGAAGAGTCGGTCCCGACGAAAGCCGGATGGGGGAAATCTCCATGTCCGGTTTGACGAGGGAGAGGGGAGACACGGTCATTGGTCCTTGGACCTCTCAATCCGTGCTCTCCTCTCTACTCTACCGGATCAGAAGTACCCCAACTCCCGTAACGATGAGTAATCCCGGGGCCGATCGGTGGTCGCCCGGCCCACGATGACGTGGTCGAGCACCTCGATCTTGATCAATCGCCCGACCTGGATGAGTTCCCGGGTGAGGCGGATGTCGGCTTCGGAGGGGGAGGGATCGCCGCTGGGATGGTTGTGGACCAGGATCACCGCCGAGGCCCGACGCGTCATCGCCAACGCGAACACCTCGCGCGGATGGACCAGCACGGAATCGAGGGTTCCCTGGGCGACGAGATCGGCACTGATGAGCCGTCGACGCGTGTTCAGGCAGAGGACATGGAAGTTCTCGACGTTCATGGGCCGATACTCCTCGCGGAGCAGCCCGGCCACGCGTTCCGGGGAATCGACCACCGGCGCATCCGGATACGTCTCGCGCACCAGACGCTGGGCCAGGAGGAAAGCCGACCGGATTGCCGCCGCCTTGGACGGTCCGACCCCGGGAACCCGCTGGAGATCGGCAAACGACGCCTGCGCCAGGCTCGAAAGCCCCCCGAACTTCCCCATCAACTGCGCCGCCGCCGGTCTCCCTGCCAACGACGCCAACAACTCCTCATTCGACGAACCTTCCAATGCCTGCACAACACCCCGCTCCTCAACAAATCCTGGGAGCCGTTGTACCACAGTTCAGAGAGTTACGGAACTGTGCGTCGCCAACCGC
>DITU01000160.1:0-2263 GCA_002422905.1 Verrucomicrobia bacterium UBA6176
GGACGACGGGAGCGGTCGCAATCGGGGCCTTGGGAATGGGGCCGGCGCTGCTGGGGCAGACGTTGTTTCAGGACAACTTCGACACGGACACCTCGGCGAATTGGTCGGTGTACCAGTCGAGCTCGGACACCGCGGTTTTCTTTGGGTACGATTACAGTGCGGATGGAATTCCTGCAGCGCCGAATTCGGGTGGCAGCACGTTGGGGGTGAAGTTCACGGCGAACATGGAACTGCCGGCGGCAGGCGCCGGTTTGAACATCGTTCCGAACGGCCAGAATTTCACCGGGGCCTACTCGGTGAAGTTTGATCTGTGGATGAATGTGAACGGGCCGTTTCCGGGCGGTGGCGCGGGATCGACCGAACTCGCCTCGATGGGTGTGGGCCTGGCGGGGAATGGATCGTTGATGTGGTCGGGGGCGGCGCCGGCCGGAACGGGTTGGTTTGCCGTGACGGGCGAGGGTGGGGCGGCCCAGGATTTCCGGGCTTATGTCGGGTCCAGCCTCCAACCGGAGGGAGTCGCTTATTTCGCGACCGGGGCCGGTTCACGGGACAACGGCAATGCGTATTACGCCGCGACGTTTCCCGGTGGTCAGACGGCTCCCACGATTCAATCGGATGCCTTCCCCCAGCAGACGGGCGGATTGAGCATCGGCACGGTTGGTATGGCCTGGCGGCAGGTGGAGATCACGCGGATCGGGGATCAATTGACCTGGTCGATTGATGGATTGCCGATCGCGAGCCTGACGGGCACGGCCAATGGCGTCCCGCTCGATGGGAACATCTCGGTGGGCTACTTCGATCCATTCACTTCGGTGTCGGACAATGCCGCCTTGTCCTTTGGACTGGTGGACAATGTCCGGGTCGAGGTGATCCCGGAGCCGAGCACGGTGGTGCTGGGTGTGATGGGATTGGCAGGCCTGGTCCTGTGGGGCCGTCGCCGTTCCTGAACTGCTGATTGATCCGGTTTCAAACAACCTCCCCGTCCGACCCAGGTGTCGCGGGGAGGTTTTTGTTTTTTGAGATCTGAGCGGAACGACTGGTCCGGTTGTCTCCAATCGCCAGAAGCGCCATGAACTACGCCCACTGGATCCGTCATTTCGAGCTGAACCGGGTCCATCGAACCGAGCCGGACTGGGGCGTACCGTTCCGGATGGAGGAGGAGCGGCGCGTCGCGCTGGCGAAGACGCTGGCGGAATACCAGCTCGGCGACGGCGGGGGCGAATGCCGGCTCATCGGGTTCGACGCGGAGTCTGCGCGGGCGGTGCATCCGGATGCGGGAAAGGTCATCGACCTCTGGTTTCGCGAGGAGGCTGAACATTCCCGCCTGCTGGGCTGCGCGTTGCGCCGGGTGCGTGGGGAGTTCCTGAAGACCACCTTCGGTTTTCGCTGGTTCAACCGGATCCGGCGCTGGTTTGGGGCGGAGTTTGAAATGCTGGTCCTGCTGGTGGTGGAGATCGTGAGCACGGGCTATTACCGGCTGATCCAACGGCATTCCGGAGATGCTCCGATTGCGGCAATGTGCGGCCTGATCCTGCGGGATGAGGCGGGGCACATCGTGTTTCACCGGGATCGTCTGGGAGGGAAGCGATCGGACTGGTCCAAGGGTTGGAGGGCGATGGCCATTCGTTTGCTGGGAGTTGGCTGCATGAGCTTCCTTTGGCTGACGCACGGCCGATGGCTCCGGGTGTTGGGCGGGTCGCTGGATGAGTTGCGATCGGAGGTGCGGCACGAGACGAAGAAGTTCATTGAGGCCCTCTCGACGTTTCGGGCGAAGGAGATGCAGAAGGCGCCCGAGCCGTCCTATACCCATCCGTCGACAACGAGATGAAACGGATGCCCGCACCCAGATGCGGAGGAGAAGAATGGACCGGGCCGGGGTGCCTGCCGCCAAGGAATGTTGCCTGAGATGATTGGGGTTTGCGCAGGGGAATGGTTCCGGGGTTGGCTGGGGCATGTCCCTGTGTCGATGGAGTCTGTTGTGTGCCGGAGGTGTGCTGGGATCGTTGGTCGGGGCGGAGTTTCCTGAACCGTACAACTCCGAGAAGAATGGGCCGGGACCGATGCCAGCCGCTGCTGCCGCGGCGAGCTTTCGGATGCCCGAAGGGTTTTCGGTGACGGTGTTCGCCGCGGAACCGGATGTGAGACAACCGGTGGGGATGGCGTTCGATTTCAAGGGGCGCCTGTGGGTGGCCGAGAATTATACCTATGCGGAGCGTGGGGTGAACTTCGAGACGAACCTGATGGATCGGGTGGTGATCCTGGA
>DITU01000160.1:2293-4156 GCA_002422905.1 Verrucomicrobia bacterium UBA6176
TGTTGTTCGTGCCGGATCGGAATCGGGACGATGTGCCGGATGGACCGCCGGAGGTTTTGCTGGATGGATTCGGGACGACGACCGGGAACCGGCACACCTTTGCCAATGGGCTGAAGACCGGTCCGGACGGCTGGATCTGGGGGCGTGTGGGGATTTCCAGCGGGGCACGGATCGGTGTCCCGGGAACGCCGGATGCGGATCGGGTGGAGATGCGGGGTGGAATCTGGCGGTATCATCCGGGACGCCGGGTGATCGAGGCGGTGTCGCATGGGACCACCAATCCGTGGGGCTTGGACTGGAACGAGGTGGGTGAACCGTTCTTCATCAATACTGTGATCGGGCATCTGTGGCATGCGATCCCTGGGGCGCACTTCCAGCGGATGCATGGCGACGACGTCATGCCGCGGGCGTATGCGTTCATGGCGCAGCATGCGGATCACCTGCATTTCGATGCGGGAGCGGGTTGGACGAAGTCCCGGGCGGCGGGGGATGGAACGGTGCCATCGACGATCGATGCGTTGGGAGGGGGACACGCGCATGTGGGATTGATGATCTATCAGGGGACGAACTGGCCGGCGGAGTATCGGGGGGACGTGTACACGTTGAACCTGCATGGGCGTCGGATGAATCGGGAGCGGTTGGAACGATGGGGGTCCGGGTATGTTGGGCGGCATCGGCCGGACCTGTTTCCCGTAGCCGACACCTGGTTCCGGGGGGTTGAACTTCTGGAGGGTCCGGATGGCGGGGTGTACATCGCGGACTGGTCGGACACGGGGGAGTGTCATGAACATGACGGGGTGCATCGCAGTTCGGGTCGGATCTACAAG
Source organism: Verrucomicrobia bacterium UBA6176 (assembly GCA_002422905.1). Classification (GTDB taxonomy): domain Bacteria; phylum Verrucomicrobiota; class Verrucomicrobiia; order Limisphaerales; family UBA9464; genus UBA6176. The sequence goes on from DITU01000160.1 coordinate 3,121, forward strand.
GTGATCCATGGAAAGGTGGGGAAGGTGGCGGTACCGGATTTCGAGCGGATGGGGGAGATGGAGTTGGCGGAGCGGGTATTGGACAGGAACGAGTGGGTATCGCGGATGGCGCGCCGGGCATTGGCGACGCGAGCCGGAGGGGCGACTGCGTGGACGGCGGCGGCTGAGCTTCGAGGGGAGTACCTGGAGGCGAGGGATTCACGGCGGGCGTTGCGGGCGTTGTGGGCGGTGCATGGATTGAAGGGAGCGACACCGGACTGGTTGGTGGCGCGGACGGGGGATGAGGATGAACATGTGCGGAGTTGGGCGGTACGGTTGTTGGCGGAGAATTTCGCGATGGACCCCGAGGCGGACGGGGGGCGGAGTGAGCTGTCGGTGGAACAATCGGAGAAGGTGATGCGCCGGTTGGTGCGGCTGGCGGAGCAGGAACGGTCGGCGTTGGTCCGGTTGTATCTGGCATCGGCATTGCAACGGTTGCCGGCGGGGATCCGGGCGAAGGTGGCGACGGGATTGGTGAGGCGGGACGAGGATGCGGAGGATCCGAACCTTGGGTTGTTGATCTGGTATGGGATCGAGCCGTTGGCGAAGGCGGCGCCGGAAGCGTTGGTGGAGATTGCGGAGGTCAGCCGGATTCCGCTGGTGCGACGTCATGCGGCGCGGCGATTGACCGAAGAGATCGTGAAGGGGCCGCAATGGATCGACGCGTTGGTGAAGTGGGCGGCAGGGAGCGGGGTGAAGGAGCAGGCGGATGTGGTGACGGGGATGGCGGAGGCGCTGCGGGGATGGCGCCGGGCGACGCCACCGGATTCGTGGGGGGCGTTGGTGGTAGCGGTGCGGGCCGGGGGCGGGGAGAACCTGTTGAGGCGGGTGCAGGAACTGGAGGTGGTGTTTGGCGGGGGGCGTGCGGTGGAGGAGTTGATGGCGGTGGTCCGGGACCGGGGCGCGGATGGATTGAGCAGGAAGGCGGCATTGCAGGCGTTGGTGGAATCGCGTGCGCCGGGGACGGTGAAGGTGTTGACGGAGGTGATGGATGACG
>DITU01000162.1 GCA_002422905.1 Verrucomicrobia bacterium UBA6176
GGCGGGCAAGGAGCCTGTCCCTCAGGCAAGGAGCCTGTCCCTCAGTAGATCGCCTAGACTCCTTGAGCCTGTCCCTATCGATTGAAGGATTCGACCCTTATGCGCCCTGACCGTCTGTTGGTGACTTCAATCTTGGGGCTGCAGGCGTGTTCAACCCTGAGGGGTGGGAGCAGGTAGCCGGGGTCGCGAAGCGCACCCCGGGGAATGGATGAGAAATGAATATCTACCCTGGAGGGGTTGAAGAGGGTTCTCAAACCACTCCGGGGTAGGACCCATCTGGACGCATGACCCGGGGTAAAGCTTTGTGGCCGTGGGCTATCGGTTGAGACGCCTCCGGCCCAAAAATCACACCATTGTCTCCGATTGGGACATACCTGAGACGATGTGGAACCATCAAAACCAGGTGGTATGGGACAGGCGCCAATTGATGGCTCGATTGGTCAGGAAAGTGCCGTAACAGGGTGGCCGGCGAGGAAGGTGGCGGTCGGTTGGCGGCGGCCGCCATCCGGTTGGATTTCGGTGAGGATGAGGGATCCCTCGCCGCAGGCCACATGCAGACCGCGGTCGTCGGATTGCAAGATCTGGCCTGGAACGGAGCCGGTTGTGTCGTCAGTAGAGGGGAACGCGGTGTGGACTTTGAGAAGTCTGGGGGAACCACCGATGACGGCAGTGCAGAAGGCACCGGGCCATGGTGTGAAGGCGCGGAGTCTCCGCCAGAGTACCTGAGCGGGCAGGGACCAGTCCATCCGACCATCTTCCCGGGTGATTTTCCGGGCATAAGTGATGCCGTGGTTGGGCTGCGGTATGGCATTGAGTCGTCCCCCAATCCAATCGGTCAGGTTTCTGGTAACCAATAACCCTCCAAGGGCCGCGAGGCGGGCGAGAAGGGTCTGTGCATCATCGTCATCCCGGATCAGCGTCCTTAGCGAAGCGATGACAGGGCCGGTGTCGAGGCCGGTCTCCATCTGCATGAGGCATACCCCGGTTTCATGGTCGCCCTCGGCGATTGCCCATTGAATGGGAGCAGCGCCGCGCCAACGTGGAAGCAGTGAGGTGTGGACGTTGAGACAGTGATAAGGGGGGATTTCGAGAACTTCGGGCGGTAGAATTTGCCCGTAAGCCGCCACAACGATGACATCGGGTGTCAGAAGTCTGAGGGATTCGATGAACCCGGGGTCGCGGGCGCGCTGAGGTTGGAAGACGGGGATTCCGAGGGTTAGGGCCTCAGCCTTGACTGGAGGTGGAGTAACCTGGAGGTGACGTCCTACGCGACGGTCGGGTTGGGAAACGACCGCTACAACGCTCAAGTCTGGATTGTTAACGATCTGGGACAGGATTGAGCGGGCGAGTTCAGGGGTGCCCATGAACACGACGCGGATTGGTGTTGGTCCCAGAGCGCTCACCAAGGGGTTGCCGGGAGTGGTTGGCAGGCGATCAGGGAGAGGAAGCTGTGCCGGGAGGCAGACTGTAAACGGTACTGCCGTCGGAAACCGCTGGTTTTGGGATGCGGGCGACGATCTTAAGAATATCGAGGAGGACCAACAGCGGTTCCTGGGTGGAATCGATCTGATGGATGACCTGCTCAGGATAGCATTCGAGGACGGCCCTGGTGTCGCGTTTGTAGGTGTCGAGGCGTGCCCGGATGACATCGACATTGGCGTCATCGAGCCGGTTTTCCTTCAATGCACGTCGTTGTAGGCGGGCGACGAGTTTGTCGAGTTGGGGGCAGAAAAGGTTGAAAATAGCTTTCACCTCAATCAGGTCGTTCATGAGTTCGACCTGCCGGGGGTTCCTGGGGATACCGTCGAGGAGGAGGGTGTCGGCCTCGGGATTGAAGCGCCCGGTGGCGATCAGGCCGAGGATGGAAGTGTTCCAGAGCTCGATGGTGGGTTCGTCGGGGACGAGTTGTCCCTTGGAGGCGTACTCAACAAAAACGCGACCCAGAGGGGAATCGACACGGAGATTGCGGAAGGCGTCGCCGCATGAGTAGTGGATGAAATTGGGGATCTGGCCGAGGATCTTGCCCTGAGTACCCTTTCCGGCCCCTGGGGCACCAAAAAGGAGGATGGCGCGATACTTCATGAATCGGAGGCTATGGGATCGGGGCTTTGGTTTGAGCGACGCCGGTGGATCAGGCTTGTCGGAGGGTGATTTCCTGAATTGAGGAGTACTCGACGGGAGCTTCCTCGCCACCAACCACCTGAAGGATCGCTTCGGATGCGTTCAGTCGATTGATTCGATTGGCAACAACACGACCCGATGTTGAGGTGACATCCATGACAAGTCCTGCGGATTCCTCGGGCGCTGCGGAGGAGAGGAACATGGCGAACTGGGTCTCGATAAAGCGGCGGTTGAATGTGAAATCGCCCTTGCGAAAGCTTCTGGGCAACTCTTCGGCAGCGGCGGCGGTAGAACCTCCCGTGCGCAAGCCCATTTGCTGGACCAGGGAGGGGCCAGAGTCGGCTACACTGAGGCTGGTGGCTTCGAGGGCTTCGGTGGTGGCGCTTATTTCCTCCGGCGGCGTCCACTTTGGCATGGAGAGGAAGATGAGGGGGCCGATGATGGGGGCGACAGCGGAGACGCCGCAGACCAGGACCGGGGGACGCCACTTGAACCGGGCGACCTCGAATCCGAAAAAAATGTTGGCGAGGTACATGGCCGCGATGAAGAAAAGCCCACCCGGAGTGAGAATTGCGGTGAGGGGGCGAGCTGATTTCCGTTCCGCGCGGCCGGGCAGTGCCTTCTCGGCGCGGGGATTGGGAACACGCTGAGGCTCGGTGATGCTGAGCGTCGGGCGTTCGCGTCGGACGTCTTCAGGACTGGGTAGGGTAACGTAGGGCTCAACAAACCGGGCTGCCTTTGGGATACGGGACATGGCCAATAGGGATTCGTCGGAGAGCCTGCCCCAATCGGTCCGGGTGGAATAACCTCCACCATCAAGCTTGAGAACGAACGTGTCCTTATCGGCTGTGATCAATTCCCCCGAAAGGGCGGTGCCATCGATCAACTTGTACTCGGCGGCAAACAGGACGGATCCCATCCAACCGCAAAGCAACAACCACATCAGGTTCCGAAGCCAGCGCATGATGCGGAAACCCTGACAAACGGGGTGCAGGGCGGCGAGGCCATTTTTGGACGGCATCACCAGCTTGGAAATGTCTGGTAGATGCACGGCTAACCGGCCTGCCTGAGTCGGGTTGCGCTTTGACACGGGGACAGGCTCCTGGGTTTGTCGGAGAGCCTGTCCCCAATGCGCAGGTTCCCAATGCGCACCAGGGAGTGGATGGGTGAGGGACAAGCTAGGGGGCTTCCCCTGCGTGATTGAGCACTCAGCGACCCTTCCTGGTCGGGTAAGTGGGGCGGGAGCCTGTCCCCCGGTTGGAAGCGCGGGGACAGGCTCCATTTCAAGGCAACGGAGTCCTGCTGGGGCGGCGAGGGACGGGTTCGAGGGGAGTTTGGGGTAAGAAGGATGAGTGCGGATCCAAAAATGAGGGGGGCAGGCTCCCAGGTTAGGGTTTGGTCAGGGAGCCTGTCCCCAAGGGGGGAGGGGGTGAGGAACGGTGTGGGCTGTGACGCAGGGAACGGCTGGTCCCGGGCTGGACAGGTCGATAGGGTGTCGGCCATGTCGCAAGGGCCGAGGGTCGGGGTGTTGGGGGTGGGATCATTGGGCAAGGAACATGCGCGGATCTATGCCGAGCTGGCGCGGAAGGGCGGGATTGAATTTGCCGGCGTGTACGACGTGGATGCGGGGGCGGCGCGGGCCCAGGGGGAGCGTCACGGGGTGCGGGTGTTCGGGTCGGTGGAGGAAGCGGCGGCGGCGTGTGATGCGTTGAGTGTGGTGACGCCGACGGTGACGCATCATGGGATTGCGCGGGAATTGCTGAAGGCGGGCCGACATCTGCTGGTGGAGAAGCCGATGACGGATTCAGCGGAGCAGGCCGAGGAGTTGGTGGTGTTGGCCCAGGAAGGCGGGTTGGTGTTGCAGGTGGGGCATGTGGAGCGATTCAACCCGGTGTATCGCTATCTGGAGGAGGTGGCGACCCAACCGCGGTTCATCGAGTGTCACCGGTTGTCACCATTTCCGGCGCGGAGCACGGACATCGGGGTGGTGTTGGACCTGATGATCCATGATCTGGACGTGGTGTTGGCGTTCGTGAAATCGCCGTTGGTGTCGGTGGAAGGGGTGGGGATTCCGGTATTGAGCCGGAGCGAAGACATTGCCAATGCGCGGCTGCGTTTCGAGAACGGTTGCATCGCCAACCTGACGGCGAGTCGGATTTCGCCGGAGCGGACGCGGAAGATCCGGGTATTCAGCGGGGGGGCGAAGCCGAGTTACATCTCGCTGGATTACCGGGCACAGGAAGGTTTTGTGTACCGGTTGGCGGCGGAGGATGCGGAGGAGAGTTCCCTGTTGAAGAAGCTGTTGTCGGCGAAGGACAGCGCGATTGTGTCGGAGTTTGCCGGGCGAAAGATCGTGCGGGAACCGGTGCCGATCGAGAAGGACGAGCCGTTGAAGTGCGAATTGCAGCACTTTGTGGAGTGTGTGCGGCAACGTCAGGCCCCGCGGGTGACGGGGGCGCAGGCCAAGGCGGCTTTGGATGTCGCGTTCGAGATCGTCCGGCAGATCGGTCGGTCCGGGTGAGGACTACTCGTACCGGAGGGCGTCGATGGGATCGAGTTTGGCGGCCTTGAGGGCTGGGAAGAACCCGAAGACGACTCCGATGACGGCGCTGACGGTGAAGGCGAGGATGACGGAAGAGTTGGAGATCAGGGTGGGGAACTCGAAGAAACGGGTCAGGAGGGGAGCCAGCCAGAATCCGGTGGCGATGCCGAGCGCGCCGCCCATGACGCTGAGGAGGACGGCTTCGGTGAGGAACTGGCGGAGGACATCGCGACCGCGGGCGCCGACGGCGAGGCGGATGCCGATCTCGCGGGTTCGTTCGGTGACGGAGACGAGCATGA
>DITU01000003.1 GCA_002422905.1 Verrucomicrobia bacterium UBA6176
TCCGAGATGCGTCGGAATACGCAGCCGGTGATCATGGCGACCGGGTCGCATCATTATCAGACCTATTGGGTGCCCAGTCCCCGGCATGCGGGGGTGTTGCAGACCTTGCCGGTGGTTTACCTGAAGGAAACGGGCCGATGGGCGCCACGTGAGGCGGCCTTCCTGCATGGACCAGACGACCCCGAGCGATTCGTCACCCAGTGGAATCACCATTGCATCCTGTGCCACAGCACGGGAGGCAACCCGGGATTGGACACCGCGACGGGAGCCCTGCGGACGCAGGTGGTACGGGATGGAGTTTGCCCAGAAGGGAAACCTGTATCGGCCGGGGGAAGATCTGGAGAAGACGCGCTCTATGATTTCGTGGCGCCCCGTGCTGAACTGGCGAAGGCGCGGGAAGTGATCGAGCGACGTCTGGAAGCGCGGGGAGAACCTGCCTCGCCTCCAGGTGGAAGCGGAGGCGCGCAGGGCGTGATGTTGCCGGATGGCAAACCCGATTGGGAAAAGCTGCGGTCGCTGTTGGACCAACAGGACCGCAGATCCATCACCGTCAGCGAATGACGGTCCCGTTGATGGTGAAGTCGAAGATGTCGAAATTGCGCGGATCCCCGGCGGCCAGCGCGGTATAGGTCGGGTTCAACGGATGACTGAAGAAGAACGGGACGATCTCCTCGTATCGGCCGCCGTGGGAACGGAGGCCGCCATGGAGGACCTTCAGATTGTGATACTCAGGGGTGCGCCCCAGGACGGTATCGCGACCGGAACAGACGACGAAATCGCCCATGCGATCGGGGGGAAGCTGCATGAGGCGGGCGGCGGTATCGCGGTCGAGGGCTTCCGTGACGCCGGGCAGGGTGCGGACCCATTGCAGGATCTGTTCAAGCGGGGGAAGTCCGGAAGCCTGGAGGGGCAGGTGGACCTGGGCGAAGGAGCCGAGGGCGCCGTGATGGACGACATAGGGATCGGTGATGGGCAGGATGACGCGGAAGCCGGAGCCGAACCGGGTGAGGAGTTCTGATTCGAGCCAGACGACGTTGGGGGAACCGTCGGCGCGTTGTTTGGAGTTCATGCCGTGATCGGCGGTGATGCCGACGATGGCGCCGAGATCCAGGAGACGTCCGATCTGGACGTCGAGTGCGTGGTAGAAATCGAGGGCCTCGGGCGCGGTGGGCCCGTAGGTGTGCTGCATGTAGTCGGTCGTGCTCAGATAGAGGAAATCGGCGCGGCCACGGGCGAGGAGTTCGGCACCGGCGCGGAGGACATAGACGGAGGCCTCGCCGGAATAGATTTCGGGGGTGGGACCGGCGACGGCTTCGACGTCGCCGATGCCATGGGATGCCAGGGCGGCCTGGCCGGCCTTCTCGGAGGAGAAAGCGATGCCGCCGTGTTCGATGAGGCCGGAGGCAAAGATGTCGCGGAGTTTTTCCTTGGCGGTGATGACGGCGACCTTGCGACCGGCGCGTTGGGCGGCGGGGAACAGGGTGGGGACACGCACGAACCGGGAGCTGTTCATCATCACTTCCTCGCCGGTGGTGGTGTCGAAGAAGAAGTTGCCGCCGACTCCATGGATGGCCGGGGGAACACCGGTGACGATGGAGGTGTTGTTGACGTTGGTGAAGCTGGGCATGGCGCCCCGGGCGAAGCCACGGAATCCGGCGAGGACGATCCGTTGCAGGTTTGGCATGCGGCCCCGGGCCAGTGCGGCGTCGAAGTAGTCATCGGCACTGCCATCGAGGCAGAGGACGGCGATGGGACGGTCGGGGAGTTGATAGGTGCGTTGATTGACGGTGAACGAGGACATGATGGTGTTTCGGAGTTGGATGTTGAAAGGGAAGGTTCAGCGGCGGGGCAGGGACAGGCAGGTGTCGAGGATGTCGATGGCCTGGTCGAGTTCGGCCCGGGTGAGCACCAGGGCCGGGGTGAGGGTGAGGATGTTTCCCATGGTCACCTTGAAGTTGAGACCGCGCCGCAGGGAATCGTACATGACCTGCTCGGCGCGGTCGTTGTCGGGAACCATCCGGCCATCCGGTTCCGTCTTCACGATTTCGAGGCCCATCAACAGTCCCAGTCCCCGGACATCCCGGATGGACGCATGCTTCTGCCGGAGCAGATCGAATCGGTGAAGGGCATGGGCGCCGAGTTCGGCGGCGTTCCGCACCAGCTGTTCGTCCCGGATCACGTCGAGGGTGGCGAGGCCGGCGGCGCAGGCGACGGGATTCTTTTCGTGGGTGTAGTGACCGAGGGCGGTGTGGGAGCCGAGGTTGAGGTGTTCGCGGGCGAGCAGGGCGGCGATGGGAAAGATTCCGCCGCCGAGACCCTTCCCCAGGACCAGCATGTCGGGGACGACGTCATAGTGTTCGCAGGCGAACATCCGGCCGGTGCGCCCGAGTCCGATCGGGATTTCGTCGAGGATGAGCAACGCGCCGTGTCGATCGCACGCAGCCCGGATCCGGCGCCAGTAATCGGCGGGCGGGATGAAGGGGGTACAGCGGACGGTTTCACCGATCACCGCGGCGACATCGCCCTCCTTTTCGAGGACGTACTCGATGTAGTCGGCGCAGCTCAGGTTGCAGCGGGCGCCGCATTTGAACGGGCACTTCAACGGTTCAGGCGGCGGCACGTGTTCGCATCCGGGCAGCAACGGACCGATTCCCTTGCGGAACACGGCTTCGCCGCCAATTGAAATGGCGTCGAGGGAAGCGCCATGGAAGGAGTCCCACATGGAGACGAACTTGAATCGGCCGGTGGCGATGCGGGCGAGTTTGAGGGCCATGCCGATGGCGGAGGTGCCGCCGGGAGCGAACAGGACGCGTTGGAGATCGCCGGGAGCGATCTCGGCGAGGCGACGGGCGAGTTCGACGGCGGGGGTGCAGGTATAACGGCGGACGCAGAAGCTCAGGGTGTCGAGCTGTTGTTTGATGGCGTCGATGACGCGCGGATGGCTGAAGCCGACCTGATGGACGTTGTTGCCGTGGAAATCGAGGTAGCGGCGTCCCTCGACATCCTCGATCGAGGCGCCCTCCGCCTTTTTCAGGGCGTTGAGACAGGGGGTGGACAGGGATTGATGGAGGAAATGCCGGCTGTCCGCGGCGAGCAGGTCCCGGGTGTCCGCCGACAGATGTTCCTCCAGGAAAACCTGCCGGCGCTGCGACAGATTGATGTCGCCCTCCGAACGGAGGGCATCCAGCGGGTCATGCACGGGGTCAGTCACGGGATGTGGAATGCGGTCGACACTGAAGGATCCAGGGCGGGCAGGATGCGGATTTCGGGATGGGTCCGCCATCCCACAACCGCGGCATGTGGGGAATGGAGTCCGGTCGGTGGTGGGGGGCGCACTCGTACTCGCACTCGGTTTGGTTGGCCGTCGGTGTGGGACAACGCGTTTCGAGTACGAGTACGAGTACGAGCACGGGCCGACGAGGAGTTCNNAGTGTCGGCTTGGGCGGGTGTCCCCAGGTGACCAGGGGAGTCGCGTTGGCGGGGAGATCGTACTCGTACTCGGTTTGGTTGGCCGTCGGTGTGGGACAACGCATTTCGAGTACGAGTACGAGTACGAGCACGAGCACGGGCACGGGCCGACGAGGAGTTCCCGG
>DITU01000144.1 GCA_002422905.1 Verrucomicrobia bacterium UBA6176
CCGATTGCGACCGCTCCCGTCGTCCACCGCGAGTTGATTTTCATGATCTGATGTAGTTTGTCCGGTCGGGTTACTCCCTCCATCCACCCCTGTAAACAGCTAATTCAAAACCGGCGTTTTCTTCCGCCAACCCCATGAATCGGCAGCATCAAAATCAGCAAACATCCACCCTCCCCACCCCCTCACGGCAACGCCTTCAATAGGAAGGCCCGACGCCCCACCAACTGCCGCCGAAACGAGGCGATGTCCTCCCGAAACTCCCGCAGCAGGCTCTCTTCCGTCGATCCGCGCACTTCCGCCCGATGTTTCACCTCCCACTCCAACCGCTTGCCGAGATCATCGATCACCGGCCCGAACCGTTCCTCCGTGAATTCCTTGTCCAGAAACTCCCGCAACCGCGCCCGGTAACGCTTCTCGAACTCCGGATGCGCCAGCAGCGGCCCGCTGAACCAACCGCCCGGACGCCACCAGGTTGTCCCGCCGCCAAACATCCCACCGAACCGCGGGCCGGCCGGTTGCGGATCCCCGATCTTCCCATAGGTCAGCGGCATCCCATACCAGTCGTAACGCGCATTGGCCCCGTCATGATCCCCCCATGTCTTGTCTTCATCCCACGGGATGATCTCCCACTTCCCATTCTCACCGGAGGATCGGTGGACGAAATGGTTGTTGAAGTAGCCGTCCCAGTTCTGGATGCACTGGCTGACCACGTAATAGTCCAGGAACGATTCCACCTGGAATTGGCCATCGATGAAGGTCCACCCTTCCGCGCCCGACTTCGTCTGCAATCCCTTCACCACCGCCTGCAATTCGGCATGGGTCGCGTCCGGATGGTTCTTCTTCTCGTGTTGCCCGTTCAAACCCTGCCCATACCACAGGATCTTGTAGAGGTTGCCATCCGTGTCCCGCCCATGCCGTCCCAGGAAGGCGTCGTTCGGTTGTTCCACCAGCAGATGGTACCCCTCCGATTCCCCATTCCTCACCCAGCGCACCAGTTCGCTGTGGGGCGTCAACACCCGCGATCTCCGGAACAGCTCGTAACTCAGGTGCTCCGACAACATCCACCGCGGCTTGCCTTCGGACACCACGTTCACCGTCCGCAATCCTCCCAACGCCGCATCCTTGTTGAACCGCACCTTCCACCCTCCCGACCGCACTCCGACCCGCACGTGATCCCTCAACTCCACCTCGCCCGCACCCCGTGCCGGCACATACAGCACCGTGGCCATTCCCCGTGGCTTGGAAGGCTCCAACCGCTGCTTCTTCTGCACGTACTTCTGCCGCTGCCCCGCCGGCTCCATCCGACCCCCATCCCAGACATGCATCTGCCCGATCATCCCCCGCAACGGACTCTTCCACGAAAGATATGAGCCGGTCGGTCGCACATCGTTCACCCGCGGCCAACGCCCTTCCACACCCATTGCATCCCGCACCTCCACCCAGAACCGGACCACCCGCTCCTCCCCCACAGCCGGCACTTCACCCGCCCACTCCCCTTCCTCCGCGGTCCCTCCGACCCGCTCCAATCCAATCACCTTCTCCTCCCCAATCCCCTTCGCTGTCGCCACCTGATATTTCACCACCGCCGTTTTCACCTCGCGCTCCGACCCGATCCGCACCTTCACCAACTGGGCTTCCCCAAGAACGTTGGTCCGATAAGTGACCGCGAGGATCCGCGGTTGCCGGGCTTCAGCGCGCGTTGCATTGGGCCGACCCGGTGTCCCGGGGCGACGCACCTCACCGCCCCACGGCGAGGGCGCCCAGTTGAAGGGATCCTCCCCCGGATCCTCCGCCCGAACCCGTTCCAGCGTCGCCCCGAACCCATCCGCCGCCACCGGCCAGGGTGTCGCATCCGCAAACCGCACCGAGTCCACCACTGCACCCCCGGCATCCACCAACTCCAATCGTTCCCCGCTCCGCTTCAGCCGTCCTTCAAACTGCCCCAGCAACATCGGATCCGACCCGTGCTGTGTCGTGAACGCCTTCCGATCCTGCACGATCACCCCATGTCCACCCGGCGGAAGTGTCGTACCCGCGCCGAACGTCATACGGATCCCCTTCGAGAACTTCCACCCCGCCAGATCCACCGCCTCCTTGCCCGGATTGTGCAGCTCGATCCATTGCAGGGCATCCCGGTCCTCGGTCGGATGATAATGAATCTCGTTGATCACCACCGGTGGCGCCGCCACCAGGCCCAGCCACCCCATCCCAGCCAACACCATCGCCAGTCGTCGCCACCCCATCACGCATCGAGATTTCATCGGATTCACAGGTAAACGCCCATCCCTCCCGCCAAATGTCATCCGTCGGGAGCGGTGCCTAGGACAGCGTCACACCCCGTTTGTTTCAACCCCGACTGTCGCCGTGTGAAATGTCCCTCTCCGCGCCTCTGCGTGTCCGCGCGAGACCTCCACTGCATGGATGGCTCAGCAGACTCGCCCGCCTTCGCAGCCATGCCGGCATGGACTGCCAACCTTCGGAATGCACGGATCCCGATGCCCCATCTCATTCCAGCCTTCCTGCCCCGGATCCATTCCCGCATCCTTCCCCCACCGGAGGCGGCCCCCGGT
>DITU01000052.1 GCA_002422905.1 Verrucomicrobia bacterium UBA6176
GGCTGGGTTTGGGGTGGGGCGGGGTGGGGCCTGGGGGGGAGGGGGCGTGGAACGGGTCCGTGGGGTGGAAGGGCGGGCTGGGGCGGCGGGTGGCGGCTGCTGGCTGAGTTCGCGGATCTGGCGTTCGAGTTGGCGGATCTGGTCGGACAACGCCTTGCTGCGGGCGTCGAACGGATCCTGATTTTTGCCGGGCCAACCCATGGGACTTGGCGTGGGGGGAAACGATGAGGGAATCAGCGTCGGAGGAGAGCGATGCCGAGGACGACGACCGCGCCCATTCCGACGACGAGCAGGGGCCAGGTGAGGGCGAGGCCGAGACGGAGGAGTTTCGGGAGGGGGAGATCGATGAGGGAAGGGATGGTGCCGGGAGTGGTGCCGGGTGGGGTGAAGGGTTGGGCGGAGTCGATGACCGGCCATTTCAGGCGGGCGGAGTTCAATTCCATGCGGGCGTTTTCGATGGTGGTCAGGGCTCGACTGAGTTCCTGACCCCAGGAGGCATCGGTCCAGGCTTCCTCGCGAAGCTCTTCCACGGCGGTGAGGGAAGAGCGGAGGCCATCGAGGGAACGGGTCATCTGTTCGGCGTCGCGACGGGCTTCGAACTCGGATTTTTCGAGGAGCCCGATGCCGCGGGTGAGGAGATCCTGGAGTTCGGTGCGGCCGGATTGGAATTCGGCGCGGCGCCGGCGCATTTCTTCGAGTTCGGATTTGGCGCGTTCGAGCTGTTCCTGGGCTTCGCGGAGTTTGGCCAACTGCTGTTGGGTAGCGGTCACCTGGGCGTCGAGATCCTCGCGCGACGGAGCCCGGCCGGATCCGGAAGGCGGGGTGGGGCGACCGCTGGTGGCGGAGGCTGGAGCGGGAGGGAAATCGCGGTCCACGAAATCGGTGTCGTCGTACGGCATAGGGGGGCGCCCGGCAAAGGACGCCTGAAGCTAGGAGGGAGGGGTGAAATTGGCGAGAAGCCAGTTGACCAGTTGTTCACCGTGGGGCGGGGTGCGGATGGATCTCGACGGCGACCGAACGTCGCCGCTCCGAATCAGAGTTCGGTATGGGCGGCGCGACGCAGGCCGAGGCGGAGGGGGAATGCTCCGGCCAGGATGCTGAAGAGGATGAATAGGGCCCAGGCGAAGACGGATCGGGCGGGTTCGGGATGGTCATCGCGCCAACCCCAGGGTGAACCGACGGCGAGGGTGACGACGGAGACGAGGATGTAGAGGAAGCTGAGGACGAGACAGAAGGTGCCACCGAAGCCGGAGACGATCTTGGAGGGGTTGGATTCCCTGAAGTTGGGGTAGAGGACACCGAGGCCGACGGCGATGCCATTGAGGGTGAAGGTCATCAGGGTGATGGCCACGGCGAAGTAGGTGATGCGCAGGGGGTCGAGGCGGAGGAGGGTTCCGGAGAGAAGGGTGAGGGAGAGGGTGAGGAAGAGGGAGGTGAGGCTGGCGAGCCAGAACTTGATGCGGACGGCGCGGGCGAGTCCGAGTGGGGCCATGCCGACGACCCAGACCCGTCGGCCTTCGAGAGAGAACTGGGGGAAGACGAACCGGGTGGTGATGGTGGCGACGTTGAGGGCGCAGGCACCGAGGTTGAGGTAGGAGACCAGGCTGACCCAGAAGATGGAATCGAGCTGCCGGGTGAAGTGGCGGAGGTTGATGATGTAGACGGTGAGGAGGCCGAACAGCAGGACGGTCTGTCCCCACTGGGTGGTGTCCCGCCAGAACACCCGGAGATCCTTGGTGACGATGGCCCGGGCATCGGAGGGGAGACCGATCCGGGCGAGGAGTTGGTCGAGTCGGTCGGGAGGGCCCCAGATGGCGGAGCGGGGCTGGGTTAGGGAGGAAGCAGGGTGGGTGTTGTTGGGACGCCACTGCTGCTGGAGTTCGGTGGCGAGGACGGCCTGGCGGGCCTCGGCGCGACGGAACCAGTTCCATTCGGCGAAGACGCTGCCGCGGCCTTCGGCGCGGGAAGCTGCTTCACGAAAGGGATTGCCGAGGAAAAGGGTTCCGAGCCGGCCCACGAGGAGGCTGTTGGCGGTAAGGACGAGGGCGAAGAAGCCGGCGGCGGGCAGGGCGCCCTCGGCCCAGTTCTCGACGCCCGCACTGAGCCAGTAGGATGGGAGCAGGGGCGACTGGGCGAAGCCGGTGTTGATGAGCAGGCGATCCACCACGGCCTGTGCCCGCGCTTCCAGCAGTTCCTCGGTGACCGGCTCGGGTTTGAATCGGAGGGCCACCAGGCTGATGAGGGCGACGACGGTGGCGATGGCGGTGAGTTGGAAGGCTTTCCGGTCGAGGTGGCGTGCGAGGAGGATGGCGCCGGCGGAACCGGCGACGCCGGGGATGACGATGAACAGGGCGATCAGGCCGAGGGTGAATGGGTAGAAATGCCAGGGAACACGATGGACGAGGCCGTAGGCGGCGAGGAGCGGGGCGACGAGGAAGAGGAAGGCCCAGGAGGCGAGGAGGGTGCTCTCGATGAGTTTCCAGGTGAAGATGGTCCCGATGGGAATGGGGAGGGGGAGGAGGAAGGCGGTCTCGCGGTTTCGGAACAGGTTGGTGTAGGCGATGACCAGGCTGGAGAGGAGGAGCAGGAAGAACAGGAAGGCGAAGAGCAGGTAGATGAGGCGTTCGACGAGCAGGGATCCGAGTCCGGGGAACCGTCCGATGAAGCGGAGCCCGAAATGGAACAGGTAGAAGGAGAGGACGAGGTAGCCGACGAGGAAGGAGGTGATGACGGAGACGAGGAGGCGGGACTGGTTGCGGAGGGAGAGGAGACGTCGCCAGGTGGCCAGCAGGTTGACCTTCAACAGCGTGGCGAGGGGTGACGGGGACGGATTCATGCGGGCGTGCTGGATTCGTCGAGTACCCCCTGGGTGATGGCGAGGAAGGCGCTCTCGAGGGTGCCGTCGGTGCCGGCCCGGGCGTGGAGTTCGGCGGGGGTTCCGACGGCGATGAGTCGGCCGCGATGGATGATGCCGACGCGGTCGGCCATTTCTTCGGCGACGCTGGTCTGGTGGGTGCTGAGGAAGACGGTCATGCCGCGGTTGGCGCGTTCGCGGAGCGTGTCCTTCACCACGCGGGCATGATGGGGATCGAGGCCGACCATGGGTTCATCAATGACGAACACCTCGGGGTCATGGAGGAGGGCGGAGGCGATGGCGATGCGTTGCCGGGTGCCGTGGCTCAGGTTTTCGATGGGTTTGTGAAGCCATTGTTCCAGCTGGAAACGCGGGACGAGATCCGCGGCGGACCGTTCGATCCGGGCATCGTCCATGAGGAAGATCTGGCCGGTGAACCGGAGGAATTCCCAGGGCGTGAGCTTTTCGTAGAGGAACGGGAAATCCGGGACATAGGCGAGTCGGGCGCGGGCTTCGAGGGGTTGATCCTGGATGTCGAATCCGGCAATCCGCGCGTGACCGCGGGTGGGACGGATGAGGCCGACCAACATCTTGATGGTGGTGGTCTTTCCCGCGGCATTGGGACCGAGGACGCAGAAGAACTGGCCGGTGGGAACGGTGAGCGAGATGCCGTCCACGGCCCGGACATCCCCGAAATGCTTCGCCACATCGACCAGTTCGATCATCGGTGCGCGGACAGTGTGCCTGGCTGACACCGGGCGCCAGTCCAACGTGGGCTGGGTGGGTTGCGCAGCGCGGCGATGGTGGGTCGGTGGGATCGACCCGGGGGACAGGCTGCGGGGGGAACCCACCGTTCCATGGAAGCCTTGGGTTGGCATCGTACCCGTACTCGTGCCTCGTACTCGAGATCTCCGGGTCCGGGCGGGGGGAACCGAGTACGAGTACGACCGAGTACGGTGACTACGTTTGATGGTGCGCCGGCGAGTGGCACTCACCGCTCCGGTCATCAGCGGAAATGGGTGTCGGCGAAGTCGAGGAAGACGCCCCAGTCCCCGGCGGTCATGGAGTGTTTGCCGGCGCGGATGTAGTAGCCGAGACGGCTGCGGACGAGGGTGCCATTGGGGGGTTGGGTGGTGGCGTCGAGTCCGCCGGCACCGAGCAGGCGGTAGACCGGTTCGGCGGCCTGAAGGACTTCGAACTGGCCGGAAGGGTTCGCCCATTGATCGTCTTCGGCATTCGAGAGGAGGACCGGGCGCGGGGCCATCATGGCGACGAGGCTATGTTGGTCGAAGGGCAGCCGGGCGGTGTGGGTGTTGAACTGTTTGAAGGCGCCGTTGAACCAGTGGGGGAACGCGGTGTTGATGCGTTGCACCGACTCGCCAACGGTGCCGCGACTCGGGGCGGTCCCGCCGCATCCGGCCTGGTGCGGGATGGCGAGCGCGATCCGTTCATCAAAGGCCGCCGCAAGGAGCGCGGTCTTGCCGTTGCGGGAATGACCCACCGCCGCAATCCGGCGTCGGTCGATGCGCGGATCGGTCATCAGGTAATCGACGCACCGATGGAATCCCCAGGCCCAGGCAGCGATGGTCCCGCGGTCGGCGGCCTGGATCGGGCGCCCCAGGGCGGCATCGACGGCAGCGCGCACTCCATCGGAGACGTCACCACGGTCCGAGTCGATGTCGGTGGAACAGAAGGTGGCGAAGGCGTAGCCGCGACGGAGGATCTCTGCGATGGGCCAATCCTGGGCCTGACCGCCGCGGGAGGCGTCGGTGGCGAGGTTGTTGGTGCAGCCCTTGCAGGAATTGTAGAGCCAGCCGCGGGTGAGCGGCACGCGCGGATCGGTGGTGACCGCGTGATTGCCGCAGAAGTTCATGGCGAGGAACACCGGGACACGTCGGCGGGTGGCGTTCGGCGTCACCAGCATCAGGTCAATGCCCACCGAGGCCGGAGCCCCGCAATCGATCCGGATGAAACGCACCGTGCCGAGTCCGTCGAGGAAGTCGGCGTGGAGTCCGACGGTGGTGAACCGGGCCGGTTCGCCCGGGGGCGGCAGTTCGCCGTACATGTAGTGCTGGAAGAGTTGGCGTAGCTCGGGTCGACGTTTGCGTTCCCAGTCCCGGCGGGTCTTGACCTGTTCTCCGGAAAGCATCCGGAGCGGGTCGGGCAGACCGGGGTGACTGGGGAGATCTGCGGGAGCGGGAAACGGGGCGGCCACGAGGGAAATGTTCATGAGACCCAGCAGGACACCGAGCAGGCCGAGGCGTGGGGACATGCCGGGATCATGACGTGGGGAAGGAGGGGATTGGAAGTCGCAAGGGCGATGGATCCGGGGATGGGACGGAGCGGCGGGTTGTGCTCGCCGATGGAGGGCGAATGGGGACGGCGAGTGGAACTCACCGATCCGGAAGTGGGGAATGGGGATCCCCTGTCCGCGGGCTGTTCGATGGGGGAGCCGGGTCGATAGGGTGAAGGGGTTGGAGGACACGGATGGAATCATGAGTACGACAACGGGTTTGGCGCGGAAGTTGGGCGGATGGCAACTGTGGGGGATCGCGGTGGGCCTGGTGATTTCCGGGGAGTATTTTGGTTGGAGTTATGGGTGGGCGCGGGCGGGGACGTTGGGGTTTCTGGTGACGGCATTGGTCGTGGCGCTGATGTACGGGGCGTTCGTGTTCAGCTTCACTGAATTGACGACGGCGATTCCGCATGCGGGCGGACCGTTCGCCTATGCGCGGCGCGCGTTCGGGCCGGTGGGAGGTGGGATCGCGGGGTTTGCGACCTTGTGCGAATTCGTGTTTGCGCCGCCGGCGATTGCCCTGGCGATCGGCGCCTATCTGAATGTGCAGTTTCCGGCATTGGATCCGAAGTGGGTGGCGGTGGGTGCGTATGGCGTGTTCATGGGATTGAACATCCTGGGGGTGGGAATCGCGGCGACGTTCGAGTTGGGGGTGACGTTGCTGGCGATCTTCGAGTTGCTGGTGTTCATGGGGGTGGTGGGCCCGGGCTTCGAGTGGAGCCGTTTTGCAAAGGGCGGTTGGGCCGGTGCCGATGTGTTCAGCGCGGGTGCGGTGGGCGGGATGTTTGCGGCGATCCCGTTTGCGATCTGGTTCTTCCTGGCGATCGAGGGGGCGGCGATGGCGGCGGAGGAGGCGAAGGATCCGAAGCGGACGATTCCGCGGGCGTACATCGGGGGGATCCTGACGCTGACGATCCTGGCGGTGGGGGTGATGTTGGCGGCGGGTGGGGTGGGGGATTGGCGGACGTTGTCGGACATCAATGATCCGTTGCCGCAGGCGATGAAGCAGGTGGTGGGTGGGGAGAGCGGATGGCTGCACATGCTGGTGTGGCTGGGGTTGTTCGGGTTGGTGGCCTCGTTCCACGGGATCATCATGGGGTATTCGCGACAGATCTTTGCGCTGGCCCGGGCAGGATACCTGCCGCCATTCCTGGCGACGGTGCATCCGAGGTTCAAGACACCGGTTCGCGCGATCCTGGCGGGTGGAGCGGTGGGGATCGCGGCGATCTTCAGCGACAACCTGATCCAGTTTGGTGGACAGGCGTTGACGGCGAACATCGTCACGCTGTCGGTGTTCGGAGCGATCGTGATGTACCTGATCTCGATGCTGGCCTTGTTCCGGTTGCGTCGGGTTGAGCCGGGGATGGCGCGGCCGTTCCGGGCGCCGGGATATCCGGTAGTGCCGGGAATTGCGCTGGTGCTGGCCGCGGTGTGCCTGGCGGCCATGGTGTGGTACAACCGCCTGTTGGCGCTGCTGTTCGCAGGAGCGATGGCACTGGCATTTGCGTATTTCGCAGCGACACGGCGGCAACGGGCGGCGGCCGGTCGGGACGACCTGTTGCAGGGCCGGGATGAAGGTCGGGAATGAGCCGAAAGGCCGGGCTTGGTTGATGCCGTTGAAGGGTCATCCGGCAGCTTGAATACCGGTTTGGATACGAGCGGTTCGTTGCGGGCATCGGGCGATCCAGGATAAGTATTGGTCATCCCATGAGAATGCGAAGGAACGGACAAGGGTTGTGTCGATGGATCGGGCGGGTGGGAGCGTGGATGGGATGCGTGTTGACGGAGTCGTTGGCGGCTGTCCCCGACGCGGCACAGGCGTCGCGGCCGAACGTGTTGTTCATCGCCATTGATGACCTCAACGACTGGGTGGGCGTGATGGGGGGACACCGCGCTTTTCCTGGAACCTGCATTGGTGGCTGCCGGAGCCGCGCCTGTCGTGGCTGAAGGAGAATGGGCAATGGCGGAATCTGTGCCGGAGTTATCTGGCGAGCACGGCATTCGTGGATGCGCAGGTGGGTCGGGTGCTGACGGCGTTGGCGGCGTTGGCCGGATTGCCGATGCCGGCGGGAGGAGAGGGAACCAGCCTGCTGCCGCAGTTGAAGGATCCGGCGGCGGTGCGGGAACGTCCGGCGATCACCACCCACAACCGAAGCAATCATGCGGTGCGATCCGAGCACTGGCGTTACATCCGATACGCGGATGGATCCGAGGAATTTTATGACTTGAGGACGGATCCGCGGGAGTGGACGAACCTGGTTTCGCGGGTGGCCCATGCCGGGGAATTGGCGCGGCACCGGGGTTGGTTGCCGGCACGGGATGTGCCGTTGGCACCGGGCAGTGCGCATCGGGTGCTGACCTATGTTGCCGGGACGGGTCAGGCGACGTGGGAAGGAGAGAGCTTCCCGGCGCATGGCCCGATCCGGATGCGGTGACGGGGTGATTCGGATTGTGGATTCCCCGCGAACCGGGTTGGCCGGGGGGGCGGGGCCTTGGGATTTCGGACCACGAAATACACGAACGACCCGAAAAGGAAGGGGGGATGAACGGGTGGGTTGGGCTCACCGGCCTTGCAGGAACGATTCCGATTCCGATACCGACCCCGTCACCGAGGAAGGCCGGTGGTGGACATGGGTGCCAGGGAGCCTGTCCCCAAGAATCGCGAACCACGAAACACACGAACGGCACGAAAGGACGGCGTGGGCTGCTGGGGGGGGCGGGGAGCCTGTCCCAAGGAATTCACGGACTCGGATCCGGGGATCGATAGGCGCGATCGGAGGCGATGGCGTCGGCGACGTAGGGTGGGAGCAGGTGATCCACCGGGAGTCCATTGCGGATGCGCTGGCGGATTTCGGAAGAGGAGACGCCGAGGGGCCAACCGCGGAGGGGGCGCAGCGTGAACGGTTCCATGGCGGCGAGATGGGGTATGCCGGGTCGTGGGATGACGATGAACTCGATGAGATCGGCGAGCAGGGCGGAATCGCGCCACTGGGACAAGGTGGGCACATGGTCGGCGCCGATGAGCCAGGAAAGCTGGCCGTTGGGGAAACGCGCGGCACAGGCACGGACGGTATCGATGGTGTAGCTGGTGCCGCCGCGACGGAGTTCGAGATCGTCGACCTCGAACTGGGGATGCCCGGCAAGGGCGATGCGGAGCCAGCGGAGGCGGAGATGGTCCGGGGCGGGGGCGTGGGAAGGCTTGAAGGGGGAACGCGCCGCGGGGATGAAGACGATGCGATCCAGTTGGAGTTCCTCACAGGCCGCTTCAGCCACGAGGAGATGGCCGAGATGGATCGGGTCGAAGGAACCGCCGTAGAGACCGATGCGCATGGGAGGAATCAACAGCAGCGTTGGATGCCATCGAAGCGTTTGCCAGTGGTGTCGATGTAAGCCTGGGCACGGGCTGCATCGGTGACGGCATCGCGCACCTCGGGAAGATCGATGAGGATGCGTGGGCCGCAGGGATCGGGGGCGGTGGAGAGTTGGCGGAGCGTGGCGCGGTCGATGGCGTCCTGGTCGGTGAGATTGCGGGCGAGGGCAACGGAGACGGCCATGGCGCCGAGCGGATTGAGGCGGCCCGGGATGGCGGGGTCGAGGGGACGCCAGACGGGATCGGATTCGCGGAGATCCGGGGGACGTGAACCGCGGAGGAGTCGGAACCATTCGAAGGCGGCGATGGCGGCGACGAGGGCGGCGAGGGTGAGGAAGACGCCGGTGACGATGAAGTCGATGAGGTTGTTGGTGCGGAGTGCGCGGTTCTTTGCGACGGCCTTGAGGGCGGCGGGAGCGGCGTCCGTGCCGGCAGCGGCCTCGGCGGCCTGGCGGAGAGCGGGGAGTTGGGAATCGAAGTTGCGTGCGGCGGCGAGGAAACCGATGCGCGGGGTCGGATGGAACATCTTCTGGACGCCGGCGGTGAAGGTGACGGTGAGCAGCCAGCAGAGGGGGGCGAGGGTGACGAGCACGAGCCATCGGGGTTTGCGGGAGGCGATGAGCATCTTGAGGACGATGGTGGTGCCGAGGACGAGGGCGATGGCGGCGAGGAGTTGGTTGGCGATGCCGAAGAGTGGCCAGAGGGAATTGATGCCGCCGAGGGGATCGCGGACGCCCTGGACGAGGAACCATCCCCAGGCGGCGACCATGAGGACGGATGCGAACAGGTTGGGACCGACGGCGCGGGTGTTGCCGAGCGAGGGATGGAGGTGGCCGAGGAAATCCTGGAGGAGATAACGACCGACGCGGGTGCCGGCATCGAGGGTGGTGAGGATGAAGAGCGCCTCGAACATGATGGCGAAGTGGTACCAGAGGCCGAGTCCGCGACCGCCGGTGACCTCCTTGAAGATCTGGGCCATGCCGACGGCGAGGGTGGCCGCGCCGCCGGTGCGGCCGTACAGGGTGTTTTCCTGAACCTCGGCCGCGAGGGTTTCCATGGTGCCTTCGGCCAGATGGAAGCCGGTGGCATTCACCCGCTGGATGATGTCGGCGGCCTTGGCGGCTGCGGTGGGAGCCTCGCTGGAGATGTTCATGCCGAGATAGACGGCGGGGTCGAGGGTGCAGGCGGCGACCAGGGCCATGATGGCGACGAGCGATTCGAGGAGCATGGCGCCGTAACCGATGGGTCGGGCGAAGCGTTCGCGGGTGATGATCTTGGGGGTGATGCCGGAGGAGATGAGGGAGTGGAAGCCGCTGATGGCGCCGCAGGCGATGGTGATGAAGCAGAAGGGGAACAGTTTGCCGGCGACAACGAGGCCATTGCCCTCGACCGCGAATCCGACCATGGCGGGCATCTTGAGGGTGGGCAGCACCAGCACGACCCCGGCGGCCAGGGCGATGATGGTGCCGAGTTTCATGAAGGTGGAGAGGTAGTCGCGCGGGGCCAGGAGCAGCCAGACCGGGAGGACGGAAGCGGCGAGCCCATAGGCGATGAGGCCCCAGGCGAGGGGTTCGGCCTTGAGCGTGAAGGTCTCGGAGAGGGTGGGATGGGCGTGGACATATTGGCCACCCCACACGGCGAGCAGCAGGAGGATGACCCCGCCGATGGAAGCTTCGAGGGTGCGCCCGGCGCGGATGAATCGGAGGTAGCCTCCCATGAGCATGGCGATGGGGATGGTGGCGCCGACGGTGAACACGCCCCAGGGGCTTTCGGCGAGGACCTTGACCACCACGAATCCGAGGACGGCGAGCAGGATGATCATGATGGCGAGGATGGCGACCAGGGCGATGGCCCCGGCGAGGCCGTTGAGTTCTTCCTTCACCATCTGGCCGAGGGAACGTCCGTTGCGTCGCATGGAGGCGAAAAGGATGACGAAATCCTGGACGGCACCGCCGAGGACGACGCCGATGAGGATCCAGAGTGTGCCGGGGAGATAGCCGAACTGGGCGGCCAACACGGGGCCGACGAGCGGGCCGGGCCCGCTGATGGCGGCGAAGTGATGTCCGAAGACGATCCAGGGACTGGTGCGGACGAAGTCGTGGCCATCTTCGCGGGCTTCACATGGGGTGCTACGCCGGTCGTCGAGGGCCAGGATGCGTGCAGCGATCCATTTGGAGTAGAAACGATAGCCGATGGCGTAGGTGCAGACGGCGGCGATGACGATGTAGGCGGAGCTGATGGGCTCGCCGCGGTTGCGGGCGATGGTGGCGTAACACCACGCACCCAAACCGGCGACGATCATCCAGACCAACACGGACACGGCCTTCGGCATGGGCCGAGATTACGGCAGGTGAAGGGTCGGGATACAGGGGGTAATGGCGACAGGTCCTGCCTTCGTGGTGGGAAAGTGGCTTTCCATTCGGCCAGGTCCCGGCCGGATCCGATGCGGCATGCCGATGCGGCAAGTCTTCGATTCCGATTCCGATTTCGATCCCGGCCTCGACCCCGATTTTCCTCCGGCACCATCGTGAAACCCGGTGCCCGAAGCCCTAAGCAACTCGTGTTGAATACGGGGTCGGGGTGATGTCTTGCCGATCTCCGGGCGAAGCGCAGGGATGTCAAAAATCTACGGGACTGACTCCATTGCCCAGCTGTGGTTCAAAACACTCCTTTCCCGGCTTCTGTCCGGTTCGACCCGACCCAACAATACCGGGTTTGACCGAGTGGGAGAAAACCCCAACCGCCTGTACCCTGTCGGCATGGTTGGCGTTGGCACCACCCCATCCGTTTCCGCCCGGGTTTCCCCCCCGGATCTGCGCGTTGTCGCCTGCGCTTCCTGCACCCGCGATCACTCGTCCGAAGACATCATTTTCCTCGGTGGCCATGCCGTTTGTGCCGGATGCAAACCGCGCCGGCTCCAATGTCTCCGAGAAGGCGCCCCCACCGCAGGGGTTCGCCTGGCGCGGGGTGTGCGTCCGGCCCGGCAACTCCTCGTTGTGGAACAGGATGCCGTCGTTCCCTCCCGCTGTGTCCACTGCAACGGACCCGCCACATGGCATGCCCCGCGCAAGTACGCCTGGCATCCGCCCTGGGTCATCCTCTCTCTGCTGCTCAGCCCACTGGCCTTCATCCCCTTCGCCGCCGTCTTCGGTCGCATGGCCCGCTTCGACCTGCATCTCTGCGAGGAACACCGGATGCGTCAGCACCAGCGTCATGCCCTCGCCTGGATCTGGGGTCTGTCCGGTCTCCTCCTGATGGTCTGTGGCATCCTCTATGTCCGCGATGGCGTGGATCCCCGGCCGGGTGCCTGCCTGATCTTCTCGGGTTTCGCCTCGATGCTCACCGCCCCGTTGTTCGCCCAACGGAACCATCGGAGCCTCCTGGTCCGGAACATCGATGCCCAAGGCACCCTCCACCTCAACGGTGCCCACCCGGATTACCTCGCCTCCCTTCTCTGATCTCCGGCTCCTCATGGCCCCACGGGGGCAACCCCATTGCCTTCCTTCGCTGCCGCGTCACGGGATTGGCACGCATTCCAGGCTCGCCGGAAGGGCAGCAGTGCCCCAAGGAAGTATCATGCATGAGGGTTCCGGTTCAGGACGGCGATGGGCGGGTTGGGCGGCCGTGATGGCATTCGCTGTTGGCGCAGTTCTGGCCTCTCCACCCCGTCTGGACCAATGCCAGGTCGTGGGCACCCACAATTCGTATCATGTGGCCCCCGGCCCGGTCATGGATGCCTTGATCCGATCCAAACCCGGATCCGGTGCGGACGACCTGGCCTATACCCATCGGCCCCTGAAGGAACAGTTGGGGATCCTCGGCATCCGTCAGCTGGAACTCGACCTCTACGCTGATCCGGAAGGAGGACGCTTCGCCGAGCCAGCCGGACCGAAGTTCGCCGCCGCCGCCGGCCTGGGCGTGATGGTCCCGCACGATCCCGACGGCGAATTGCGGAAGCCGGGATTCAAGGTGCTTCACGTGCCCGACGTCGACTTCGTCTCGCGGAACCGCACGTTCGAGGGCGCGTTGACCGAGCTCCGGGAATGGTCGACGGCGAATCCGTTCCATTTCCCCGTCCTGGTGCTCGTGGAGTTGAAGGAGGATTCGCTCGGGATCCCGGGCTCGACCTCGGCGGTGAAGTACGACGCCGAAATGCTGGATGCCGTCGATGCCGCCATTCGCGAGGGAATCCCGTTGGCCCAGCGATTCGAACCCGACGACCTCCGCCGCGACCAGTCGACCTTGCGGGATGCCGTCGCCGGCAAGGGATGGCCCACCGTGGACCGCTTGCTGGGCCGGATCCTGTTCGCCCTCGACAACGAGGACGGCATCCGGGACCGGTATCTTGCGCGTTCACCCCGGCTTGAGGGGCGGGTGATGTTCGTGTCCGTGGATCGCGGGCATCCGGCGGCCGCGTGGATGAAGCGCAACGATCCCGTCCGGAAATTCGAGGAGATCCAGTCGCTCGTCCGGGATGGGTTCCTGGTCCGGACGCGTGCGGATTCCCCGACGGCAAACGCCCGAAAGAACGACGCCACCCAGCGGGAGCGGGCCTTCGCCAGCGGTGCGCAGTTCGTCAGCACCGATTATCCGGAACCCAACCTCTCCTTGAGTCCGTACCAGGTGCGATTGCCCGGCAATCGGGTGGCGCGGGCGAATCCGGTGAGCGGCGGGCACCTGTCGGACACGGTCGACATCGAGACCCTCGCGGCCGACACGGCTGCGATCAGGAACCGGATGGGAATGGCGGATCACGAACGTCGGAGGCTGGACGAAGCCTCGGCGCACTATGCGCGCGTCATGGAACTGGATCCTCCCATGGCGGTGGACGCAGCCCTGCGTGAACGGGTTCGGAAGTTCGCACCGGAGCTGCGTGTGCATCCGTCGGAGACATTCGGATTGCGCGATGTGGTGGGGGTGGTTCATCCCGATCGCAATCTGCTGGCGTACCACCTGTTCTGGGAAGACGACATCGACTTCCCCGAGGACAACGATCCGTGTGATCACGAAATCATCTGGGTGGAGTTGGATGCGGAAGCGACCCGGGCGGTGGCGGTGCACACGTACTTCCACGGCACCATCCTGTCGGCGGCGGTGGTGCCGGGCGACCCGGTGCGGGTGGGTGTGGAGTGGGGCAAGCACGGAAGCCTGCCGCTGGATCAGGACGGGAAGCTGGTGCAGTCGCCGGCCACGTTGAAGGCGCACTGGAAACGGTTGCGGGAGCGGGGACGCCGGTTGCCCGACCATGCCTTGGGTGCCGGGTGGCCGCTGAAGTTCGAGGGAACGTACGACGACTATGCGACGTTCACGCGGGAGTTGAAGGTGTCAGACCGTCTGGAAGCAGGAGCCCCGGTGGTGAAAAGCCGTTGGCCGAACGCCGTCCTGAATCAGCGTGTGTTGCGATACAACTTCCGGGTGAAGGTGGAGTGGCCGGCGGCGGAGCAATTGCTTGGGAACGGCCATTGATACTGCCGGTCGCACTCCCGGGCCGGCACCGGGATCGGACGCCCTCCTTCTATAACAGCCGATACACCTCACGGTCCGCTTGTTCGAGCAACATGGCTGATCGGTCCCGCGACCCATTTCCTGTCCTTGCCAAACAATCTCCCCAAACAGCCCGAGGGCGAGCTGCTCGACGAGCAGGTCTTCGGTGTAGGCATGGGACATGGCGTTCAGATTCCGAGAAGCATCCTCCCGACCGTCGCAACATCCTCGCGAACTCGGTCGCGGTTGCCGGCACTGCCCGGATGAAACTCTGCGGCGCGGATCGGTCCGTCTTGTCCGGGATCGATGAAATCGTTTTGCAGCGACTTCACGGCGAAGTCGAAACCTGTGTTGGCAGCTTTCGCTTCCGCCTGAAATGCCGCCACGGCTGCGGCTGGTCCGTCCACAAATCGCATGACCGCCAAAAGCACATCGTAAGCATCCTTTGGCAGTCTCCGCCCGGTCGGCCCGCCAAACGCATTCAGCTTCAGCACCAGCAGCGGGCCGATGTCGGCCACCGCCACTTTGCACTCCTGCTCCGCGCCATACAGGTCGAGTCCCTTCACGATCACGTTGCGGCGGCAGGACAAAGCGCGATTCACGCCCGGAATGACGCTGGCCACCACATCGTCGACCATCCTGGAACCAGTCAGCGACGGCGGGTCCTCTGTCAGGAAGTCGAGATAGAGATTCAATCCCCCGTACTTGCGGACGAGCCGATTGCCCTCGGGTTTGAAATCCAAACCGGCCAAATCCGACTTGATGGTCCCGTACTGGTGGCCGGAGGCGGCCAGGGCGATTCCGAAATCCACATCCATCGTCACCGCACCCGGCAGGTCCGCCACCGTGCGCTTCGTGAGGTAATGGACTGCCAGCCCGCCGACGAGCACAAGGTCGTCGTGGTAACGCTCCAGGGAGCCCCACGCGGTGAGCAGCACCTTTTCCGCCGAAGCCAGACTGTCCGTCGGGTATTCGCTGAATGTTCCGAACTTGGTCATGCCCACCCTCCCGCGAAGTCTGGCCAGCGCTTCAATTCCTCCGCCTGTTCCTCGGCGCGCAATCCGGCGCGTTGCAGATCGAGATAGATCTGGACATCTGAAACCAGTTGAAAGCCCTGCGCCGTTTGCTGCGGATGCAGGACGCCTTCGTCCTTCGGCAGCACCAGCCGCAATCTCCCGCCGCCGCCACTCACGCGACGGCCCAACAACCTCTCTTTGATCAGCGCCTCGTCCGGAAATCTCTTCACATAGGCCGTCACCACCACAGGCGTCGTGTACGGATGCCGCAGCCAACCGGCCAACCACTGCGTGAACACCGGCGGTTCGTCGGCCAGAGCGCTCTTCAACTTTTCCGCGAGTTCCAGCGGCTCGTTGATCAACACCGAATACTCATGGGTGCGCGTCCGCTTCTCCCAATCGTCCGCCTTCACCCACGCTTCCAGCACCGTCGTCGGTTTCGTCACACGCAGCCCTCCCGGCTCTTCCGCCGCCCACTCGCGCGACAGCAACTGTTGTCGCACCGCGCTCACCCAGCCGACGCTCACCCGCGCGGACTCCGCCAGTTCCGTGACCTTCCACGTCCGGAGTGGCCCTTGCAGCAGCACCCGCAGCACCCGCGTCGCGCGCGGCCCAAACAATGACCGCGTCTCCCGTTTCTCCCGGAATGGATTCTCCGGCGCACGTGTCTCGATGAAGATCTGGTCGAACGACAAACGCGCATTGCCCGCCAGGTCCGCGTAACCGATCCCAGCCTCCGAGCAAATCTTCGCCGACTCTTCCGAGATGAACGGCGCGAGCAGCACTCCGTAATGCGGCACATCCTCCGGCAGATGTTTCAGATAACGCTCCAGTTGGAGCGCCGCTATCCGCACCTCGCGCGGCTGTCCCAGGCGCTTCTCCTCCACCACCAGCGTCCACTTCCGGTCGCCTGCCGTCACGTGCGCCAGTCGGTCTGCCCGGTCATGCGACCGGGGCGAAATCTTCGCGTCCTTCCTGAGTGAAACCAGCTTCAGGAACGGCACACGACCCAACAATACGCGCAAAAGTGCCTCGAATTGCGGCTCAAGATCGCGCTCTTTCAGCGGTTCAGCCGATTTCATCACGCGGTGAAATCAACACAAACGCTGTAATTCAGCAACGATCCATTTCACTGGAATGACTTGTTTCACCATGCGGTGAAACAAACGCATCAACTGAAATAGCGGGGATGATGGCTTCGGGTGCGAGCGTGGGATTCAACTTCTGCAACGCCGCCCACCCGGAACACCAACACTACCTCCCCCTTGGTCTCCCGATCCAGACGACGGGTAGGCGAACGTTCAGGAGTCAGATGCGACGTCAGAAGACTCCCACTCTCCCGTGCGTCCCCATCTGCCCCCAGTTCCCGGGGGAAGGAGCCTGTCCCCCGGCAGGTTTCGACCGAATCCGACACAGCAATTCTTAGATTCCGATGCCGACCCCGATTCTCCTCCGGCGCCATCGTGAAACCTGGTGCCCAAAGCCCCGGGTGACTGGCGTTGAACCCGAGGTCGCCGGCCGGAGTCCTTCGGGGTCGGGACGACGTTTTGCCGATCACCGGGCGAAGCACTGAAATGTCAGATCTACGGCACTGGCTCGATTGCCCACTCTCCTTTATCTATTAGCGGATTGTTCAGAGCCAAAATGGCAAATAACTCAGGCGTTCGGCCCCATCTCCGCGAACGCTCGCATTTAAATAACGATCCACCTCTGGCAGCTTCGTCGCGACGTCGTCGGTCGAAAGGACAGAAACCTCCGAAAGTCTTCCAACGCCTAGAGAGTGTACTGATGTGCCGATACGCAAACCTGCTCCTTCGGTTAACCACCATCGATCATGGATCGGATGGTCGCCGGAAGCTCCTTTGCCGACGACGACAAACCTAACCTCGCCCGCATCAGAGTCAGATAGATTCATACGCCATTGTGACTGGTAGGCGTCGTCCCACGGGAGTGGCACGCCAGAGTCCTGCTGCCACTTGCGGCTTGTAAGAATATATATTGGTATTTTTGCATTCTCGCCACGGATCAGCTTGACAAATTCTAAGTCATGGATGCCGAAGTATGGATCGGTGATCTTTATAAATCCAGTCGCTTTGGAAGCCCACTCCCTTAAAATACTCAAAGCCTTATCTCGGTCCCCAGGGTGTATCAGGCTTCCACCAGATGAGTCTGAGCGACGAGCGGCTGATATCCCAGAATCAGTGACCAAACGGATGCGCTCCGCAATTCTGAAAGCGAGTTCAGCTGATAGCCGTGCAGCCTCAAAGAGGGGGCGCAAAAACGTGCTAGCTTGATCTGAATCGGAATATCTACGAACAGCGTTCTCGACCACCCATGAAAGCACCACATAGGCGTCCCGTGCATTCATCTGGCTCGCTTGTTTGATGTACTGCCGAGTTCCATTAATGTGAATCGCGCTTACCCGCTTCGAGTTCAGGCCCGAGAGCATCATCCGTGCAATCTCTACTTGCTGTTCTGTAGCATGCGACGGCTTTATGGCATCGCTCTCCCCTGAAGCAAGACGCCTTTTTATGTCCAGCAGTTCCAGCCGTTGCTTGGCCTGAATGCGCGCAAACTCGCGACCAGGGTCATTGTCAGTTTCGGAGGCCAGACTAGCAGCAAATTCGGGATCCAACCTGTGGGCAAAGTCGATAATACGTTGGCGGGCTTTCGGGAATTCGCTGGGCTCCAATGGAACCATTTCGTTCCATGCTTGGCGCAAGCACTCCTTGCTCAACGACTTGTCGAGCCCGGTGCTCAGCTTGGCCAAAGTCTCGTAGCGTCCGCACCGGTCATCCAGAGTGGCGATTTGCGGGATAAGGCCTTTGGCCTCTTGAAACAACGCAATTGCGTTAGCCATCTTGTTGGCTGGCATTGCAGCACCCAGTCTCATAAGAACGAATGCACTGTCGGCCACGTTAGGTATGGCCCTAGCCCGCATTGCCAAAGTAGCCCAGACGCCTACGTCCCGCTCCAACCGCGCTACTTGGGCTTCAGCTAAGATCTTGTAGCCTTCATGTTTGATATACTCCGGGTTTGGAAACTTAGATAATGCTATCCCCCGCAATTGTTGAATAACGTCCGCGATCTGCGACTTGTTAAATTCTCTTCTAAATCGCTTGTGAAGACTGTCCACAAGTGACTCCATCTTCTCATAGACAGCATGGTCCGCTTCTATGTGCTTCAACACTCCGCAAACATCTAGCACGTCCTCGTAGCTTACCCTTCCATCGGGCTCGCTTGCAGCGTCGTAGCTCTCAGTGGGAACTCGCTTGGAGATGAGGAAGGAGCAGATCTCGTCATACGCCTCGTCACGGAAGGGCTGCGGCAGCTTGGCGACAAGTTGCATGGCGGAGGCATTGTGGGCGCGATACATCGCAGGGGAGACGGAAACGATGACTTGCCAACAGGTTTCCGCGTCAGTAATCGCTTCGGACTCAAGGGGAGGCCGAACCCGCTCCGAAATGATCTCCTGGCATCGCTTTAGATCATTAGCCATGAAGAACTTCAGCGCCAGTTCACTCCAAAGATTCACCCGCACGCCAAGTGCTGGGATTCTATCAATCAAATCCTTCAGTGCATCTAGGTCATTTTCCTGATAAAGTCTGCGCTTCAGAAGCCCACCGAAACACCGAAGTGCCAAGCGCACGCAGCCAAGGTAAGTCATCGCTGTGTCGCGGCAATCTAGGACGATCTCGGACCGAGCATTCTCCGTCTTTGCCAAGAAGCCCCGACTGACTTCGGGTGAACACTTTGCCATCAACGCAACAATCTTGAATCCCGCGTCAATCTTGGTCCAGCCCGCGTCGACCGTCTCCCATGTCTCCTCCAATTCTTTCGACAGGGAAGAGAATAGCGTAGAAGAGGTGGTCTTCTCGTGCTCCAAAAGGATCTCCAAGAGCATGCACAGAGCTTGGCATTTTTCCTCTGCATCAGGGATTACCGATACCCACTTCCTTAGAGCGATTATCCTGTGCAGGAAGGGGGCAATTTCCCCTTTCTGAATCAAGAGACCACGCAAGGCCATGCGTGCTGCCGCCGACAGTGCCCAGATGGATTTTATCTGCCCGTAGGCTTCATCA
This sequence comes from Verrucomicrobia bacterium UBA6176, assembly GCA_002422905.1. Taxonomy (GTDB): domain Bacteria; phylum Verrucomicrobiota; class Verrucomicrobiia; order Limisphaerales; family UBA9464; genus UBA6176. The sequence continues at coordinate 19,103 of DITU01000052.1, forward strand.
ATGACGTCGAAGTTCTTATCGGAGGGAACTTGCCCGGCCACGGCTTCCACAAACTGGACCAAAGCGGCCTCGCGGCTTGGGGTCGTGTTGAGCTTATTGATGACTCTTAATGCAATATGGGCGTCGCTACGGGCGAGCGCCTTGATTGCTGGACGGACCGCTTCATAATGGTCTGCAGATTTGGTTAGAATATTGTCAACAACCATTTTTAATGCACTGATCACCGCCGAGTGGATTCCTCCGTGCGCCTCATAATGCTTGTCAGGATCCACACTGTTAAGGACTCGCGCAAGGACTGCTAACGCCGCCAGTTTTGTTCCGGACTCCGTGAGTGCATCTACGTAAAAAAAGAGATCTTGTAGCCGATCCGCCGCAGCGCCCTTGTCGTAGCGAGCTTCAGATTCGGCCAGCACTGCTTGGAGCTTGACGTATTCCACAGTCGGTCCAGACGCTTGAATGGTCCCTTTCAAACCGTCAAGCCTACCAATGATTGCCCTCGCTTGTTCAATGTCGGGAATGAAGATCAGGGGTGATGCTAGGTCTTTATAGACTTTAGCATTTGCTGTGTAAGTTGTAGTTTTTAGAATAGTGCTCAAGGCATATTGAACCACAGCAGCCGCGTCCTTGTTCTTGGCGTTGGTTACTGCCCACGACCGCAATGTAAAAATCCTGTCTGAGGCCTTCTCCCAATCATCCACCTCAGCAATAACTCCTTCGGCGGTGTATCCCCCAAAGAAGATTGATACTGTATCGAGGAATTTCTGCAGCTTGGGATCATTGACTTTGGCCCGAAGTGCTTGGTGGGTTGATGCCATTCCCCCTTCCATTTCGACCCAAGCCTTGAATGACAGCCGCGCCAGAGCAAGATCAAGTCGTTGCTTAGGTCCGTCCTTGCCCGTGCTTTCTTGTACTAGCTCTACTGCCAACTCGGGGTGCGTGTAAAGCAGGTCAGAAGCGATTTCTAGGCCTCTGTCACCCAAGCTTGCCCGGTCGAGTTGCCCGTATAGTTGCTGAATCTGATCGCTCAACTCAATTTCGATCGGCAACGCCCTGGTTCTCTTTGCGCGGGCAATTACGGCCAACAAATGAAGACGATCCTCCTTAGTGGCCATTCGTTGTACTAAGGCATAGGCCGCAGAAAAGTCGTCTAGGGCGACATACGCTTCAATCTCGGACCGCCACGGCTCGGAACTTTCCATGCTGGCAATCGTCGCTCGCTGAAGCCCAAATCTAAGGAGATCACCATCGCGTTCAAGACGAAGTGCTGTGTCTACACCCAAATCAGCCTTTTGGTGTAATGGCACCCAAGAGTTTCCGCAGTCAATTAGGCCGCCAATGTGCTTTGGAGATAGATAATTCAGCAATTCCTCGTAGCGCCCCGCCTGATGAAAGATTGCGGGCAAGTGGGTTAGCGCGTCGGCGCTTTCAGAGGAGTGCAATAGTTCTGAGATCGCCGAATCTAGCACGCCGCGCTGCAGTTGGAACAAGCGCTCGGAGGCTAGACGCTTGAATCCCTCGCAAACAAAGTACACCTCCTGCCCGTCGTTCTGGCGCTCCACAAAGGTGCAGCGTGCCAGCTTCTCATCTAGACTACTCGGAGTGATCTTGCACAGCCGAGAGAGAGAAAGGAGCGTATGCCTGCGGCGATCAAATGCCAGTATTGCTAGCGCCTGACGAAGCGCTGAGTCTTCGCGCTCCACCACGCTCCACTCTAACTCGAACAAGTCAGGCAGATGTCGAGGAAAGTTTTCCAATAGCTGTTCGACTTTGGTGCCGCCTTGCAAAAGGCGTCGTACACTTGCTAGGTTCCCGGGAATGTATTTGCTTATTTTGTGGATTCTCTCTAGGTCTTCCCTGGCTGGGACTAATTCGCTAAGGAACTCGCGCGTCTCCTCGAACGTAAATCCAACCATTCTGAATGGCGTTGTTCTGTGGAGCTTTTGGGGCCGATTGTTTAGGCATTCAAGGGGGCCTGAAAGTATGAATCGGAAGCGTGGGATTCCGAATGGCAATAGTTTTAGAATCATCTCCCGTTCATGGCAATCCTCCTCGGGAATCTCGTTTAAGCCGTCGACAACAAAGTAATAGGTTTGTCTCTTGTAGTTTGCGTGGCTCTGTAGTTCGAAAATGCGTGCTCTTAAAAGCTGTGCTGGATCGATATATCTCTCACTATGGTGGTCTTCTTTCCTTAGAACCCAGTCAATTTGCTCACACAAGTCGCGGGTAAGCATCCCGGAGTCGTAGGCCCATCGACTTGATGAACGGACAAAGAGCCCAAAGGCATGGTTTGGAAATGCGTTGGCAAATTGAGCAAGCAGTGTTGTTTTGCCTATCCCGTCTGGTCCCTCCACAATGATGATCTCGGTTTCACTGCGCAACATCTCGGCGATAGTCGTGATCATGTTTTCACGCTGGATATTTGGCTTTGAGAGCTGTGGGTATGTAGAGGACACTTTGGTTAGGTCCATTATTTCGGCATTGCTGGTGTTCATCGGCGGTGTTTGGTTAGGCCCCAGTTGTGGTCATTTTCCTGTGGAGTGTTACAGTAAATGCGAAGTATTGAGAGACCGGCGGACGGAGAGGTTCAGATTGCTTAAATGGGCGGTGTTTTCAGTCTTGTGGACACCCCGGATGGAGAGTTCCGCAGTGTTTTGTTTTGTTCCAGAACATATCGCACCGACGATGCGAACATGCCGCCCGAGCCGCACGCGGGGTCGAGGATGCGCCCGTGGTAGGGCTCGATGACTTCAGTGAGGAGGCGAACGATGCAGGACTGGGTATAGAACTCGCCGCCATTCTGGCCCTCTGTGCGGACGAACTCGCCGAGGAAGTACTTATAGATCCGGCCAAAGGCGACGTAGTCCACGGAGGCGGGATTCTCGAAGGTTGCTTTGAGCAGTTCCTTGAGGAGGGTGCTGGTGAAGAGGTTGTAGGTCTTGGGACGGACACCGGCGAGTTTGGGGTTGTCATTCTCAATCGCCCGCATGGCTTCGGTGACCTTGGTGCCGATGTTTTGTTCCTTCGGGAGGTGGAGCAGGAGATCGAGCCGGGCGTGCGGCGCGAGGAAGAGCATGCCCTCGGCTTGATAGGCGGCGAGTTCATCCACGCGACTGCCGCGACGGGAGAAGGCGCCGGCCTTTTCCAGCCTGACTCGCTGCAGGGTGAACCGGACTTCGGCGAACCGGAGAAAGATGGTGCCGCGGATGGAGGCGGAGTATTCCTGCGCCTTCTGTCCGGGGTTGGCGGGGAACTGGTGTCGGCGTCCCAGAGACGCTTTTCCAGTGCAACGGGGTCGGTGCCTTTCTCGGTGGGAGCGATCCTGACCATGCGTCGAGTCGATGAGGGAACGGGTTATTGCCGGGACGTTGTCATCGGGATTGGGCTTGGTGATTCGTCGCCGAGTTGGTCGGGAAAAGTTAGGAGTTAGCCTATGTCGATGCACGACAATTTCATGGTGCTGTGATGGAGGGGAGTTGCGGCAGAATGTCTGTTGCCGGCGAGGATGGCGTGTGGAGGGGTTGGGAGGGTCGTTGCGCAAAATGGGCTGTTACCGTCGCCGGGATGGACATACCGATGATTTCTGGGAATCGACAGGAGGTGTTTAAGAAGCCGCGGATGCGCTACCAAAGGGGTTGGGCTAGCCTATCGGCGGAAGCTCATCGATCAGGCGGTCGAGGTGCTGGGATACCACCGGAAGTCGGCGATCCGGGCGTTGGGATCAACGGAGGCGGATCGGATCCGGCCGGCTAACACCTGGCGGCCCAGACGGGACGAGGCCGTGAACCGATGGCGCCCTGTCCTGCGTGAACCGCTTCAGGTAGGACTGAGGCAAGTAGTGGTGGCGCTTGGGATTAGTGGGCATAGCTCAATCCTCATGGAGGCTATCAGTCGGCTATGGGAACGAACGCCTTGCCCTGACGGGTGCCACGGGTGCGGGTGCCGTCGGGTTCGATGCGGATCAGGCCCTTGGGACGCAAGGGATCGGGCTCGTAGCGGGTCTTCCGATCCAGGTCGAGGCGGGCGCGCCTGGTGGAAGGGGATGACTCGCGGAAGACGTCGAGCGCCGCCAACACCTGGTTCCGGAGGACGGGGTCCTCGATGGCGTCGAGGTTGCCGCCCGACTGCTTGAGGGCGATGGCGGCGGGGTTGGGGAGGACGGATTCGACGGAGCGGCCGAGTTTTGCCCAGTGCTCAACCTGGCCGGTGAGGGAGCGGTCGGCAGCGTCGGCAGCGGCACGGGCAGCCTCGGCGAAATCGGCGGAAACCTTGATGGCGACAGATGAACCCACGGCGGAACACATTTACGTCTCCGAGTTGCATAATGCAACCCCAGGTTTCCATGTCGCCTCCGGATCCGCGCAGCCCGAAGTTGCTGGTGGAGGACGGCTGAAGTTCCGTAGTTTGGGCGTCATGAACTCCCGGTGGGCGACCTTGATGGTCATGTCGATGACGGCTTTGGGTGTGGTGTGGGGTGATGAGCCGGCGAAACTGCATGAGGGTAAACCGTTGCAGGTGTTGTTGGTCACGGGCGGTTGCTGTCACAACTATCCGTTTCAATCCGCGCAACTGACGAATCATGTGGGGCGTCGGGCGGATGTCCGGTTCACGGTGGTCAACGAGGGCGGCACCGGGACGCGGGGTAAGATCGCGCTCTATGAGCAGGAGGAGTGGTGGAAGCCGTTCGATGTCGTGGTCCACAACGAGTGTTTTGCCGACACGGACGACGCGGCGTACATCCGGCGCATCACGGCGGGGCATCAGGCCGGGACACCGGCGGTGGTGGTGCATTGTGCGATGCACACGTATCGGGCGGCAGGCTTTGATGACTGGCGGGAGTTCCTCGGGGTCACGAGCCGGCATCATGAACATCAGAGCCGGTATCCGGTGCGGGTGGTGGAGGCGGGGCATCCGGCGATGGCGGGGATTCCGTCGGCGGGTTGGACCACGGCGATGGATGAGTTGTACATCGTGGAGAAGTTGTGGCCGGGGGCGCGGGCCCTGGCGATGTCGCGGAGCGAGAAGACGGGGGCTGAACAGCCGGTGGCGTGGGTGAATGATTATCGGGGGACGCGGGTGTTCGGGACGACCTACGGGCATTCGGACGACACGTTCCGGGACCCGGTATTCCTGGAGATGTTGGCGCGGGGAATCGTGTGGGCGGCGGATCCGGGCAAGGCGACGGGAGGGAAGGATGGACAGCAGATTTTCCGGCTTAAACCGCCGGGCGGAAACTGACGGTGAGAAAGGTGCACATCATGAAGGATCCAATGAACGGGCAACAGGGGATGGATGGGATGTTGGGAACCGGGCGACGCCGTTTCCTGGGTCGGTTGGGGTTGGCGGCCGGATTCCTGACGGTGCCGGGGTTGTATGCCGAGGCGTTGATGGAGACGCCGGTGCAGACCGAGGGCCCGTTCTATCCGGATCGGTTGCCGCTCGACACCGACAACGACCTGGTGTCGATGAATGATTCGCTGAATCCGTCCTCGGGGGTGGTGACGTGGTTGTCGGGGCGGATCCTGGATGCGCGGGGTGAACCGATCCGGGATGCGTCGGTGGAGATCTGGCAGGCGGATGCGAACGGTGTGTACCTGCACAAGGGCAGTGAGAATGCCGGGAAAAGGGATCCGAATTTCCAGGGGTTTGGCCGGTTCCGGACGGGGTCAACCGGGGAGTATGTGTTCCGGACCATCAAACCGGTGCCGTATCCGGGTCGGACGCCGCACATCCATTTCATGGTGAAGAAGGCCGGGCGTCCGAAGTTCACGACGCAGTGTTATATCCGGGGGCATGCTGGAAATGCGAAGGACGGCGTGTTGCAAGGCGTGAAGGATGTGAAGGCGCGGGAGATGTTGATCGTGGCATTTGATCCCTTGCCGGGATCCCGCGTGGGCGAATTGACGGCGAAGTTCGATATCGTGCTGGGACATACGCCGGAGGCGTAGGGAGCTGGGCTAGGGGAAATGGAGTCTCCTGACGTCGACTGCCACCGGGGAGGTCGAATGGAGTCTCCTGACGTCGACGGCCACGGATTGGCCACGGATCACCGCCCGCGGAGGACGTCTTCGATGCGGCGTTGGAGTTCGGCGTTGATGTCGTCGGGGGAACCCTCGCCATTGACGATGTCGAATCCGTAACTGCGTTGGAGGCGACGGAAGGTTTCGAGCATCAGGGATTGATAGCGGAGGAAGCTGTCGAACATGTCGCGGGACAGGCCGAGATCCATGCCGCTTTCCCAGTAGTCGAGCGACTGGTTCTTGGCGAAGACGCGCTGGACGAGTTGTTCGGGGCGGACTTCGAGATAGAAGACGGCATCGGGAGCGAGGGCGATGCCGTATAGGTTGCGCAACCAGGTTTCGTCGACGCCGCGGACGAGGTCGCGGGCCATGAGGGTATAGATATAGCGATCGGCGATGACCATGGAGCCGGCGCGGAGGGCGGGCAGGATGGTGTTCTCGAGTTGGTCGGCGAAGTCAGTTGCGTAAAAGAGCGAGAGGGTTGAGCGGGAAAGGATGTTGCCGTGCTGGGCCTGTTCGAGTTCCTCGGAGACCAGGGTCGAACGTTTGAGACCGACCTGGATGGTGTGGTGCCCGGTGGCTTCGAGCCATTGGACGAGGCGCGCGATCTGGGTGGAACGACCGGATCCATCGGCGCCTTCGACCACGATGAGTTTTCCGGTGAGATCCTCGGCATCGACCCTGGGGATGCCGTGTCCATAGAAGCGTTTTGGGGTGACGCGGGGGACGATGACGGCGTCGCTGGTGGGGCGTGACCGTGCGGGGGTGGCGGGTTTGCGACGGGAAGATCTGGCGGGAGGCATGGCAGGGGGGGCAGGAGCCGGGATCAGGAAGGTTTGGCGACCCGGTATTGATCGAGGTCGATGTGGGTGGAGACGAGTCGACGGATGATGCCCTGTTGTTCCTCGATGCGTTGGTTGGCGTCCATGATGAGGAACCGGAACTCGGTGCTCATGGCGAGGTATTGCTCGAAGATGCGGCCCTGGAAGATGCGGAAGCTTTCGTAGGGATCCGGGGAAAGGTTGAGGTCCATGCCGGCCTCGTGGTGTTTGAGGGAAGGTCGGTTGTCGAGGATGCGGGCGAGGGAGACTTCGAGGCTGGCCTTGAAGAAGAAGGTGAGGTCGGGGAGGGAGGCGAAGCTGTAGACGCCACGGACCCATTCCTGGGGGCAACCTCGGACGACATCGCGGGCGAAGGCGGTGAAGATGAAGCGGTCGCAGAGGACGATGTAACCGGCCTTGAGGAGGGGAACGAGCTGGCGTTCGTAGCGGTCGGCGAAGTCGGTGGCGTGGATGAGGCTGAAGGTGGTGGGGGTGAGGAGATTCTGTTTCTTGCCCTTGCTGGTGGCGGATTTGACCAGGGCGGAGGAGTTCCACTCGCTGAAGAAGACCTTGAGGCCCTGCAGTTCGAGCCAGCGTTTGAGGAGATAGATCTGGGTAGACTTGCCGGAGCCGTCGAGGCCTTCGACGGCGATGAGGCGGCCGGGATAACCCTGTTCGGCGAAGGTGAGCTTCACGGTGGGCAAACTTGGTGAACGGCCGTCGGGTGACAACCCGATTTCTGGCTTCGACGCCCCGGGGTTTCCCACCACCGGCCGTTCAATGTTCCTGGTGGACATCCCGACCACCCTGACCCGGGGAGCGTTCCGGCATCATCCCTGTTCCGGGGCATCTTCATCGGTGAGGAAGCGGGATCGGAGGACGAGGCGCCAGACGGCGTAGACGGTGGCGCCGAGGCCGGCGAAGAGGAGGGTGAAGACGGATTGGCGACCGTGTTCGAGTTGGGACAGGAGGATGGCGGCGATGCCCAGCACGGCGGCGACCGCGTAGAGGGTCCAGGCGGCCTGGCGTTGGCTGAAGCCCATTTCCAGCAGGCGATGATGCACGTGGTTCTTGTCGGCTTCGAACATCGATTTGCCGGCGGCGAGACGTTGGATCATGACGCGCAGGGTGTCGAAGAGGGGAAGGCCGAAGAGGATGAACGGGATGGAGAGGAGGGGTCCGGCGGTCTGGCGTCCTTCGTGATGGAGGGAAAGGATCCCGATCCCGCCGAGGACCATCCCGATGGTGAGTGACCCGGTGTCACCGAGGAAGATGCGGGCCGGGGAATGGTTGTAGGGAAGGAACCCGATGCAGGCGCCGGCGAGACTGAGGGTAAGGAGGGCGAGGAGGATGTTCCCGGAGAGGATGTTGATGATGGCGAGGCAGACGGCCATGACCGCGGTGACGCCCGTGACGAGGCCATCGATGCCATCGAGCAGGTTGATGGCATTGGTGACGCCGACGATCCAGAGGATGGTGATGGGCAGGCCCCAGAGGTCGAGGTCGATGGGCGTGCCCCAGGGACCGGAGAGATCCTCGATCCGGATCCCGCCGAACCAGAGTACGATGGCGGCGATGACCTGGACGATGAACTTCTTGCCGGCGTTGGCGCCCTTGATGTCGTCGTAGATGCCGAGGATCAGCATGGCGGTGGCGCCGATGACGAGGGCGAGGAAGCGTTTTTCGAAGTCGCGAAAGGCGGCCGAGATGGGGTTGTTGATGAGGTACAGGCCGGCCCAGGGGAGACAGAAGGCGAGATAGACGGCGAGACCGCCCATGCGGGGCATGAGCTTTTGGTGGATCTTGCGGGCGTTGGGATGGTCAACCGCGCCCCAGGTGAGGGCGAGGCGGATGACGCTGGGGGTGATGGCGAATGAGCCAATCGCCGCGACGACCAGGACCACCAGATAGGTTTTGTACTGGGTCATGCGGAGGAGGGACGCGATTCGCGGTTGGAGCCCATGAGAGTCTTAAAAAGGTTGAGATGCCGATCCAGCATGACGTCGTGGCTGAATTCCAGACGCGCCCGAAGCCTACCCCGGTTGCCCAACTCATCCCTCATGGTTCTGGAGGCGGCCAACGAACCCATGCCCTCGGACAAGGCGGGAACATCGGCCGGTTGAACCAACACCCCGTTGTCCCCGGACCGGCAAACGTATGTCACTCCCGATCGGAGGTGACAAGCCAGCAGTGGTTTTGCGCAGGCCATGGCTTCGACCAGCACCAGTCCAAAGGCCTCGTTCGGGGTCACGGACGGGAACAGGAAGACATCGCAGGCATGGAGCAGGGCGGGCAGTTGATGATCCGAAACGTTGCCCCAGAACCGGACCCGGTCGGCCACGCCGACGTTGGCGGCGATTGTACGGAGTTCCTCTTCCAGTGGGCCGGTGCCGACCAGCCACAGTTCGGCATCGGGCACGTGCTTCAACGCCTCCACCGCATAACGTTGACCCTTGTATCCGACGAGTCGGCCGATGTTGAGGAAGACGCAGCCGGCCTTCGATTCAGCCCGGAGTCGGGCGGCCTGGGCCAACAGTTCCGGGGTGGGTTGATAACGTCCGAGATCGAGTCCGAACGGGATGACTTCCACCTTGTGCTTGAAGGGAGCCAACCAGGCGGAGAATTCGAGATGCTGCGGTGTCGCGACCACAATGCGGTCGGCGCGGCGCAGCAGGGCGGACTGGATCGGTTGATACAGCCCCATCAAGGCTTTCTGTCGAACGATGTCCGAATGCCAGTGGACGACGACGGGGATGTGGGGCGGAGCCCGGAGCACGGCGACATCGGCCAGGGGATTGGGAAAGTGGGCATGGATGACATCCGCCGGATAACGTCGGGTGGCAGCGGGATAGGCGGGGCAGAGGGAGGTGGAGAAGAGGGAACCGAGGCTGGCGAGGCGATGGATGCTGAGGTTGCCGTGGGTCTCGGTTTCGGAGCGGGCGGAGCGGTTGGCGACGATGCAGGTGACGGGATGACCGCGTTGGTGGAAACCTTCGGCCCAGATCTGGAGCAGGGTTTCCATGCCGCCGCGTTCGGGGGGATAGAACTTGCCGAGTTCCAGGATCCTCACGGTGTGTTTCCCCGGGCGTGTTGTTGGAAGGCGTCCTCGAAGGCCTGGACGGGGCGGTCCCAGGGAAACGCTTCGCGGACATAGGCGGCGCAGCGTTCGCGGGAGGGCAGGGGCAGGCGGCTTGCGATGATGTCCGACCAGCGTTGGGTGAGGCTGCCGGCCTGGGAACCGTCGTAAACGAGGTGTGGGTCCAGGGGCGCGACCAATTCCGGATTGGCACCGGCGTTGGAGGCGAGCACGGGAGTGCCACAGGCAAGGGATTCCACGGTGGCGAGACCGAAGCCTTCGAGGTCGAGGGAAGGCATCAGGGTGCAATCCGCGGCGGCGTAGAGACCTGGCAGATCCGGTTCGGGAACGAAGCCGAGGAGTCGGACGCGTTGATCGAGGCCGAGCCGGGTGATGAGGGCCTGGAGTTCGCCCTGTTGGGGGCCACGTCCGGCGAGCCAGAGGCGGGCGTGTGGATGCGCGGCGGTGGCGGTGGCAAAGGCGTGGATGATGCGGTCGAGACCCATGCGGGGATCGAGTCGGCGCACGGCGAGGAACAGGAGATCGTCCGGGGTCAGGTCCCAGCGTTGGCGGACGGCGGTGCGGTCGGAGGGTGGCTTGAACTGGGAGAAATTGGCGCCGCCGGAGACGACTCGGACGGGGCGTTGGACGGAGGGATGCCAGCGTGGGAGTTGGCGCCGGGTGTAATCGGAGGCGACGAAGATGGCGGGCGCGGCGGCGAGGGCGCGGCATTCGGTGCGATGAAGTTGCCGGGTGATCCAGGGATCGAGGAGTCGACGGAGGAAGCTGCGGGGTTTGGCCTTCTGGCTGAAGGCATATTCGAGGCCCCAGGGACCCTGATACATGAACACCGCATGACGCCTGCGGGCAGCGGCTTCGAAGTACGCCTGGTGGGTGGCTACCAGGGTGGGTGGTGATCCCGGGGCAAGGAGACGGTCGAGGACTTCGCTGGCGGCGCGGTTTTCGGAGCGCCAGTTGGCAAAGAACGAAGCGGTGCCATCGGGCACCCGATGCAGGGTCACGCCGTTTCGGGATTCGGAGGGGGCGAGACGGTTGGAAGGGTTGGGAAAAACGGCGTGGACTTCATGCCCGCGCGCCGCCAACCGCTCGGCGACCTCGGTGGCATAGCGGTAGCCACCCCCGTCGAGATCGGGATGATAACCAAGGGTAAGGAAGGCGAAGCGCTTCGACACGGGCGGCCGGTCGTAACCCAGCCGGGCGCCTCCGGGCAATCCGTTACTCTACGTATCCGTCGAACGGAGGGGGTGGGTGCGGGCTTGAGTCGGGCCCGGGATTTCCGTTTCTTCGCGCGGTGCGTTCCGCCGTTCTGAAATCTGTCCGCCGGGTGGTGGTGAAGTTGGGTACCGGAGTATTGACGGATGCCCGGAAGCGGCCGGACCTGGTCCAGTTCGCGCAATTGGTGTCGCAGATGGCGGCCTTGCGGAGCCGTGGCCTGGAGGTCGTGTTGGTGACGTCGGGAGCGGTGGGGGCGGGAATGGGTGTGCTGGGATTCGAGACCCGTCCCGGAAGCCTGGCCGAGCGGCAGGCTTGTGCGGCCGTGGGGCAATCCCGGTTGATGTCGACCTATGAAAGCCTTTTCCGGCATTTCGACCAACCGGTGGGCCAGGTGCTGTTGACCCATGAAGACCTGGCGGATCACGACCGCCATCTGAATGCCCGCAACACCCTGCTCACCCTGCTCCGGCACGGCGTCCTGCCCGTGATCAACGAGAACGATGCCGTCTCGGTGACCGAACTGAAATTCGGCGACAACGACCGGTTGTCGGCACTGGTCGCCAGCCTGTTGCCGGCCGATCTCCTGGTCATCCTCACCACCGCCGATGGCTTGATCGAAAACTTTGGCCTGCCGACTGCGTGCATTCTGGATGTGGTCGAGCGGATCGATGAACGGATCGAGGCGATGGCGGGCGGCACCACCAGCGTGACCGCCACCGGCGGCATGGTCACCAAGATCGATGCCGCCCGGATCGTGATGCGTGCCGGGTTGCCCCTGGTGATCGCCCCGGGACGTCGACATGATGTGTTGGAGAGGATCCTCGCCGGGGAATCCGAGGGGACGCTTTTCCTGCCGGCCAACCGACGCATGCCGGGGCGCAAGCGTTGGATCGCCTTCTATCATCATGTGCGCGGCACCTTGCATCTGGATGCCGGCGCGGTGCGGGCCATCGCCCTGGACGGTCGCAGCCTGCTGGCTCCCGGGGTGCAACGGGTCGAGGGCGTGTTTGTCGCGGGCGATGTCCTTCGGATCTGTGGACCGGACGGACGCGAACTGGCCCGGGGCATTGCCCGGTTCGGTTCGGCCGAACTCGAAGCCCGGTCAACGGGTCGGGAAGAAGTGATTCACCGGGACGACCTGGTCCTTCTCTGACCCGCGATCCATCTGAACTCCTCCAACCATGCCCAAACCTCCCTCCGCGCGTCTGGCCCCCATCCGACAGGTATTGGAAGTGATGTCCGCGTTGCGGGCGCCTGACGGTTGTCCGTGGGATCGTGAGCAGGATCATGTGAGCCTGCGCTGGCATGCGGTGGAGGAAGTGTACGAGTTGTTGGATGCCATCGAGGCGGGGGACGACGTGGAGATGGTGGAGGAGTTGGGGGACCTGTTGTTGCAGGTGGTCTTCCATGCGCAATTGGCGCGGGAACGCGGCGTGTTCGATTTCGACGCGGTGTGCCGGCGGTTGGTGGAGAAGTTGGTGGGACGGCATCCGCATGTGTTCGGTGAGGTGGAAGTCCGGGACGTGGACCAGGTCCTGGCCAACTGGGAACGGATCAAGCGCGATGAAAAGGCGGGATCGGTGCATGAACGGAAGTCGGCCCTGGATGGGATTCCGCGGCGGTTACCGGGGTTGATGCGGGCGCAGAAGTTGGTGAAGAAGGCGTCGAAGGCGGGTTTGCCGGGGGGCAAGGCGCCGCGGATGTCGAAGAAGGAGGTGGGCCAGCGGTTGTTCGAGATCGCGCAGTGGTGCCAGGAGAATGGGATCTCGGCGGAAGCGGCGTTGGGCGCGGAGATCCGGCGACGCGACACCGCGTGGAGACGGGCGGAGTCGAAGGGCGGATGATCGGGGCCGTGCGGGTGCCCGGGTCTGTTGCACGGGGTTTGAAACCGATTTCTCTGCGCGTGCCATGGGAGTGGAATCGTGAGAGGCTTGGGCAGACTTATGGGCGATCCAAGATACGGGAAGCTGGCGAAGCTGTTGGTGGAGTATTCGTGCGCATTGGAGAAGGGCGAGGTCGCGTTGCTCGACCTGATGGATGTGCCCGATGTGATGGCGGTGGAGTTGATCCGGGCGGTGCGGAAGGTGGGCGGAGTGCCGTTGGTGGACGTGCGGCATTCGCGGGTGGTGCGCGAGATCCAGCGCGGGACGAACGAGCCGCATGCGCGTTTGTTGCGGGACATCGAACTGGCCCGGATGAAGAAGGTGCACGCCTACGTGGCCATCCGCGGCGCGCACAACGCGAGCGAGAGCAGCGATGTGCCTTCGGCCGAACAGAAGCTCTATGCGAAGACCCTGCGCCCGGTCCTGGATCATCGGATCAACAAGACCAAGTGGTGCGTGCTGCGCTGGCCGACGCCGAGCATGGCGCAATCGGCCAACATGAGCACCGAGGCTTTCGAAGACTTCTATTTCGATGTCTGCACCATGGATTACGCCCGCATGGCCAAGGCTGTGTTGCCGTTGAAGAAACGGATGGAGGAAGCGGATCGCGTACGTATCGTGGGACCCGGCACCGAACTGACCTTCAGCATCCGCGGCATCGGGGCGAAGCCCTGCGAGGGCCTGCGCAACATTCCCGACGGCGAATGCTTTTCCTGTCCCACGCTGAAATCATCGAACGGCGTGATCACGTTCAATACGCCCACCCTGTATGCCGGCACGAAGTTCGAAGGCATCCGGTTGGAGTTGAAGGACGGACGGATCGTGAAGGCCACCTGTGCGGGCGGCGGCGAAAAGCGGTTGAACGAGATCCTCGACACCGACCCGGGCGCGCGGTTCATCGGCGAGTTCAGCCTGGGCTTCAATCCCTACATCCTCAGCCCGATGTGCGACATCCTGTTCGACGAGAAGATCGCTGGGTCACTGCATTACACACCGGGACAGGCCTACGAAGACACGGGCAACGGGAACAAGTCGGCGGTGCACTGGGACATGGTCTTGATCCAACGCGAGGAATGGGGCGGGGGCGAGGTGTGGTTCGATGACACCTTGATCCGAAAGGACGGCCTGTTCGTGCCGAAGGATCTCAAGGGGCTGAACCCGGACAAGCTGCGGTAGGCGCCCGGGAACAGAGCGGCGACGTTCGGTCGCCGTTGGGAACAAGGACGGCGAGGGACCCTCGCCGCTCCGTGGAAGGGGAAAAGGAGCGGCGAGCGTCAGTCCTTGAGCAATTCCTCGGCGATCTGGACGGCGTTGAGGGCGGCGCCCTTGAGGAGTTGATCGCCGGAAACCCAGAAGCACAGGCCGTTGTCCAGGGCGCAATCCATGCGGATCCGGCCGACCTCACAATTGTCCTTTTCCGAGGTGAACAGGGGCATTGGATACCGCTGCGCGGCGGGGTCATCGACAATGTCGAGACCGGGGGCCTTGGCGAGGACGGCGCGGGCGGCTTCGACGGTGATGGGTTGGTCGAACTCGGCGCTGACGGCGACGGAATGGGAGCGGTAGACGGGGACGCGCACGCAGGTGACCGAGGCCTTGAAGCCCGGATGATGCATGATCTTCCGGCCTTCGAACTGGAGCTTCATCTCCTCCTTCGTGTAGCCGTCGGAGAGGAAGGAATCGACCTGGGGCAGGACATTGAAGGCGATCTGGTAGGGATAGACCTCGCGGGTGACGGGACGGCCGGAGGCGATTTCGGAGATCTGACGCTGGAGTTCCTCAATGGCCTTGGCGCCGGTGCCGGACACGGCCTGGTAGGAGGAGGCGAAGACGCGTCGGACACCGAAGGCCTGGTGCAGGGGGTACAGGGCCATCAGGGTGATGGCCGTGGTGCAGTTGGGGTTGGCGATGATCCCGTGATGCTGGCGGACATCGGCGCCGTTGATCTCGGGGACCACCAGGGGGACGCGGTCGTCCTGGCGGAAGGCGGAGGAATTGTCGACGACGACGCATCCGGCGGCCGCAGCGATGGGGGCGAATTCGCGGGAGATGGATCCGCCGGCGGAGAAGAGGGCGATGTCGATGCCCTTGAAGCTTTCGGCGGTGAGTTCCTGCACGGTGACGGCGGTTCCGGCGAAGGTCATGGAACGGCCGGCGGAACGGGCGGAGGCGAGGAGGGTGAGCTTTCCGACCGGGAACCGGCGTTGCTCAAGGACCTTGAGCATTTCGATTCCAACAGCTCCGGTGGCGCCCACCACGGCCACGTGCGGGGACTTGTTCATAAAGAGCGCCGGAGGGTACGGAGGATGTCCCGGCTGTCGAGGCGCGTTTTCGTTTGGTCCAGGGCCCGGCCTCCATGGAGGATCCCGCTGTGAGTCGTCCGCCCGCATCGCCCCGCCGCATCGCCCTGTTGCGGCTTTCGGCCCTGGGCGACCTGGTGTTGGCCACGCCGTTGGTCGCCACGTTGCGACAGGCCTTTCCCGAGGCGGAATTGACCTGGATCACGACCCGGACAGGACAGCAGTTGCTCGACGGATTGGAAGGGGTGCGGTTCCGGGTGGTCGAAAAGATCCGTTCACCGCTCGGTTGGTGGCGGTTTCGTCGGGAGATGGCCGGGGAACCCTTCGATGTGATCCTGGCCGCGCAGGCGAGTCTGCGGTCGAACCTGATGCTCCTCGCGATGTCCGGCGGACACCGGATCGGGTTCGACCGGGCGCGGGCGCGGGATTTCCAATCGTCGTTTGTGGATTCAACGGTGGCGGCGCAGGACGAGCATCTGGCGGATGGATTCCTCGGGTTTGCCGGAGCATTGGGAGTGCCGGAGTCGGCTTGGGTGCGGAGATGTCGGATTCCGCTGACGACGCAGGATCGGGAAGGGGTTTCAAGATGGCTGCCGACGGAGCCGTTCCTGGCGATCAACCCTTCGGCGAGCAAGGTGGAAAGGAACTGGAATGCGGCGGGCTACGCGGAGTTGGGCCGGAGGGTGCGGAAGGAACTGGGTTGGTCCGTGGTCTTGACCGGCGGTGGAGGCGGGGACGAACGCCGGTTGGCGGATGAAGTGGCGGCCGGGATTGGAACGGGTGTGACGGATCTGGTGGGGAAGACCACGCCGCGGCAGTTGGCCGCCGTGCTGGAACGGGCCAAGGCATTGCTGGCTCCGGACACCGGACCGGTGCATCTCGCCAACGCCGTGGGGACTCCCGTGCTGGGTTTGTATGCCGTGGCACGGCCGGCATTGACCGGGCCGTATCGGGCGATGGAGTGGTGTGTGGATGGTTATCCGGATGCGGTCCGACGTTGCCTGGGACGCGACCCCGGATCGGTGGGTTGGCATGTGCGGGTGCATGATGTGCGGGCGATGGAAGGCATCACGGTGGAACGGGTGTGGGAACGGATGCAGGCCTTGGCCGCGACGAGGCGATAGGTGGGTCCGGGCAAGAGGGAGTGCGACGTGCCGGGCGACCCTCGAATCCCGTACTCGTACTGGTACGCGTACGCGAAAATGCCTGGGCCGGGTGGGACGGGAAAGGCACGCGGCCCGAGTACGAGTACGCGTACGGATGACGGGTAGGGGTTCGGGCCGCCCCCTCAGCCGGGTTGTCCCCGGGTGACGATCCCTGATGGATTCCGGAGAATCGCATGGTTGACTTCCCCGGGACGCTCCGCATTCTCTGCCCCCGTTCGGGGCCTCGGTAGCTCAATGGCAGAGCAGCTGACTCTTAATCAGTTGGTTCTAGGTTCAAGTCCTAGCCGGGGCACCACTCTTCGGTTGCGACCCGCCCCCTGACCTCAGACGCTGTTCCTGCTGAGTGAGATTTGCGTAGCTCTTTCCCGCCATGACATCTTTTTTCCGTACCTGCCTGGTGATGTTGATCGCCGCGTTGTCTGCAACCGGGTCGGCATCGGCCCAGGTGGTCTACGACAACACTTCCGGCATCACGACCAACCTGGTCTACAAGTTCTCCCGCGAGTACGGCGACGAAGTTTATCTGGTGGCGGGGAACCGGAATGTCTCGGAGTTCGTGTTCCAGTATTTCGGAGATTTCAATCCGACCAATTCCCCCGACGGCGAGGCCACCATCCGCTTCTATGCGAATGACGGCCTTGATGCCGACCCCGGCCCCTCGACAGTGCTCAGGCCCGGTTCGTTGTTGTGGGAAAGCCCGACCATCCCCCTGATGACCGGGTACAACATCGTCACCCTCGGCGTGCCCTTCGTGGAGGTGCCGGATCAGTTCACCTGGACGGTTCTGTTCAGCGGGTTGAGCGGGGTGGATGGGGATGCTGCGGGACTGATGTTGTCGGACCCGCCCTCCATCGGGTTTCCCCTTGATGGTGGCCGCGTCGGTAGTTACTGGGACGCGTGGATCCGGAATGTTCCCGGCAATGACGATTCCTGGGCGCTCATCAATTTCGGATTCGGGCCCGACGATCCCAAGGCGAATTTTTATGCCCGGGTGACCACGGTGCCCGAACCGGGCACCTGGGCCCTCCTGGGATTGGGGGCAGTGCTCATCTGGGCGTCGAAACGGCAGCGTAGGTGATCGGGTTGGCTTCGCCGGCAGCCGATTTAAACGATCCTCCCGTCGAAACCCTTCATGAGCGCCGAACCGAGCCGCCACGAGAATGCGCGGGAGACCGGCGCTCCCGTCGAGAAACCCCTCCTCCGGGTATTGATCGTCGAGGATTCGCTGATCGATGCCCAGGCCCTGATCAACCTGCTGCGCGGCGGTGGATGGAAGGTGCAATCGCTTCGGGTGGAAACCGGTGAAGCCCTTGGGGCGGCATTGGTGGGTTCGGTCTGGGATCTGGTCCTGTGCGATCACAATCTCCCCACCCTCAGCGCTCCCCAGGCGTTGGAGATCGTCAAGCAATCCGGAATCGACCTCCCCTTCCTCATCGTGTCGGGCGAGATCGCGGAAGGGGTGGCCGTCGATGCCATGCGCGCCGGTGCCCATGATTTCTTGATCAAGGGTTACCTCGCCCGGTTGGTACCCGTGGTGCACCGCGAGTTGCGGGAGGCGGGTGAACGATCCGCCCGACGCCAGGCACAGGCCACCCTCAGGGAATCCGAATTGCGCTACCGCTCGGTCTGGGAGAACTCGACCGATGCCGTGCTGGTGATGGATCTCGACGGGGTGATCCGGTTCGCCAATCCGGCGGTGGCAGCGGTGTTCGGACGGGACCCGGCATCGACCGAGGGCCAGCATTTCGACCTTTTCCAACCGGTGGAAGTTCCCGCGGGCGCGTGGTGGACAGTGGCGCGTTCAGCGGGAACACGGGTGCTGGAATCGTTCACGGACCGCCCCGATGGCACCCGGGTGCCGGTGGAGATCGCCTTCAATGAAATGGCGACGGGAAACCAACTCTGGGTGGTGGCGTTTGCCCGGGACATCAGTGTGCGCATGGCCCAACAGGCCGAGTTGGTGAGGAACCAGGAACAGTTCGCAGCCGCCCGGGAAATCCAACAGCGCCTTTTCCCACAGCATCCACCGCAGGTTCCCGGATTCGACCTCGCCGGCAGTTCAGAGCCCGCTCAATCCGCCGGGGGCGACTATTTCGATTACCTGTGCCTGCCCGGCGGTGCGCTGGGCCTGGTGGTGGCGGATGTCTCCGGGCATGGCGTGGGATCGGCCATGCTCATGGCCGAGGCCCGGGCCTACCTGCGCCTGCTCTCCCGGGACGTGGGAGATCCGGGATTGCTCCTGACGGCAGCCAACCGGGCCCTGGCCGAGGATCTCGGGAAGGATCGCTACATCACCATGATCCTGGTGCGGATCGATCCGGTGACGCGCCGCCTGACCTATTCCAGCGCGGGTCACCCGGACGGCCTGGTGTTTGGAGGGGACGGATTGTTGAAGGCATCCCTGCATCGGACCGGACCGCCGCTCGGGCGCCGGCCGGACGCCGTCTACGCCAATGGTCCGGAGCATCTGCTGGGCGAGGACGACCTGTTGTTGCTGGTGACCGATGGCATCGATGAGACATTGGATGTCGACGAGACCGATTGCTTTGGGATGGAACGGGCGGCGGGAGTGGTGCGGGCAGGGATTGGATCCGGGGCGGCCGGGGTGGTGAAGGCGCTCTGTCGTGCGGTGCGGGATTATGCGGCGCCCGGGGTGCCGGAAGACGACCTGACGGTGCTGGTGGCGCGGGTATTGAAGAAGCCGTGCGGCATAGGCGGAAAAGAAATCGACGGTTCCAAAGAAAACCATTGATGCGGGGCCACATCACAGTAGCTTTCGCCTCGCCTTTTCGGGCATTCGGTCGGGACGTAGCGTAGCTTGGTAGCGCGTCTGAATGGGGTTCAGAAGGTCGTGAGTTCAAATCTCACCGTCCCGACCATTTTCTTCTCCTTCAGGCACTTACGAGGTTTGGGGGCGGTGCTGACAACGCCAGCTGACAACATATCCTCCCGTGTCCACGATGTCCGGGAATGTTTGGGTCGCTGAGAACCGCTGTCGATCCCGGTCATCGCGGACGATCGGTTCCCGCCGGTCTTCGTGATTCATCACGGTGTACATCGCGCCGCCAAACCTGATCCGCAGACTGCAAGAAGTGGATTCGCCAGTCCGAGACCCGGACAGGGTGTGTCAATGGTGAGGACTGACCCCTGACTTTTCCCGCTCGTCCCTCGAACTCCCGGTCGCGATCCACCGGCGCGACAGGGCACTTGTCCGCGTGTCGGTGCCGGCGCAAGCTGACGGTTTCCCATGAGCGCCTTGTCGAGGTCCCTTCGCACGTTGAGCCTGCCGATCGTGGCGGGGTTCGTCGCGACCGGGATCGGCACAGCGGCACCCGACGTCCCTCCCCCCTCTGCCACCGCCGCCACCCGGGACGCCCGGATCCATTGGTCCCTCACCCCGCTGGTGAAACCGCCGGTGCCCACCCTCGCGTCCCACCCGATTGACGCCTTCATCCACGCCCGACTGGCCGGGCAAAGACTCGCGCCATCGCCCGCAGCCGATCCCCGGAGCCTGCTCCGACGGTTGAGCTACAACCTCACCGGCCTGCCCCCGACGCCGGAAGAGGTCGAGGCGTTCGTCGAGGCAACCCGCGATTCGGGACGGTCCGACCGAGTCTACGTCGCCGAGGTGGATCGGCTTCTCGCGTCCCCCCGCTACGGCGAGCATTGGGCCCGACACTGGCTCGACGTCGCGAACTACGCCGATACCCACGGCAACGACCACGACTACGCGCGTCCGAACGCGTGGCCCTACCGGGACTACGTGATCCGATCGCTCAACGAGGACCATCCCTACGCGCGCTTTGTCCAGGAACAGGTCGCCGGGGATGCCCTGTTTCCCGACGATCCGAAGGCGACCGTCGCCCTCGGCTTCCTGGCGGCCGGTCCGTGGGATCACACGCTGATGGTGACGGTCCGGGCCGACACCGTGGATCATCGGTCTGCCCAGAACCTGGATCGCGACAGCCTGGTGAGCACCACGATGGGGACGTTCCAGAGCCTCACCGTCCACTGTGCCCGCTGCCACAACCACAAGTTCGATCCCATTTCCCAGCGCGAGTACTACGCGTTGCAGGCCGTCTTCGCCGGCGTCGATCGCGCGGATCGCCCCTTCGACTCCGACGCCGCCACCCATGCCGTCCGTCGTCGATTGCTGGAGGAGAAGCGATCCCTGGAACAGCGCGACCCAGCGACCCTGGCGCGCCTTGAATCTCCGGAGGTCATGGCGAAGGTCGCTGCCTGGGAGGAAGCCTGGGCACGTCGGGAAGGGTCCTGGGCATCGCTGGACATCGTCAGTGTGATTTCCACCGGCGGCGCCCAGATGTCGCGACAGGACGATGACTCGTGGTTCGTCCACGGCACCCGGCCCGAACGCGATACCTACATCGTGACCGCCCGGATTCCACCCGGGAGATGGGCCGCGCTCCGACTGGAAGTGTTGCCGGATGAACGCCTGCCCCAACGCGGTCCGGGACGATGGGACAACGGCAATTTCCACCTGTCCGAACTCCGCGCCTTCATCGCCCGACCGGGCTCGACCGAGGGTTCGGTGCCCGTCGTCTTCGACCGGGCCACCGCCGATTATGACGAGGGTCCCGCCATCACCGCCGCCCAGACCATCGACGGAAAGAGTGCGACCCAGTGGGGCGTCCACCCGCGCTATGGCGAAGCCCATGAAGCCGTGTTCGAAGTGAAGGAACCCGGGTCGCCTTCGGACGGGGCCTTCCTCACCGTTCTGCTCGAATTCCAGGACGGGGTGCCCGGACACGGGATCGGGCGGTTCCGGCTCTCCACCAGCCAGACCGCTCCGCCGGTCAGCCCCCTGCAACCCCTGGCCGCGGCACTGCGGCCGATCCTGCGCACCCCCGCCACTGAACGGACTGCCGGGCAACGCCAGGAACTGGCCCTGGCCGTGTTGACCCAGGAGAACCAGAATGCACTCGCCGCCCTCCCTGCGCCCCGCTCGGTCTATGCCGTGACCCGCGACTTCCCGCCGGACGGCGAAAACTTCAAACCCTCCCCCACGCCACGGCCGATCCACGTCCTGAACCGCGGCGACCTCGATCGCCCGGGTGAACTTGTCGAACCCGGAACCGTCGCCTGCATCCCCGGTCTGGATTCCCGGCTGCAAGTCCCACCGGACGCCGACGAATCCGCCCGCCGCGCCGCACTCGCGCTCTGGCTGACCGACGAGCGCAACGTTCTCACCTGGCGCAGCATCGTGAACCGGGTCTGGCACCATCACTTCGGTCGGGGCCTGTGCGATACCCCGAACGATTTCGGGCGGATGGGCGGCACGCCGAGCCACCCGGAACTGCTCGACTGGCTTGCCGTCTGGTTCCGCGACGAAGCCCACGGATCGCTCAAGGCGCTTCACCGGCTGATCCTCACCAGCGAGACCTGGCAGCAGACCTCGCTCGCCCGTCAGGGCACGGCCATCGACAGCGACAACCGCCTGCTTTGGCGTCAGAACCGGCCACGCCTGTCCGGCGAACAGGTCCGCGACACCCTGCTGGCCCTCAGCGGTCAGCTCGACCTGACCCAGGGCGGTCCGCCGGCCGTGCAATTCGTCTCCCGCGGCGATGCCACCTTCATGCCCGGCGGCAATCCCGCCTTCCTCGACTATCAGCACTTCGATCCCGACTCCCCGGCCGCACGTCGTCGCGCGATCTACCGGTTCCAGTTCCGCACCGTGCCCGACCCGTTCCTCGACGCCCTGGACTGCCCCGATGGCGGGATCACCACCCCGGTCCGCAGTGTCTCGACCACCGCCGTGCAGGCCTTTGCCCTGCTCAACGACCCCTTCCTCATCCGCCAGTCCGAGCACCTCGCCGCCCGGATCGCCGCCCGCGCCCAGACCCCGGAAAACCAGGCCGAAGCCGCCTTTCAACAGATCCTCCTGCGCCCGGTGGATCCGGACGAACGTACCCGGTTCGCGACCCAGATCCGGCGTCACGGCCTGGCCAATGCCGCCCAACTGTTGCTCAACAGCAATGAATTCCTCTACCTGGACTGAGCCATGAACCGTTCCCCTTTCAGCCGACGCGATTTCCTCGGCAGCCTGGGCACCGGGCTCGGCGGCATCGCCCTCGCCTCGCTGACGCGGCAGGAACTCCAGGGCGCGGTTCCCCCACCGAACCGGCCCCGCGCCCGACGCGTCATCCAGCTCTTCATGAACGGGGGCGCCAGTCAGTGCGACCTGTTCGATCACAAACCCCAGTTGATCGCGCGCCACGGCCAGAAGTTCGACCCCGGTGCCGGTCAGCGGGTGGAGGCCACCGTCAGCGTTCCCGGCACGCTGATGAAGAGTCCGTTCGAATGGGCCCAGCACGGGCAGTGCGGTCGCTGGGTCAGCAGCGTCCTCCCCCACCTCGCCCGGCACGTGGACGACATGGCCTTCCTCATGGCCATGCAATCCAGTTCCAACGTCCATGGTCCCGCTTCCTACCTCCAGACCAGCGGCTTTTCCCTTCCCGGCTTCCCCTGCGCCGGGGCCTGGATCTCGCACGCCCTCGGAAGCCTGGCCGACAACGTCCCTGCCTTCGTCGCCCTCCCGGATGTCCGCGGTCTGCCCTACAACGGCCGCAGTGCCTTCACCTCGGGATTCCTTCCCGCCAACCATCAGGGAACCGTCTTCCACGCCTCCGCTCCCCAACCCATCACCCACCTGCGCCCACCCGACGGCGCCCGCCACATCACTCCGGAAAGCCGTGCCGAGGGCCTCGCCCTGCTCCGCGACCTCAACGCCGCCCATGCGGCCGCACGGCCCGACGATTCCCGACTGACGGCCCGCATCGAGAGCTACGAACTCGCCGCACGCCTGCAACTCTCAGCGCCGGAACTGCTCGATCTCACCCGCGAATCCCAGGCCACCCAACGCCTCTACGGGATCGACCAGACCGAGACCGCGGACTTCGGCCGACGCTGCCTCCTCGCCCGACGCATGATCGAACGTGGCGTGCGTTTCGTGCAGGTGTGGAGCGGGCACGGTGGTGGCGGCGACAACTGGGACAACCACGGCGACATCCCCAAGGAACTCAGCGCCGCCGCGCTCAAGATGGATCAACCGGCCGCCGCACTGCTCATGGATCTCAAGGTGCGCGGACTGCTCGACGACACGCTGCTGATCTGGACGACCGAGTTCGGTCGGATGCCCTTCACCCAGGGCAACACCTTGGGTCGCGATCACAACGGCGGCACCTTCGTCTCGTGGTTCGCCGGGGCGGGAATCCGGCCCGGCGTCGCCCTGGGACAGAGCGACGAGTGGTCGTGGAAAGCCGTGGAGGGAATCACGACCAACCATGATTTCCACGCCACGATCCTGCACCTGCTCGGCATCCACCACGAAGACCTCACCTTCTATCACAACGGCGTCCAACGCCGCCTGACCGACGTCCACGGCGAGATCATCCGCGGTCTCCTCGCCTGACACTGCCATGCCGGGGGGATCAATGGGGTCAGTCCCGTATTATTGACAATTGATGCTGCTCCGTCGCTTTTGCCGTTCCTGGTCCACCACGCGCGGCAACGGCGGAGTGACCAACCGGTCATGGACCGGTCGCAGCGTGGTGACTTACGGCACACGCTCGTTGACCGATCGTAGTCCCGAGGGCGCCATGGTGATCGAAACGGTTGTGAGCGGTGGTTCCACCGTGTCGGCCTTGATGAATCCCAACGGGATTCCGGCCATAGCCCAGGGTTGCCGAGCTGGCGAGGTTACCCTGGGTCACATGCCCATGGGTGATACCAACCGCAACGCGGTTGCGGCCATCGAGGGTATTGATCCACATCCGGGTATGGGGGACGAGAGGGTCGCCACAACCGCCTTGCGGTTGCAGAATATGGGGACGGGCTTCCCAGGGCAGGTCCTCGTTCCTCGGCCCAACCCTGGGCTGGAGGCCGGAACGCCGTTGGCGTTGGAGATCGGCGGGATTCCTTCGCTCCGGAACGTTGCGGGCTTTGCGGCGTTGCGTGAGGAGCAGGGAGATCTGATGAGGTGCCTCACGCAACGGCGCAACGGCGCAACGACTGAAGAGAGGGGAATTGGAGGGCAGATCTGGGGAGCCTCGCCGCTGGGGACTGGCAGCTTCGCTACGAGGCTGATGCGGACCTGCCGGTTTGGAGACCCCCGGTTTGCCGGCAAACCGGTTGCCATCTCGGGCTCCTGCTTCTGGGTCACGGCCGAGCCCAGATGGTGCCCGCCAATGCGGCACCCAGTGCGCCCTGGCGTTGGCAGAGGAATCAAAGAATGACAGGCGCCATGGTTTGAAGAAGGCACCGTCGCTCCCCTGGATCTGACCGGACTTCAATTTGTCTATATCAGCGGAACTCGGGCTCGGCACTGACAGTCAGACCCGGTGGTTTGAACATGCAGCGTCCCTTCAGGACGCGGATTGCGGATAACGGGATGACGCCCACTTCGGGGCCAATTCAATGTCGGGCCAGACGGGCGTCCAGGCGGGCGCTGCGGGCGGCGTCGGGAATGAGGTTGGGGAAATCTGCTTCAAGCCTGGCACGGGTCGGTACCTCGCCCCAGGCGGTGACGGTGAAGGCTTCATAGGCGCGTCCCTCAGGCAGCCCGAGTTCACGCGCCTGCCGATCAAACCGTTGACGGAGTTTGCCGGTCCATTCGGCGAGGGTGGCGGTCGGTTCCATGTGATGCCGGGCGACCCACGGCAACCACTCGTTGATCTGGCTCTGGTGACACCAGGATTCCGCCGCAATCACGTCGAAGACCGGATCGACATCGACGACGAGGTCGCAGGCGTTGCTGCCGGCCATGTAGCCGTCGTAGGTGTTGAGGATGACGGGGGTGCGGACGAAGCGGGACTGGGTTTCGTCGGGAACGGGGTATTCGGACAGGAAGGCATGGGGGACATTGATCATGTAGGCCACGCGACGGATGGCTTCGGCGACGGTGATGTGATCGGGGTGCACACCGGCGAGGGGATCGGCGGGCAGGGGCGGGCAGAAGAGGTAATCGGGTTCGAATTCGCGGATGGATTTCCAGAGGCTGGCGAGGAGGTCGGTGGTGAGGGTGCGACACGCTTCCTCGAAGGGTTCGCCGGAGGGTTTGCGCAGGAGTTCGAACTCGTATTGCCCGATGGCGGCGCTGGCCTGTTGTTCGGCGAGACGGACGGCGGCGGTTTCGGTGCGCGATCTGAAATGATGGCCGGAACGGCCATCGGTACAGACCAGCACCCGGGCCCGGAAACCCTCGGGTGAACGACGTCGGAGCAGTTCAAAGGTACCGGCGGCGACGAACTCGAAGTCGTCGAAGTGGGCATGGACACAGAGGACGCGCATGGATGTGGCGGTGGTTCAACGGCAAGGAGGGGGTCCGGGGCAAGGATTATCTGGGGTGACCGCCCCCTGCCTGGAGCGGCGACAGCCTGTCGCCGGTAGCGCGTGGAATCGCGCGAAACGCCAACTCCGGGTGTTGATCGGAAAGAGAACCCACTCCGGGAATGTCGCTTCCCTCACGCCCGGACTGATTGCTGGCATCCCTTCGGGATCATGGATGAGGTGCGACCGATCCGCTTCAACGGAGGGCGGTGGCGGTTTGGGTGCGGGGACGGCGCAGGAGGCCGTGGCGGGGGGCTAAGACGAGGGTGACGAGGAAGATGAGGGTCTGGGTGAGGACGATGCAGGAACCGGTCGCGGCGTTGATGATGAAACTGATGTAGACGCCGAACAGGCTGGAGAAGACGGCGCTGGCGGTCGCAATCCAGAGCATGGTCCCAAAGCGGTCGGTCAGCAGGTAGGCAATGCAGCCGGGCGTCACCAACATGGCGATGACCAGGATGATTCCCACCGCCTTGAGCGATACCACGATGGTCACGGCCAACAACGACAGGAGCAGGTAATTGAGGAGATCGGTCCGTAGTCCCAGGGTCCGGGCCTGCCCGGGATCAAAGCAGAAAAGGAGGAGGTCGCGTCGCAGGGTGAGGATGATGGCCAGGGTGAGGCCGGCGACGATGAGGGTGTCGCGGAGGTCGCCGGTTGCGAGACCGAGGATGTTGCCGAAGAGGATGTGGTCGAGGTGGAGATCGCTGGGGACCTTGGTAAAGAGGACGAGGCCGAGGGCGAAGAGGCCGGTGAAGACCACGCCCATGACGGTGTCTTCCTTGACGCGGCTGTGGGTCTTGATGAAGCCGGTGGCAATGGCGCAGAAGAGACCGGAAGCGATGGCTCCGAGCGCGAGGGGCAGGCGGAGTGCATAGGCCACGACGATACCCGGGAGGACGGCGTGGGAGATGGCGTCGCCCATGAGGGACCAGCCCTTGAGGACGAGGAAGCAGGAAAGGACGGCGCAGACGGCTCCGACGGCGATGCCCACGATCATCGCCCGGATCATGAAGGAGTACTGGAAGGGTTCGAGCAGGGATTCCATGGGTCAGGTGGCGGGGATGGCACGGCGACGGGCGCGGGCGGCGAGGAGGCCATGTTTGGGCCCGAAAACGAGGGCGATGACGAACAGGGCGCTTTGCAGGGTGACGATGCATCCGCCGGTGGAACCATCGAAGAAATAGCTGGCGTAGGCGCCTGCGAGGGAAGAGCCGACGCCCATGGAAACGGCGATGCCGATCATGGGACCGAAGCGGTCGGTGAGGAGATAGGCAGTCGCGCCGGGGGTCACGAGCATGGCGACGACGAGGCAGGCTCCGACGGTCTGGAGGGCTGCGACGGCGGTGGCGGAGAGGAGGGTGAGGAGGGTGTAATGCAGGACGGTGGTGTTGATGCCGAGGGCGCGCGCCTGGTTGGGATCGAAGCAGAAAAGGCGCAGGTCGTTCCATTTCAGTCCGAGGACGATGAGGGTGACGACGGAGATGATGATGACCTGGAGGATGTCGGGATCGGAGATGCCCAGGATGTTGCCGAAGACGATGGAGCGGAGATCGACGCGGGCGGGGAAGAGGGAGATGAGGAGGAGTCCGAGCGCGAAGAACGAGGTGAAGACGACTCCGATGACGGCATCCTCGCGGAGACGTGTCTTGGCCTTGACGAAGCCCATGCCGACGGCGGCGAGCAGGCCGGTGACGAAGGCGCCGGCGGCGAAGGGCCAGTCCAGTTGATAGGCCACTGCCACGCCGGGAACGACCGAATGGGAGAGGGCATCGCCCATGAGCGACCAGCCTTTGAGGGTGATGAAACAGGAGAGGAAAGCGCACACGGCGCCGACCAGGCTGCTCACGAAGATGGCCTTGAGCATGTACTCGTACTGGAACGGCAGGAGCAGGGTATCGATCATGGCTCGTCGTCCGGTTCGGCCCGTTGTTCGACCACTCTTTCGTGTCCGGCGCGCTGGCCGTATTCGAGATGTCCACCCTTGCCAAAGACCAGTGGACGTTCCTCGTCGGTGAGGACGGTGACATTCCGGCCGTCGTGTTTCTGGACGGTGGATTCGTCGAAGCGGAAGTGGCGGAGGGTGCCCCCGAAGGCGCGGGACAGGTTGGCTTCGGTATAGATTTCCGCGGTCGGACCAAAGGCGAGGACCGTGCGGTTCACCAACACCACCTGGTCGCAGAACTCGGGCACGGAACCCAGGTTGTGGGTGGAGACCAGGATGATGTGGCCGGCGGACCTGAGTTCGCGCAACAGGTTGATGATCGTGCCCTCGGTCTGGACATCGACGCCGGTGAAGGGTTCGTCCAGCAGGATGACCCGGCTGCGCTGGGCGAGGGCGCGTGCGAGGAAGACGCGCTTGCGTTGGCCGCCGCTGAGTTCGCCGATCTGGCGTTCGCGGAACTCGGCCATGCCGACCCGTTCCAGGCTTTCGAGGGCGATCCGGCGATCTTCCGCGCCCGAGATGCGCAGGAAGTTCATGTAGCCATAACGTCCCATGAGGACGACGTCCCACACGCTGACCGGGAAGCTCCAGTCGACTTCTTCGGACTGGGGGACATAGGCAACGAGATTGCGTTTGAGGGCGGCGCGGACGGGTTCACCGGCGATGAGGACTTCGCCGCGGATGGGTTTCACGAACCCCATGATCGCCTTGAAGAGGGTGGATTTTCCGCTGCCGTTGACCCCGACGAGGGCGCAGATGCAGCCGGCGTCGAGGTGGAAGGTGGCGTCCTGGAGGGCGATGTTTCCGTTCGGGTAACCGACGGTCACGTTGTTGACCCGAAGATCGATCGTGGCCGACGGGGTGTTCATGGCTGGCTGAAACCCTTCACGATGGTCTCGGCATCCAGTTCGAGGAGCTTCAGATAGGTGGGCACGGGACCCTCCGGGGTGGAGAGGGAATCGACATAGAGGACGCCGCCATAACGTGCGCCGGTTTCCCTGGCGACCTGGCGCGCGGGTTTGTCGCTGACGGTGCTCTCGCTGAAGATGACCGGGACGCGGTGGGAGCGGACTTCGTCGATGACCTTCTGCATCTGCTGGGGGGTGCCCTGCTGATCTGCGTTCACCGCCCAGATGTAGAGCTCCTTCATATCAAAATTGCGCGCCAGGTAGGAGAAGGCGCCTTCGCTGGTGACCAACCAGCGTTGTTCGACCGGGATGGTGTCCAGGAGGGATCGCACCTGCTGTTCGATCACGGTGAACCTTTGGGAATACGCCTTCGCATTGGCATTGTAGGTGGCCTCGTTGGCGGGGTCGATCCTGACGAGGGCGCGCCGGATGTTTTCGACATAGATGACGGCGTTGGCGGGAGACATCCAGGCGTGGGGATTGGGTTTGCCGGCGTAGGGGCCATTGCCAATTCCGATGGGCTCGATGCCCTCGGTGAGCACCGCGCTGGGGACGCCTTTGAGGTTTTCGAAGAAGCGTTCGAACCAGCGCTCGAGGTTCAGTCCGTTCCACAACACCAGGTCGGCCTTCTGCGCCTTCACGATGTCCCGGGGGGTGGGTTCGTAGCCATGGATCTCGGCGCCGGGTTTGGTGAGCGATTCCACGATGGCGGCATCGCCGGCGACGTTCTGGGCCATGTCGGCAATGATGGTGAACGTGGTGACGATGCGTTTCTTTTGGGTCTCGGCTTCCTTGGGTGAGCAGCCGGCGATGAGCAGGGGAAGCAGCAACAGGAAGGGCAGCCAGGATGCCAGGCGCAGTGCGCTGAGGAACGGGGCGCGAGGGTTGGAGGGATGAACTTCAACGGCGACCGAACGTCGCCGCTCCGGCAGCGCGTGACGGACGGAATGGGTGGGGTGCAGGCTGGAGTTGGACATGGGATGCGTTTGGGTGGGTGAAAGACCTGGGGAGAAGGTGTTCACGAACGACGCAGGATGTCCCGGACCGTCCTGCTTGCGGAGGAGATCCGCGGGGGGTGGGATGGGCGGGGGACTGGCGTGATGGACCGATGGGGACGGGGGAAGGAGGCGGAAGCGATGGGGAGAAGGAGCGCAGGAACCCGGCGGCCGGAGCGTAGCGCACAATTCATTCTGTAGCCGACGCTACAACTTGGGCGTGGAAGGAGTCAACGGGATCCTCAGCCGAAGGTGGAAGGGATGGGTGGTTGGGAAACAACGCACTTGCCAGTGGCGACGGTGGCATGGTCATAAAGGGGTCCGTCGTCGGCTGGTTTTCCCGGTTCGATCCGCCCCCGGGACTGGATCGGGGTGACCAGGGTGACCCGGGGGCGTCCAACGCAAAAGAATTGAGTGAAACGAGACCCGAAACAGGCTTCCGGTGTGGAACGGAAGAAGCGCACGGCGGTGCGTTCTCCGGCGCTCCAGGCGGCCGGGATGAAGCGGACGCGCGAGGAGCATGCGAACGAGTTGGCGGAGGACTACGTCGAGGCGATTGCGGATCTGGGGGCATCGGAGGGGGAAGCGCGGGTGGTGGATCTGGCGCGGCGCCTGGGGGTCACCCATGTCACGGTGAACCGGACGGTGGCCCGGTTGCGACAGGCCGGATTGGTAACGTCACAACCGTATCGGGCGATCTTTCTCACGGCGGAAGGCCAGGCACTGGCGACCCTGTGCAAGCGTCGCCATGAGATCGTGGTGGCCTTTCTTCTGAGTCTCGGGGTTCCGGAGACGGTGGCGGCGATGGATTCCGAGGGGATCGAGCATCACGTCAGTCCGGAGACGCTTCAGGCGTTTGAACGGTGGCTCAAGCGGGTTGATCGGTGAGGTGCGGTGCGGTGCGGGAAAAACTCCGTGCCCCGGACGGCATGGAGCGGTGATGGTCGGTCTCCGCTGAAAAGCCTGTGGCCGGTTGACCCGGGAAATCACTTGTGGCTTTTACGCGGGATCCTGATGCCGAAGGTAAGGCGCAGTCATGTTCCACGGCCGCTCCTCGCCCACCTGCTGGCCCGAATCGCCGAACGAAGCATTCGTGCCGAGGCGTTCCGGTCAGGCGAGGATGTCCTTCACCACTTCGCCGTGGACATCGGTGAGCCGGAAGTCGCGGCCCTGGAACCGGTGGGTGAGGCGGAGGTGATCGATGCCGAAGAGGTGGAGGATGGTGGCGTGGAGGTCGTGGACATGGACGCGCTTCTCGACGGCGTGGAAACCGAATTCATCGGTGCGTCCGTGGACGATGCCCGGTTTGATGCCGCCACCGGCCATCCAGATGGTGTAGCCGTGGGGATGATGATCGCGCCCGATCTGATCGGGTTTGAGGGCGCCCTGCATCATGGGGGTGCGACCGAATTCACCGCCCCAAAGGACGAGGGTTTCGTCGAGGAGCCCGCGTTCCTTGAGATCCTGGATGAGGGCGACGGCGGGTTGATCGGTTTCCTGGCAGCGTTTCTTCAGGTCGAACACGAGGTTGCCATCGGGACCGCCGTGATGATCCCAGCCGCGGTGATAGAGTTGGACGAAGCGGACACCGCGTTCGACGAGGCGACGGGCGAGGAGACAGTTGTTGGCGAAGGAAGCCTGGCCGGGAGTGGTGCCGTAGGCGGCGTGGGTGGCGGGTTTTTCGCCGGAAATATCCATGACCTCGGGCACGCTGGTCTGCATGCGGTACGCCATTTCATAGGCGGCGATCCGTGTCTGGATCTCGGGATCCTGGAGGATGTCATGGCGCACGCGGTTGAGGTCGCCGATGGCGTCGAGGGATTGGCGGCGGCGTTGGGCGCCCATGCCCGGGGGATTGCCGACGAACAGGACGGGATCGCCCTGGGACCGGAGGGTGACGCCCTGGTGTTCGGTGGGGAGGAAGCCGCTGCCCCAGGAAGCGTTGGTGAGGGGTTGTCCGACGCCGGTCATGAGGACGACGAAGGCGGGGAGGTCCTTGTTGACGCTGCCGAGTCCGTAGCTGAACCAGGAGCCGATGGAGGGGCGACCGGCGAGTTGGGCGCCGGTGTTCATGAAGAGGGTGGCGGGATCGTGATTGAAGGCTTCCGAATAGAATCCCTGAACGAAGGCGACGTCGTCGACGATCGAGCGCAGGTGGGGGAGCAGTTCGCTGAGCCAGATGCCGGACTGGCCGTATTGGGCGAAGGAGTAAGGGGAGGCGAGGAGTTTGGCGTTCTTGCCGATCTGGGCGAGGCGGATGTTCTTCACCAGGTCTTCGGGGACCTGTTGGCCGTCGCGTTTCGTGAGTTCGGGTTTGGGATCAAAAAGGTCCAGGTGGGATGGGCCGCCGGACTGGAACAGATAGATGATGTTCTTGGCCTTCGGCGCGAAGTGGGGAATCCCGCCACCGGACGCCGAGGCATCGGCGGCGAAGAGCTTGTCATCGAGCAGGGAGCTGAGGGCGAGGGCGCCCATGCCGGTGCCGCATTGCTGGAGGAACCGGCGTCGGGTGGCGAGGAGGGGTGAGGCGTTCATTGGGTGACGGTTTCGTCGAGATTGAAGAGGACGTTGGCGAGCATGAGCCAGGCGGCGAGGCGACGGGCTTCGACGTCGGCGGGACGGGGCGCGGAGCCGACCTCGACCAGTTGGCGGGCGGCGACGGGGTCATTGGAAAACGACCGGGTCTGTTGACGGACAAAGTTGAGGAGACGGTCGTGTTCGGCGGGAGTCGGCTTCCGGCCCAGGCAGGTGCGGAAGGCGAAGTCGACACGGGCGGCGTCGGAGGAACCGCCCTGGGCAAGGATGCGTTGGGCGAAGACGCGGGCGGCTTCGAGCAGGGTGGGTTCGTTGAGGGCGGCCAGGGCCTGCAACGGGGTGTTGGTCCGGGGTCGACGCGCCACGCAGACATCGCGGCTGGGGGCATCGAAGGTGGCGAACGTCGGGTAGGTGCAGACGCGTCGCCAGAAGGTGTAGACGCCGCGTCGATAGAGATCGGGACCTTCGCTGAGCGGCCATTCGTCCATGCCGATCTCGGGGCGGAGGAATCCGATCTCCTTCCACAGATTGGCGACCTGGACGGGATGGACACTGGGTCCGCCGACCTGGGGATTGAGGAGGCCGCTGACGGCGAGGGCATGGTCGCGGATCATCTCGCCGTCCATGCGGAATCGTGGGCCGCGGGAGATGAGCCGGTTGTAGAAGTCCTTCTCCTGCCGGACGGCATCGGTGGTGGCGTCCTGCCGATAGGCGGCGGAAGAGAGGATGAGCTTCTGCATGGCCTTCACATCCCAGCCGGACTGGAGGAAGCCGGTGGCGAGCCAGTCGAGGAGTTCGGGGTGGGAAGGGGGTTCGCCCTGGCGTCCGAAGTCTTCCGACGTCTTGACGAGACCGGTGCCGAAGGCGCGTTCCCAGAAACGATTCACCGTGACCCGGGCGGTGAGGGGATTCCGGGGATCCACGATCCATTGGGCGAAGGACAGGCGGTTGGGCGGTTGATTGGTGGGCAGGGGATGGAACACGGCGGGGACACCGGGGCCGACGTCGCGGCCGCGGGTGAGGAAGTCGCCGCGGAGATGGACGTAATTGGGGCGGGGTTTGTCGGGTGCGCGTTCCTGCAGGACGAGGGTGTTGAACTTCTTCGAAGCGAGTTGGGCTGCCTTCTCTTCGAGACGGATGACCTCGCGTTGGAGTTGGCGGACGGAGTCGGACGATTCCCGGTGGGTCTGGGCGAGCAGGGTGGCCTGTTCCGGGGTACGTTCCGAGGCTGGCAGGGCGATCGATGCGAGGGCGTCCCCGGTCAGGGGCCAAAGAAGGGTGGGATCCTTTTCCGTGGTGACGGAGATCCGGAACCGGCCGATGCAATGGCTGGAGCCGTGGTAATGGTCGAATTTGAAGGTGAGCTTGGAACCGTTGTTGTAGCCGGCCGGATCCTGGAGGCGCGCGATGAGGAAGTGACGTTCGCCGAAGCGGGGTCCGATGGCCCAGCCGGTCTTGGGATGGGCATCGATGGCGTGTTCGGCGCGGTAATAGAGCTGTTCCCAATCGGCGGAAGCGGAGGCGAAGGGGAGGCGTGGGTCGGCAGGGGCAGGGCCGTTGGCGGGAACGGCGGACAGTTGGAATTCGTCGAGGATGAAGTTGCCGGTCTGGCCCCAGCGCCCCGGCCCGTTCTTGGGAAGGCTGGGATCGGGGAGGACTTCAAGGAGGACGGCCGTGATGCCAGTCAGATCGGTCAGGGCATCGACGGTGATGGTGTCGTAGATGGGATTGACGCCGGTCGCGAGGAGTGAGCCGTCGGGGAGATTGGTGTAGCTGGAACCTCCGGTGGAAACGGGATTGGTGAGGGTGAGCGTCTTCCAGACGTTGCCCTTCTCCGACAACGCCTGCTCCCAACGGGACTGGGAGGCGTCGAGGGCGGATCGGGCGGCGTCGAGTTCGCGTCGGGTTTCAGCGAGGCGTTCCTGGACGAATCCCTCGGTCTGGGTGAGGTCGGGCCGGGGCACCTCGACGGTGGGTGCAACGCTGTAGTTGCCGCCGTCGGTGGTGTTGTTGAAGAGGGCGTAAAGCTGGTAGTACTCGTCGTGGGTGATGGGGTCGTACTTGTGGGTGTGGCACTCTGCGCAGTTGAGGGTGAGGCCGAGCCAGGTGGTGCCGACGGTGGCGACGCGATCCTTCACGGCCTTGGTGCGGTATTCCTCTTCGTCGCCGCCACCCTCGTCGTTGATCTTTGTATTGCGGTTGAACCCGGTGGCGATGCGTTGGGCCAGGGTGGGGGAGGGGAGGAGGTCGCCGGCCAGTTGCTCCACGGTGAACTGGTCGAAGGGCATGTTCCTGTTGAACGCATCAATCACCCAGTCGCGGTAAGGCCAGATCGAACGGGCGAGATCGACCTGATACCCGTTGGAATCCGCGTAACGCGCCAGGTCGAGCCAACCGCGGGCCATGTGTTCGCCGTAGTGAGGCGAGGCAAGGAGACGGTCGATCAGCTTCTCGTAGGCGTCGGGTGCGGTGTCGTTGAGGAACGATTCCACTTCGGACCAGGTCGGAGGCAATCCGGTGAGATCCAGGCTGACACGCCGGATGAGGGTGGCGCGGTCCGCCTCGGGTCGCATCTTCAGGCCTTCCTGGGCGAGGCGGGCCTGGATGAAGAGATCGATTTCATTGCGGACCGGGCCGGCATCCGGGGTGGACGGGGGCGGGGTGGGTCGGATCGGCGGTCTGAAAGCCCAGTGGGAGCGGGGATCGGATTCGGGCCAGACGGCACCGGCGGCGATCCAGGACCGGAGGCTGGCGATCTCCTCCGGGGTGAGGCGGGCGCCCTTGGGGGGCATCACCTCGTCCGGATCCTCGGACAACACGCGGACCATGATCTCGCTGGCATCGGGTTTGCCGGGAACCAGGGCGAGGGTGCCGGACTTGGCGGGGGTGAGCGCCAAGGCCCGGGTATCGAGTCGGAGCCCGGCCTTCTGCATGTCCGGTCCGTGACACTCGGAACAGCGCTTGATGAGGATGGGCTCGATCTGGGTGGTGAAATCGACGACGGGGTCGGCGGCGAGGGCGACGGGACCGAGGAAGCCGAACAGGGCCAGGAGACCGGAAAATGGAGTGCGCATGGAGGGAAGAAGGGGTCAGGCCGGGTGCAATTCGAGGGATTTCACCTGGCGCCAGTGGGTGGGCGTGTCGCAGGGATGGAAGCCCCCGCCGGGAAGGATAAGGACGGGGCAATCGGTGTATCGACCGGGCGCGGCAATGAGGCGGGTCTTGCGCATGATTGATTGATCTTACCGGGGATGGCCCGCGGAGCAAAGGCGCGGGTGGGGAAACGACAGGGGAGATGATTGGGCATGGATCCCGGGTGGGGGCTGGAGCGGCGCATGTCACTCACCGTCCCGATGTCGAACCGCGACCGAACATCGCCGCTCCCGGTTTCCGTGAGGATCCGCAGCCCTACTTGCCGCGCCAGGCGCCGAGGGGAAGGACACGGGCGCGGGCAGCCCAGGTATCCCAGTCGGCGGCCATGCGCTGGACACGGTCGGGATGTCGGGTGGCGAGGTTGTTGGACTCCGAGCGGTCGGCGTCGAGGTCGTAGAGTTCCCACGGCTGGTTCTCCTTGGCCACGAGCTTCCATTGGCCGTCGCGGATGGCGCGATTGCCTTCGTGTTCCCAGACGAGGGGACGGGTGCGCTGGAGGGGATCGCCACGGAAGGCGGGACGCAGGCTGGTGCCTTCCATGGGCTGGATGGTTTCACCGGCAAAATGGGCGGGGTACGTGGCTCCAGCGAGGTCCACGCAGGTGGCCATGATGTCGACGAGTTGGCCGGGCTGCGGTTCGAGTCGGCCCTTGCGGTCGGCGGCGATGCCGGCCGGCCAGTGGACAATGAGCGGCGTGGCGATGCCGCCTTCGTGGGTCCAATGCTTGTACTCGCGGAACGGGGTGCCACTGACATTCGCCCAGCCGCGGCCGTAGGCGATGTAGGTGTCGGGTCCGCCGGGAAGGACGCCGATGCCCTGGCGCACGGGGTAACCGTCGCGGGTCTGTTTCGGCTGACTGCCGTATTGGGGGTCGTCAGGCGACATCGGGGGAAGGGTGGGCTGGGAAGCGCGGACCGTGGGTTTGTTGCCGCGACCATTTCCCTCGGCACATCCGCCGTTGTCCTGGAGATAGAGGATGAGGGTGTTGTCGAGCTGCCCGTGCGCCTTCAGTTCAGCGACGATCCGGCCGATGCCCTGATCCATGGCGTCGAGTTGGGCGGCGTAGACTTCCATGCAACGGCTTTCAAAGGCCTTGTCGGAGACCTTGTCCCAGGACTCGGCCGGGGTCACGGGTGACCAGCGGTCGTCGAGGAGGCCGAGTTGACGGAGCTTGGCGCGGCGGGCGGAGCGAACCGGTTCGTATCCGGCGTCGTAGCGGCCCTTGTATTTCGCGATGTCCGCTTCCTTCGCATGCAACGGCCAGTGGGCGGCGGTGAATGCGGTGTAGAGCAGGAAGGGTTGGTTCTTCTGGTCGCGGGAATGATCGCGGATGAAGCGGACGGCGTGTTCGGCGATGGCGTCGGTGTAGTAATACTCGGCGGGGCGATAGTCGGGATGGTTGGCGACGGTGATGAGGCGGTTGTCGCGGACGAGCGAGCTGGGATCGAAGTAGCTGCCCGCGCCGTGAATGGTTCCGTAGAAGCGGTCGAATCCGCGCTGCAGCGGCCAGTTGTCGGTATCCGTGAGGAACGTGGGGCCGTGACCGGGGGTGACGTGCCATTTCCCGACGGCGTAGGTGCGGTAGCCGGCGGGCTTCAAGGCTTCGGCAAGGGTGACGCACTGGCGGTTGAGGCGGCCCCTGTAACCGGGCAGACCGCGATCCTCCATCATGTGGCCGACGCCGGCCTGGTGCGGATGCAGTCCGGTCAGGAGTGAGGCCCGTGTCGGGCAACACCGGCCGGTGTTGTAGAACTGGGTGAAGCGGATGCCATCGCGAGCCAGGGCGTCGAGGTTCGGGGTGTGGATCTCACCGCCGTAGCAACCGATGTCCGAATATCCGACGTCGTCGCTGAGCAGGATGAGGATGTTGGGTCGGGAATGGGTGGCGGCGGGCAGGGAGAAGCGCGCAACGACGCCGGCGACGATGATCAGGCCGAGGAGGAGGGAGCGCTTCATGAGGGTTGGAGTCTGAGTGGTTCAGCCGCGGGATTGAAGCCGGGAAGAAGGCCTGCGGACAACGGCTCCGGCGTCCTTTGCAGACGCGGTGCCGAGGCGGGCATTGCGCCGGCCGCCCTGTTGGAACTTCCGGATACGAACCTGCCAGCAACCTTGCAAATCTTCCACAGTGTGGAAGATTTGCATGGATGATTGAACGGGACATTGTTCCGGCGGTACGGGCCGCGCTGGATCGTCAGGCGGCGGTTGCCCTGCTCGGGCCACGACAGGTAGGGAAGACTACTTTGGCCCTTGAAATCGCCCGGCAATCCCCCGCGATTTATCTCGACCTCCAGAAGTCCTCGGATCGGGCAAAGCTGACGGATCCCGCCGCATACCTTTCCCTGGTTGAGGATCGGTTGGTCATACTGGATGAGATTCACCGGACCCCAGATCTCTTTCCGATCCTCCGTGGTGTCATCGACGAGGGCCGTCGGCGTGGGCATCGGAACGGACGATTCCTCATCCTCGGCTCGGCCTCGACGGAATTCCTCCGGCAGGGCGGTGAGAGTCTTGCTGGTCGGATCAGCTACCTTGACATGGGACCGATTCATCCCGGCGAAGTGGATCCGGTCGATGCCGAGCGGTTGTGGGTGCGGGGGGGATTCCCGGACAGTTTCCTGGCCCGCTCAGGAACCGAGAGCATGGAGTGGAGGGCGGATTTGATCCGGACCTATCTGGAGCGGGACATCCCGCAGTTCGGCCCTCGGATCCCTGCGGAGACATTGCGCCGCTTCTGGACGATGCTTGCCCATTCGCAGGGTGGGGTGCACAACGCGGCTCGATTGGGTGCCGGGTTGGAGATCAGCGGCCAGACGGTGAGTCGCTATACCGATTTGCTGGTCGACCTGCTCCTGGTGCGTCGATTGGCATCCTACCATGTGAATGTCGGAAAACGCCTGGTGAAGTCGCCGAAGATCTATATCCGGGACACCGGACTCCTGCATGCATTGTTGGGAATCGGGGATCGGGATGCGCTGCTGGGTCATCCGGTCGTTGGAGGGAGTTGGGAAGGATTTGTGATGGAGGCCCTGCTGGCCGTGGCGCCGTTGCGAACGGTTGCAGGTCACTATCGGACATCCGGTGGTGCGGAGGTGGACCTTGTGCTGGAGTTTCCGGGTGGGCGTGTTTGGGCGGTGGAGATCAAGCGAAGTCCGGATGCGGTACCGTCGCGGGGATTTCACGAGGCGTATCGTGATCTGGAAGCGGAGCGGGGATGGATTGTGCATTCGGGGAGTGGGAGGCATCCCCTGGCAAAGGGCGTGGAATCGATCGGCCTCCGGGACCTCATTACCGAATTGAAGGGTGGGACTTAAGCCGATGTCGCCGGGAAGAAACGCAAAAGGGTCCGGTCTAAATATTTGACATTCAAAGGGGTCTTCAACCCTGCCGTCTGCTTCCAGCCCTGACTCATTTCAATCCAGGTCCTGGGCGCGTGCGCGGGACATTCACCCGCTGGCCTGGCTCAATTGTCAAAAATCCAGAAGCGACCCCTTTGCCTTCCCCAGTCGAACTCGATCCGCAGGCGGCGAGGAGTGTGTTGAACGGTCCGAGACCTCGGACCCTTGCTTCAAAAGTGAGGTCTGCCCCCTGAAATGACCTGATGGATTCCTTCGAGTTGACGCCCCACCTTGTTGGGGTGGGTGGCAAACAGAGGATCCTTCCTGGGAGAACAACGATTCGAGCCCGTTGAGTTCCGGCGGAAAGCTTGTTTTGAAACCGCCCAGTTCCCCTGTAGCAAAACCGACAGATCCCTTCCTCAAATGAAAAAGACATTCCTCCTGGCTGCCGTTCTGGTCGCTGGTGCCCTGACCAGTCAGGCGGCCATTTTCTCTTTCCAAGCCACCCTTACCGGCACTCAGGAAGTTCCTTCCACCGTCAGTCTGGGATCCGGCAACGTCTCGGCGTTCTATGACAGCGACAACGGGCAGTTCAGCCTCGGTGGCGCTTTCGGCGGCCTCTCGGCTGAGGCGACGTCAGCCCATGTGCACGCCGCCCCTGCGGATGCCAATGGTCCGGTGATCCTTTCCCTGACCATCTTGCCGGATGGATCCACCTCGGGTGCCCTGATCGGTTTCTTCGCGAGTCCACTGACCCCGGCTCAGGTGACCGGTCTGTTCGCGGAGGATTGGTACGTGAACATCCACACCGCCAACTTCCCCGGCGGTGAGATCCGTGGGCAATTGCTTCCCACGGCTGTTCCCGAACCCGAAACCTACGCCATCTTGGCCGGTGTCGCGCTCGTCGGCTTCGGTGTCTGGCGCCGCATCCGCCGCTAGTCGCGCCTCCGGAAAATCGGCAGTCTGATACAACGCAAAGGGCTCGCGGCTAAAGTTCTCACATTCAAGGGTTCCGCAGCCCTGTCACCTGCGTCCAAGCCCGACTTGTCCAGAACCAGGTCCTGGGCGCAGGACATCCACCTGCTGACCTGGCCAGTTGTCAAAGCTTTAGAAGCGACCCCTCTGCCTCGTAACTGGGCATCCCAGCCAGCACGGAACCGGGAGCGCGGCCGAACAGGATCAACCTGAGACAACGGCGAAGCACGGATGGTTAGACCACGGACGGACGGGATTTGTCACGTCCAGTGATCGCTCCGGGACATGACCTTGAGTGTCAACAGCGACCACCGAGCTCTCAATGCCCCCTCAACATTGTCTTCACGGGTTGGGGCATGCTGGGTCACTGGGAAAGGAGTTGACCCATGCCGAGCCAAAAGGTAGCCAGTGCTACAAGATGAAGCTGATGGTACTCCATGCAGTCCGTGGTACAACGTTTCCGGTGCCTCACCGCATCCGGCCCGGACCGTGGACCCTCCTGTTCGCCGCCGCCTTGGTGGTCCGGGCCCAGGAACAGGCACCTTCGACGTCCACTGGAGCTCCAGCGACCAATACGCCGGCCTTCCCCACCACCATGGTTGTCACGGGCACGCGCACCACCCGGGGCATCCTGGAGACACCGGTGCGGACGGAGGTCATCACGGCCCAGGACATGGCGATCACCGGTTCGCCCAAGCTTGCGGATGTGCTGGAGTACCAGACCGGGTTGCGGGTGGAGAGCAACTGCCAGAACTGCAACACGACCGAGATCCGGATGCTGGGATTGCAGCAACGCTATATCTCGATGTTGTCGGACGGCATGGCCACGTTCTCAGGCTTGGCCGGTGTCTATGGGATTGAACAGATTCCCATGGCGTTGATTGACCGGATCGAGGTTGTCAAAGGGGGGGCATCGGCGCTTTACGGGCCCAGTGCGGTGGCGGGAGTGGTCAACATCATTCCTCGGGACCCGACCCATACGCATGCGACGATGAACTTCAACTATAACTGGATGGAAGGCAGTGCCAGTGGGGATCGTCCGAACACGGATGCGAACGGGGTCTTCGAGTGGGCCAACAAGGAAGGGTCGGTGGGAATCACGGCCTATGGAATCCAGAGCTTTGTCCAGGGATTGGATGTGAACGGCGACGACTTCACGGAAGTGGCGCGGCGCGATCTGCTTGGCGGTGGAATCCGCGCGGTGTTCAAGCCCACGCCGGCGGTGAAGCTGTCGCTGGATTACCTGCATACCCATGAAGACCGGCGTGGCGGGGAGGACGACGAAGGGCTGGATATCCGGGCGAACGAGGCGTTTCTCAACGAGGAACTGAAGAGTACGCGGGATGTGGGATCGATCCTGCTCAAGCATACACCGTCGGAGAAGTTCGATTATCAACTGGGATTCTCAGCGGCGAACACGACGCGTGACAGCTATTACGGAGGGATAGGTCCATTGGGCTATGCGCCGCCCGGGAATGCGGGGCATGACCCGGCGGTGGCGGCGCGGTTGTCGACGCGTTTCCCGCAGTACGCCGGGGCGTTCTCAGATCCGAACGGTCCGTTCTACAATCCCGATTGGACGGAGGAGCTTGGATTTGGCGTGACGGACAACCTGTTGACGATGACGGATGTGAGTGCCAACAGCTATCTGGGTGAACGGCATACCCTGACCTATGGGTTTCAATTTCGATATGAGACAATTGTGGATGCCAGCGGATTGGGGAGGGTGGTGGACGACAGTTATCTGAACCATGGCGGATTCATCCAGCACGACTGGAAGCTGGCTGAGCCTCTGGAGTTGATCTATGGGCTGCGGTTGGACAAGCACTCGCAGGTGGATGCCGTCATTGAGTCTCCCCGTGTGGCGCTCAAGTGGAGTCCGCGTCCGGACTTCGACCTGCGCCTGGCGGTGGCGACGGGCTTCCGGGCACCGGAACTGTTCGATGAAGATCTCCACATATCGAACGTGGGCGGGGCGCTGGAGGTGGTCTCGCTTTCGCCCGATCTCAGGGAGGAATCGGCGATCACCTATTCGGTCGCACCCCAGTGGCGCCTCAACCAGAATTGGCAGTTGGAAGGCAACCTGTTCATTACCCGGATCAGCGACGTCTTCTTCAATGACCAGTCAACCGACGACCCTTCGACGTCGGGAGTGATTGAATCCACCAAGATCAATGCGGGCGATGCCGCGGTGTACGGGGTGGAGATGAATCTGGTTTATCAGAAGGGATGGTTTTCCACCGAGATCGGATATGTGGAACAGCGGTCCCGTTATGGCGACCCACAACTGGCGATCGGGATGGACGGGGACCCGGTCAACAATCCTATTTTCGTGCGGGATTTCGAGCGCACTCCGAATCGGTACGGAGTGATCAAGTTCATCCATGACACGGGAGTGTGGAGTGTCTTCGCCGCGGGCAAGTTGACCGGGCCGATGGAGGTGCCGCATGTGGTATCGGATGAAGTCACCGGAGAGTTGACCGGTAACGCCCTGAAGGAGTCGTCGTACTTCTTCATCGTGGATCTGGGAGCGAGTTATACATGGCGGTTGCCGGGTCACACCCTGGTAACGGCACAGCTGGGAATCAGGAATCTCTTCAACGATTACCAGGACGATCTGGACCGCGGGCCCTTTCGGGATTCCGCCTATGTGTATGGACCGCGATTTCCTCGAACGGTCCATGTCGGATTGAAGGTGGAGTTTTGAGGCTGAAGACGAGGAATGACCCTTGGAACCGGCATTCTTCCCGCGGAGACGCCGGGACGCGGAGAAGATGGGGACGGCGAAACCGATCTCTGCGGGAAGTTTCGGCGCAGCCCTCAGCCGTATCCATGCAGTAGGATCGGTCGTTTCGGCTGGATCTTCTTCCGCAATGCCTTCGTCGTTCGCTCGTTATCCCGCGTTGCGGGACGCCTCGCTCACTCCTCGGCCTGCGAAAGAATCTGCTGCGCCGCCACTTCCCTCCCTACTGCATGGATACGGCTCAGCAGGTTTGAGATGTAGGTCCAGTTCATCATCTCCCTCTGATCCGCGCGATTCCTCAAGCGGCACATGGGGTCATCGAACTCGATGAGCACACGGCGAGGAGTGGGTTGATCGGTCCGAGAACTCTGCACTTTGTGTCAATACTGAGGACGGACCCCTAGACGGCTTATCCATGCCCTGTTCAGGAAGCCTGATTTGAAACCACGGGAATGCCCGCGCTGAGATGGGTCAGTTGACAGTCACGAAGCTGCCCAGCACGCCGTTTTCATTCTGGAGCACGGAGATCCTTTCGTGAGTTTCGTGGTGGATGCATGGATGGGGGATGCGAACCACGAAATACACGAAACGACACGAAAACCGGGGAAGGGCGTGCAGATCCCAGCCGAGGAACGGGCTCTCTTTGGTTGAGGGGATCCGAAGGCACGGAGCCGTGTCGGGTTGGGTGGGTGACCGGACGGTGTCGCTGCAGTCGAAATTGGGTTGTGGACCACTTGGCGCTGGGAAGGGGGTGTGGGGCCCGGCAACCTCTGCGGCCTGTCATGTCCAAGATGCTCCAGTCGTCCGGCGCGGTGGCGGTGGCCACGATGATGAGCCGGATCCTGGGGTTTCTCCGGGAGTCGGCTTATTCCGGGTTGATCGGTACGACCCCTGAGGCGAGCGCGTTCTACCTGGCGTTCACCATTCCGAACCTGTTGCGGCGGTTGCTGGGGGAGGGGGCGTTGACGGCGGTGTTCGTGCCCATCTTTACGCAGAAGGAGCGGACGGACGGGTTGGAGGCGACGTGGCGTGGAGCGGCGGCGGTGGTGGCGGCGGTG
The DNA here is from genome assembly GCA_002422905.1 of Verrucomicrobia bacterium UBA6176. Taxonomy (GTDB): domain Bacteria; phylum Verrucomicrobiota; class Verrucomicrobiia; order Limisphaerales; family UBA9464; genus UBA6176. The sequence continues at coordinate 62,594 of DITU01000052.1, forward strand.
GTGCTGGTGGCGACGGTGCTGGTGGTGGCGGGGATACTGGTGTGCACGGTGCTGGTGGAGGGGACACCGCTGGAGTGGCGTCGGGAACTGATGCTGCGGTTGTTGCGGGTCATGCTGCCGTACTCGGTGTTCGTGTGCACGGCGGCGGTGTTCATCAGCATGCTCAATGCCCGGGGCCAGTTCTTCCTGCCGGCGCTGGGAGCGGCGACGATGAACATCGTGATGATCGGGTCGGTGTACCTGATTGCGCCGTTGTTCGGGCCGAATCTGGATCAGCAGGTCTACGGGCTTGGAGTGGGGGTGGTGATCAGTGGATTGGTGCAGGTGGGGTTTCAGGTGCCGTCGTTGTTGAGACAGGGGTTCCGGTTCCGGTGGGTGAATCCGTGGAAGGATCCGACGGTGCGGGAGACGGCGAAGAGACTGATGCCGGCGACGATCGGGGTGGCGGCGTATCAGTTGAATGTGGTGGCGACGCAATTCATAGCGGACTCGCAGGCAGGCCACGTGGTGTCGTCGTTCAATTACGCCATCCGGCTCATGGAATTGCCGCAGGGCGTGATCGGGGTTTCGCTGGCGACCTTCCTGCTGACCGAGTTGAGCCGGTTTGCGGCGGACAAGAAGTACGTGGAATTCCGGGAGGCGTTGCGGCGTGGGATGCTGTACCTGGTGTTTGTGAACGGGTTGGCCACGGTGCTGTTGGTGGTGTTGGCGGAGCCGATGATCCGCCTGCTGTTCCAGCACGGGAAGTTCAATGCGACCTCGACGATCCAGGCTTCGACGGCGTTGATGGGGTTGGCGCCGGGACTGATTGCGGCGTCGTTGAACAGCATTGTGGCGCGGGCGTTTTTTGCGTTGGACGATACCAAGACCCCGATGCGGATCGGGGTGTTCTGCCTGGCGTTGAACCTGGTGCTGGTCCTGTTCCTGGTGGTGCCGTTTTTACAACTGGGCCTGGCCCTGGCGAACTCGATCAGTGCGCTGACCAACACGGCGCTGCTGTTCTACGCGTTCCGGAGGAAGATGCCGAAGTTCAACCTGGTCGAACTGGGGCGACCAATGGCGAAGATGCTGGGTCTGGCGGTGTTGGCCGGGGCCTTGGCGTGGTCGGGTGCGATGGCCTGGGAAGCGTGGGTTGGGCATGAGGGCAAGCTGCGGCAGGCAGGGGCGGTGTTCGGGCCGTTGTTGCTGGCGTCGGTGGCCTATCTGGCGGGAGGGGTGGGATTGCAGATGCCCGAGGCGTTGGAGTTGAGGGACATGTTGCTTCGCAGACGGCGCCGTCGGGAGGAGTGAGCGGAAGCATTCGGACAACTGCCCACGTGAGACCGGCGACCGAACGTCGCCGCTCCGGGCGGGTCGGGAGGAGTTGGTGGGGGTTGGGTGGTTGACCCGGGTTTGAATGGCTGCATCCTGCCCGAGCCATCGAATTATGAAGCGTATTTTCCCGGCCTTGCTTGTCCTTCTTGCCTCCGCGTCCGCGGGTTGGGCGCAGAAGATTCCCGTGGTGGAGAAGACGCTGCCGAACGGGTTTCGGGTGCTGATGGTGGAACGGCATGAAGAACCGCGGATCGCCGGGGGTTGGGTTGCCCATGTCGGATCGGCGAATGAACGGCCGGGCATCACCGGCATCGCGCACCTGTTCGAGCACATGATGTTCAAGGGGACACCGACCCTGGGCACGACCAATGCCGACCGGGACCGGGCGATCATCGAGGAACAGGAGCGGATCCGGGACGGGATGCGGGCCGAAGAGGCGCTGATGCGGGCCGCGTTGCGGCGTGGAGAGGTGGAGGACATCAGTTCGCCCGAGGCACGGACGGAGCGGTATCGGGAGTTGGAGGAGGAATTCAAGAAGCTGGTGGAGGAGCAGCGCTCGTTGCTGGTGAAGAACGAATTTGACCGGGTGTACTCCACGGCTGGCGCGACCCGGATGAACGCGTTCACCACCGAAGACATGACCGGGTATTTCATCGAGGTGCCGTCGAACAAACTCGAGCTCTGGGCGTGGATGGAGAGCGAGCGTTTGCTGCGGCCGGTGTTCCGCGAGTTCTATTCCGAACGGGATGTGGTGTTCGAAGAGCGCCGCATGCGGATCGAATCGACGCCGACCGGCCGGTTTTACGAACAGTTCAACGCCCTGTTCTGGGATGCGCATCCGTACAACTGGCCGGTGATTGGCTGGCCCAGTGACATCCCGGCGATCTCCAAGCGCCAGGCCGACGAGTTCTACGCCCTCTATTATCAACCGCAGAACATCACCCTGATCCTGGTGGGCGACTTCAAGGAGTCGGAGGCGATGCCGATGCTGGAGCGATATTTCGGTCGGATCCCCAAGGGAACCCAGCCGGCGCCGGAGGTGATCACCCAGGAGATCGCGTCGGTGGCCGAGAAACGTTACCTGGCCGAAGCGGAGACCAATCCGCAGGTCGACATCCTATGGCGGACGACGGCCTTCGGGCATCGGGACACCTACGTGCTGGAGGTGATCGAACAGTTGCTGAACGGGCGGACGGGGCGGTTGTACAAGGGCCTGGTGTTGGGGCGACAGGTGGCCACGGATGCAGGGGCCGGCAACATGTCGAAGAAGTGGGCGGGATCGTTCAACGTCTATGCGGAGGCGCGGGACGGGAAGACCCTGGCCGAGGTGGAACAGGCGTTGTACGACGAGTTGGACAAGCTCGCCTCTGAACCGATCCCGGCGGAGGAGTTGGAGAAGGTGAAGAACAACTTCTCGGCTTCTGAATACCGTCGGCTGACTTCGACGTTCGGGATCCTGTACCAGTTGATCTTCGCGGAGGGCATGGGCGACTGGCGGGAGATCAACGCGGCCGGTCCACGCATCCAGGCGGTGACGTCGGAGGATATCCAGCGGGTCATCCGGAAGTATTTCACCAAGGAGAACCGGGCGGTGGCGCACTACACGCGGAAGGCTGGGGCGGTATCGGATGAAGATCCGGACCTGGCGGGGTTGGCGGCGGACCAGAAGCCGATGGCGCGCCAGTTGTCCAACCGGATCCGCGAGAGCAAGGATGTGGAGCAATTGAAGGCGTTCCTCACCCAGGTCCGGGATCAGGCGGCGGGTACGGATCCGAAACGGCAACAGCTTCAGAAGATCCTGGTGAAGAAGATCGAGCAACGGCTGGCTGAACTGGCCCAACCCTGAATTCCAAACCCTTTCATCGAACTTCCAATCCGTTCCCCATGAACACGCGATTCCTTCCGATCACCCTCGGCTTCCTGATTGCCGGCGTCAGCCCGTTGTTGCGGGCGGCGGACCCCATTCCGGATCGGCCGGAGAAGCTCCAGTTCCCGCCATTGACCTATGAACCGCCGCGCCCGTCGGATTACCGGGTCCAGTTGAAGGCCGGCCCGGTCGCCTACGTGGTGCCGGACCGGACCCTGCCGCTGGTGAACATCACGGTGCTGATCCGTTGCGGTTCTTACCTGGACCCGGTGGGAAGGGAAGGGGTGGCGGAGGTGACGGGTCACCTGCTGGTGCGGGGTGGCGTGGGCGACAAGAGCGCGGAGGAACTGGAAGAGCGTCTGGCGTTTCTGGCGGCGTCCCTGACCTCCGGGGTCGGTGGGGATTCGGGAAGCGTGAATCTCAACCTGTTGTCCAAGGATCTGCCCGAGGGACTGGCGTTGATGCGGGCGGCATTGACCTCCCCGCGTTTCCAGTCGGATCGGCTGGAGTTGCATCGCGACCAGATGATCCAGGGCATGAAACAGCGCAACGACGATTCCGGCAGCATCCATGGCATGGAAACGGTGCGGCTCGCCTATGGCACCAACTTCTGGACGGCGCGCATGACCACCGGTGCATCTGTCCAGGCCATCACCGTGGATGAACTCCGCGCGTATCACCGCCAATGGTTTCATCCGGGCAATTTCGTGGTGGCGGCCTCGGGCGACTTCGACAAGGCGCAGTTGGTGGAACGGTTGGAGGCGCTGTTTGCCGATTGGCCGTTCGCCGGGGAAATGGCGCCGGCGGTGCCTTCCAACATCGTGATGGCCCCCGGCGGTGTGTATGTGGTGGACAAGGACGTGAATCAGGGGCGGGTGACGGTGATGTTGCCCGGGGTGAAACGGGATCATCCGGATTACCCGGCGGTCACGGTGATGAACGACATCCTGGGCGGCGGCGGTTTCACTTCACGCCTGATGAACCGGGTGCGGTCGGACGAGGGGTTGGCGTATGGGGCGAGCAGCAGTTTCCCGGGCGGGGTCCATTATGCGCGGGCGTTTCAGGCGGGGTTGTCCACCAAGTCCCGCACGGTGGCCTATGCCACGCGGATCGTGCTCGATGAGATCAACCGGATCACGTCGGGTCCGGTGACGGATGAGGAGTTGAACACGGCGAAGCGGTCGTTTGTGGATTCCTTCCCGGGAACATTCGACACCCGGGTGAAGGTGGCTTCGCAGTTTGCCTCGGATGAATTCACGGGGCGGTTTGCCCAGGATCCGGATTACTGGAAGAACTGGCGGACACGGATCGAGACGGTGACCCGGGCGGATGTGCAGCGGGTGGCGCGGGAACATCTGCATGCGGATCGGGCGGTGATCCTGGTGACGGGCCAGAAGGAGGAGATCCTGAAGGGGCACCCGGATCATCCGGTGAAGCTGGAGCAACTGGCCTCGGGCAAGGTGACGCAATTGCCGTTGCGGGATCCGTTGACGCAAGAACCGGTCAAGTAATCCGCAGATGGGAATGGGGAGGGTGGGCCGCAGATGGCGCAGATGGCGCAGATGAACCGCTTTTGGGAAAAAGGGGATGCGAACATCCGAGGGGTGAGATCGAACCAAGTTTACCAGGCTCGTTTGGTTGCACATGCATCTGGGTCATCTGCGTAGTCTGCGGCCGATCCAAATCCGGGTGTCCGTGGAGAGTGCAGAATGAAGAAGGGGAGTGACGGCATTTGCCGACACTCCCCTTTTTGATTTCGGGACGGGTCAGAGTTTGCGGCGGAGGGACCAGCCGAGGAGAAGGGTGCCGGCGCCGAGGAGAGCCCAGGTGCCGGGTTCGGGGACGACCTGGAAGGCGGCGATGCCGTTGTTGGGGGCGACGATGTAGACGATGGAACCGTCGGCATTGAAGGAGACGGCGCCGACGCCGTTGATGTTGGCGTTGCCGGCACCGAAGGCGACCGAGGCGAGGGGGAGATTGCCGGCGTCGGTGGCGAGGCTGGAGAGGGAGTAGAGATTGGCGCTCTGGGGACCGGCGGCGGTGGTGTAGCCGTAGGCGACGACGTAGTCGCTGTAGACGCCGAGCGGGGTGACGACGGAGGTGCCGACGTTGGAGAGGGTGAACGAGGCGTCGAGGGTGGCGGCGGCGGTGGCGACATCGTAGCTGATGTAGCGGAGGGGACCGCCCTGCTTGGCGAGGATGGTGTCGCCTTCACCGAAGGCGAGGGCGAGTCGGAGATCACCATTGGCGATGCCGGGGACGGTGATGGCGGTGCCGGTGAAGGTGGTGCCGTCGGCGGTGCCGAGGTGGAAGAGGGTGGTGCCGCCGGAGTTCTGGCCGGCGACGATCTCGGTGGAGGCACCGGAACCGCGGACGGCGAAGGTGTCACCGAAGCGGAGCGCACCGGTGCCACCGGGGTTGCCGGCGAAGACGACGGTGGGTTCGGCGGATTCGTTGGCCCAGCGATAGACCCGGAAGGGCGAGGTGCTGGCGTCGGTGGTGAGGTTCGCGCCGTAGATGGCGCCGTCGGAGGCGACACCGATCATGTTGAGGGCGAAGGTGCCACCGGCGACTCCGGTCATGTTGAGGGTGCCGACGGCGGCGCCGGTGCTGCCGTTGAGGATGCGGACGCCGGTACCGCCGGCGCGGGTGGCGACCAGGAGGTTGCCGGTGACCGGGTTGAAGGAACCGCCGCGGGTCAGGTTGCCGGTGTCCGGAAAGGTGGTGGCATCGACCGGAGCGTTGTACCAGAGGGGATACAGGGCGGGTTGGGCGAAGGTGGCACCAGCGGCGGCCAGGGCCACGGCAAGGAAGAGTGTTCGGGAACTCATGAAGGTTGGAATTTGAATGAAGACCTTGAGGATTCCGACCGATAGGCGAGCCGCGGTCAAAGCCTAATTGGCGGAATGGTCGCGGGGTGTTTTCCGTATCCATGCAGCAGGATCGGTCGTCCCGGCTTTCAGCCGGAAATCTCGTCGCCGCCCCCCTGGGAGTTTTCAGGCGGGCTCTTGCGGGCGCGCGGGTGAAACTGGTCATGAACCTCGCGGAGACGTCGGCCCGCGACATGGGTGTAGGTTTCGGTGGTGGCGATGCTGGCGTGCCCGAGGAGTTCCTGGATGACGCGGAGATCGGCCCCGTTCTCCAGCAGATGGGTGGCGAAGGAATGCCGCAGCATGTGGGGGGTTACATTCCGTTCGATACCGGCCCGTCGGATCCAGGATTTGATGCGGAGCCAGAGGGTGACGGGTGCGAAGGGGGTGCCTCGTCGGGTGAGGAAGACGTTGGACGGGGATTTCGGGGTGACGAGACCGGGGCGGCCCGCGGCGAGGTAACGTTCGAGGGCGGCACGGGCGGCGCGGCCGACGGGCACGACGCGTTCCTTGTCGCCCTTGCCGATGACATGGATGAACCCGGCTTCGAGTTGGAGTTGTTCGAGTCGGATGCCGCGGAGTTCGGCGAGGCGCAGGCCGCTGGCGTAGGCGACTTCGAGGACGGCGTGATCGCACAGGGCGGCTTCGGTGGCTTCGGTGGGAGGGGTCAGGATCCGTTCGATTTCCTGGGAATCGAGTGACTTGGGGAGTTGTTTCCAGCGACCGGGCAACGGGAGGTTTTCGGAGGGATCGGTCGTGATGAAGTTTTCGGCGACGGCGAACCGGAAGAAGGCGCGGAGTGCGGCGACGGTGAGATAGACGCTGGAGGAACCGAGATTGCCGGAGCGGGGTCGACCGGCGCCGGAGGTCTTGGGGGGACGGATGCGTTCCTGCTGGAGGAAAGCGAGGAGGTGTTGGAGGGAGACTTCGCGGAGAGACCCGATGCCCTGGGACGAGGCCCAGGTGGTGAAGCGGGCGAGTTGGGCGGCGTAGGTGCGCTGGGTGTGGGCCGACTGCCCGCGTTCGTGTCGGACGTGGACCAGGAACTCCTCGACGAGTGGTTCGAGCACGGCGTCAGCAGAGCACGAAGGGCGAAGGATCTGGATTCAAAAACGACGGGATCCGGGTGGGAGTGATCCGGGTCGGGATGAGGGGGCTTGATCAGGCCGGACTTTCCGGGATGAGGGCGTGGAGGAGCTTGAGCTGGATGTTGATCTTCAGGGAATCGCAGCGTTGATGAACGATCTCTGCGAGGCTGTTGAACAGGAGCGAGGAGTTTTCCTGGGTGTAGTAGCCGCTGATGGTCGACACCAGCCCGAGCAGGTCTGAACACAATCCCAGGTAGGCCAGGTTGCGGGTCCGCAGGGCTGGATCGGGCACCCCGACGATGTCGCGTGAGCTCTGGACCAGGCTCAGGAGGCTGACCAGGGAATTGAGTTCATGAAACCGGCGGCGGTAGGCGAACTCGTCAAGGCCGAGCAGGGCGAAGAAGGCGAGGCCGATGTGGATCAGGATGGAAAGGAAGGCCTCGGTTCCCTGAAGCAGTTCGCTGGCGACGCCGGTGTCGGCTTGAAAGGCCTGGTCGCTGATGGAACCGGGGGCGGACTCGATGATGCGGGCGGATTCGGCGAGGAGGCGAGGGGTCAGGTCGGGTTGGGCCACCAGGAATGCGGAGACGGTATAAGTGGTGACCGGGGCGGCGGGCAGCGGAGGATCGGGCTGGAGATAGCCGACGCCGATCTCGACGGTTTGGAGGTAGTTGAAGCGTCCCAGGCGGGCGCCGATGAAAGGTGAGGCGAGGATGAAACCCTCGCGGGCGAGGGCGGCGGCGCGTTGGAGGGTGGCCTCGTCTGCGGGATCCTTGACCACGAACACGGCGTCCACCTCGGCGGGGATGGACCAGGACGGATCGGAGGAGATCTGGGTCCAGTCGTGGATCCAGGTGGGTTCGGGGACATTCCAGGCCTTGAAGAATGCCTGGGCGACGCTGTGGCTGCCGGCTCCGCGGAAGGAGGTCAGGACGGTGCGGGCGTGGCTGGGATGCCGGATGGAGGGGCGGACGAAGAGCAGCACCATTTCCGGGCTGGGAAGTTCGAGGCGGGGGAAACGGTGGGGGATGTCGATTCCCCCCTGGACGAAGGCGACATCCACGGTTCCGGCCTGGAGGAGTTGGATGGCTTCGCGGGACCCGGGGACAGGCACGGGCCGGACCTGGATTTTGGGATCTGCCCGGAGATTGTCCCGGATGAGGAAGGTATCGCGGTCGGGAAGGGCGAGGGTGAGGGTGGGGACGTGGAGGAACTGGAAGTAAAGAAAGGTGAGGAGGGACAGCAGGACGGCGCCGAGGAAGTAGGTGGGGACCCGGTGAAGGGACCAGGGTCGGCGCAGGGCGGCGGTGACCTGACCAGCCCGTTCGGCGGCCTGGATGACCCGCTCGGATGCGTTCAGGAGGTCTGGATCGGAATCGAGTTCCGAGCGGACCCGTTCGGCGACCCGGCGTGCCCGTTCGATGACCTGTTCGATCTGGAAGCAGGTGCTGCCGGAAGCGGACGGCTTCATGGGGGTGATGGCCGGATCAAGCCGAGGGGCTGAACGCCGCTTTCCCGTTAAAGCAGGATGGTGCTGGGGCGGGGGGTGTCGTCGCCCCGGGCTTCGAGACGGATGACGTGTTGGGGGGGGAGGAAGAGGGGGCCGCCGAGACGGGTGGCTCCAACGAACACACTGGCGGCCTTTTCGGCCATCATCATGGTGCCGAGGGCGGCGGCGGGGGTGGGTCCGATGGCGATGGCGCCCTGATTCTGGACGAGGATGAGGCGCGGGATCCGGTTCTGGGAACGGCGTTGGAAGATGCTGAGTTTGGAACGGATTTCGCGGGCGAGCGGTGCACCCGGGTCGGTGTAGGGGACGTAGACCGTCTGACTGCCGCAGAAATCGATTTCGTCGGGAAACATCCGGTGATCGGCGAAACGTTCGCCGGCGGGGGAGCAGAGGATCTGAAGAATGTTCTCGGGCTGGGCCTGGACGACAAAACGGACACCTGGCAGGCCGAGCAACAACGCGTGGATGGCGGCATCGACTCCGGCGCGGGGTCCGGTGGGATCAATGAGGGCGTCGTTGAGGATGCGGTGCAGGGAGCCGAGGTCGAGAAGGGGTTGCTCGATGATGCCGAGGATGATGTTGGTCCGGCAGGCGGAGATGCCTTCGCGGGTGAGGTTGGACAATTCGAAGCCGGTGGCCTTGGTAAGGAACTCGTTGTCGTTGACCCGGGCGGAGACCGAGCCCTCGGTCAGGACTACGAGGCGGCGGGTCTCGACCCCGACCGCGTGGGCGAGCCAGAGGAGTTCTTCAATGAGAGCGGGTTCGGGCATACAGGCTGGGGTGGGGGTGAGGATGGAATACAACGGGGATGTGCGTCATCCCTTGAGTTTGGATTCGAGCAGTTCGCCGGCGAGACCGGGGTTGGCCTTGCCCTTGGAGAGTTTCATGACCTGTCCCTTGAGGAAGTTCAGGGCGGCGATCTTGCCGGCCCGGTAATCGGCTGCGGGTCCGGGATGGGCGGCGATGACTTCGTCGCAGATGCGGCCAATGGCTCCGGTGTCGCTGACCTGGGCGAGGCCCTGCCGCTCCACGATCGAGCCGGGTGCTTCGCCGGTATTGAACAGGGTGACGAAGACATCCTGGGCGATGCGGGAGCTGATGCGGCCGGACTCGACCAGTTCGACGAGTTCCCGGAGTTGGGCGGGGGTGAAGCGGAGGGTGGCGAGGGTGAGGTCGGAGGTGGCGAGTTGGGCGGACAGGTTATTGATCACCCAATTGGCGATGGCCTTGGGATTCCTGAAGCTGGTTGCGGCCTGTTCGAAGAAATCGCCGAGGTCCGGGTTGGCCTTCAACACTTCGGCATCGCCGGCGGGCAGGCTGAACGCGGCCATGAGGCGTTGTTTTCGCGCCAGGGGCAGTTCCGGCACGGCTGCCTTAACCGATTCCAGCCAGGCATCCTCCGGGGTGAATGGAAGCAGGTCCGGGTCCGGGAAATACCGGTAGTCGTGGGCATCCTCCTTGGAACGCATGGCTTCGGTGATGCCCGCGACATCGTCCCAGCGGCGGGTTTCCTGCCGGAGTTTCTCGCCGCGGCGCACGGCCTCGATCTGGCGTGGGATTTCGTAGTCCAGGGCGCGACGGACCCCGGAGAACGAATTCATGTTCTTGATCTCGATCTTGGCCCCGAGACCGGTCGAGCCCTTCGGCCGGACCGACACGTTGACATCGCAACGCACCATTCCCTTTTCCATGTCGCAATCGCTGATGCCACCGCGGACGAGGAGTTCGATGAGGGCATTGAGGTAGGCGTGGGCCATGTCGGCGGAGGTGAGGTCGGGTTCGCTCACGATCTCCAGCAGGGGCACACCGGCGCGGTTGAAGTCGACGCCGCTGTGACGGTCGAAGTGGGTGAGCTTGCCGACGTCTTCCTCGAGGTGGGCGCGGGTGATGCGGACGCGGGCGAGGCTGCCGTTGCACTCGAATTCGAGGTGGCCGCCCTGGGTGGAGGGACGGTCGTACTGGGTGACCTGGTAGTTCTTGGCGGAGTCGGGGTAGAAGTAGTTCTTGCGATCGAACTTGGCGAAGCGGGGGATCTCGCAGTTGAGGAGGTAACCGGTGAGGACGGTCAGGCGGAGCGCCTCGGCATTGGCGACGGGCAGCACGCCGGGAAGCCCGAGGCAGACCGGGCAGACGTGGGTGTTGGGGGCCGCCCCGAATCCATTGGCGCAACCGCACCACATCTTGGATCGGGTCCGCAGTTGCACATGCGTTTCGAGTCCGATGACCGCTTCGTATTCCATGAGCCGGGCAAGGTTGCCATGCCGAAGTCACAGGGGGCGAGTCCTCAGTCGTCTGGACGTTGCCCGGGGGAACCGGGGAGAAGGCGGGGTCAGCGCACGGAAGGGCTTGAATTGGTGCGGCGCGGGGGGCGGGCGGGGGCGTTGGGATCGCGCCGGTCCAGGAGGGCATCGAAGCGCTGACGTTGTTCAGGGGTCAGTTCGGCGCCGATGCGCCGGCGGAGGTCCCGGACTTCGGCCTGGAGCCGGGGGAGGACCGGGTCCCATTCGGAACGGATCCGTTCCTCGGAGGCGCGGATCAACTCGTGGATGGTGCGGCGTTGGGATTCGGAGAGCTGGACTTCGGATTCGATGCGACGGATGGCCTCGAGGCGTTGCCAACCCGGGGGGCGTGCGGCGATGCGCAGGCGGGGGGAGTTGGTGGGCGTGGGTGTGGGAGATGGGCTGGGGATGGAGGCTGGGGTGGGAGTCTTGGGGATGGGTTGAAGGAGGCCATCCCGGAGGAAGATGCCGGTGAGGATGCCGGTCCCGAAGAGGAGGAGGGCGGCGGCGGTGATCTTCCAGGAGGCTACCATGCGGTGGAGGCGTCGTGGGCGGCGAGTTCGAGGTCGCTGAAGACGGCGAGTTCGAGGAGATCGCGGTCGGTGGGGAGTTCGGCATCAGCGACTGCATCCCGGGTGGAATGCCAATGGAAGGTGCCGAGCAGGGTCGTGATGGTCAGGGCGCAGGCGGCGGCGCGCCAGAGGCCGGTGACCCAGGGAAGGGCGGGATCGGGTTGGGGAAGGGTGCGGATTGCGTGGAGGACCCGTTGTTCGAAGGCGTAGGGGACGTGATCCGAGGGCGGATGCCGGCGGGCGGAGCAGAGGAGTTTCTGGCGGAGGCCTTCGAGTTTCATGACGACAGGTGGCTGGACGGCATCGGAGAGCGTGGGGTTACAGGGGTGGATGTCGGGGGTCAAAGATACTTTTCGACTCCCATCCGGCTGAGGATGCGGCGCATTTCGGCACGGGCACGAAAGGCGCGGACCTTGACGAGGGGGACGGACCATCCGGTGAGACCGGCGATCTCGCGGACGGAACGGTCTTCGAGTTCGAGAAGGGTGAGGACCAGGCGGGCGGCGGGGGAGAGTTGGGCAAGGGCATGTTCCACGAGGGTTTTGGCGGCGTGGGAATCAGTGCCGGAATCGTCCGGGGCGGCGGCGTGTTTTTCGAGCCAGTCGGTTTCATCGTCCGACAGGTGGGTCATGGGTTGTTCGCGATTGCGTTGGTGGGAGCGGAGGACGTCGTAGCAGATGCGGACGGCGATGCGCATGAGCCAATGTTCGAAGGGGGCATCGGCGCGCCAGGAGTCGAGGTTCTGGAAGACCCGGATGAGGATCTGCTGGACGGTGTCGGCGACCTCGTCCTCGTGACGGGCGTAGCGTCGGGCAGTGGCAAACAGGCGTGGCTGATAGCGGGTGATGATCTCCTCGAAACGTCCGACATCACCGGCCCTGACGGCGGCGATGATTTCGGCGTCGGAAGGATCCATTGAACGGGTGATCGGACCGGACGGGGGCGGACGGGTCAAAGGAAAGAAAGGAGACGGGCCACGACCCTGTGAGGGGGCATGACCCGGGCGACGGGCGATGGTTACGGATTGGCCTGGGATGATGCCTTTCTCTTGGTGGAGGCATGCCGTAGGATGCGGTCATGAGCGGACTGCTCGTCGGAGCCCTGAGCGTGATGTTGTCCACCAATGCGCCGGTGGCGATTTCCAATTATGTGACCTTGAAGACCGGCATGGTCGCGGCGATGCCGCCCTCGAAGGCGGAGACGGACCCGCGTTATCCGGATCTGGTGCGGGTGATGGAGTTCGACGATGCCGCCGACGATCGGATTGGACAGTGGATCAATGAGCGGCGGGGAGGAGATCCGACGGATCCGAGGATGGAATCGGAGTTGGCGTTGCGGGCGCGTGTGGAGGCGTTGAACGGGGAGGTCCGGAAGGAATATGAAGCGTTGCTGGCGAAGCATCCGGATTATGCGGCTGCCAGGAATGCGTTCGCGAGTTTCCTGGCGGAGGCCGGGGATGAGGAGGGCGCCATCCGGGAATTGGAAAAGGCGGGGGAACTCGACCCGAAGGATCCGGCGATCTGGAACAACCTGGCGAACCACTACGGTCACATCGGGCCGATCATGAAGGCGTTCCCGGCCTATGAACGGGCGATTGGATTGAATCCGTTCGAGCCGGTGTACCGGTATAATCTGGCCACGGTGGTGTTCCTGTTCCGCAAGGATGCGATGGAATATTACCGTTGTGACGAGACAGCGGTTTTTGAACGGGCGTTGTCGATGTACCGGGAAGTGCGTCGCCTTCGCCCGCACAATTTCAGGTACGCCTTTGATTTCGCGCAGACGTTTTACGGGGTGAAGGTGGCGCCGCTGCCGACGGCGGAAGAACGGGCCGAGGGTGAACGGCGTCTGGCGCAGGCCGCATTGGAAGCCTGGGAAGAAGCGATGACGCTCGCGGACAACGATCCGGATCGGGAGGGGATCCTGTTGCACAAGGCGCGATGGAAGATCCGGTTACGCCAGTTCGACGAGGCGCGGCAGCATCTGCAATCGGTGACCAACGCGATCCATCTGGAGATGCGGGAACGCCTGGAGCGCAATGTCCGGGAGAAGGAAGCGGCACCGGTCTTGTGAGGGGAGTGGGCAGAGGAGAACGGGTCCCACGGCGGGAGTTCAGGGTTGGATGGGTAGTTCGTAGCAGGCGGCTTCGCGGTCGTTGCGGACCAGGAGGTGTCGCCCGGACAGGACGGGATGGTTCCAGGTTTTTGAATCCAGTGCGGGCAACCGGGCGGATTCGCTGAAGCCGGCGGGGTTGGCCGCGGCGAGGGCGATGAAGCCGGGTTCAGCCTGGACAAGGATGAGGTCGTCGACCAACAGGCTTTGGCCGGAGCCGTACCGGCCATCCTTCCACACGCGTTTGCCGGTGGTGAGGTCGACACAGGCGAGGAAACCGTCATCAAGACCGAAGAGGTGGTTGTCGCGGACGGCCACGGAATTGAACTGGTTCTTCATGACCAGGTTCTTCCATAGCACCACGGCTTCGAAAGGTGGGTTGGTGGCGGCCCGGACCTGGATCAACTGGCATCCGCGACCGTAACCGGACGACAGGAAGAAGCGGTTGTCACCGACGGGAACCGGTTGTGCGGCCTTGGGATACCGGGCGTCGGGCCAGGGATGATCGAGCAGGATCCGTCCGTCGGAGGGGTCGTGGAGGGTGAAGGAGGCGGCATTGAGAGAGGCGATGACCGGGCGTTGGTGGACCTGGGTGAGGAGGGGGGAGGCGTAGCTGGCCTGGTCGGCGCCAGCCTGCCATCGGGTCTCGCCCGTGAACCGGTCCAGTGCGATCAGGGTGGGGCCGGCGCCGGCGCCGGTGGTGACGATGACGAGGTTGGAGGTGACGAGCGGGGAGGCGCTGACGCCCCAGGTGAGGTTGGGCTGGGCGAAGTCCTTGAGGATGGACCGGGTCCAGACGGGGGAACCGGTGCGGGGATCCAGGCAGTCGAGGATTCCGGTGCCGCCGTAGGAATAGAGCCGGTTGGAGACGACGGTGGGGGTGGAGCGGGGGCCATCACCGCCCTGCCATTCGGAGAAGCGGGTGCGGTTGGAATGGGTCCATCGCTCGGTTCCGGTCCGCACTTCACGGGCAACCAACCGTTCCTCCTCCTCATGTTGTTCGAGGGTGAAGGCAAGGTCCTCGGCGATGCTGAAGGAGGACCAGCCAAGGCCCACAGGAACCCGCCAGAGAAGGTGTGGCGGACGAAGGTTCCAGTCGGTGGCAAGACCGGGGTTGGCGACCCGGCCGGACCGGTCTGGGCCAAAGAACTGGGGGACATCCGGGAATACATGGGTTGGATTGGTGGTCGGGGTTGATCCGACGGAGGGCGGGGTCGATGGAAGTCGGGAGGGAGTTCCGGGAAGGACACGTTGACGCCAGGCGATGCGGGGCAGGCCGGTGCCGCTGACCGAGCCGTCGACCGTGAGGATCAACGGAGCCAGAACGCCGGCGAGGACGAGGAGTCCAGTGGTGGCGAGGCGGAGACGTGCGGGTAGGCGGCTGAGGAAGAGGAACCAGATCAGGGTCAGGGAAACGGAAAGGATCAGGATGGCGCCGGTGGCCCAGGCTTTGAGGTTCCGTTCGAGGTCGGGTTGGAGATGGACGATGGCGAGAAGGCCGGTGGCGAGGATGCCGATTCCGATGGGAGCCCAGAGGCGGTGTCCGGTGGGAGGGGCCATGGGGCGGGCGGGGGGCTTCATCGGGCTCAGGGTGGACTGGACGCCGGGCGGGTCAACAGGTGGGGTGCGGGCCTTCAATGAGGCACTTCCGTCGACCGGACGTTCCTGCTCCAGTGGGCGGCAGTGTCAGGATGCGCCCCTCCGCCGTCATCCCCCATTTCCGGGGTAGACGCTGCCACGAGAACTCCATTAGATCGTCTGAATCCGTACCAGAGAATGCCGTGTAATGGCGGCTTTTCAGGGTCGGGGACGCCGGAGTTGGAGAATTCTGGCGTTGTTCAGGCCGGTTGGCCGGCCTGCGCCAGAATCACATCAATATCAATTAATCATGACCAACAACAGTCGACGCAGT
>DITU01000107.1:0-97114 GCA_002422905.1 Verrucomicrobia bacterium UBA6176
TCCGGGTCCCCGTTGGGGACGCAGGCAGGGACGAGTGCGCGTACGCGTACGCGTCCTCGAGAATGCAGGGACGGGGACGGGATGGAGTCTCGTGACCTCGCCTGCTACGGGGTGGGTCAGAGTTTCGGGGCGGGCCAGTTCAGGTGGCGATGGAGGAAGTCGAAGGTGCCACGACCATGGATGGTGTGCGGTCCTACGAAGGTTTCCATCTCGCATCGGTCGCCGATGCCGAGGCGGGCGGCGTAGAGGAAGCGGACCTTGGCGAACTCCCAGGCGACGGTTTCGTCGGGAGCGACTCCGTCGAAGTGGCCGCGTTCGACCATGAACGGGCGTGGAGCGATGAGGGCGGCCATTTCGGCGTAATTGAAGGTGCTGCCGAGGTCGAACTCGAAGATCTCATATTCGCTGGTCCAGACGTAGCTGTACCGGCCCTGGGTGCCTGAGGTGGCGGCGTTCTTGCCGACCCATTCATTGAAGTCGGCGGAACAGATGGACAGGACGTAACCGGGGACCAGGGGCGGAATGCGCATGGCGGATTTGCCGCCGTAACTGAGGCCATAGAAACCGATGCGGGCAGGGTCGACAAAGGACAGGCCCTGGAGCCAGGTGACGATCTGTTGATGTTGCGGGACGATGGTGGAGAACAGGGTTTTGCGGAGGGGATAACTCTTGCGTTGGAGGGTGCGGAAACGGTCTTCGAAGATGTAGGCGTTCTGGGGTGAGAACGTGATGAATCCGCGGTCCGCGAGTTGTGCGGCGTAATCGTGATAGGCGCCGTGGTCGCCTTCGATGAGGTTTTGAGGACGGCCTTCGAGTCCGTGCTGACAGACCACGACCGGACGGCGTTCGCCGGGTTTCAGGTCCTTCGGAACCAGCAGGATTCCGTAGGCGATGACGTCGGGGAAAACATCCAGGACGACCTCGTAACCGGTCCAGCGTTCGCCCTCGTGGGAGCGGCGCGAGCGCGGGGAGGGAGGCAGCAACGGGTCGTTGAAACGTCCAATGACTTCTTCCGCGAACTGTTTCCGATAGGGTTCGACGGTCCGGGCATGGGCTTCGACGGAGGAGGTATCGAGCCGGCTCATGAAGGTGCGGCGCACCTCCGGGCTGAGGGTGAGCAGATGCTGGTTGTGGCGGTCGACCTGATGGAGTTGGCGCACTTGGCGGGCAACGGAGTCGGCCAGTGGACCCGTGGCGACCGGGGTTGTGGATGGGGTGGCGAGGGTGGCGTCGGGTCGGAGTTGGTGCAGGAAGGCCTGAAGGGTTTCGGTGGTGGCGAAAGGTCCCTGGCCATCCGCGCTTCGGATCAGGGCGAAATGCGGTTGGGGTTGCAGCGGTTGGATCAGGTGCTGGGAGCGGGCGAACTCGGATTCGACCGCGGTGATTTCCGGGGAGATGAGTCGGCTCGGGGCGCCGCCGCCGTCACCGGTGAGGGTCAGTTCAGGGCCTCGCGCGGCTTCGATGACGAGGGAACGGGGCGCCATCATGGCGGCGAGTTCGGCATCGCCGAAGTGCTCGAGCAACCCGAACACGGTACGGTCGAGCGGTTCGTCCCAGATGCGGGAACGGTCATTGAAATGGCCACTGACCCCGACCACCTGGATGCGGGGGTCCAGCGCGCCGGCGAACAGCGCGATCCGTCCGCCTTCACCCCAGCCGAAGACTCCGACGGGATGGGCGGGGGATTGGTTGGTGGCGGTGGACGTGTGCCAATCGATCAGGGCGAGGATCTTCTGGATTTCGTAGCCGGTGACGGTGCGGCCGAGTTCGAAGGCGGAACGATGGAGAAATTCGCGGGCGGTGAGGCGGGAACGGCCGAGGTGTGGACCGCGATTCCGATCGATGACGACGGGGATGACGACGCGGCAACCGCTTTCGGCGAGGCGCCGGGCGAACTGGGATCCGGGAGGTATGCCGGGAGTCAGACCACAGAGTTGTTCGGGGGACTGGGAGGCGTCGGGGAGGGCAATGACGGTGGCGATGGGAGGGCGACCAACGGGAGTCAGGAGCAGGCCTTCGCCCTGGACATCGGCAAAGGCGTCCCAACGGATGGCGTGGATTTCGTAGCGGTCGTTGCGGGCGAGGAGCGCCGGGCGATCAAGGGTGGCGACGGGTTGAGGGGTGGGATCGGCGGAGCGGGGATCGCGCACGCCGAGGAGGTGGGCGAGTTGGGCGCGGAGGGCGGTCAGGGATTCCTGGTATTCGGCGGGTGAAGCGGATCGGGCGGGCCAGGTTTGGGACCGGTGTTGGGCGGATTCGGCGATCTTGCGAAGCAGGAACTTGTCGATGCCCTCGACCAGTTGGGAGGCGATGTCGCCTTCGAGGGTGAGGGGATCGGTACCGGGGAGTGGAGCAGGTTGCGCGGCGAGGGGTAGGGATGTGGAGAGGGCAAGCCAGGCAAGAAAAAGCCGCGACCGGATCGGGTGGGGCAACATGGCGCCCACTCAAAACCGGTCGCGGCAAAGAAGGAATGGGAAACTGAGCCGGACCGATGCAGTTGGGAGGGAAGTGGCGGCGCAGCAGATTCTTTCGCAGGCCGGGGAGTGAGCGAGGCGCGTATCAACAACCCGATCCGTAACGAGCGAGCAACGAAGGCATTGCGGAAGAAGATCCAACCGAGACGACCGATCCGACTGCATGGTTCCGGCTGAGCCGAACCCGTGACGCGACGGGGATCAGGCGGTGAGTTCGGCGTAGCGTTTGTCGAGGAACTCCCAGTTGATGACCTCGGCCAGGGCGCCGACGTATTCGTTCCGGCGGTTCTGGTACTTGAGGTAGTAGGCGTGTTCCCAGAGATCGACTCCGAAGAGGACCTTGCGGCCCTGGATGAGGGGGGAGTCCTGGTTGGGGGAGGATTCGAGCTTGAGGGAGCCATCCTTGTTGACGGTGAGCCAGAGCCAACCGCTGCCGAAGACGGCCAGGGCGGCCTTGACGAAGTTCTCGCGGGCCTCTTCGGGATTGGAGGCGTTGAGGGCCTGAAGGATGGCCTCGCCGAGGGCATCGCCGG
Organism: Verrucomicrobia bacterium UBA6176; assembly: GCA_002422905.1. GTDB lineage: Bacteria > Verrucomicrobiota > Verrucomicrobiia > Limisphaerales > UBA9464 > UBA6176. The sequence continues at coordinate 3,008 of DITU01000107.1, forward strand.
GGCCGGTGCCTTCATTGCGACGGAGGGATTTCCAGAAGAGGGAATGATTGACGTGCCCTCCGGCGTTGTTGCGGACGGTGGTGCGGATGCGTTCGGGGACCTTGTCGAGGTTGGCGAGGAGTTCCTCGGCCGAATGCTTCTGGAGGTCGGGATAGTCAGCGATGGCCTTGTTGAGGTTGTTGACGTAGGCGGCGTGATGCTTGCCGTGATGGATCTGCATGGTCTGGGCATCGATGTAGGGTTCCAGGGCATCGAAGCCATAGCCCAACGGCGGGAGTTTGTGCGGGCCTGTGGGAGCCGCCTGGGCGAAGACGTTGCCGGTGGCGACCACTGCGGTGGCGATGAGGGTGGAACGGAGGGCCTGACGGCGCGTTAGGAGGATGTTCATGGCGCTGAAGATGAAACAGATGAGAAAGGCGAGAGCCTTGCCGCAAAGAGGTCGGGAAGCAAGGCGAGGGTGGGGAAGGATTGGAGCGGCGACGTTCGGTCGCCGGTGAGGTGAAATCGGGTGCCTGTCCCTCAGCACGCTGACGGGAAGGATTTCACGCGAAGCCGCCAAGGACGCGAAGAATACAGGGGGCGGGACCGGTACATCCCGAAGTTGTTGGCGAGTACGAAGGGTCACACCCCGTGTGCCGATGAGTTCGTACTCGCCCGCTTGATCGTACTCGTACTCGGTCCCAGAACATCCCCGAGCCTGTCCCCACGAATAGGACGGATTGGTAGCTGTCCACCACAGAGAACACAGAGGGTTGAAGGCCGGACATGGGATCAACCGATTCCGCTGCGAGCACGGGTACGGGTGCGAAGGGGGGATTCGAGGATTCGGCATCTGGGGAGGTGGGGTGGAATCCGCACGAAATGCGGATTGCCGGGGAACGCCTTCGGCATAACTTCGACGCCAGCCACGAAAGGACCGCATGACTGAATCTCCCGCTCTCGACCTTCCCCGACCGCCCCTGTGGCGGGTGTTGTTGGTGGGATCCAACATCCGGGTGACGTTGATCCGGGCGTCGGTGCTGGCGTTGTTGGCGTGGTGGGTTTTCGGGTTTGTGCTGCGACCGGTGCGGGTGGCGGGGATCAGCATGGAACCGACCTACCGCTTGCGGCAGGTCAATTTCGTCAACCGTTGGTCCTTCCGTTTCAGTGAACCCGGTCGGGGCGACGTGGTGGGGGTGCGGATGGCCGGGGAGAGTGTCCTCTATCTCAAGCGGATCATCGGGATGCCCGGTGAACGGATCCGGTTCACCCGCGGTCAGGTGTACATCAATGACGAACCCCTGGAGGAACCGTACGTGAAACATCGCGCGCCGTGGAACGAGGCGGAATTGGAGCTGGGACCGGACGAGTATTTCCTGGTCGGCGACAACCGGGGCATGCCGGCCCGGGATCACACGCACGGGGCATTCTCCCGAAGCCGGCTGGTGGGAAAGGTGTTGTTGTGAATCTCACGCCGGCCCGCTGGATCGGGTTGTTCCTGGTGGGATTGATGGCCCTGGGGGCGTGGCGTCTGTGGCCGAACGAAGAGAAACGGGTGCGTCGGGTGATCGAGGGATTGGCCCGGGATGCCTCCTTCACCGGAGGGGAGGGCAACATCTCCCGGATCGCGAAGGTGAATGCCATCGCCAACCGGTTCACGATCGACGTCGAGCTGCATGTGGATCAGGTCGTACGGGTGGAATCGGCGTTGCGCGGTCGGGAAACCATCCTGGGATTGTTGATGGTGGCGGCGCCGGCGATGGGGGCGGTGCAGGTGGATGTCCACGATGTGCAGGTGACGTTGGGTGGGGATGACACGGCGCAGGTGAAGATGACGGCGAGTGCGAAGACGGGTGGGAGACAGGGGGATTTCAATGCGCAGGAATTCGAGCTGCAATTGAAGAAGGTCGAGGGCGAATGGTTGATCGCCCGGGTGGATGCAGTGCTGGGCTATCGGAAGCCGCAGATCCAGTGATTCGACGGCGCGACATCCGGTGCCGGTGAGCGGATTGCGGCCTGGGAACGGTCCGCCCGTGCAACTTTCAGCCGGGCTGTGCACGATCACGCCGGTGACCGGGAAGATGACGACGACGCACACATCGGATCCGCAATTGCCCCATCGCTTCGGCAACTATGAATTGCTGGAGGAAGTGGGTCGCGGCGGGACCGGAATCATCTATCGGGCCCGACAGGTCGGGTTGGATCGGACCTGTGCCGTCAAGATGCTGCATCCGGGTCCGGATGAGGGACGTGATTCGGGTACCCTTTTCGATGAAGCCCGTGCGGCGGCGAGCCTGGATCATCCGAACATCGTGCGGATCTTCGAGATGGGGCGTGCCGAAGGGCGCGAGTTCTTTTCGATGGAGTTTGTGGCGGGCGAGAACCTTGCGGAGTGGGCGCGGACCCGATTGGTGTCGGTGGATGAAGTGGCGAAGGTGGTCCGGGACATTGCGGAAGCGGTGGCCTTTGCCCACGGCCGCGGCGTCTGGCACCTCGATCTCAAGCCCGCAAACATCCTGATCGATCGGGAAGGACGCCCGCATCTCACGGATTTTGGAATGGCGCGCCTGGCGAAGGCGGTTCAGGAGCGGGACGCGGGCTGGGGAGCGGGTACTCCGAACTACCTGGCACCGGAACAGGCCTGTGATCGGTACGGATCGCCTCGGGCGGTGACGGATGTGTTCGGGATCGGGGGCATCCTTTATTTCCTGCTGACCGATCGGGCGCCGTTCCGTGGGGAGACGTTGGCGGACACCCTGCGGGCGGTGTTGGAGGAAGACCCGGTTCGACCGGGCAGCCTTCGGGCGGGTGTGCCGGAGGACCTGGAAACCATTTGCCTCAAGTGCCTGGAGAAACGGCCGTCACGTCGGTATCGGACGGTGTCGGAGGTGGCGTCCGAACTGCAGCGTTTCCTGAATGACGAACCGATCCAGGGTCGGCCGGTGGGGGTGGGAACGCGGGTGTTGAAATGGTGGCGTCGGCATCCGTTGGCAGGTGGATTGGGAACGTTGATCGGGTTGTCGCTGGTGGCATTGGCGGTGTCGTCGACGTCAACGGCGGTGCGGATGGGGAGGGAGCGCGATGCGGCGATGCGGATGCGGATGGAGGCGGATGCGATGCGGGTGGGTGCCGAGCAGCGTGCGGCGGAAGTCCGGCGCCAGCTCTACGCGGCTGACCTGGCGTTGGCGTTCCGTGCGTATGAGGCCGGTGCGGAAGGCCGGGTCCGCGCGATCCTTGAGGGGCATCGGCCTGGCCGGAATGAGGAGGATCTCCGGGGATGGGAATGGCGGTTCCTGGAAGGGCAGGTGCGTTCGGACGAGGTGAGTCGACTGGGGCGCATGGACGGCGAGGTACAACGGTTGGAACTGGCGCCGGATGGAGCCCGGTTGTGGGCCGCGGACAATCTGGGAGGATTGGTGGAATGGGATGCGGCAAGCGGAGCCCTGATCCGTACGGCGCCGATCCGGGAGTTGGCGTCGTCGTCGATGGTGTCCGATCCGGGTGGACGTTGGGTGGCGGTGGGGGATCGGGTGGCGGGTGCGACGAACTCGCTGGTGAGGTTCGTGGATGCGACAACCTGGACGAACCAGCGGGTGTGGGCGGTTCCCGGCCTGGTGGCGCCGCGGGCGGTGACGTTGGATGGGAGTATGGTCTGGTTGTCGGGCCGGGACGGCGCGGTGGCGTTGTCGGTGGAGAGTGGGGAGTTCCGGCAATATCGGTTCGGCACGAACGGGGTGCGACCGGTCCTGGCGCTGAGTCCGGACGGGGAGTGGGCGGTGGCGGGTCAGGGGGAACGGGGATTGGCATGGTTGTCGTCGGGAGGGACGCGGGAGGGATGGGTGACCCGGATTGGGGACGGCATGGAATGGGGGCCGGGCCGGGAGGTGACGGCGCTGGAATTTTCGCCGGATGGCCGGTGGTTGGTGGTTGGGGCGACCGATGGACTGGTCCGGTTGATCGATGTATCGACGCGGACGGTGGAGGCGGTGTGGGCGGGGCATGATCAACCGGTGTTGGCCCTGCGGTTCAGTCCGGATGGGAAACGGCTGTTGTCGGTGGGGGGAGATCCCTTCGGGATGATCCGGGAGATTCCAACCGGGCGTGAGGCGGGCAGGATCCGGGGATTGGCGGGGGTGACGCACGATGCGGTGTGGGTGGGGGAGGAGGTGGTGACGGGGTCCTCGGACGGCACGGTGCGGCGATGGCGGATGTCGAAGGCGCAGCGGTGGGGAGTGTTGAGCAATCTGCCGGTGGAGACCCTGGGCACGACATTGCTGGCGGGGGGACGTCATGCGTTGGTGACGACCTCGGAGGGGATGCGGTTGTGGGAATTGCCGGGGGGTAACGAGTTGCTGGATTTCCCGACGGATCCGGAGGCCCTGGCCAGTGCGGTGCATGTGGGAGCGGACGGCTGGGTCAAGGCGGCGCGCTACTGGGTGGGCGGACTGATCGGGGTGAGGGCCATGGGAGGCGACGCTCCGACGGACACGGTGACGGAGACCAACTGGGTTGCGGTGCCGCGGTTTTCGAATGCGGCGGACCTCACCTTCAGCCCGGATGGAAAGCGGTTGGCGGTGGCCGACATGGCCAACGGGGTGCGGGTCTATCGGACGGATCCGATGCGAGGGGAGCATCGGTTCGGGATTGGGACGGCGCGGATGCTGCGGTTTTCTGCGGATGGCAGACGGTTGGCGGCGACGACGATGGGACGTCGGGTGTTGATCTGGGATCTGGACAACGCAGAGCCAGTCGCAAGGACGAATGAGGTGGCGCGTTTGGAGGTGATGGATTTTGTGGGGGAAGGACGAAGTCTGTTGGTGGCGGATACCGACGGGGTGATCCGGATGCTGAACACGGGGTCGGGTCGGGAGGAGGGGAGGTTGTTGGGGGGTACAGGCGGACTGACGCGCCTGGCGAAGACGCCGGATGGACGTCGGGTGGTGGCGGGGACTGTGGATGGACGGATCATGTTCTGGGATGTGGAGACGGGGCGGGAGATGGGCGGGTTCAGGGTGGGGAGAACGGCGGTGACGGGGCTTGAGTTTCGGGCCGATGAATCGTTGGTGGTGGCGATGGGCGAGGGGATCTTCATCCTGGGTCCTTGATCGGATGGGTTCCTTGAATGAGGGTGTATCAAGGCACATGACGACGACCTTGACCGGGAAAAACCAGATCACTGTTCCTGCCGAGATCACCCAGAAGCTGGGGTTGGAGACGGGGGCTCTCTTTGACTGGGCGTTGGGTGACAAGCCCAACCGGATTGTCATCACCGTCAGGCCAACCCGTCGGCAGATGCTGGAACGGGTTCGGGCGATTGGGCGGGCCGCCCGGCGGGTTGGCGGCGATCCGGTGGCGGATCTGGTCCGAGAACGGGAAGAAGAGGATCGGTTGGAGCGAAAGGCATTGGGTTGAAGGGGTCCCATCTTCTGGACACATCAGCATTGCTGGCCCACTGCACTGAGGAACCGGGGTTCGAAGTCGTGGAGGAACTGCTGGGTGCGCAACCCGACTCGGTGTTTGTCAGTGCGATCACGTGGCTCGAGTTTCAGCTGCGTCTGGTCGAACTGATGCCTGTCTCCAGCCAACGTGCTGAGGTGCTGGCAATCTATGAAGAGCTCATGACCCGGACGCTCCCGGTAACGCGTGAGGTTGCGGGTCTGGCGTTCGATCTCCGTCGACGGGTTCCGGTCCGGATTCCCAATGCTGCCGCGCTGATCGCTGCCACAGCCAGGAGCGTCAATGCCGTGTTGGTCCACCGCGATCCGCACATGGGTGCGATTCCGACCCGACTGGTCAAACAGGTGGTATTGCCCGGAAAACAGGCGGCCCTGTAAGTCGATGGCGATGCGCATCCCGGTATTGAGGCTGAGATCGCCGGCCACAACCGCGTTGCGGTTGGAGGCTATGGGGACAGCTTTCCCAGGGTAGGTCCTCGTTCCTCGGACCGACCCTGGGCTGGGGGTCGAAACGCCGTTGGCGTGGGAAACGCGCGGGCGGCTACGGGGTTGCCGCTGCGATGAGTTGAAATGGGGTCGAGTTCAAACATGTGACAATTGAGTTCAATGGCCTGCCAAGCTCGATTCCGGCGGTGGGGCCTCCCTGTGATTTGATGGGGTGGATCAAATGTCAACTATTTAGACGCGACCCCATTGCTCCCCCTCTTTGAAGTGGATGCGGAGGGCAGTCCTCACTTTTGACACTGCGGGGAAGGGTATTGGCTACCCCATCTGCCGCCCTCAATCAGCCTCCGGAGATTTCGTGAGTTGGAGCGGATGAAGGTGTCGAACAACCGAGACAGATGGAACCGGCGCCCGCGCCCTGACCAACCTTCAGGGGAAGCGCGATGACGGGCCACTGCGCTGGAACGACCGATAACGGAACATCCACATGAAATCTCCAACCCTCTCCTGGCGCATCGCTGGGGCAACCTCGGTTCTCGTCGCGACTGCGCTGCTGGCCGGCTGGTGGGGCGGTCTCTTGCCGCGGTCGGGTGGCTCCGCACCCGCCAACACCTTGATGGTCGTCGCGCCCTATCGCCATGCGGGCACCTGGGTCTTTGATGATGCTGCAACCCACCTCGTGCGTGAGCCCTTCGTGTCCGGTGTACCCGAGATGATCGACGTGCTCGTCCGGGACATTCCCAGCGCCACCAATGGATTCCGCCTCCTGTTCTCAGCCCAGCCCTTCCCGGGATTCCAGAGGAAGCTCACCTGGCTGCGGGGCGACCTGGGCGGGAACTACTACAGGATGGAGGACCCGGTGATGGAAGGATGGCTCTGCCCGGCCATGTTTCGCTACTACCAGACTGCCCCCCGGGAAATCTACGTGAAGGCAGAGGCGAAGCGATGATCGGAATCAACCGCACCTGCTGCCTTCAACCCGAGCCGGGGACCGGTGAAGGCGAGGATGGTGCCCGGCAGGGATCTGGATGCGATGGCGGGGTCTCGCTTCCAACTCCGTCACCGCGGCCCTTCGGACCACCGAAACATGCGATCCGGGTGTTGGTAGATTTCGGCAGAATGTCTCCGAACCGACGGACGAAGCCAAAGCAAGTGGCGGAGGTAAAGGAGTGGCTGGAGTCAGGGAGGTAGGGCCGGATCACGCCCGATGCCCGCGGTTCAGTCGAGGCACCCTTCGAGCAGGTGCCTGATGACGGTGCTGTGGGCGTCCCAGCGCGTCTCTGCGAGCTCTGAGTGAACATAAGCTCGGCGGTCCTCCAGGCTCCAGCTTTGCAGGTCTTCCAGGATCCGTGAGTCTTTCGAGAGATAACTGGCAACGGATCGAGCGCGTGCGCCCGTGAGTCTGGTCGAGTTCAGATTGAAGACACGGATGGTCTCCCTGGCACGTCGAAGATCGGCCTCCGCCATGTTTGACCCATTGTCTCGGACAAGGACCTCTCCTCTTGAGTGAAAGTAGAGATAGTCATCCGGTTCGTGCTCATCGGGCTTGATCAGATCTTCAGGATCGAATGTTCCACCGGAGCCATGATCCTTGTAGTGGCCGCAGTGGTCGTGGGAGGTGCAGGAGATGAAGAGGTTCTCCCAAGCAAAGGTCAGTTCGGGGTATCCATTCGGATGGGAGCGGCTCTTGCGGCGGAAATGCTCGATGTGGCGTTCGTGGCGAATCTGTCCCTCGCAATAGGCGCAGCGGACGCCAATGAAATCGGTTTCCTGGGTTCCCGGATTGCTGGGGTCGCCCGGCGTTCCCTGCATCCGCAGAAGCGCGGTCCGGACTGAAGCCTTGCAATCGGGCGTCAGATCCTTCCACGACTGGGTGAGGAAGTCGTAAGCAGACAGGCATGTGGGCGCAGCAATGGCAGATCGGTCCAGTTTGTGCATGGATCACCCCTTGGACTCGGGCGTCGCCCGGCGCTTGAACGCATGGAAGCGAAGCAGTCGGTCTGCATCGACCATCAGTGGATGGCGCGGCCCGTAGAGTCCTTCGAGATCGGTTCGAAGTTTGCGAGCCAAGGGGTCCTCGTGGGTGCCCATTGCGACGTGATGCAGGTAGTCGCGGTACCATTGTGAAGCCTCTACGTCTTGGAGAGGTGTCGGGTTGACCGACATGACATCCCAAAGCGCGACCGAACTAGCCTGTCCCAGGATTTCCTCGCCTTCCGGTTGGGCAGCCGTCCAACGATCATTTTCGCAGCGGAGGACCCGGATGTTTTCGGTTTTGACGGTGGAAAGAACCTGAGGGCTGTGGGTGGTGACGATGAACTGGGTTCCTGGGAATGCGCGCATGAGATCGCCCAGCACCCGTTGCTGCCATGCGGGGTGCAGGTGAAGGTCGATCTCATCGACCAGCATCACAGCGGGAGCCCATGCTGCGCCCCACGATGCAACCTCGCCCTGCGGGGGAGGATAGGACTCAGCGTAGGCCGCGAACTCGGCGTTGTCTGGATCGTTGAACTCCACCTGTTCCATCCACGGATTCGCCATCGCGAGACGGCGGGCGAAATCCATGCCCAGCGCGAGCATGCTTTGATAACCCTGACTGAGCTGCGTGACCTGCAACAAGCCGCCTTCGGGCTTCTCCACCACAAACTTGTGGCGATGATCGAAGTGCGGATTGGTATAGCGCTTTCCCAGGATGGCCTCCAAGGCTGAACGGACGGCTGTGAGTGTGGGCTTTTCCGAATAGTCTTCAGGTTGCCAGTTAGGGCCGGGTTTGTTTGCTCTCAACTCCGCGGCTTCCTCCGCATCAAACCACACCAGCATTTCGCGGAAGTCGGTCAGGGAATCCAGTGCGCCCACCAGCGCTGCCGTGGGGTGCCCAAAGTTTGCGCGTTCTTTCTTTCGCACCCGGAGACGTTCCGGGACGGCCACCCAGCCGCGTCGAGCACCGTAGTAGGCGACAACCGGGACCAACGCAGTCCGGGTGGTCGTGAGATTCTCCAATCTCGCTTCACAATACCGGGACAGCTCGGTTTGACCCACTTCGTGCTTGGGTTGGATTCCACGGCTGGAGGGTCGCCACTGATCCCAGCAGAGACCGAATTCATCTTCCAGGACGACTTGGGCATAGCCAGCGGCCATCTCCTCACCCCAGTCCCTTTGGTTCGGCTCCAATCGGAAGTCCGAATCCTTGATGCCCGGTCCCGTGAGTCGTTGATTGGCGGAGGAAAGGTGGGTCAGCAACGGAGTCAGACCGATGGCGATGGCGTCGAGGAGTGCCGTCTTGCCCCCACCATTCTCGGCAACGAGGACCGTCAATCGCGGATGGAACTGGACCTCCAATTCATCGAAGCAGCGAAAATTTCGGACGGTTGCCGACTTCAGGCGCATGAATCCAATCGTCGGACGGGATCGGAAATCATGCCAAGCATTTCATTTCCATGCTGAGCCCCGCGAAATCGGGTGACGATCCGGTCCCTCCAGCTGGCTAGGCACGGAACGGCAGAGCTTCTGGATGGAGCTACTTCCTTCTCCCGGAATCCGGGGCTGACCCAACTCAGGTCTTCCGGAGGTCCGGACGGCTCAGCGTTTGCGCAGGGTGAAGTAGTCGCGCAACTGACCGCGGTCGCCGACGAAACGGATGTCGGCCTGCAAGCCATCGACGTCGATGAGGAGGGATCCGAGCTTGTTGAGGGAGATCCAGTTGACGGGGTGATTGAGTGAACCGCCGGAGATCTGGCCTGAGCTGCCAGCGCAGATATAGACGGCGCCCTGATGTGCGGCGTTCCCTGAATCCTTGGTATAGGGACCTTCGAGATCGATGCGGCCGCTGCCCTTATCGAGGATCATCGAGGGGAGCAGGTTGGTGGAGTAGCCGTAGTGACCGTTGAGGAGGAAGGAACGTTCGTAGCTGTGCGAATGACCGGTCAGGACCAGGTCGACTCCGCCGGATTCCAGGATGGGAAGGAAGTTCTCGCGCATGTCGACCATGCGACCCGTGGAGTCGGAAATCTTGTCGGAATCGTGGGAGCCCTTGGTGTAGGGCGGGTGATGGAAGAAGGCGAAGATCCAATCCTGGGAGGTGGCGGCGAGATCGGCGCGGAGCCACGTGGCCATGGCGCTGTCGGGGGAACGATCGGTGTCTTCGGAGTCGAGACAGATGAAGTGGATGTTGGCGTGATCGAAGGAGTAATAGGCCTCCGTTCCTGAAGCGAGTCCGCCGCACTGGGCGAGGGTGGGCAGGGTAAAGATGTCGTAATAGACGCCGGAAAGGGTGGGGGAATCGGCGTGACGCGCATCGTGATTGCCGAGGGTGGACCAGATGGGGAGTTGGCGCAGGAGCCCGGCGTACATGTTGAAGACGGCGCGCTGGTATTGGGAATCCGAGCCGTCGGGATAGGCGTTGTCGCCGAGCATCAACCACAGGTCGGCGGGCTTGGTTCGATGGATGGTCTGGTAGGCATTGCGGACATTGGTCTGGTTGGTGGAACCGGTGCCGGCATCGCCGACCACCCAGACGCGGGTGGGTTGGACGGTCCCGGGAAGGGGCGGGGTGACGAAGGAATGATCCAGGCCCATCGGTGTTAGCCAGCGATTGGTTTCGGATCCGACGGCGTAATGGTAGCGGGTGTTGGGTTTGAGCCCGGTGATCTGGACGACGTGATCGGTGAGGCTGCCGGAATGGCTGGTGCGATTGGTGGCAGTGGCCGGGGTCAGGCCCCAGCGGACGATGCCCTTGGTGGATTTGTCGGTCCGCCATCGGATCACCATGGAATCGTGTCGGGGCAATTGGAGATAGGGACCGCGGATCACCTTGTCGGCGAGCACGGATCCGCTCACCAGACACAGCCACAGCAACCAGGCATGTTTTCGGAATCCCTTCATCGTCTGGAAGAGCTTCCGGTCGGGATCGGGCCTGCGGCAAGCCTTGCGTCGATTTCCTGCCGGAGTTCCCCGATGGCCATGGTGCGTTGAAGTCGTTCGGGAAGGGATTCGATGGCGGCGAGGGCGCGACGGTATTCCGCCTGCGCTTCGCGGGGGCGCCCAGCGGCCCGGAGGATTTCCCCGCGCCGATACCACCATCGTTCCTTGCGGGTGGATCCGGCGAGGAGTTCGTCCAGACGTTTCAAGGCTTCGGAAGTCGCGCCGCGCCGTTCCTCCAGGTCGAGGGCAAAGAGTTGGAGGGAAGGGACGGGGCCCAGGCGTCGGATGCCCTCGTCGATTCCCTCCAGAGCCTTGGGTGCGGCATTGGTGTCGGCTGCGAGAACGGCCCGGGCGCGGTCCAGATAGAGGTCCGGGCGGGTGATGCCCGGTCGTTGGAGGAGGGTGTCGTAGTCGAGGACGGCTTCCTGATGTCGTCCGATGCGGCCGAGGAGATCGGCGCGGGTGGCGAGGGCAGGGAGATTGGTGCGTTGGACGCCGAGCAGTGCGTCGAGGAGCGCGAGGGATCCGGAGGATTCGCCGAGGTCGCGGAGCACCATGGCGAGGCGGAGTCGGGCGTGATTGGAATCGGGGGCGGCGTGGAGACTGGCCTGGAAGTCGAGGCGTGCGGCGGCGAGGTCGCCATGGACGCGGAGACGTTCGCCGCGTTGAAGGAGGATTTCGGGGTCGCCCGGGCGCTTTTCCAGTTCAGCGGTGAGCGCCTGGATCACTTCATGATCCGGTCCGTGCGCCTGGCCCGGAGCGCCCACCAGAAGGAGCAGCACGCTGAGCCAAAGTTGGGAGGCACGGACCATCGGTCGGTCGGGTCAGAGTTCGATGCGACCTTCGAAGACGAAGGTGGCGGGGCCGTTGAGGCAGACGTTGTCGAAGGCCTTGTCGTGCTGGCTGAACGTGATGATCAATTCGTCGCCACCCTGGACCTGGACCCGGACGGGGCTGGTGAAGCCGTGGACCAGGGAGGAGATGAGGGCGCTGGCGGTGACCCCGGTTCCGCAGGCGAGGGTTTCGCCTTCAACCCCGCGTTCGTAGGTGCGCACGCGGATGTGTCCGGGTCCCTTGATCTGGGCGAAGTTCACATTGGTGCCGCGCGGTGCGAAGTGCGCGTGATGTCGGAGTTCGGATCCGAGTTCCTGAACCATGGCCTGGTCGGCATCGGGGACGTAAACCACGGCGTGGGGAACGCCGGTGTTGAGGGAGTGGACGGTGACGGGGCCGGATCGGATGGGGACGGACTCGTTGAGGCGGAGGCCGTGGGGAGCGGTGAGTTGGATGGTGACGCGGTCGCCGTCGAAGGTGGCGCGGATGATGCCGGCGAGACTTTCGAAGGAGAGTTCCGGGCGGGACCATCCGGTGACGCGTTGGGTGAACCGGGCGAAACAGCGGGCGCCATTGCCACACATCTCGGCGTCCGATCCATCGGAGTTGTAGAACGTCCATGCCCAGTCGGCCTTGCCGCTCTGACAGGGGATCAGGAGCATGATGCCGTCGGCACCGATGCCGAATTGCCGATGGCACAGGCGCGCCACCTGTTCGCGGGTGAGGGAGATCCGGCCATCCCGGTTGTCCATCAGGATGAAGTCATTGCCCGCACCACTCATCTTTACGAAATCCAGCGTCATCGGGGGCGATGCTATCGGAGTCGGGCGGGGAGGCCAAGGGATGGGGCGGGCGGGCATGGAGCGTCGACGATTGGTTGCCGATGGGAATGAGGACGGCGAATGGCACTCGCCGCTCCGGACGCGCGGACATTCATTCCGCCCAAGGGTCATGCCGGGATGAAATCGACGAAGAGGTGGGCACCGGTGGCGTTGGGATCGGTGACGAATTGGGGGATGCCGTTGATGACATCGAGGGAGGCGCGGTGGGTGTGGCCGGCGAAGATGGCGAGGAGATTGGGAGCGGCGAAGACTTCACGGTGGAAGTCGAAGGTGACGCGGGTGTGGCCGCCTTCGCGCCAGCGGACCCGACGTTCGAGTTGATGATTGCGGTCGGTGTCAGCGCTCCAGTCGGGATGTCCGCAGCCGAATCCGAGGGAACGACCCGGGGCATGGAGGGGGATGTGGACGCAAAGGACGAACGGGTTGTTGGAGGCGATCTGTTGCCGGAGGAAATCGAGTTGGGCGGGGAGGATTTCGTAGGTGGAATTGTCGATGGCAACGACCCGGACGCCTTCGACCTCGCGCACGGACATGAGTGGGGAATCACCGCGGTACAGGGGGAGGAGACGTTTCTGGATCCAGGTGTCGCGCAGGGAGTCGAGGGGACCCTCCATGCCTTCGTAGTGCCAGTCATGGTTGCCGGCGGTGTAGAGGCTGGGCAGGCCGGATTCGCGGAGTTGGGCGAGGACCCATTCGACGGCGGCTTCGGAGGGGAAGCTCACGATGTCACCGACCAGTGCGACCAGGGCGGATTGGTTCTTCTGGGCGGCGCGCAGGGCCTCGGTGAATCCCTTTTCCGGATCGGTGGGCTCACCGGATTCGAAATGCCGGGTCTGATTGTAGGCCTTGGCCATGCGACCGCTGAAGGAGCGGAAGGGTTCCCCCCGGTCGTCGTCACGGAAGAGATGGGTGTCGGCGAGCATGAGGAGGTTGAAGGGACGGGCGAGGCCGGGGGTGAGGATGCGGATGCGATTCCTGTCCTGGGAAAAGGCGACGGGGTTGCGGTGGGATGATGGTGGTTTTGAGGTGGGGATTTCGGGAGAGGGTTGGGCGAGGGTGGGAAATCCGAGGCTGCCCATGGCCGTGGCCTGGACGAAGAGCCGGCGGGAGAACGGATGCATGGGACAACAGTGGTGGGCGGGTGGGGAATGAAGTCAACGGAGGTCTGATGCGCGTCGGCAACATCGTACTTGGCAGTCGATGGGAGCGGGCGTATGGACGACCCATCATGAGGATCATGGTGCTGTTGGGATTGGGTTGGGCGATTGCGAGCGGGGTGCAGGCGCAGATCGCGGTGTTCTCGATTCCTCGGGTGGAGGCGCACACCCTGGGGTTGAACGCGGTGACCCGGCCTACCTTGATGGCGGGTTCGATGTTTGGCATGGGCGGGCAGGGCATGGGCGGCGGAGGCCTGGGAATGGGTCAGGCGGTGAATCCGAATCCGATGGCGGCACGGATGATGTTGATGCCGGAATCCGTCCCCGGTGCGGCTGGGGTTGGCGCGCCTCCGGTTGCGACTCTGGTGACGCCGACGGGTCAGGTGGTTCCGGTGGATGCGACGGCGGGGATTGCGACGGTGACGCCGGGTGCGGCGGAGGTGAGGCGTCCGATTCCGGCGGCAAGACCGCAGAGGGTGATGGCGGCGAAGGTGGAATCGGCGGAGGTGAAGGATGCGCGACTGTTGGCCCATCAACAGGAGCAGGCCCGGAGCGGATCTCCGTCCGCCCAGTGGGCGCTGGCACAGCGCTATGAGCGCGGGCAGGGCGTCGAGGCGAGTGCGGAACTGGCGGCGGTGTGGAAAGCGGCGGCGTTGCGGTCCGGATACGAACCCTGAACGACGCCCGTTCGCTCTCAATCCAGGTCACGAGTCCGGTCAACCGTCCGGTCAAACCTGTCCGTCCGTGGCTGGCTCAGTCCGCCCGGTGCGATTGGATCACGAGATAGAGATCGCCTGACTGATCGGCGGCCGGCATTTCCCTTCGGCTGACCAGCAGTTGCCCGGCGAAGCCGATCCAGTCGCCTTGGAGCACGATTTTTTCCGGGGGCGGTTCCGAGGCGTAGGAGGGCTCGCGCTCGGTTGTTGCAGCCGCGATCACCGCCGCCTTCGCCGCCTTCGATGGCTTGGCTGGCGCGTCCTTCTTTGCGGCATCCTTGGGCTTCCTGCGCCGGAAAAGCCCGCCCAGGTCGGTTCCACCGCCGGTGTTCACGAAGCCATCTTCATCGGGCTCGACCTTCGAGTAGGTGATGCCAGGTACGGCAGCTGCGAGGGTGAAGCCTCGAACCGCCAGTTTCTCCCAGGTCGCAAGCAGGGTCGTGGATCCCGCCCAAGTGCCATTCCATGACAGCATCAGAAAGGGAGGGGCCGTGGGCGAGCCAGCGGAGAACACCGTGACATCCGCATGGAGTTCGAGACCGAAGACATGGTTGGTGGGTGAGGGCAGATAGCCCTGGGCTAGAATGGCCGGGCGCGTCTCGACGCTGTTGAACTCAATCCGTCCGGAGGGAGCGCAGGCAATCTCGCGACGAAGGTGTCCCAGCACTTCCACCGGGCCTGCCACCTTCAGGACCTGCACGAGTTCCGGCAGGGACCGGCAGGACCCCACCGAGTCTGCGTCCGCCGATGTCTGCCGGGTGGGTCGATGCCGGAGCAGGGTGAGGGAGACGGCGATGTTGGACGGGGGCACGGCGAAGTGGTTCGCCGCGGGCAACCCATTGGTCAGGATCGTCACCTGACCCCACGCTGACGACATCAGCCCAACCGTGGTCAGGACGAGCGCGAAGACGTGGGCTGGCTTCATGGTTCCACGTGCGGGGCCAGCACGAAGAACAGGATCTGGGGTTCCTTGACGCCTGCCTCGGCTGCCGTGGTGCTGACGATGAGTTGTCCGTCCTTGCACACGCGACTGCCGTTGAGGCCCACCGTTTTCAATACCGGCAACTCGTAGATGGAGCTGTCCATGTTGCCGCCCTTGAAGAGTTCCGCGACGGCGAACCCGATGTCAGCGCCGCCCCGGATCGCGCCTTGGGAATCTCCGGCGAACTGGCTGGCGCTCTGGGCAAGGTTGGCTGCCTTTCCAAGGAACTGGAAGGTGTTCTGCATCCCGGTGCGGCGATCCATCAGGTCGGGCGACCAGTTGAGGGACCCGTCCCAGGCCAGGATGAAGGATTCCTCACCCACAGGCCGCACGGTGACCTGAAGTGTCAGTCCGTAAACCGCTGCCGGCGGAACCGGGACACCCGGCTTGCCAACCAGGATCACCGGCCTGGTCTCGGTGGCATCAAAGCGCGCCATGGCGTTCGGTTCCAGGGCAACCTCCCTCGTGCCCCGGTAGACGACATCGACCGACCGACCCAGTCCGCGCAGGGTCTCCACCACATTCGACGAAGGGCCGGTGAGCTGGAAATCCTGAAGCACCTGATCCTTCGATTCCGGTTTGAAGCGGATCACGGTCAGTTCGAGGGCCAGACTCCTGGGGACGCCATTGGTGGGATTGGCCGCCCAGGCAGTTCCGCAGGTGGCCAGACCGGCCGTGAAGGCGAAGAGCAGCAGTGTTTTCACGGTGGGTTCCCTCAGAATTTCCATCCGGTACCGAACTGGGCATGGGCAGCCTGATAGTCTGATCCGATGTCCGCATAGGTGCCCAGCATGAGATATCCGCGACGATTGGCGGCACGGTATCCGACCCCGAGACCGACGGTCAGGTAGCGGTCGGTGAAGGCTTCCTGCAGGAACTCGGTATCCAACGCATAGCCTTCCACGTACCAACGCTGGCCGAGGCTCCGTCCGATCTTGAGACCGTTCTTGACGATCTGCTGACTCAACTCGGGATCAAAGGTGTAGTCGCCCACGGTGACCTTCATGCCTTCGTGGAAACTGATGTGGTTGCCCATCGAGAATTCCCATCGGTTCAGGCGATACGAGGTGTAGCTGGTGACACCGCCGGAAGCGAGGAGGCCACCCGCGACGAGATCTTCAGAGCCGGCCACCACCGCGCCGGCGTGCGGGGTCACCTGCCAAAGCCAGGGTTGCTCCTTCGTCCGCTTTACCGCCAACACTGCCACCGCCAACTGGGAGCCGACCCGAAATGCGTCAGCCCCTTCCAGTTGGGTGTAATTGAGCGGCAACGAAAGCTCCAGGCGCACCCGTCTCGCCTTGCCGACCGTGTATGGAATCATCGGGGTCCAGCTATAGGTCTGTCCGGTGAGATCACCGCTCTTGAACGTCCCCAGATCCGCCACGGAACTGATTCCCAGCCGTCCTTCCTCCGCCGCAGCGCCCTCATACTCCAGTTCCTCGACGGTCTCCGTGGGGCGCTGGCCATATTCCATGTAGTTGCCGGTGGCGTTCCGGGCGGTTGCGGCATTGGGATTGCCATCCAGGATGCCGGTGACCGACCGCTTGTTCAGTGCCGCCATGAAGCGCGCATAATCGTCGGCGCCCTCGTTCTTGAGATAGTCCTCAATCTGCTGCTCCAGTTCCTCGCGGGATCCGGCGACAAACTGCCTTTCGAGGAGTCCCGGTTCGATCGCGTTGGCGGAGAGTTCGGCGAACCAGGTGTTGATCCCGGAGACATTGAAGGTCAACGCCTGCTGGATTTCGCCGTATCGCAGGCCGGCCTGAAATGCGCGGTTGTCCAAAAGGTGGAACTGGCCGGTGCCTCCCACCAGATCCTGAATGAACCGGGACAGATTGTTGGAGCTCTCATCGAAGGTCACTGCCGGACCGCCATCCGTGGTGGCCCCGGTCAACTGGAACAGATCACCCGCAGAGGCCGACCCGCCCATCACGGTGCCGGCCAGCACGGCGAGCCACGAGTCACGACGGAACAAGGGGAGTTGTCTGGAGTTCATGGAATCGGGGGAATCGAACGGGTATCAACATCAGTGATGCACACACCCATTGGGTGCACCGAACCCACCCAATGACGACGGGATGTTTCCATCGCGCCGGCAGTCTCCGATGCGAGTCCGGTCTGGTGCCAACCATCGATTGCGATTCCCCAGCCCTTGGTGACCTCCCGAAGCCATCCGTTCCGGCCTCCTGGCGTCTCCGCGCGAGTCGTTTCCCATCATCCAACTGCATCGTTCCGCCTCAGAGCCCGTCTGAAAACTCCCAGGGGTACTGCGGCGAGAGATTTGGCTGAAAGCCGAGGCGTGAGCGACGAGCATATCCGCAGTGATCTGTAAGGAGCGAACAACGAAGGATTTCAGTCAAAGATCCGTCGCCCGAAGGGTTCCTGCGCAGGAGGCCATTGGCGAAACCAAACGTCGATTGATCAATGGGCTCGGCGGGCCATGCCACGCTGGGAAAGTGGATTTCCTGCGCGGGAACAGTGCCCCTGGGAGTTTTCAGACGGGCTCTCAGGACGTCTCGCCGTGCCGTTCGAAATCCGGCAGGGAGAGTTTCCATCGGATGGCTGCCAGTCGAAGGACGAGGATCAGGCTGATACCGGCCAGGGAAGCGCGGGGATCGGACCAGCCAAGGCGCCGGAGAAGGACGTAGGCGAAGGCGCCGGCGATGGCGGCGGTGGCGTAGAGATAGATCTGTTTGCGGAATACGAGGGGGACTTCCCGGATCAGGGCATCGCGGAGGGCACCGCCAGCGACGCCGGTGACGACGCCCATGGCGACGGCGATGACGGGGGCGGCGGGGATGCCGAGGGAAGTCAGGTAAAGTGTGGCCTTGCGCGCTCCGAGGATGGTGAACAGGGCGAGGCCACTGGCATCGGCCATCTGCATCAGGTTGTCGGGAAAGGCGAACCACCGGGCGAAGACGAAGGTGAACAGGGCGGCCCCGATGGCGGTGTAGAGGTAGTTGGGGTCCCGGACCCAGAAGACCGGGAGTTCGCCGAGGATGACATCCCGGAGGGTGCCGCCGCCGAAGGCGGTGATGATGGCGAGGACGATGACCCCGAAGAGGTCCACCTTCCTGCCGGAGGCGGCGAGCACTCCGGAGATGGCGCTGCCGGCCACGGCACAATGCTCGATCCAATACTGCACAGGAGGTGACGATGGGGCGTGCCCGGATCGGGACACAAGGATGGCGAGGGGGACTGTAATGCGTTGACGTCCGGCCCGGGGAACCGTTCTTTTCGGCGCTTCAAAGATCAGACTGAAAGCATCATGAGCGTATTGGTAGTTGGAACAACGGCACTGGACTCCATCAAGACCCCGAAACGGGACAACCCGAAATTGCTGGGTGGATCAGCCAGTCACGCCGCGGTGGCGTCCTCCTTTTTTGCTCCGACCAAGCTGGTGGGGGTGGTGGGCGAGGATTTTCCGGCGAAGTACATCCGGCTCTATGAAAAGCACGGGCTTTGCCTGAAGGGATTGGAGCGGGTGAAGGGCGGACGGACGTTTCACTGGACTGGCGAATACGAGGTCAACATGAACAACCGCCAGACACTCGAGACCGTGCTGGGGGTGATCGAGCATTGGCAACCGACGTTGCCGGGCGACTACGAGGAGACGCCGTTCGTGTTGCTGGCGAACATTTCCCCGCAGGTACAGCACCGGGTGCTGGACCAGATGGCCCGGCCACGGTTCGTGGTGGCCGACACCATGGACCTCTGGTTGAACATCGCGCTGGATGAAGTGCTGCGGTTGTTGAAGCGGGTGGACTGCCTGGTGCTGAACGATTCCGAGGCCCGTCAGTTGACCGCAGAAGACAACGTGGTCGCGGCGCTCCCCAAGATCCATCGGCTCGGCCCGTCCCATGTCATCATCAAGAAGGGTGAGCATGGATCGATCCTGTCCTCACCCAAGGGCCTGTTCGTGGCCCCGGCCTATCCCCTCCGCAAGGTGGTCGATCCGACCGGTGCCGGTGACTCGTTCGTGGGTGGTTTGATGGGATATCTGGCGTCGCGCAAGACCGGTGCGATCGAGCAGAATCTCCGCAAGGCCCTGGTGCATGGGGCGGTGGTGGCGTCCTTCTGTTGCGAAGGATTCGGACTCAGCACCACCACCAAGGTGACCAAGGCGGACATCCAGAAGCGGGTGAAGGAACTGGAACGGATCGCCGGTTTGTGACGCGGGCGCAGGAGGCTCGGGATCCTGACTGATCGCCGGTTGGATGAACAACCAAGGGGCGAAGGGACAAAGCCTTATTGATGCAGTAGCCCCAGAGGGAAAGTGTCACGCGAAGCCGCGAAGAAACGGCTGATTTCTGGAAGGCACTGACCTCTTGGAGCACTGATCAAAGGGTGCCTCACTTCAGCAACCCGAACCCGGTTTGCCTTCGCGGCTTCGCGTGCGAATTCCGGCTTTCCTCCACCGCATGGCTAAGCCGGAACGATTCAGCCTGAAAGCGGCGGTTGTCTTGACCACGGATTTTACAGATTCCACGGATGGACGGGGCTGGAATGGAGGTTTCCATCCCGGTCGAGCACTCACCTCGCAGGTGGGCGGCGATCCCAAGCCAAGTCCCTGCTGATCCGTGTCATCCGAGCAATCCGTCGTTTCAACTGCCTTTTCCAGGTTCAGGCGGGTCGGTCGTGCTTGCTGGATGTTCTTGGCACCCTTCGGGACCTTGGTTGTGAATCCGTCACGCCCTCGCACGACTCCGTGGGGCTTGGGGGAAACAGGGATCGACAGTAGGCTGTGTCCCGGATGGACACCGCCCCGGAGAACGGACAGGAAGAGAACCACGCATTGCCGCCGGCCTTCGTCGGCACGTTGTTTGCCGCATTGCTGGGGGCGTTGGTGCCCGGGATCTTCATGACGCTGGTGTCGGCGCCCGGCCAGGCCGGATCCCCGATTTACGGACTGCTGTTGCCGTGGTCGATGTTGCCCTTCCTGTTGGCAATCGCTTCAGGCTGGCTTTCGCGGCGCCTGCCCGAAGCCAATGCGCTGCGGATCTGGACCATCGTCGCGGCGGTGATGGGGCTCGTGATCTATTCCTACTACCTGTTGTTCCACCCGCGCGGCGTGCGGAACATCCAGGTCTTCCTCTACCTGCCGCTCTGGCAATGGCTGCTGATGTCACGTTCCCTGCTGCGCGCGCTGCTGGCGTCCCGCCGGAGGGCGTGAACGGGGGCTGGCTCAGAGTTTCGCCAGGGCGTCGTCCAGGACGGCGATCAGGGCTCCGATGCTTTCAACGGTTTCATCGCCCATGTTGGAGATGCGGAAGGTGGTGCCCTTGATCTTGCCGTAACCGCCGTCGATGAGGATGCCGCGTTCCTTCACGAGTTTCTGGAACCTGGCGACATCGATGACGCGGCCGCCGGGTTTCGCGCCGTTGTTGACGCAGACCAAGGTGGCGGACTCGAAGCCGGGTTCGGGGAAGAGGGTGAACCCGTGGCGCGTCGCCCAGTCGCGGATGAGCGCATTGGTGGCGGTGTGGCGGGCGTACCGGGCCTCGAGGCCTTCGGCAAAGAACTCGTCGAGTTTTGAAGCGAGGGCGTAGATGTGGGGGATGGAAGGCGTGCTCGGGGTCATGTTGTCCCGGGCATTCTTTTCGAACTCCACGAGGTCGAAGTAGTAACCGCGGTCGGCAACGGTGGCGGCCTTGGCGAGGGCGGCGCGAGAAGCCGTGAACACCGACAGGCCGGGCGGAAGCGCGAAGGCCTTCTGCGTGCCGGCCAACAGGATGTCGATGCCCAGGGCATCGAATCCGATGGGCAAGGCCGTCATGGAACTGACGGCATCGACGATGAAGGTGACGTCCGGATACTTCGACTTGAGCGCCGCGATCTCGTCCAGCGGGCTCATCACGCCGCAACTGGTCTCATTGTGGATCAGGGTGAGGGCATCGAACTGGCCGGTGGCGAGGCGGGCGTCGATGTCGGCAGCGCGGATGGGTGAACCCCAGGGAACCTGAAGGGCTTCCGCCTGTTTGCCGCACCGTTTGGAGACGTCGAACCACTTGTCCGAGAAGGCGCCGCACATGCAGTTGAGGACCTTGCGGGTGACCAGGTTCCGGACGGCGCCCTCCATGACGCCCCAGGCGCTGGAGGTGGAGAGATAGACCAGTTGACGGGTGCCGAGGAGGGTCTGGAGTTGGGGTTGGACGCGGGCGTAGAGGTCTTTGAAGCCCTGGCCGCGATGACCGATCATCGGTTGGCACATGGCGGCAAAGGTCTGCGGACTGACTTCGACCGGACCGGGGATGTGGAGCTTGACGTGTCCCATAAAGCGGACGGCGACGGTTTCAAAAGCGGACCCGGGCCGCAAGCAACGAGGGGCGCTGGTGATGCGCTGGGAATTGGAGCGGCGACGGTGGATCGTCGTTGGGCATGGGGTCGGCGAGTGGAACTCACCGCTCCGTGGCGCCGGCTCCAGCCGTTCAGTAGGTACTTTTGAAATGATTCAGGAGCAGTACCACGACGGGGCCCACGGTGATCAGCAGACCCAGCCAACCCAGGAACACTGCCCAGCGTGCCAACCGGCGTGCGGGATGATGTCGGAGGGTCTGGGAACGGAGATTCAATGTGCCGAGGACGACGGCGCCGAGTGCGAATGGCAGGCCGATGCAGGGAAGAAGTCCGATCCAGCCGAAGGTGAAGGAGCGGAGCGACCGGACGATGTCTTCGGACCGGGGTTGCATTCAGGAACGGACGTTGACGGGCGGAGGATTCGGGGAGCGAAGGGCGGCCGGGGCGGGAATGACGCGTTGCCACTGCTGCTGTTGACGGGACTCGAGCAATTGACGTTCGCGTCGGGCGCGTCGGACGGTGCCGGCATTGATGATGGTGAGGGTGGCGAGCAGGCCGATGACGGCGACCATCAGGACGGTGGCCATCATGCCGGAGCGACGATGGTTCGTGGAGGGCGTGAGGTTCATGGGGTGACGGCGATGGGGGCGGTGGGGACTGCGAGGAAGGTGAAGGCCGAAGGCTGGCGCGATTGACGGGATCGGGGCATCAACTGGACGTTGAGTTGGAGGGCGGCGACATGGGTTCGAGGGTCGGGATTGAACTGGCAGGTCTCCACCCGACGCAGCCAGCAACTGGGTTCGAGATCTCCGGCCCGACGCCAGAGTGAACCGGCGCCATGAAACCAGATCACGGGACCGTTGGTGGTCTCGATGACGCAGGCCAAGCCTCCTTCCTCGATCCGGATCGGTCCGTGGGCGGCGCGGACATCGGCCCGCCATTGTTCACCGGACCGGGTGGAATCGCGGAGGTCATCGGTGACACCCGCAAGACGTCCCGTGACCGCCCAGAGTCGGCCAAGGGAATTGAAGGCGACACCGGCGATGACGAGCAGGGTGCTGATGTAGGCGAGGCATTCGATCAGGGTGATCCCGGCCCGGGCATGGCTTGGAGTGGATGGAGAGAGTTTCATGGCAGCGCGGGGATGACTCGGGTGAGGCGGACGACATGCAGGGAGTTGGTTGCGGTCGGTTTCCACTCGAGGGTGATCTGGTGGGTTTGCTCCGGGCTGGTTTCGCGGGTGAGGGTGCAGGTGCCGGGCGGGAGGGATTGGGTGGCGAGACCGTGCAAGGGATAGGGGGAGGTGCCGGTGGGGAAGGCGCGGTGTTCACCGGCGGCGAGGACTTCCAATTCGCCATCGAGCATTCCCAACAGGGTGGCGTGGACGGTCTCGTTGCGGATCAGGCGTTGGTGATTGAGGAAGCCGTAGCCGAAGGGAATGACGACCAAGGCGGCGAGGGCGAGGGCGGTGACGAGGTCGGCCTGAAGGGCACCGTGGCGGCGACGGGAACGGTGGGTGCGGGGGTTCATTGCAGGGCTCCTTCGATGAAGTGGATGAGCGTGAGGAAGATGGCGACGACGACGGCGGCGATGATGGTGGCGTGGGTGAGGAGGATGCCGCTGGCGACGAGTTGGCCTGCCACGAGTTCCCGGGCGCGGGCCTGTTCATCGAGGTCGAGTATCCAGTGATGGAGGGCGACGGAGATGGAGCCGGGCCGGTCGAGGGCGGAACGGAGGCGCCAGTTGAAACCGGGGGCGGACTCGATCCGGGCGATGGCCTCGGGAAGGGGCTTGCCGGACGCGAGATCTCCGAGGGCGCGTTGGGCGCGGCGTTGGATGCGGCGGTTGCCGGTGGCCTTGGCGGCACGTTCGACGGCATCCGACTCACGCACCCCGGCGTCGAGTTGCAGGGCGAGCAGCCCGGCGAAATCGCGTCGGGCCCAAAGCCTATTCCACGGAAGCAGAAGCCGGAGTGCGTCGAGCCCGACCATGCCGAGGCGGGACCCGGCGGTGCGTCCGAACAGGACCCCCAACAGGAGCGGGACAAGCCCGATGAGGATGAGGGCTCCGACCGAAGCGAACTCGAACACCTGCTGGGTGAAGAGGGGCAGGGGCGTGGAGGCGGGATTGAGTTCGTTGGCCAACATGCGGAACTTCGGCAGGACATTGATGCTGATCATCAGGACGAACCCGGACCCGATGAGAGCCGGTAGGGTGAGCCCGGTCAGCACGGCGGCGAGACCTCCACGCTGGGGGTCCAGGGTCTCTTCGGTTACCCGTCGCGCAGCCGGCAGCACGGCGGCCAATTGATCCTGTCTGAGTCCCACTTCGATCATCGCCCGGATGTTGGGAGGGAGGAGGGACGGCACCTGTTCGATGGCTTCCGTCAGGCTCAGGCCTTCCTCAAGATAGGCCACCAGCAATTGGAGTCGGACCGACAATTCCGGATCCAACGAGTGCGCGGCACTGACCAGCACCTGGTCCGGGACGCGTCCTTCATCGACGGCAACCTGGAGCAACGAGATGAATTGGCGGGCGCGCTCGCGTCGACGCGATGGCAGGGTGGCCAGCCAATAGAGGACCCAGCCAATGCCGGCCAACGCTCCGAGCATCAGCAGGGCGACCGTGATCCGGAGCAGGGTGGGGATAAACTGGGTGGAGTCCATGGAAGAGCGTTCTGATCGGTCATTCCATGCCCAGGGTGTCGAGCATGATGCTCATCGAGACGAACACCGGGAGGAAGTTGACGACGAAGAACAAACCCAGGACCAGGATGCTGATGGGGAGCAATCCGTGGATGAGGAGATCGAACCGGTACCGGGCACGTTCCCGATAGTGACGGGCGGCGCGGGCGAAGCCGTCGGGGAGTCTTTCACCGGCCGAAAGGATCAGCCAATGGAACAGCGGAGGGAACCGGCTGGAATCGGATCGGGTGATGTCGGAGAGCCGTTGGGAGCCGGAGGACAGTCGTGATTCCCAGAGGGTGAGTTCGGCACCGGCAGGAGATTGGGCTTCGAGTTGGCGCACGATCCGCACGGCTTCGGGCAGGGGGCAATCGCGGGAGGTGAGAAGGCCAAGGGAAGCCGCGACCTGGGACAGATGGGCGTCGCGGAAGCCGGGGAGTTTCCAGAACAACCAACGTCGGGTGACGGGTACGATGAAGAGAAGCAGGGCAATGGTCAGGAGGGTTCCGAGGACGCGGGGTATGTAGGTCGCGGCGCCCAGAAGCCAGGGCAGGCCTGTCGCATTGTCGGGTGTGGCGACCCCGAACAGGGTTTCGTTGGCGGCGACGCCCGCGGTGTTGATGTAATGGGTGATGAAACTCAGTCCGATGCCCACGACCAACACGATGGCTGGATAGGTGAGGGCGGAGCCGGTGCGGCGTCGGAGCCGGGCGGTTTCCTCGAAGTGATCCGCGGCAGTGTTGAGGGCGGAACCCAGATCGCCACCCGCAGCCCCGGCGCGGACCAGTCGGATGTAGAGCTCCGGCAGGCGACGCTTTTGGATGGCTTGGTCGAGGGGGATGCCCTGGGAGAGGTCGGATTCGAGGGCGCGCAATTCGGATTGGAGTGGGCCGGAGAGGTCGCGGGCGGTTTCGCGGAGGGCGCCTTCGAGGGGGACGCCATCGGCGATGAGCGCGGCGAGTTGGCGATTGAGGAAGGCGAATTGGTCGGGGTTCAGGTTCATGATCCGAGGATGCGTTGGACCTCTGAGGGCAGGGTGAGGCTGGCGGCGACGAGTTGGGCGGCGCCGGTGTGGAGGGAAGGTTCGGGTTGGAACGGGGCGAAATCGCCGGAGCGCAGGGCAGGACGAAGGGGCGGGGTGATGGCGACCTGTTCGACGAGTGGGATGCGGCCCTGGAAGCCGGTGGAGTGGCACCGGGCGCAACCGGATCCCTGACAGGACGGGCACTGGCGACGCAGCAAACGTTGGTTGACCACGAGGGTCAGCGCGGCGGCGACCGCGAAGGCGTCCGGTACCATGAGCCGGAGTCGTTCCAGCACCCCCTGACACGAGCCGGCGTGGAGCGTGGAAATCACCAGATGCCCGGTCAGTGCAGCGCGAACGGCCAACCCAGCGGTTTCGTCATCCCGGATCTCTCCCAGCACCAGCACCTGGGGATCCTGTCGGAGGAGATGCCGGATGGCAGCGGCATAACCGAGTCCGCGGGCCTCGTTGATCTCGGTCTGCATGACGCCGGGGATCTGTTGTTCGACGGGATCCTCGACGGTGACGATGTGGCGTCCGCCGCCCGCGACGAGTTCCCGGAGGCAGGCCTGGACGGTGGTGGATTTGCCGCTGCCGGCCGGGCCGGTGAAGAGGATGAGGCCGGTGGGTTGAACGAGAGCGGTCTGGAGCGAATGCAGCAGGGGAAGCGGGAATCCGAGTTCATCCAGCTTCGGCGCCACCCGCGATCCAAACAGCCGCAGCACGATCTTCTCCCCGGTCAGGGTCGGGTAGGTGGCCACCCGGACATCTTCCGGCAACCCGGCTTCCGCGGCGGCAATCCGACCATCCTGGGGCAGGGATTCCTGATAGGTCTTGAGCCGGGCAAGGTACTTGATCCGGCCGAGGACCCGTTCCCCCAGCGGATGGGCAATGGGGAGGCGATCCTGAAGCACCCCGTCCAACCGCCAACGGACTTCCACCGCGCCGGTCACGGTCTGGAGATGGATGTCACTGACCCCGGCCCCATGCGCTTCCAACAACAGTTGGGCTACGGCGGTGGGGGCATCGGTCTCGATGGACAAGGCAGGGTGCGGGGATTCCGGCATGGGACGATCTGAGATTGGGATTGAGACATGGAAGAAGGGTGGACGTCACGGCCGGGCAGCCGGGTTCCTTCAACGTGTCCTGGATTCCCAATTCCTGAAGCCAGCGGATTCCACCCGTTCCAACGCCTGTCCCGGGAGCCGGACCACCAACACTTCGGCGTCGAACTGCCGGGCCAGATCCAATGCCCGCGCCGGACCGGCCACCGAGATGGCGGTGGACAAGGCGTCACACGTGATGCCATCCGGCCCGATGACGGTGACGAGGCTGTGGTCGGTGATGCCAAGGCCGACCCGGGGATCCACGATGTGGGAGTAGCGTTGGCCGTTGATTTCCACGTGCTGGAAGAGGTCGCCCGAAGTGCAGAGGCTGGCGTCGCGCAGCCAAACGGTCCGGGCAGGCGGCGCGGACGGGGCATCGATGGGGGCGATTTCAATCCGCCAACCGGGTTGGCCGGGGGGCGGTTCGGTCACCACCAGATCGCCGGCCCCGGCCACCAGGCTGGAGCGGATTCCATGCTGGCGCAGGATCCGGGTCGCTTCGTCCAGCGCATAACCCTTGGCAATTCCTCCGGCATCCAGCCGCATCCCGTGCTTCAGCAGGCGGACCCGGTCGGGCGGATGCAGCTCAATGGCCCGCCAGTCGACCGCGGCGAGAGGTTCGCGAAGGCGTTCGGGGGTGGGGAGTTCACGTTGCCGGCGGGAACGTCGCCAAAGCTGCGTGAGTGGACCCACCGAGATGTCGAAGGCTCCGTCCGACGCCCCGCTGATCTCACCGGCGCGGGACAGGACACGGTACAACTCGGGGGGAACCAGGACAGGTTCGGAATGTGGGGCGGTGGAGCCGAGTTGGCTCAGGGCGGATTCCGGATTGTAATCCGACAGGATCCGATTGAGTTCGGAGACGCGGTCCCAGGCGGCCAGGGCGGCGTTGGTGGCCGCGGATCCGTCATGGGAATAGAGGACGATCCGGAAAGGGATCGCCATCTGGACAGACTCGAATTCGTAGCGGGCGAGGGGTGGGGAGGGAGCCCGGAGACAGCCACCCAACGCAGCCAGCACTCCCACCAGCAGCAGGCCCTGGATCCACCGTTGCATGGCTCGATACGGTAGGCCGGGTCCGCTCAGAGCGCCGCCACCACGGCATCACCCATTTCCCGGGTTCCCACCAGGCGGGCGGACGGATCCGCGGGATTGAAGATGTCTCCGGTGCGCAGGCCCTGATCGATGACCTTCGCGACGGCGGCTTCGATGGCGGCCGCGGCGGCTTCCATGCCGAAGCTGTGGCGGAACATCATGGCGGTGGAGAGGATCTGGGCGATGGGATTGGCGAGGTTCTTGCCGGCGATATCAGGGGCAGTTCCGCCGGCGGGTTCATAGAATCCAAAGGTGCGTTCGCCGGCGGTCGCTCCAAGGCTGGCGGAGGGCAGCATTCCCAGGGAACCCGCCAGGGCGGCGGCCTCGTCACTCAGGATGTCGCCGAACAGGTTCTCGCACAGCACGACATCGAACTGGGTGGGCTTCAGCAGGAATTGCATGGCGGCGTTGTCCACAAAGAGATGGTCGAGTTTGACGTCCGCATAGCCGGCACCAATGCGGGTCACCACTTCACGCCACAGGATCCCGTTCTCGAGGACATTGGCCTTGTCGATGGAAGTGACCTTGCGACGTCGTCCCCGGGCGGTCTGGAAGGCAACGTGCGCGATGCGCTCAATCTCCGGTTCCGTGTAGACCATGGTGTCGATGGCGCGGCGGGTGCGCGTGCCGTCGGCCAGGGTGATCTCCTCGGTGAGCTTGGGCTGTCCGAAATACATTCCCCCCGTGAGTTCCCGGACAACAAGAAGGTCAATGCCATCGCCCTGCCGCTCAGGCTTGAGGGGGCACGCATGCGATAATGCCTTGGGCAATCGGACGGGACGAAGGTTGGCGAACAATCCGAATTCCTTCCGGATCCGGAGCAGGGCGGCCCGCTCCGGCCTTTCTTCCTTTGGGACGGTCGGGTCCCGGTCCGGCAATCCCACCGAGCCAAACAGGATGGCGTCGGATTCCCGACACAAGGCCAGGGTGACGTCGGGCAGGGCCTTTCCGCTGGCATCAATTCCCGCCCAACCGACCGGCGCTTCGGTCACCTGGACCTCGATCTCAAACCGGTGGGCAACCGCCCCCAGCACCTTCAGGGCTTCAGCCATCACTTCCGGCCCTATGCCATCGCCAGCCAGGGCCGCAATTCGGAGCGTCTTGGAACTCATCGGGCGCGCAGTGTGCGAACCGGCGGGGCGGACGGAAGGAATTTCTGCGGCGAACCGGTGGGGCAGGGATGGGTCACCGCACTTTCGAGCAGGAAGGCACGGGATGTGGAATCAACACGGGGCGCCTACCGCCATGGGATTTCAGTGGCCTCAATGGATGGATCTCACCCGGCATTGTCGGTCGATCCGACTCCGGTTCCACGGATCCGCACTGCAGGCTTTCGAAATTCCCGCTTGATTGGTCGCCTGAAAAACCGCACATAACGCGCCTCTTTGCGAGGTTAGCTCAGCGGTAGAGCACTTGCTTCACACGCAAGGGGTCGCAGGTTCAAACCCTGCACCTCGCACCATCCTTCCTTCCTACCCGTGCTGGATCCTTAGGTGGGCTTCAGTCACCGGGACTTCCGATCCCCGACTGTGACAGTGGGTTTCAAAAGGGTCGGGTGAACCCTAGTTCCGGCAGCGGCGGCTGTCTCCTGCCGCTCCAGAGGGGCCACAACAAGGCCACCTGCCTCCACGCTCCGGCGAACGCGAGGCGTGCTGGATGCGGGTAGCCTCCACCGCCTTGAACCCCGCCTAGACAAGCATGGCGCACGATCGCGTCGGGTGTGTGTGAGTGTGTGTGAACCGTCGATCCAAGGCGCCAGAGGACGGGCGCACTCCAATGACCTGGCGGACCCCACGGTCGCGAAACTGGTCTTCCAGCGATTGCCAACCCTCCACCGGTGATCAGATGCAGCGCGTATGCATGATGTTCGTTTGGGGCCTGAACAACCGCGTTGGATTCGGTCTTGGAGAAGGATCCGACGAAAACGCTTTCGGTTCGGCACATGTACCGGATGGGCAAATTCGGTTTCCAGCCCGTGGAGGCAGGCGGAAATGTCACCACAGAGGACACAGAGAGCACAGAGGGGGATCGCAGCAGGCATTGGATGGCATTGCTCCGGGATGCGGATGGGTTGGGGANNCTAACAACGCCAACGGCGTTTCGGCCCTGAGCCCAGGGTTGGGCTGAGGAACGAGGACCTACCCTGGGAAAACCATCCCCGTGAGATCCAACCGCAAGGCGGTTGTGGCCGGTGATTGCATCAACATCGATGCGCCGGGACGCATGGGGCTCCGACCGTCGATGGCCACAACCGCGTTGCGGTTGGAATCGCCTTCGGGCGCTTGACCCAGGGTAGCCTCGCGAGCTCGGCGACCCTGGGCCATGGCCGGAATCCCGTTGGGATTCGTGCACGTTTCGGCGAATTGGCTTTCCCCGGGAAGAGGCAATGGGTCGCGTCTAAACATTCTACATTTGAGCCGATCTGCATGCCTCCGGCCAATCGCGTTGAGCCCTAGGGATTCGAGAGAATGGTTTTGCGGCGAACAGGATCCCGAAGGCGTGGCGATTGCCTGGAGGTCTAAAGAAGTGACACTCCCCGGATTCCGTGGGAGCGCTTCAAGCAGACGCGCTGGATCAGATGCTGGTCAGGAACTTTGACCTCGTCACCCTCCTCGACCCTGAATTCACCGGAGCATTTCAAGCATCCGCGCTGTTGTCGGAGTGGGTTCGGATGCCTGCAAGGGAAAATCCCTGGGGACTGTCGGTCAATCATTGGTGAGGGTTTGGGTGCATTCCTTACACGTTTCATGGGTGTAAGCGCATCCGCCACAGATGTTGTCGGGTATTGGGGGCAACTTATCAGGGAAATGGGGCTTGAAGAGTTGCAAAAAATGTTCTTGCCCGTTGGGTGTGGGCCGGGGAAGTGTCCCACCGCCACCCGGTGGAGGGCGATTCAAGGACCCCCAGTTTCCTTGGGTAACCCGCCCGATTTGGTGGCGTATTCAGGCACACACTACAGGAAATATATGAACGTACTCCAAAAGGCTCGTCGTCAGGCCGCACGCGGCTTGACCCTCATCGAACTCGTGGTCGTCCTCGCCATCTTGGTGGCGTTGGTCGGCTTGGTCCTCGCCTTCTTCCCCGGCCTCCTCAGCCGGGCCAGTCGCTCCACCTCCGCCTCCTCCATCCAGGACGTCGCTCGCGCCGTCCAGATCAACTACACCACCGCCCTCACCTACGGCACGGGGTATGATTCGTTGCTCGATACGGGGGCAACTGTTTTGTTCAGTAAGCTGGCGCCACCCAGCAGTGCTCAGATGGGTACGTACGGCCTGACTGGCAATGATGTTTCTGCTCTCTCAGCATTGGGGATCACCTCCTATAGGCATTTGGATACCAACATCGTCAATGATGCTACCTTCAATGTGAGTGCAGCTTTACCAATCACTCTTGCTAATGGCCTTCAGGTCGCAGTGATCGATAATCCGGCTGTCCAAGCAACTCTTCGTGGCAATTATGTCACTGCCGACAGTCCTGAGTATATTGTCTTCGGTTTGAACAAGCTTGCTTCGATCGTAGGCGGCAACCAGATGCTTCAGGATGCTCCCGTTCGTGCGGGTGCCAATGCATTGGAAAATCCGACAACCTCTTACCAGCGCTATGGCTTGGTATTCTTGGTTGACGGCCTTGGCGCAGCCCGCAGAGCCCGTTTCGTTGGAGCTTGTGCCTTCACCGGCGCTGGCATCACCACTGCTGAAGGTGACCTGCAGCAGTACTACGCGAACTGATTCCGTTCGGGATTGGTCATGATGTGAATGGGGCGCCTGCCCGTGAGCGGGCAGGCGCCTTGTCTTTGGAAGACTCTGCGTTCACGGCGACGGGGAATGGCGTCCGGCAAGCGGACGTCGGAAGGGAAGCCCATGCAGATCAATTTCAATCGGTGTAGACTCGGAGCGGCTTTGACCCTCCTCGAGTTGGTGGTGGTGGTGGCCATCGTGGCATTCATGGCGGGTCTGGTGACCTATAGCCTGAGTCCCAATTCGCTTTTGTTCACAGGGGCCGGCGGCAACAAGACCGCAGGGCGCATTGCAACCGAAGCCACCCTCGGCCGGATCAAGTCGGCGATCTACGGATCGATGGAAAATCCTGGTTACTGGCGGGACATGAACCAGGACATGTGGTTTTTCCCGCGGTATCTGGAGTGGCTCAGTCGCCCACCTTCTGATGCAGCGGATGTCTGGAGCGCAAGCCCCGAGGCTGCGGCCTATTTCTATGCGATGCAGGCCTACAGCCCGACCCGGCGGGTGGGTTGGAGGGGACCTTATCTCCAGTTTCAGGGCGGACCGATTCCAGTGATTCCCGCCCGGGGATATACCTCCCGTTTGAGTGGCGGCGGTGTTTACCGATCACCGATTGATGCCTGGGGGAATCCCATCGTGATGCAGTGGCCATCGGATTATTTCGGCGTGAACATTGTTGATTTCGGGGATCCGCGCGGGAATGCGGACATGGCGGTTTATGTGATGCAGAATTCGAGGCTGGTATCGGCGGGACCGGACGGGATCTTGCAGACGGAACTCAACATCGCGAGTTTGCAGACCTACGCGCACTTTCAGGCGAATCCGGGATTGGCGGGCGACGACGTTGTGGTGTGGTTGCAGCACTAGAGATCAACCTCATGATCCGGGTTCCAGCCATCCATCCGAACTCTGCACAGCAGGGAATGACGCTGCTCGAGTTGCTGGTGGTGGTGGCGATTCTGGCGGTGCTGGCGACGGTGGCGATCCAGTCGACGTCGGATCTGGGAAACCAGACGCGATATGAAATGACGCAGAAGGCACTGACGACCTTCCGGGATGTGGTGTTGGGCCCGCAGAATCAGGTGACACCGGATGGCAGTCCTCTCGTCACAGGTTTCGTTGCGGACATGGGGCGGCCGCCGAGATCGACGGGATTTTCCCATTCAGAGTCTGGTTTTATTTTGCCCGATTTGGGGGAACTCTATTCCGAAGCACTTCCTAGCGGACTTAGGCCTTACGCCCTGTATCAAGCGACATCGGCGAACACATCGCAGACCTTGATTACTGCTGTAACAGATTTGTCTATGCTGTCTTTCGGAAGTCCGCGCATTGCGGCGGGGTGGCGAGGCCCGTATCTGCGGAAGCCCTCAACGGAGGCAACCTTGGTGGATGGTTGGAGCAAACCGTTGGCCAGTCGTTTGGACATGGACAGCAGTCTTGCTGCGATCAATGGGTGGCCTACGATGTTGCTCGCCTTCCGGACCAATTCCACCCTTCAACCATTCGGGCTTCCGGAGGATCCGACCTATACGGCAGTCACTGATATTGGTAGGGAGGTGGTAGGTGTTTTCAGTCAGTCGGGGTTCGATGGTGCGCCATTAGGAGGGGATGCCTATTCGGGTCGTTTTTTTGCGGGAATTCAGACCAATGAGTATCGTGTTCCCCTGACCGTAACAGTGAACTGCGCTTCAACTATACTTCCCTTTGGAACAACCAATTGGGTGATGGTTATGTTATATGGGCCAAACCCAAATTTGGGCTTGGGCGCTGACACCCGCCCGCTGCGGGTTTGGGCTCAGCAGGCTCCGTATATGAGCTTTAATACGACTTTCAGCTTTGACGGCACGAATTCGCCTACAGTGGGGACTCGTATGATTCGGGCTTACGTAAGAACGAACGCAGCATCTCCTTATTCGGCCTCCCGAATGGTCTATTTCCCGATCCGTCCCGGAGTGCAGAACATCAACATACCGTTGCCATGACATTCCCGTTCTTGAATCCGGGGGGCCGACGCGATTCGGTGACCTTGCTGTTGATCACGCCCACCCGATTGATCCGGGCGGATTTCGATGGAAAGCCGGACTGGCAGTTGCGGCAGATCTGGGAGGCCCGGGCACCGGCCGGGGAGACGTTGCCGGTGCTGGTGGACGCGGCTTTCCTGCTCGGTCCGCCCCGGCGGGTGGGGGTGTATGTTCTGGCTTCGGGTGTCTCGACCCAGATCCTGCAGGTCCCTGGGGGCAAGGTGGCTGGGCTCGAAGGGTCCGAGTTGTCGAATGCACTGAGTTTCGAGGCGGAGGCGTTGTCCGGGATCAATCCTTTCGATTCCGCCCTGTCGGCGGTGGCTTCGGGTGGGACGGGTTCGGAACGGAGTTTCTGGGTGACGCAGATGTCTCAGGCGGATCTGACGCTGATGCAGGTTGCCCTGGACCAGCGGAAAGCTTTCCTACGGGGTGTTTCGCATCCCGGTGGGCTCTTGCGGCCGGTGGGACATATCACGACCGGATGGCAGCGGGTTGAGTTGTGGAACGATGTGGTGATGTGTGTGGATGGGAGTGCGCCGGCCTCTCCTCGTGCACTGGTGGTGGGATCGGCTCCTTCCCGTGGGATGTGGCGTGCGCAGGTGGATCAATGGATGGGTAATCAGCCGACGGAGCGCGGGATGATGGTGGCTGACAGTTCGTTGATCCAGTACGCGGATGGGCCGAGCGTGTCGCTGGATGAGGAGATGATCCTCAAGGCCTGGCTTCAGGAGTGGGTGCTGGAGTTGATGGGGGACCGCATCCGGGTTCCCATGGTGCGGCCATTGCCGAGGCCGATTCCTGACACCCAGCGCGTGGCGATTGCGGCGGGCCTGGCACTGATGGCGGGGGCCATCTGTGTGGGACACTATTTTTTCCTTCAGCATCGGGAAAGGGTGTTGAAACGGCTGCTGGTGGAGGCTGAACGACCGGCCAAGGAAATGGCGGCACTCACGGCGCAGGCCAACTCGTTGCAGGGCCAGTTGGACACGGTCCGGAACGAGTCGCGGGAGTTGCGGGACCTGCGGGAGTTCTGGAAGGACACCCTCGACAAGGAGCATCGGCGCCATGCCGTCCTGCTGGGCACCCTGGCCCGGGCGACCCCTCCAAACCTGGCGATCCTCAGCATCCACGAGCATGCGGGAGAACTTCATCTGACCGGACTGTCGCTGTCGCCGGATGTCCCTGGATTCGCGACCAACATTGCCACAGCGGTTGAGCCTTTCGGGTGGCGCATTGAACCACCGCGACGGCGTGCCCTCGAGCTGACGGAGGGGGGTGGTCCCTGGAAGCTGGACTGGTCGCTGCGGGTTACCTTGCCGGAACCGGTTCTGCCGGGGGCGACCAATGGAGTTCCCGATGCGACGGCTGGGGGTGGGATGCAGGGTGCGACGGCGTTGGCGCTGCCGCCGGGCGGAGCTGCCACGACTGGAACTCCCTGAAGAACGACAACAACCACCTGAACCATGGGAACCGGCGGCGGAATCAACATCACACGACGGGACAAGGTCCTGCTCGTGGTCCTGCCTGGATTGTTCATCCTGATCCTTTATGCATGGGCGTTCACGAAAGCGCCGATCCAGCGGGTGAAGGCGTTGACAGCGCAGGTGCGCGTGGCTGAGGAGCGGGCGCCGAGGAGTGTCGATCTGGATGCCGAGCGGGTCCGGGGCGTGTTTCTGGCCCGTGAGCTGGAGAAGGCGCAGGCTGAGATCCAGCCCTTGCGGGAGGAACTTGGACGGCTCACGGCATCCTGGACCAATGCGACGGACCGGTTGATGGGGAATGATCATCTCTCCGGGCTGTGGTCCCGGCATGGGTTGCTGTTGCAGGAGCAGTCGATGTTGACGAACGCGTCCGCGCTGACTCCGGCGCTGCAACAGTTGGCCGATCGGGCGCGGGCGACCCTGGGACCTGCCCGCTACCCGGTGTTGTGGGAGGTCCGCCTTCAAGGGGGGTTCCTCAGCATGCTGGATGCGCTGGAGGAACTTTCCCGATCCGAGATTGCGGCAGTGCCCGTGGCCTTGGAGATGACTGACAAAGGCAATCAACCCGGAAAATCGTGGAGACTCCGACTCTGGCAATAAGCTCCGGGAAATCCGGTTTGAGTCCGCGCCTGCGCAACCTGTTGCGCATCACGGTGCAGACCCAGGCGTCTGATCTCCATCTGGTGCCGGACCAGTATCCGCTGATGCGGAACTCGGGTCAGTTGTTGCCGGTCAATGGCGAGGACCGACTCTCGGCGGACGAGTTGCGGGCCATCACGGCGGATCTGGTGCAGCACGGAAATCGTAAGCATTTGGAGTCGGCCGGAGACCTGGATGGTGCGATTACCTGCGATGGGGTTCGGTACCGCTTCAATGTGTATCGCCGGACCAACGAGCTTTGCGTCGCTTTCCGGCGATTGGACGACCGGTTCCGCAGCCTGGCGGAGTTGGGAATGCCGGAATCGCTCTATTCACTTTGTGATCTTCCGGACGGGTTGATCGTGGTGGCGGGACCGACGGGTGCGGGAAAGAGCACGACGTTGGCGGCACTGCTGGATCGGATCAATCGGACGTACAACGCCCACATCATCACCATTGAAGATCCGGTGGAGTATGTGCATGCCCCGGCGAAATCCCTGGTGAACCAGCGCCAGGTGGGAATTGATTGCGGGACCTTCTATGACGCATTGGTGGCTTCGCTCCGGCAGGATCCGGATGTGATCCTGGTAGGTGAGATCCGCGAGATCAGCACCATCCGGACGGCGATTACGGCAGCGGAGACGGGTCACCTGGTTTTCACAACGGTGCACGCGGGCGATTGTGTGGGTGTGATTGAACGTCTGGTGTCGGTGTTTCCGGCGGGGGAACAGGACGGAGTACGCCGCCAGCTGGCGCTGGTGTTGCGGGCGGTGGTGGCCCAGCAGTTGTTGTTGGCGGATGGATTGCAGGCCAAGATGGGACCTCATGGTCGGAGGCGAAGGGTGGCCTTGAGCGAGGTGCTTCTGGTGAATCCTGCGGTGGCCAACCTGATTGCGACGGCGCGAAGTGCGCAGGTTTATTCGGCGATGGAAGTGGGTGGGATGCATGGGATGCAGACCTTCGAGCAGGACCTGGCGCGGTTGCTGGTGGATGGCATGATTTCGGAGCCGACAGCCTTCAATTTCACCAAGAATCCCACAGTGCTCCGGGAACGCATCCAGCGGTTCAAGAGCAACCCGGCATTGTTGCGGCGGTCAAATCCAGGACCGATTTCCAAGTCATGAGCATCCGACCAGACAACGCATTGATGGGGGCGACGCCGGCCGCGCCCTTGCAGATGGACGAGGTGCGGGTTGACCCCATGCTGGCGTTGCGGGTTCCCGCCAATCTGGCCATGCGCCGCGAGATGTTGCCGTTTGTCGAGTGGCGAGGCCGGGTGCATGTCGCCTGTGCGGATGTTCGGGATGCAGCCAGCCTGGGTGCGATCCAACGGACCTTTGAACTTCCGATCGAGCCGGTGGCGGCGGATCCGGATTCGCTGCGGCGAGCTCTTTCCCGGGTCTATGGGAATCTCAAGCCGGGTGCGGGAAGCACGCCGGCCATGGGAAAGTTGGGGGGGCGTCAGGCGGATGGCGAACCGATCGATGTCGCCGGATTGTCCGACGATCTGCTTTACTCGGCGGTCCTGAGGCAGGCGTCGGATATCCACATTGATCCGGGTCCGGACTCGTTGAGGATCCGATTCCGGGTGGATGGCGGGTTGGAAGAGATCCATCGGTTGCCGATGGCGATCGCGGGGAACCTGACGAATCGGTTCAAGGTTCTGGCGCAGATGGACATTTCGGAGAAGCGGGCGCCGCAGGACGGCGCATTCCGGCACAATTACGGGGATGGCAAGACCCTGGACATCCGGGCGGCGACGTTGCCAACGAAGTGGGGCGAACGTCTGACGCTGCGATTGCTGGGGTTGCAGACGGGGGTGCTGACGCTGGAACGATTGGGGATGGATGCGGGTCATCTGCAACTGTTCGAGGCGGCATTGGCGCAGCCCCACGGCATGATCCTTTTGACCGGACCGACGGGTTCCGGGAAGTCGACGACGCTCTACGCCGGGATCCGGCGCCTCCTCGAATTGGAGGCATTGAACATCATCACGGTGGAGGATCCGGTGGAGTACGACATTCAGGGTGTGGCCCAGGTGTCGGTGGATTCGGCGGACAAGACCTCGTTTGCCGGGGCATTGCGAAGCATCCTGCGTCATGACCCGGACGTGGTGATGATCGGCGAGATCCGGGACGGAGAGACGGCGGGTATAGCGGTGAAGGCGTCGCTGACGGGACACCTTGTCTTCAGTTCATTGCATACCAACACGGCGGCGGGAGCGGTGACGCGGTTGGGTGACATGGGAGTCGAACGTTATCTGATCGCGTCAACCTTGCGGCTGAGCATTGCGCAGCGGTTGGTCCGGCGGCTTTGTGGGCGTTGTCATCGGCCTGGTCTCCTGACTGCGACCGAAGCCGGCGCGTTGGGTCGTCCGGAAGCGGCGGGTCAGGTGAGTTACACGAAGGGGGGTTGCCTGTATTGCGGCGGCAAGGGCAATGCCGGTCGGTTGGCCCTTTTCGAGTTCCTTCCCCTGGATGAGTCGTGGTCGCAGATTGTGAATCGGGGTGCGCAGGAGGTGGAAATTCTGGCGGAGATGAAGAAGCGGGGGTTGCCGCTGTTGCTGGACGACGCCCTCAACAAGCTGGCGGCGGGGGTGACGAGTCATGAGGAAGTCCGCAACGCGGTGGCTGCGTGGTGATTCCAACGTCCCATTGATCCATGCCCGCCTTCACATTTACCGCGAGAGACACCGGAGGTCGTACCCAGCGGGGCATGCAGTCGGCGGCATCGGCGGTGGTGCTGGCTTCCGAACTACGATCCCGGGGTTGGCTCGTGCTCGACATCCAGATCGCGGCCGAGACGGGCGTTGGTTTGACGGAATCGTTGAACCCGAGAGGATGGTTGCCGGTGCGTTCGGTGGACGTGGAGTTGGCCCTGCAACAGTTGGCGGTGATGCTTCGGTCCGGCCTGACCCTGCTGAATGCATTGCACACGGCCGCTGAGCATTCGGATCGGTTGAAGCTCCAGCGGATCCTGAGGCGGGTGATGGTGCGGATCGAGGAAGGCAGTTCCTTTGCGGAGGCCTTGGCGGAGCATCGGGTGTTCAACAACCTGACCGTCCAGTTGGTGCGTGTGGGGGAGCAGACCGGAAACCTGGACGTGGTGATTGTGCGGGCGGTGGAGGCGATGGAGCGGCGCCGGCAACTGGTTCAGCAGGTCATGACGGCGTTGACCTATCCGTTCATCGTCCTGCTGGCGGCGATCGCGGTTTCCTTGTTCATGGTGCTCAACGTGATCCCGAAGCTGGAGATCTTCATCAAGGCGTTGGGGCGGAAGCTTCCTCCCACGACCGTGTTTTTGATGGATGTCTCGGCCTGGTTCCGTGTGAACGGGGTGGGGTTGCTGGTGGTGACAGGTGGGGCGTTGGTGGCGCTGGTGGTGGCGATCAACATGCCAACCCTGCGCGGTGGTCTGGATCGGATGCTGTTGCGGGTGCCGTTGATTGGACGGGTGCTTCGTGTGGCGGGAACGGCTTTGTTTTCCCGGGCATTGGGGATCCTTCTGCGGTCCGGGGTGACGGTGCTGGATGCATTGCGGACGATGGAGTCGTTGGGGAGCAACAAGCATTTGTCGGCGGTGGTGGCACGGGCGCGTCAAAGGGTGTTTGCCGGAGGAGGCTTGGCGGAGGGCTTGGCGGATCCGCATGGATTCATGCCCATGCTGGGTCAGATGATTGCGGTGGGTGAATCTTCAGGCCGCCTGGATGACGTGCTGGACGAGGTCGCCAAGTTTTACGAAAGCCAGCTTGCCGTGCTCATCCGGCAACTTTCCGCGTTGGTGGAGCCCGCCATCATCGTGTTCGTGGGCGGTGTGGTGGGGTTTGTTTACATCACCTTTTTCCTGACGATTTACGCCGCAGCCGGCTCATCCAAATGACACTTCCCCCGATGCAACCTTTGTCGAATCACCCCACACCTTCCGCCACTCCCTGGTGCGGCCTTTCGAATCGGGTCCGCAGTCTGTTCGGGCTGGCATTGTTTGGATCGGGACTGCTGTTGGCGCAGTCCGAACGGGTCATCTACCGGGATCCGACGGTGGCGTCCGGGGACCTTGCGCAGATCCTTGCCGGCAGTGCTTCCAACGGTGGGCGGGCATTGAGACTGGAGATTGTCGGGATGGGAACGAATGCCACTCCCGCAGAGGTCGCGGCCTATCAGGAGGCGGAACCGCCGGATCGCCGGGTGCGCCTGATTGATATTTCGGCGGTGCCGTTTGTGGATGTGGCGCGGGCTTTGGCGCGGGATACGGGGCTCAACATCGCTCCTTCGGCATTGGCAGGTTCCAAGCCGGTGTCGATCTACCTCGTCAACCTCCCGGTGGAGGCTGTCCTGGAGACGGTTTGCACCTCGCATGGCCTGTGGGTGCGCGAGGATGAGCGGACCGGAATCGTCCGGGTCTACACGGTGGGGGAGTTCCGGCAGGACCTTGCCTCGTTCAGGGAGGAACAGACCGAGATCTTCACCCTGCTGTACCCGAATGCGAACGACATAGCGCGGGCGATCTCGGATCTCTTTGGTGACCGGGTGGAGGTGAGTTCGGGGGACATGGACCAGCAATTGACGATGGATCTGATGCAGCGGTTGATGCGGTTTGATCTGTTGGACCAACGGGCGTCGGGATTGGGGACCATGAACACGGGCCAAGGGGGTGGCGGCGGTGGAGGGGGGGGCGGAGGTGGTGGATTTGGCGGAGGTATGGGCGGTGGAATGGGAATGGGTGGGGGAATGATGGGTGGGGGAATGGGAATGGGGATGGGTGGGGGAATGATGGGTGGGATGGGCATGGGTGGGATGGGATCGACGTCCCAGCGCCGTCAGACCCAACAACAGCAGGTGCAACAGATTGCAAATCCGAACCTGACCGCCGAGCAGGTGCAGTCGTTGGCGGATGCCGAGGAGCAGGGAGAGACAACAACGACGGCACAGCGGGTGGATCAGGCCTTGGGACGGCGCGTGACGATCCATGTGACTGTGGTGGGACGGCAGAACAAGCTGTTGGTGAGGACGGCGGATGAGGGGGCGTTGAAGGACATCCGGAATCTGGTGGAGAAACTGGACGTACCGCAGTCGATGGTGCTGCTGGATGTGCGGGTCTTGCGGGTGGCGTTGGGCGACGATTTCACCTCGGCCTTTGACTATTCGTTCCTGAAGGGGGTGGGTGACGGCGCGGTGAATGGAGCGTTCAATCAAGGCGAAATCCTTCCACCGGTCTCGGTTTCAAGTGGAGGGGCGCCCAATTTCAATCCCGGCGGATCGGGCTTCGATGCCCAGTCGATGGTGTTCAGTTATCTCGGGCAGAATGTGCGGGCGCGGTTGCAGTTGTTGGAGAGCAAGGGGCGTTTGAATGGGGTGGCGAGTCCGGTGCTGTTGACGGCGAACAACGAGGTGAGCCGGGTCTTTGTGGGGGAGGAAGTGCCGATTACACGGGGCTTTACCGGAGGATCGGCGATTCCGACAGGTGGCAACGGAGTGGTGGCCCAGAACGCCAATGCACAGATCGAATTCCGACCGGTGGGAACCACCCTGCTGCTGACTCCGAACATCAATGCGGATCGGACGGTTACGATCCGGTTGGTGCAGGAGAACTCAACGTTGCGACGCAATGGGGCAACGATTCCGGTGCCGGCGGAGGGTGGAGGGTTCCGGAGTCAGGCAGTGGACACGGTCCAGTCCCGGACGGTGAGCGGCACCTTCATGGCGCAGCATGAGCAGTCAGTCGTGGTGGGAGGGTTGGTGGAGGAGCAGGAGACATTTGATCGTTCGGGGGTGCCATTCCTGAGCCGGATACCGGTGTTGGGTGCTCCATTCCGACGGGACGTGAAGAACCGGCAACGGAACGAACTGGTGGTGATCATCCGTCCCTTCATCGTGAATACGCCCAAGGATGCCGAGGCGATTTCAATGCGGGTTGCCCGGGAGATCAGCCTGAATCCAAGGGTGTGGGAACCGGGGGTCCAGAGCT
The DNA here is from genome assembly GCA_002422905.1 of Verrucomicrobia bacterium UBA6176. Taxonomy (GTDB): domain Bacteria; phylum Verrucomicrobiota; class Verrucomicrobiia; order Limisphaerales; family UBA9464; genus UBA6176. Next base: position 44,389 of record DITU01000107.1, read on the forward strand.
CTTCTTACAGCACCAATGAGGTGGCGAACCCGGATCCGGCGAAGGCGAGGAAGGCGAGGAAGCAGATGGGCCGCCCCTGATATGGGGAGCCGCGGCGAGCGGAGTTCGGCACCCGGGATCAGGCAGCCGGGAGGTTGCAACCCTGTCAGGTCAGCCTGTGGGTCGGATCCATGGCGGGATCGGTCGTCCCGGTTGAGGTGGGCTCAGCGAGGGCATGGTTGTTGGGGGTGAAAAGGGTCCGCGATTGAAGCCGAGGGTCCGGTGGGATATTCCGGGGGCTGCTCATGAGTGAAGTGCTGGTCATTGGACATCGTAATCCGGACACCGACGCGATCTGTTCTGCGATCGGTTACGCCGAGTTCAAGCGCCGGACCGGCATGCGCAATGCGGTGGCGGCGCGCTGTGGCGACATCAATGACCGGATTGATTTCGTGCTGCGGACGTTCGGGGTTGCTGTGCCGAAGTTCGTGGCGGATGTCTCGCCCAAGGTTCAGGACGTGATGCGTCCGAACGTTTTTTCAGTGCCACCCCGTACGCCCTTGGTGGAGGCGCTCGCATTGATGGATGAAAAGAACATCCGGGTTCTGCCGGTGCTGGATCAGGAACGGCGGTGCCTGGGATTGTTGTCGGTGTTCAAGGCCAGCAAGTTCTTTTTTCCATCCCACAACCGGATCTGGGACAGCCGACGCGTGGTGGCTTCGGTCCGATCCCTGACGCGTACCCTTCAGGCGAAGATGCTCTGCGCCTTCGAGCCGGATCGTGAGGAGGACCTGGTCCTGATGATCGGCGCCATGCAGCCGGCGTCGTTTGCATCGCGACTGCCGAACTACGCTCCCGAGAAGTTGCTGGTGGTGGTGGGCGACCGTGAGGAGATCCAGTTGGCAGCCATCTCGGGCCGGGCACGATGCGTGATCATCACCGGTGGCTATCCGGTGTCCGAACAGGTCCGGGAGCTTGCACAGCAACAGGAGGTCAGCCTCGTGCTTTCGCCCCATGACACAACGACCACGGCGATGTTGTGCCGGTCGGCGATCGCGGTGGAGCACCTGTTGCGCGGAGATTACCTCGCGTTTCGACCGGAGGAATTGCTGACGTCGGCCCGTCGGTTGGCCGCGCCTTCCCAGTTCCAGGCCTTTCCGGTGGTGGGGGAGGATGACCGGGTGATCGGGATTGTGACCAAATCCGACTTCCTTCGGAAAGTGGAGCGCCAGCTGATCCTGGTGGATCACAACGAGCTGTCGCAGGCGGTGCAGGGAGCCGACCAGGTCGAGATCCTTGAGATCATCGATCACCATCGGCTGGGTGCCTTCAGCACGCAGCAACCGATCCTGTTCCGGAACGAGCCGGTGGGATCAACGAGTACGATCGTGGCGGATCTGTTCCTGTCGACAGGCGTGGAGTTGCCTTCTGGGATTGCCGGTTGCCTTTTGGCCGGTCTGGTATCGGACACCTTGAACCTGACATCGCCGACGTCGACCCGGCGGGATGCGGAGGTGCTGGCGGTTCTGGAAAAGCTGGCGGGAGTGAATGGCAGGGAGTTCATCGACAAGCTGTTCAGTTCGGGTTCGGTCTTGACGTCGAAATCGCCATTGGAGGCGATCACGGCGGACTGCAAGGAGTATACCGAGGCGGGAAGGACCTTTTCGGTGGCACAGATCGAGGAGTTGGGTTTCGACCAGTTCTGGAAGCGGAAGACGGAAGTGGCGGAGGCGTTGAACGAGTACTGCGCAACAAACCGGTACTTCTTCTCGGCGCTGCTGGTGACCGACGTGGTTCGGCAGACGTCGTTGTTGCTGTTGGCAGGCGACCGGAATTACCGGCAGCAGGTTCACTATCCGGAAGCGGAGCCGGGAATCTTCAAGATGCCGGGGGTGGTGAGCCGCAAGAAGCAATTGCTGCCCTATCTGACCCAATCCCTGCGGGACCAACTGGTGCCAGCGGAAGCGCGGTTGAAGGGGGCTTCGAGTGTGAAGCCGGTGGGTTTGGAGTAGGGAATTGGGTTTGGACAACAAAAACGCCCCGCCTGGCTGGCGGGGTGTCTCTGGTGAACTGTCTGGTAAACTGTCTGGTGAACTGGTTCCCGGGTTCGGCTCCGGAATCCTGCCTCAGGCCTTCTTGCGGGTGGCCGCTTCGCGGGCGAGCGCGCGCTTGCGGCGGGAGTAGGAGATACGACGACGACGTTTTTCGGTCTTGTTGTGTTGCTGGCCCATAGCTTCTTGTAGTGAAGAAATGATCTCTTCGACTGGGGCAAAAATGCGGGTCCGACCCGGTGCGTTCAATCTCTTTTTCGGGCTGATGGCTTGGGTGGGGTTGTTGGCGGGCTGCGCGACGGGTTCGGACGAGAAGACCCCGGAGGGGGATCAGAAGCCGGAGAAGCAGGCCAGCACGCTGCGTTTGCACATGGAAACGGAGACGACCGGGATGGGTACGGGGAAGATCAAGATCAAGCGCAGTCCGCCGTCGGTGACGTTGAATGTGGAGAAGAATGCATTCGCGGATGAGGGATATCTGGAGGAAGCGCGGGTGCTGGACGGAATGGCGGGTCCGATCCTGTACCTGAAGTTCAACACCCAGGGAGCATTGAGATTGCAGATGTGGACCGTTTCGAAGCCGGGGCGCCGGATTGCCGTGTGGACCAAGTGGACGGAAGGGCGGTGGTTGGGTGCTCCGATGATCAACGCCCCGATCGAGGATGGATTGTTGGTGTTCTCTCCCGATGCGACTCGGGAGGAATTGGAGCGGATTGCCCGCGGCTTGAACAACGTGGCGATCAAGCTGGGAAACCAGAAGAAGCCGGACAAGTCGGAGGCCGAGGTGGCGAAGAAGGAGAAGGCGAAGGCCAAGAGCGCAGCCAAGGTGGCGCGCGAGACCGACCAGTCCGGTCAGACGGCTGAGGAGATGTTCCTGAAATGAGGTGGATCCAGGCGTGGGGCATGCGGGTCGTCCTGACGGCGGTATTCGTTTTGCGGGGATGGGGCGCCGGGGCATTCGGATTACCCACGGCCAACAAGGCTCTTTTCGAGTCGGGCGGCGGCGAACGGTATTACGTGGGGACGGCCGGCCGGACCTGGACGAGCGGTCAGTTTGGCTGTGTCCGTTCGGATGGACGCCAACTGCATGAGGGTTTGGACATCCGTGCGGTGAGCCGGGATCGGCGAGGCGAACCGACCGATCCGGTGTTGGCTGCGGCGGATGGCACGGTGGCCTACCTCAATCTGAAGCCTTCGTTGTCGAACTATGGGAACTACGTCGTGGTTCGACACGTGATCGACCGCGTGGAGATCCACACCCTGTATGCCCATCTGGCCTCGGCCAGTTCCGGATTGAAGGTGGGACAAAAGGTCCAGGCCGGGCAGAGGATCGGAACGATGGGTCGGACCTCGAACACCCGACAGAAGATCTCCCTCGACCGTGCGCACCTGCACTTCGAGATGTGTTTCCGGGTGGGGCAACGGTTTGCGGCCTGGCATGCGAAGAACCAACCGGGGATGCGCAATGACCATGGTGAGTTCAATGGGCGCAACCTGGTGGGGATTGATCCCGCCGCCGTGCTTCGGACCCAGCAACAACTGGGGACGAATTTTTCGCTGGCCCGACATCTCGCCTCGCAACCGGAGACACTCCGGATCTGGGTGAGGAATCCACGCTTTCCCTGGGCGAAACGGTTCCCGGGATTGATCCGACGGAATGTCGTTGCCGAGAAGGAGGGGGTGGCGGGTTGGGAAGTGGCCCTGAGTTACAATGGGGCGCCCATCTGGATGGCGGCCCGGAGCGCCCGGGAGATGCCGGGCAAGGAGCGGTTCCGCCTGTTGTCGGTGGATGAAGCGGAGTGGAAGGAACATCCGTGTGCGCGGCTGGTGATCCGTCGGGGGCAGGCCTGGACGGCATTGCCCGCGTTGCAGGACCTGGTCGAGATCGCTGAGGACTGACCGCAGAGGGGCACACGGGGGATCATGCCCCGACTGTCCAAGGGTGCTGGGAATGGATAGGGTCGCGGGAAATGACGGAAGTGGAGAGGGCGATGGCAGTGCGCCGGGCGATGCCGGCGAGTGGTCTGTTTGCAGGCCAGACCTGGCGGGTGGCTCCACGGCCGGTTTCGTTGTCGGCGGAATTGGTGGATGAACTCGTCTTTCTGGGCCGGGTACTCCATCGGTTCTATAGGGCGGTTGACCTGCTTTATCGGCGCAGTGTGGAGGGGAAGATGCCGGGTTGGGTGGCCGGGGTGTTGGATCAGGGCAAGCCTTCCGAACTGATCGCCTGGCAAAGGCACCCGGGATTTCGAAATGAAATCCCCCGGGTCATCCGCCCGGATGTCCTTCTGACCGAGGATGGGTTTGTACTTTCTGAACTCGATTCCGTGCCGGGCGGGATGGGGCTGACCCAGTGGTTGAATGCGACCTACGCCGGATTGGGGGATCCGGTGCTGGGCGGGCCGGACGGAATGGTGCGAGGGTTCGCCTCCATCTTCGGGGAGGCGTCGCGGGTGAACATCGTGGTTTCGGAGGAAGCCGGGGCTTACCGGCCGGAGATGGAGTATCTGGCGGGTCTCGCCGGGGAGCGTTTCCGGGTCGTGGGTCAGGATTTTGGCGCGGTGCCGGAAGGCGAAGCCGTCTACCGATTCTTCGAGTTGTTCGATCTGGAGAACGTGAAGGGGGCACGCGGTTGGTTCGATGCCGCTGCGGAACGTCGGATCCGCGTGACCCCGGCACCGAAGCCGGTGTTTGAGGAGAAGCTGTTGTTCGGGTTGCTCTGGAACCGGAACCTGCGGTCGTTCTGGCGGAACGAACTGGGCGAGGGATTCCTGAAGCGGTTGCTGAAGGTGATTCCCTACACCTGGATCATGGACCCCACCCCGTTGCCGCCGCATGCGGCCTATCCGGGTCTGGAGCTGACGGACTGGCAACAGTTGAAGGAGATGTCGCAGCGGGAACGCGACCTGATCTTGAAGGTGTCCGGGTACTCGCCCGAGGCGTGGGGTGCGCGCGGGGTACACCTGGGTTCGGATCTGAGTGCGGCGGATTGGGGCGCTGCGGTGGATGCCGCGTTGTCGGCCTGGGGACGGTCGCCGCACCTTCTCCAGCGATATCACAAGCCTCGAACACTGCCGACGTCGTGGCTGGATGCAGAGGGTCGGATTGAACCGATGAACGGACGGGCGCGGTTGTGTCCGTATTACTTTGTTTCGGGCGACGGGGATGCGGCGCGTCCGGTGCTGGGCGGGGTGTTGGCAACGGTCTGTCCGGCGGACAAGAAGATCATCCACGGGATGACCGACGCCGTACTGGCCCCCTGCATGGTTGGAGAGTCCGCACGTTGATGGGGCAGGATCTGGAAACCGGGAAAGCTGCGGGCGGTTTCTTGCCCGCATCCGATCCGAAAGCTACGAGGATCCGAATGGAACCCACACCTGCTCTCCAGACCCATTTCGGCCACACCCATTTCCGCCCGGGACAGGAGGAAGTCGTCCGGGCGTTGCTGGAAGGGGAGTCGGCGCTGGCCTTGTTTCCGACCGGGGCGGGGAAGTCGCTCTGTTACCAGCTTCCGGCGGTGCTGCTGGAGGGGACAGCGTTGGTGATTTCACCATTGATCGCGTTGATGAAGGACCAGGTGGATGCGCTGCGGGCGCGTGGGATTGCAGCGGCGCGACTGGATTCCAGTCTGACTGCGGAGGAGACGCAGCGCGTGTATGCGGACCTTCGCGAGGGCACGTTGAAGCTTTTGTACGTCGCACCGGAGCGACTCTCCGGGGAAGCGTTCCTGGATCGGTTGCGGCGGGTGAAGATCTCGATGTTGGCGATCGACGAGGCGCATTGCATCTCGGAATGGGGTCACAATTTCCGGCCGGAATACCTGCGGCTCGCGCGGGTTGCTGAAGAGCTGAAACTGCAACCGGTCCTGGCGTTGACCGCCACCGCGACCCCCGACGTGGCACGGGACATCTGCAAGGCCTTCGGGATCCCACCGCAGCGACATGTTCAAACCTCGTTCCGTCGGAAGAACCTGCATCTCCGGGTGACTCCGTGTGCAGCGGAGGAACGGTTGGAAGTGCTGACCCGGCGTCTTGGGAATGCGAAGGTCCGGCCCGCGGTGGTGTATGTGACGTTTCAGAAGACCGCCGAGGAAGTCGCTGCGCACCTGTCCAAGGCCGGGCTCTCCGCGCGGGCCTATCACGCGGGGATGAGTTCCGAGGAACGCGACGCGACGCAGGAGGCGTTCATGAGCGGTGCATGCGGGATCATCGTGGCCACGATTGCGTTCGGCATGGGCATCGACAAGGCGGACATCCGCAGCGTGATCCACTTCAACCTCCCCAAGACGCTGGAGAACTATCAGCAGGAAATCGGGCGTGCCGGTCGTGATGGCCAACCCGCCCTGTGCGAGTTGCTGGCCTGTGCCGACGATGCCATTCCGCTGGAGAATTTCACGTTGGGGGATACGCCGTCATCCGATGCCGTCGAGGCGCTGGTTCGGCGGATGCTGGGGTCGGGGGAGGAGTTCGACGTCAGTCGTTATGATCTCAGCCAGGAGACGGATATCCGACCATTGGTGGTGGAGACGGTGATCACGTATCTCGAACTGGACGGGTTGCTGCGGCCGACCCGCACCTTTTATGAAAGCGTCCAGGTGGGGTTTCTGAAGACCGAGACCGAGATCCTCGCGGGGTTCAACGAGGAGCGAAGTCGTTTTCTGAGGGGGTTGTTCGGCGCGGGGCGGCGCGGATCCAGGTACCTCACGTTGGAGATCGATGCGGCAGGGCGGAAGCTCGGTGAGTCCCGTGAACGGATCGTGAAGGCCCTGACCTGGCTGGAGGAAACCGGTGCCATCACCCAGAAGCCGGCGGGGCTGCGGCATGGGTATCGGCTTTGTGGCGATGCCGCGAGCCGTGAGCCGGCGATGGTTGCAGCACATCTGACCGGACTTTTTGCCCGGCGGGAGGAACGGGATTCACAGAGGCTTTCGCAAATCCTCGACTTCGCCAGCCAACCGGGGTGCATCACCCGTCGTTTGCTGGGCTATTTCGGTGAGACGTTGAAGGAGGAGAACTGCGGGCATTGCCACTACTGCCGCACCGGCCAACCCGTGGAACAGATGCAATTGCCGGCGAAACCAGTCGTTCCGCTGGGCGATTCCGCCGCGCGGGACATCCGGGCGCTGATGGCGGAGCGGCTCCCTTCGTTGGCCACGCCGCGTCAGGTCACCCGATTCCTGTGTGGACTCGCCAGTCCGGCCACTTCCCGTGCGAAGCTCAGTCGTCGGCCCGAGTTTGGTCGTTACGGCTCCACGCCGTTCCGGATTGTTTTGGCGAAGGTGGAAGGGTGCTGGGAATGACGAACCGGATGCGGGGGGCGATGCCGGCATCGGGTGGCGGTAGAAGGGTAGAAGGGTGGAAGGGTGGAAGGGTGGNNTTTGGGTGGGGCAGGGGAGGGTGGGATCATGCAAAGGAAGGTAAGGCTGGGGTGGGTCGGGATGGCGTGGGGATGGTGGATGGCGATGGCCTGGGTGACGGGGATTTCAGCCCAAACCCCATTGCGGGTTCATCCGGCGAATCCGCGTTATCTCGAGTTCCGGGGCCAACCGGTGTTGCTGGTGGGATCCGGCGAGCATTACGGGGCGTTGTTGAACCGGGATTTCGATTTCGTGAAGTACCTGGCATCGGTTGAGGCGGATGGACTCAACTACACGCGGATCTTTTCCGGCGCTTATGTCGAGCCCCCGGGAGCCTTCAACATCAGCAGCAACACCCTCGCGCCAGGCCCGGGACGTTTCCTGGCGCCCTGGGCGCGGTCGGATCAGCCGGGCTATGCGGGTGGAGGGATGAGATTCGATCTGGGGCGATGGGATCCGGAATGGTTTCTCCGGTTGAAAGCACTGGTGGAGGAGGCATCGCGACGTGGGGTGGTGGTGGAGTTCACGTTGTTCTGTCCGATGTACGAGGAGAAGCAGTGGCGGTTGAGTCCGTTGAATCCGGATAACCACGTGAATGGGGTGGAGAAAGCGGTGGGGCGGACCAACGTGTTCACCCTGGATCGTCACGGAGGGTTGCTGCGGTTTCAGGAGGCGCTGGTGCGGGAGGTGGTGGGGGCGTTGAAGGGCTATGACAATGTTTTGCTGGAGATCTGCAACGAGCCGTACTTCGGTGGGGTGAGCCTCGACTGGCAGCGGCGGATCGCGGACGTGATTGTCGAGGCCCAGCGGGGGCATGCCCTTCCAAAGCCCATCGCGCAGAACATCGCCAATGGCAGTGCTGTGGTGCGCGACCCGCATCCGGGTGTGCAGGTGTTGAACTTTCATTATGCCGCACCGCCGGACGCCGTGGAGATCAATGCCGGACTGGGTCAGGTGATTGGCGATGACGAGACGGGGTTCCGCGGGACCCAGGATGGGCCGTACCGGATGGAGGGTTGGGATTTCGTGATGGCGGGTGGAGGGCTCTTCAACCACCTGGACTACTCGTTTGCAGTCCGGCACGAGGCCGGGACGTTTGATTATCCGGGGACCCAACCGGGCGGGGGCAATGCGGGATTCCGTCGCCAGATGCGTTTCCTGAAAGAGTTTGTCGGGGGGGTGCGACTGTCCGTGGTGGAGCCGATGCCGAAAGGCTGGTTGAAGGGGGAGTGGCCGGCCGGGGTGACGGCGCGGGCCCTGGTTGAGCGGGACGGCGCGGTTTTGGTGTATCTGAGGACGGCTGGACTTCCGCAGCAGTATTCGGCGCGGTGGAGCGGGTTCCTGATCGCGCCGGAGACGGGGGATTTCACGTTGTACACCCGGTCGAATGACGGGGTTCGGCTTTGGGTGGATGAACGGTTGGTGATCGATCACTGGGATGAACACTCGACGGCTGAGGATCGCGCGGTGGTAAATCTGGAGAAGGGGACCCGGAGCCGGTTGCGGTTGGAGTATTTCTACGCGGGAGGAGAGGCGACCATGCAGTTGGAGTGGTCGGGGCCGGGGAGGACGCGGCAGGTGATCCCGCGGGATTTCTTGCGGACCTTCGACGGGAAGGCGGGTTTGCGGGGTGAGTACTTTGCGGACACGACCTTGAGCGCCCGGAACCGGGAAGTGGTGGAGGGACCCATTGATTTCCGGGCATCGGATTCGGGATCGGTACGTGTGGCGGCAGGGAGTGTGAGGTTGGGGCCGCCGTTGGATGTGGGGCGTTGGCGTGCGCAGTGGTGGTCGCCGCGGGAGGTGAAGTTGGTGCGGGACGAGGTATGGGAGGTGGAGGAGACGGGATCCACCCTCGCGGCGCCGGAGTTTGAGGAGGATCTGGTGGTGCGATTTGATCGGGTGAAGTGAACAGGAGGAGGGATCGGTTCGATCATGCGCGCGGGGTTTGGCCTTGGCATGGGTGGCGGGAAAACATTCACTCCCGTCGCAACTTTCCCGGTATGCCAACGTTTGAAGTGGGCCTGCCGGAATCAAGATGGCTTTTAACTCGCTCAAATCGGTCTTTGAACGCGCAACCCTTGCGACACCCCATCAGGTGGATTCCTGGTCCGTTGCCTGGCGTGCGGCGACGGACAACGGGGGTGCCGAGCCCCGGTTGACCTTTTTCGCCCGGGAAGCAGGCCTGAGCGAAGAGGTCTTCCTTCAACGACTGGCGGTCACGCTTGGATGGCCGTATGTCGAGTTGAAGGGACTCACCCTGGGAAACGAAGTCCGCAAGCGCATCTCCACGAAGGTCGCCTTCCAGTACATGGCGTTGCCGGTGTCGGACGAGAATGGGGTGTTGCGGGTGGTGGTGAGTGATCCGTTCGACGCGGCAATGCTGGGAGCGGTGCAGTTCGAAGCCCGGGGACCGGTTGAGTTTGCCCTGGCGACCCGGGTCGAGATCGAGAAGACGTTGAAACGGTATTACGGCGTCGGGGCGGAAACCCTGGACGAGATGTCGGAGGACGATGCCTTCGAGATCGAGTTGGTCGACAATCGCGAGATCACCGGGGACGACCAGGAAGCGTCGGTGATCAAGTTCGTCAACCAGGTCATCTGGGAAGCGTTCAAGGACCGCGCGACGGACATCCATTTTGAACCGTCCGAAGACGAGCTGCGGATCCGGTACCGGATCGACGGCATCCTGCACCAGACGCCGTTGCCCCCGCAGATCAAGCGCTACCAGGCCGCGCTGATTTCCCGGATCAAGGTGATGAGCGGAATGAACATCGCTGAAAAGCGGCTTCCGCAGGACGGACGCATCAATGTCCGGATCAAGGGCGAGGAGATCGACATCCGGGTGTCGACGGTGCCGACGGTGTGGGGTGAATCGGTCTCGTTGCGGTTGTTGACCCGCGGAAAGATCTTCTTCGGCCTGGATCGTTTGGGGTTTGGCGCCGTTGAAGAGGACCAGATCCGCGACATCATCGTGAAGCCCCACGGCATCTTCCTGGTGACGGGGCCGACGGGTTCGGGCAAGTCGACTTCGCTTTACGCGTTCCTTTCGACGATCAACTCGGTGACCAAGCGGATCATCACCATCGAGGAACCGGTCGAGTACGAGTTGAAAGGCATCAACCAGATCCCGGTGCGCGCGGATATCGGACTGACCTTCGCGGTGGGATTGCGGCATATCCTGCGTCAGGATCCCAATGTCGTGATGGTGGGTGAGATCCGGGATCTGGAGACGGCGGAGATTGCGATCCGGGCTTCACTGACCGGTCACTTGGTCTTCAGCACCCTTCACACCAATGATGCCCCCAGCGCCTTCACCCGGTTGATCGACATGGGTATTGAACCCTTCCTGGTCGCGTCCTCGGTGGAGGCGGTCATGGCCCAACGATTGGTCCGGACCATCTGCCCGCATTGTACGGCCCCGCAAAAGGTGGACCGGAATTACCTGATCAAGGTGGGTTTCCCGGAGCGTGAGATTGATTCGACGACCTTCATGAAGGGCGTGGGCTGCGAGGAATGTCGTCAACTCGGGTATCAGGGTCGGACCGGCATCCATGAACTCCTGGTGATGTCCGAGACCATCCGTCCTCTGGTATTGAACCGGGCACCGGCAACCACCATTGCCCAGGCGTCGCGGGATCAGGGGATGCGGACCTTGCGTGACGATGGCTGGCGCAAGGTAAAGATGGGGATCACCACGATTGAGGAAGTGTTGCGGGTGACCCAGACCGAGGAACACATGAGGGGCTTGTTGGGCGACGAGAAGAGGAGTGGCAAGTGAGTCGCCGATCCAAACCGGAGAAGTCCTGTCTGGTCTTGGTGACCGGTGCCGACGGAGACCGTTTGCTGGCCTTTGATCCGGCGGGAGCGGGGGTCAAGGCGCGTCAGGTCCATACGCTGCCCACGGGTGGACCGATCCCGGTAAAGGTCGCGGGGCGCGACTGGCAATTGCTGTTGAGTCCACGGCTCGATCTCGCGTGGATGCCGGGGGCGGATGTCTATTTCAAACTGACGGAGTTGCCGTCGACCGATCCGGTGGAAGTGACGTCGATGGCGGAGTTGTTGCTGGAGAAGCTTTCGCCGCTTCCGCCCGCGCAGGTGGTGTGCGGAGCGGAGATTGTTGGCGAAATCCAACCGGGCGTTTCCAGCGTGCTGCTGGTGATTGTCGCGAGGAACCGGGTCGAAGAGCGTCTGGCCGATTTGGCGGTGCGGGGGTATACGGCGGGACGCCTCGATGTTGGGTTGGCGAGGGAATTGGTGGTGACCGCTCGTGAGGACGGACTGTGGCTGCTGGAAGATCCCGAGCGGACACCGGGATTGCTGGCGGTGGCATGGCGGTTGGGCGGAAAATGGAAGCAGGTGGATGCCCTGCGGATTCCTTCCGGGGAAGGGGCGGGGGAAGCATTGGTGACAGCGCTGACCCGTATGGCCTGGGCAGCGGAACTGGATGGATGGCTGACGGAATTGCCCGCGATCCAGATGATGGCCTCGGACGGGTTGGCGTCGGCGCTGGTGGGACCCTTGGAAGCGTGGAGCGGACAGACGGTGCAGCGTCGGGTGCCGAGGGAAATCGGGCAGACGGCGGCGGATTCGGCCCGGGCGGGACTGTCAGGAAATGGACTGACGTTGATGCCGCCGGAGGTGCTGGACCGCAATCGACAGTCCTTTGTCGACCGGTTGTGGGTTCGGGGCCTGGGAACGGTCGGGATGATCTATCTGGTTGGGATGGTGGGGTTCCTGGCGTGGCATACCTACTGGAAGGGTGAACTGGATGAGCGCCGTGTGAACCTGAAGGGCCTCGCGCCCCATTACACGAATGCGCTGCGGTTGAAGGACCAGGTACAGATCATGGAAGAGCAGGTGAACCTGCGTTTTGCAGCATTGGATTGCTGGAAGGCCGCAGTCGAGAAGTTGCCGCCGTCCATGACCCTCAACTCCCTCAACTTCATCCGGGGCAAGACGCTGAGATTGGATGGCACGGTGGACCCGGCGCAGCGCGAGGATGTGACGAAGTACAACTCGGATCTGTTGGGTGTGCAGGCCCGGGACCAGGCGTTGTTTGGAACGGTCAAGCCCGCGCAGGTGACTCTGCGGGGTTCGGTGGCGACCTGGAATTTCGAGGCGGAACTCAACCGATTGGACGCCCGATGAATGCCTGGTTTGATCGGTTGAACCTCCAGCCCCAGGAACGCCGCATGGTGTTGGTTGGCATCGTGGTGATGGCGTTGCTGCTCAATTACTGGCTGATCTGGCCGTATGTCGGTGAGCATTCCAAGGTGGTGCGGGACCTGGATGAAGTGGAGCGGGTCGAGAACCGGTACCGGGGCGAGACGGTCAAGACCAACGCCTATGTCACCCGGTTGAAGGACTTGCAAACCCGCGGCGCCCAGGTGGCCGGTGATGATGCGGCAAACCGTCTCCAACAGATCATCAACAGCGAAGCATCCGTCGCCGGCGTGCAATTGAACCGGGTGGTTCCATCGACCGTTTCTTCCCGGTTCGGCAACAACCAGACCAACCAGTTCTTTGATGATCTCCAGGTCACCGTGGACCTGGTTTCCGGTGAAAATGAGCTGGTCGACTTCCTCTATCGGTTGGGTGCCGGCGATTCCATGGTGCGGGTCCGGGATGTTTCCAACCTGCGGTTGGATCCGACCCAGACCCGATTGCAGGCGACCCTGACCTTGGTGGCCAGCGTCCAGAAGAAGTCTCCGACCGTTCCGGCGAGGAAGCCCGCGAGCGGTACAGCACCCGGCACCCGTCCGCCCGCGACCAATCGACCCTCCTCCTAAGGAATATCCCCGTGAAATCCACCTCCCTGGCAACCTGGTTGTCGATCCTCGTCCTTGGCGGAGCCCAGGCGCAGAACACCGCCATCCCGAGCCCCCCGCCGCCTTCCACCACTCCCGCCACCAATCAACCGGCGGCAGTGGCCCCGCGCCCGGTGATCGCGCCGGCGACGAACCGGATCGCCGTGCCGCGAACCTTTCCTTCGGGTCGCCCCGCTGTGGCGCCCACGGCCCCGACAGCTCAACCGGCAGCCCGGCCCGGCGTGACGCCGACGACACCCGGTGGTGCGCGTCCCGGGGTTCCCAATGTGGCCGGGCAGGCGGCCAACGCGGCGAATTCGGCTGATCAGGAGGCGAACGACGCCGCGTTGGAGGCGGTCAAGGCGGCGACGACCGCAGAAGAGGCTGTGGAGGCCGTCAAGTTTCGCAACATGCCCTTGGAACAGGTGCTGGATTTCTACGCCCGTCTCACCGGGCGCACGGTGTTGAGGGGGGCAGGATTGAACCTGACCCTGCCCATCACCTACACGCCGGAGATACCCCTTTCCCTGGACGAGACCATCCAAGCGTTGGACACGGTGTTCGCCCTCAACCAGATCACGACGATCCCGACCGGAGACAATTTCACGGTGGTGGTGCCGTCCCAACAGGCGCTCCAGCAGGGGGCCAAGTTCAGTGCGGCGAATCCGGGCGACTACTCCGAAGCCAGCCAGTTCGTCAACCACATCGTCCAGATCAAGCACATCGATCCGAAGGAGGCTGCCGAGTTGGTGAAGGTGTTTGCTTCCGCGCAGGGCGCGAACGGCGTGGTGGCTCTCGAAAGCACCAAAACCCTGATTCTTCGTGACTTCGCCATCAACGTGAAGCGCATGCTCGAAGTCCTTGAGCGGGTGGATATCGAGGTGGCTGACGAATACGTCCTGGAAGTGATTCCGATCCGGTACGGCAAGGTGGAGGATCTGTATCAGACCCTGCAGAGCGTGATCAGTGGGAGTGGGGGTGGGGGCGGGGGCGGATTTGGCACCGGGGGCGGACTGAACCAAGGGGGAGGCTTCAACCAAGGCGGATTCAACAGCCGGGGTAGGACGGGGGGGCTCAACAATCGGAACAACCAGTTCAATCAGGGAGGATTCAACCAGGGCGGATTCAACAACCGCGGCGGCAATTTTTTCCCGAACCAGGTGAACACACCGGTGCGGGTGAACACGCCGACCACGGGCCAGACCTTTCAGGGCCGACTCAACGCCGCTGGCCGGGGACAGGGTCAGGGCGGATTGGGGACGCTGGGTGAGTTGTCGCAGAATACGGTCATCACCCCGGACCTGCGGTCCAACAAGCTGATCGTCTACGGCCGGAAGAAGGACATCGATAAGATCAAGGAAGTGGTCGACAAGGTGGACACCTTGCTCGCCCAGGTGCTGATCGAGGCGATCATCATGGAGGTGAACATGGGGGCGAATTCGCAGTTCGGCGTCACGGCCGGGCAACGGCCCAAGAGTTTCAATGGGGATCCCAATGTGGTCGGCGGTGGCATGATCAACAACGGCGGGAACCGTCTGGGAACCGGCAATGTCTTTCTTGGTGGCCTTGCATCGTCCGCCTCCAATTTTCCATCCAGTTCCGGCCTGAATTACTTCCTGCAACTCGGCAACAACTGGGATCTGGCCGTCAATGCACTCGCGACGGATTCGCGCGCCAATGTCATCCAACGTCCGCGGGTCCTGACTTCCCACGCCACCCCGGGATCGTTTCAGGTCGGTTCCGAAGTGCCTTTCATCACCGGCAGTTTCAACGGCGGTGGCTTCGGCAATTCCACCCAGATCCAGCGCCAGTTCGTCGGTGTCGGACTCGATGTGATTCCGTTCATCACCCCGGATGACCTGGTGGTGATGGAGATCAACCAGACCATCGATCAGTTGGGCGCGCCGGTGCAGATCGACAACAACAGTATCCCCACCACCCAGACCCGGTCGGCCAGTTCGACGGTCACGGTCCGGAACAAGGAAGCCATCCTGTTGGGCGGTTACATCACGTCCAACACCACCCGTTCCCGCGAGGGTGTGCCGGGACTGTCGGCCATCCCGATCCTGGGCAACCTGTTTTCCTCCCGTTCGAAGAACTCGGGTCGGACCGAACTGATGGTGCTGATGCGCCCAACGATCCTGCCAACCCCCGGCGATGCCGCGGAGATGGCCGACATGGAGCGTGGGCGTCTGCCCGGTGTGCGGGTGGCGGAGCGCGAGTTTGAGCAGTCGGAGCAGTTGGAGAACGAGAAGGCCGATCGCAAGATGAAGGATTCGGAAAAGAAGAAGCGGCGGATGTGGTGATGCGGTTGGAGGTGGGGCTTTTTGGGTTCGGAGCCCGGGAACCTTCAGATTTTTTTTGAACGGAACGGCTGGCTTGTGTCTAGATGGGAACGTTCATTCGCGCGCTCAATCTGAAGGACTCGCCGTCCCGGGGACGGGTCGGGGTTTTGGTTCGTTGTTCACCACGGAGTGACCCGCGGCGAATGGCAGATTAATCCGTTCCGGCATGATTACCGTCGAGAATCTGGTCAAGGAGTTCGGCACCAAGCGTGCCGTCAGTGGCATCTCATTCGAGGTGAAACGTGGGGAGGTCCTGGGATTCCTCGGACCCAACGGGGCAGGCAAGTCCACCACCATGCGCATCCTCACCGGCTTCATGTCGCCGACATCCGGGCGGGTGGTGATTGGCGGACATGACATCGCGGAGGATCCCATCCCGGCCAAGCGCCTGGTGGGGTATCTGCCCGAGAGCGCACCGAGTTATTCGGACATGACCGTGCATGGCTTCCTGAACTGGGCGGCCGAGATGCGCGGGCTTTCCGGTACGGCCAGGACCGAGGCGGTGCGCCGCGTGGTGGGGCTCTGTTTCCTCGAGAATGTCCTGCACCAGAGTGTGGACACGCTTTCCAAGGGGTATCGCCATCGGACCTGCTTGGCCCAGTCACTGGTCCATGATCCCGAGGTCCTGATCCTGGACGAACCCACGGATGGCTTGGATCCGAACCAGAAGCATGAGGTGCGGCAACTGATCAAGAAGATGGGTGAGAAGAAGGTGATCATCTTCAGCACCCACATCCTTGAGGAAGTGGAAGCGTGCTGTTCCCGCGCGATCATCATTGATCGCGGTCAGATCGTGGCGAATGGAACACCGGCCCAATTGAAGGCGCGCTCGGAATTGTCCGGAACGGTGACACTCCGGGTGCACGGGGTGGCGGCAGAAGTGGTCAAGGCCCGTTTGGCCCAGTTGGGAGTTGCAGGTCGGGTGCAGGTGAGTACCGAAGGTTCCCAGGTGGCGGCCCGAATCTTTCCCCGGGAACGGGGCATCAACGGCGATCTGGCCAGCGCGGTGGCGGATGTGGTGGCCAAGGAAGGGTGGCGGTTCGATGAGCTTCACACCGAAGTGGGCCGGTTGGACGATGTCTTCCGGTCCATCACGCTTCCGGACACTGCAAAGGCGGCAGCGTGAAGTAGAGGCCGGGTCCCGTGCAGGCGGCCGACAGGCTGAGGGCTTCGGGATCCGGAAGCGGGGCGAGGGATTCAACGACTGTTTTCTACAAACCATGAACGAAGGACTGCGCAACGTCTGGACGATCTCCAAACGCGAACTGGGTGGGTATTTCAACTCACCGGTCGCGTATGTGTTCATCGTGATCTTTCTCCTGTTGAACGGCTTTTTCACGTTCAGCCTGGGGTACTTCTTCGAGCGGGGACAGGCGTCCCTGGCTGAACCCTTCTTCAGTTGGCATCCGTGGCTCTACCTCTTCCTGGTGCCGGCCGTGGGAATGCGCTTGTGGGCGGAGGAGCGGCGAAGTGGGACGCTTGAACTGTTGCTCACCATGCCGATCGCGCCCTGGCAGGCGATCGTCGGCAAGTTCCTCGCCAGTTGGTTTTTTCTGGGAATTGCGCTGGCGCTGACCTTTCCGGTGGTGTTGACCACGGCCTATCTCGGTGATCCGGACAACGGCTCGGTGATCGCCGGTTATCTCGGAAGTTTTCTTCTCGCTGGAGCCTATCTCGGAGTGACCGAACTGATGTCGGCCATCACCCGCAACCAGATCATCGCCTTCATCATCTCGGTGGTGGTGTGTTTTTTCCTGATCCTGTGCGGATGGGAACCGGTGACACAGTTCCTGGTGAACCGGGTTCCGGACGGGGTCGTGGACCTGGTGAAGGGGCTGTCGACCTGGTACCACTTCCTGGCTTTTCAACGCGGCGTGATCGACCTGCGTGACGTGCTCTACTTCGCCTCCGTGATCGGCTTTTCCCTGTTCGCCACCAGCGTGGCATTGCGCGGTGCGCGGGGCGCCTGAACCCAGAAACCAACTTTCAAGTCCATGAAACATTCCAAGTTCCAGGCCTTGTGCTTCTCGACCCTCGGCGTCGTCTTCGCCTTCGCCGTGGTGGTCCTGCTCAACTTTGTCGTCGGTCGGATCCGCAATGTGCGGTTGGACCTGACCGAGGACGGTCTCCATTCGTTGTCCGATGGGACGCGGGACATCCTCAAGCGGGTGGCCCAGGGTGATACGCCTGTCGTGGTGAACTTCTATGCGTCGCGGAAGGGCAACCGCCTGCCTCCGATGGAAGAAGCGTATGCCCGGCAGGTCGACGACCTGTTGGACGGGTTCGTTAGCGCGTCCGGGGGGCAGTTGATCCTGAAACGATTTGATCCACAGCCCGACTCGGATGAGGAGGATGCGGCCAAGTTGGATGGGGTCGATCCCCAGATGAACCAAGGGACGGGCGAACCGTTTTACATGGGGATTTCAATCACGTTGGACCCCCAGAAAGTGGCTTTGCCCAGCCTCACCGTGCAACGGGATCGACTGCTGGAATACGATCTCGCCCGGGCCATCGCGCAGGTCATGCAGACGAACAAGACGGTGATCGGGGTGATGTCTCCCTTGTCGGTCTTTGGTGCGGCGGCGAATCCGATGATGATGCGGATGGGACAACAGGCGAGCGATCCGTGGATCTTCATCACGGAGTTGAAACGGGATTTCGACGTCCAGCCCGTGGCGATGGAGGTGGAGTCGATCGATCCCAAGATCGAAGTGCTGCTGGTGCTGCATCCCAAGGACATTTCTGAAAAGGCGCAGTTCGCGCTGGATCAGTTCGTGATGCGGGGCGGACGCCTGATCGCAATGCTGGATGGTCTGTGCCTTGCGGATAATCGGAACCCGAATCCGATGGGGTTCAACATGGGTGGCGGGTCGAGCCTTCCACTTCTGCTGAAGGCATGGGGAATCGAGTTTGATACCTCCAAGGTGGTGGCCGATGCGCAGTTCTCGCGGGAGATCGATTTCGGACGGGGCCCGCAGCCGGCCCCGGCATTCCTGTTCCTGAACCGGGATGCAGTGGCGCCGAACGACGTGGTGTTCGGTCAAACCGACAACCTGCTGTTTCCATTTTCCGGAGTTTTCACAGGCAAGGCGGTGGAAGGGCTTCAGCAGGAGGTGCTGCTGCACTCATCCAAGGACGCGCAGTTGGTGGATGGCATCACGGCGCAGTTGAATGGGCAGAAGGTGATGGATGATTTCAGCCCAACCGGTGTGGAGTACGCCCTGGCCATGCGGTTGAGCGGGAAGTTCAAGACGGCGTTCCCGGAAGGAAAACCGAAGGCAGCACCGGTCGCGGATGAGGAGGAAGCAGACGCGGCCAAGGAGGATTCGGGCGGTGAGCATCTGAAGGAATCCACGCGCGAGGGCGTGGTCTATCTGATCGGTGATGCCGATTTCCTCTTCGATTCCTACTGTGTGCGGATCGACCGGGTCTTCCGGGTGGCGGTTCCGTTCAATGGCAACCTGGCTCTGGGCCAGAACCTGGTGGAACAGGTGGCCGGGGATTCGAGTCTGATCGGGGCGCGGAGCCGGGCCACGGTGCGGAGGCCATTTACCGTGGTGCAACAGAAGCGCGCCGAGGCGGAGAAGCGGTTTCAATCCGAGGTCGCCGGGTTCCAGAAGGAGGTCGACGATGCGAGTGCCAAGATCTCCGAGATTCAGAGCCGCAAGGAAGGGAACCAGAAATTCATCCTCTCGCCCGAGGCGAAGGTCGAGTACGACAACCTGATCAAGAAGCAGACCGAGGCCAATCGACAGCTTCGCAGTGTCCGCAAGGAACTCCGCCAGGAGGTCGAGTCCCTCCAGTTCTGGACGAAGGTGATCAATATTGCGGCCATGCCGTTGCTCATTACCGGTGCTGGTCTTGGCCTCGCCGTGGCCCGTCGTCGTCGGACCGCTGCACGTTGATTCTGAACCCACTGTTATCTCATGAAGGGAAAACAACTTCTGATCCTGATCGTGACCGCCGCCATCCTGGGTGGCGCCGGTCTCATGCTGACCCGTCAAGACGCCTCCCGGATGACGAGTTCCAAATTGGGAATGGGGAAACCGGTCCTGGGCGGATTGGATATCAATTCGGTTGCTGGCATCCGGATTCAAACCGGGACGAACCAGTTGAATGTCGTGCGTGACGGCGAGACCTGGGTGGTCCGTGAGCGCAGTTCCTACCCGGCGGGATTCGGTGTTGTGTCCGACTTCCTCAGGAAGTTGGACGGATTGAAGGTCACGCGCCCGGTGGAGGTGGGTCCGTCGCGACTGCCAGCGTTGGACCTGGTTTCGCCGGCCCAGGGCGCAGGTACGCAGTTGGAGTTGCTCGGGTCCGATGGCAAGGCGCTTCGCAACCTGCTTTTGGGCAAGACCCACAGTCGCGGTGGAGACGAACCTGCTTCGCCCTATGGCGACGGGGGAATGGCCAATGGTCGCTATGTCCAGTTGGAAGCCGACCCGAAACAGGTCGTCCTGGTCTCGGACCCGTTGAGCACCGCCAACACCCGGGCTGAGGACTGGTTGGACAAGACGTTCTTCAAGGTGGAATTGCCGCGTCGCGTCGAGATCACCCGTCCTGAAGAGGCCACGGGTTTTGTTCTTTCCCGGACGAACGAGTTCAGTGAATGGGTTTGGGAGGACGCAGGAGCGGATGAGAAACTGGATGCCTCCAAGACCAGTCTGTTCGGCAGCCTGTTGAGTGCGCCCACGTTTACCGACGTGGTGATAGATCCTGATGATGCGGTATTGGGATTGGACAAGCCGACCGTCGCCCGGATCCAAACCACCACGGGATTTCTTTATGAGCTGCGCATCGGCCAACCGCAGGGGAACGAGGACTATCCGGTCCGGATCCAGGTGAGCGGTGATTGGCCCAAGGAACGTGCGCCGGTTGCGGATGAAAAGCCTGAGGACAAGGAGCGCCTCGACAAGGAGTTTCAGACGGGTCTCGCAGCGAAGGAAGAAAAACTGCGCTCCGAAGGGAAGTACGGGCGTTGGACATATCTGGTCAGCCGGTGGTCCATCGAACCCGTGCTCAAAACCCGGAAGGATCTGGTGCCCGCCCCGCCTGCGGAGGCACCAGCTGGACCCGGCGAGAATCCATTCGGGGCACCCTCGCTCGCGCCGTTGCCGTTTCCGCCCGGTCAGTAGTCGGTCGGGGGTCGGTCGGGGGGCGAGATCCCGCGCTGGTTCCGGAGGAATGGGGACTCGAACGGGGCAGTGCCCCGTTTTGGCTCAAACTCCCGGTCCGACGATCTCGATCACATCCAGGCCGCGCAGTTCGAGAAGTCGCCGGATGGTATCTTCGATGAGGTTGTTGGGACAGGAGGCTCCTGCGGTGATGCCGACCGTGAGCGGTCGCGTGAGGGGAAGCCAATCGACGGTTTCCTCTTCGACGGCGGTATGCTGGTTCCAGTGCAGGATACGGGCCGCAGACATCATCTTGGTGGCGTTCTTGATGAAGTAGGTGGGCAACACCTTTTCGCCCATCTCAGCGAGGTGGGACGTATTGGAAGAATTGTATCCGCCGACCACGATCAGGAGATCCATGGGGGTTTTCAGCAACTTCTCCAACGCATCCTGACGATCCTGGGTGGCACCGCAGATGGTGTCGAACACCCGGAAGTGCTCCGGCAAGCTTGGATTCCCGTAGCGTCGTTCCATGGCCGCGCGGATGCGGCGCTGCACTTCTTCGGTCTCTCCTCGGAGCATGGTGGTCTGATTGGCCACGCCTACGGCAACCAGATGGATGTCCGGATCGAAGCCGGGCGAATAGGCGCCTCGGAACCGATCAAGGAAGGAATTGCGATCACCTCCGTGCTCGATGTAGCGACACACCTCATCGGTCTCCGCGAGGTCAAAGACGACCAGGTAATGTCCGGTGCCATAGGCCGTTGCCTGTGAAGTCGTGGCCTTGGTTTCCTCATGGCGGGCCTTGCCATGGATGATGCTGGTGACGCCGTCCTTGCTGTAGCCGCGGACGCGTTTCCAGACACTCATCACGTCGCCACAGGTGGTATCGACAGTCTGGCATCCCAACGCCTCGATCCGGCGTCGGGTGGCGACCTCCGTTCCAAACGCAGGGATGATGACGACGTCACTGGGGCCGAGTTGAAGGCGGGTGAGTTCCTCATCATCGGGCTTGGGCGAGACAGAGACGATGCCCAGATTGCGGATCTGATCGTTGACCTCGGGATTGTGGATGATTTCTCCGAGCAAAAAGATCCGGGTCGGCTCGGGAAAACAACGACGGGCGGCGTAGGCGAGGTCGATGGCCCTTTCGACGCCGTAACAGAAGCCAAACTCCTTCGCGAGTTTGATGGTCAGATCACCATGGGAGATGGTGCCTCCCTGGGCACGGAGTCGGTTCACGATCTCGCTTCGATAGTGGGCTACCACTTGGGCAGCCACGGCCTCCATCACATCAGGTCGACGGAGGTTGACCCGCTTCGGAGCGGGCGGTGTGACGGGCGAATCAATTGCCATGGGGAGAGATCCTACGGATGCTGGCAAGGGAGTCGAGTCGGTGGTTGTCGGCACTCGATGGCCATCGTCGGGTGGTTGTAGAGAGCGGCGAATAAAGTGGAAGCCGGTTGTTTGACACCTTGAGCAAGTGTGGGAAGTGTTGCGGTCTTATCCCGCATGGAAAAAAGTTTACCACCCAGAACGCTTGGGTTCCCTTCCTTCGCACACGTCTCCCGCGATTTGCCGGCTGGGTTGGTCGTGTTTCTGGTGGCTCTACCCTTGTGTCTGGGGATCGCGCTGGCCTCGGGTGCCCCGCCGTTGTCTGGAGTGATATCGGGCATCATTGGCGGGTTGGTGGTGGGTTGGCTGTCCGGATCCGAGAAGTCGGTCAGTGGTCCCGCAGCGGGTCTGGCCGTGATTGTTTTCGGTGCCATCCAAAAGCTGGGGGCTTACGAAACCTTTGCCTTGGCGGTGCTCCTCTCGGGAGTGATCCAGATCGCCTTTGGATACCTGCGGGCTGGTGGGATTGGTGATTTCATCCCCCACTCGGTCATCAAGGGGATGCTCGCGGCGATCGGCTTGATTCTGATGCTGAAACAAATCCCGCATGCACTGGGCAATGACCGCGATTACGTCGGGGACATGGGCTTCCAGCAAACCGATCAGTTGAACACCTTCAGCGAGATCATGGCCACGATCTCGGCCATCAGTCCCGGAGCGTTGTTGATCTCAGCCTTGTCGCTTGCCGTTTTGATCGGGTGGGAAACACGATGGATCCGGAGTTTCAAGTGGTCCGGGTTGGTTCCGCCGGCCTTGTTGGTCGTGGTGCTGGGAACGTTGGTCAACGAAGCGCTGCGGGCTTGGATGCCCGGATGGTCTCTGACCAACGAGCGGGAGCAGTTGGTCCAGTTGCCGGTGATTTCATCCCCTGGGGAGTTTGTGGATTTGTTCAAGTTGCCGCGGTTCTCAGACATCACCCAGAGTGCGGTTTGGGTCACAGCCGCGACGATCGCCATCGTGGGAAGCATCGAATCTCTGTTGTGTCTGGAGGCCACAGACAAGCTGGATCCCGAGAAACGGTTGTCAGATCCGAACAAGGAACTGCGGGCGCAAGGGGTGGGCAACCTGCTCTCCGGATTGGTGGGCGGATTGCCCATCACATCGGTGATCGTCCGAAGTTCGGCGAACATCTACGCCGGAGCCCGGACACGACTCTCGGCGCTGGTTCATGGAGCGATACTGTTGTTGGCGCTGATGTTCCTGTCGAAGTTTCTCAATCGCATCCCACTCGCGGCACTTGCGGCGATTCTGATCGCAGTCGGCTATAAGCTGGCCTCCTTCAAAGTGATGGCCCAGATACGCCGACAGGGTCTCAGTCAGTTTCTGCCGTTCATGGTGACGGTGGTCGCGATCATGGCGACGGACCTCCTGAAGGGCATTTGTTGTGGGTTCCTGGTGGGAATCTTCTTCGTGATGCGGACCAACCACCATTCTGCGGTGACATTGGTCAACGAGGGACAGGACTTCATGCTGCGGTTCAACAAGGACATGTCGTTCGTCAACAAGCAGGAATTGAAGAAGCGGCTTCGGGAGATACCGGATGGGGCCCGGGTGGTTGTGAATGGCACCCGTTCCCTTTTTGTGGACCACGATGTCTACGAAGCACTGGAGGAGTTCGGGACCTCGGCCCGCTTTCGGGGGATCGAGATCGAGTACCAGAACGTGCTCGGAAAAGAACTTATTCGTCGATGAACAGCCACCACGTACAACCCCCCATGGAAAGTTACCGTCGACTCCTCCTGAACAACAAGGCTTGGGTAGAGGACAAGCTAAGTCTCAGGCCGGATTTCTTCACACGTCATTCAATCACCCAGACTCCTGAGTTTCTCTGGATTGGCTGTTCGGACAGCCGGGTTCCCGCTGAGGAAATCACTGGATTGGAACCTGGAGACCTGTTCGTGCATCGAAATGTTGCGAATCTGGTCATCCACACGGACTTCAGCATGCTCAGCGTGGTCCAATATGCAGTGGAGGTGTTGAAAGTCCGGCACATCATCGTTTGCGGACACTTGGGATGCGGAGGCGTCAAGACGGCGCTCTCCCGGCAACATTTCGGACTCATCAACAAGTGGCTGCGTCATATCAAGGATGTTTACCGGTTCCACGCCACCGAATTGGATACAATCCAGGACGACGCCAAGCGGATTGATCGTTTGATCGAACTCAACGTGATTGAGCAGGTAAATCACCTGGCTGAGCTGTCCTTCGTCCAGAGGGCGTGGAAGACTGAAAACCGCCCCATGCTTCATGGCTGGATCTACGATATCCACACCGGTCATCTCAAGCAGGTGAAGACCGTTGATCCGGGTCAATTGCCCCACAATATCTATGTCTACGAGTTCCCCGATCTGGACCGACCAGGGTCGGAGGCCTGACCGAGTCGTATGGCGGCGGGTTGTGACGGGCAGTTTGAGGACCTCATCTGCCAGGGCTGCCAAGCCGGAAAGATGCCGTCGGATCGGTCGTTCCGGCTATGGGTTGGGAACCCCTCTGCCGCCGGTCATTCGGTCACCCATCGAAGAATGGACTTCTGGGTGTGCAACCTGTTTTCGGCTTCGGTAAAGATCGTTGAGGCGTGGGCTTCCAGCGTTGCCTCGTCGATTTCCTTGCCCCTATAGGCGGGGAGGCAATGCATCACGAGGGCGTCCGATTTAGCCAATGCCACAATTCCAGCGTGGATCTGATATCCCGAAAGGTCAGCGATTCGTTGCTGGGACTCGGATTCCTTCCCCATGGAGATCCAAACATCGGTATAGAGCAGGTCGGCATCCCGCGCAGCAATTCGGAGATCCTCAACCAACTCGAGTGAACCAGCGCCGATCCTCATCCGGTGGTGTCGGACATTCGAGTCGAGGTTCCATTGTGCAGCGTCGTCCGCTCCCGCCCGCCGCAGGATTTCGGGTGATGGCCAGTAGGACATCGGTGAAGCCAATCTCAGATCGAAGCCCAGTCGGGCAGCCGCAAAGATCCAGCTGACCGGCACGTTGCAGGCCGCGTCGCCCACGAAGGTGACGATTTGTCCAGTGATGCTGTGGCCCCGCTGTTCTTCGAAGGTGAAGATGTCGGTAAGGATCTGACACGGATGCTCGTCGTCGGTCAGGGCATTGATGGTCGGAATGCCCGAAAACCGCGCAAAGTCTTCGACATCCTGCTGGGCAAACGTGCGGATGATCGCGCCGTGAACCATCCGACCCAAGACCCGTGCGGTGTCCTGGATTGGTTCGCCCCGGCCGAGCTGGATGTCACCGGCATTGAGGAAGATGACGTTGGCGCCGAGTTCCCGCAGACCCACCTCGAAGCTCACGCGCGTGCGGGTGGACGATTTTGAAAAGATGAGCGCCCAGGTTTGTCCTTCGAGCGGGCGGCCATGCCCGGCTCGATTGGTCTTGAAGGAGGAGACACCATCCAGAATGGCGCGCATTTCAGGTCCAGATAGTTTCTCGAGACTGAGCAGGTGCTTCATGTCGCAAAGGCGCCGGGCGGCCCCGACACAATCTCTGGGCCGCCCGGAAGAGTGCCTATACTGAACCCACAGCCGCCCCGTCACGAAAAATGAAAGGTCTCGACGCTGGAAATCAGTCTGGTGCTGGCGAGGCGCCCAAGGATGACCTCGGGTTGTTCATGCCCCACTTGAGCGAAAAACCGGTCGCAATCGAGGGTGAGTTGGGATACCCCGTTGTTGAAATGAGTGAGCGCAGGGCGCGTTTGAAGCGCGTAACCAAGGAAACCCGGATCCAATTGGAATTGGTGATTGATGGTCGGGGACGGGCGAAGGTCGCTACCGGGATCCCGTTTTTCGATCACATGTTGGTCCTGTTTGCGAAGCACTCAATCTGTGATTTGACCTTGAAGTGCCGCGGGGATCTTGCGGTGGATGCCCATCATACGGTGGAGGATTGTGGAATCGCCCTGGGGCAGGCGTTCCGCGAGGCGCTCGGAGACAAGCGCGGTCTGCGACGATATGGGACGGGGTTTGATCCGAGGAACCCATTCACCGGGGAGGCGCACGTCCCGATGGATGAGTGCCTGAGTCGCTGCGTGATCGACTTCAGCGGTCGTTCCTACCTCGTCTGGCGGGGTTTGGACCGAATGGCGCACAAGCGCATCGAGGTGCAAGACCGTCAGCAGGACATGTCCTCCGCCTTCCGGTTTGGCCTTGCCCGCGAGTTTTTTCAGGGCTTCGTGAACGAGGCGCGATGCAATCTGCATCTTGAATTGATGTATGGCGACGAGCCCCATCATGTGGTGGAGTGCGTGTTCAAGGCCTTCGCCCGGGCGGTTGATCTTGCCTGTCAACAGGATCCCCGGATCGCGGGGGAGATCCCAAGTTCGAAGGGTGCGCTATGACCATGGTAATCGCCTGTGGCGAAGGAGAATGGAAAGATGTCCCATGACCACTGAATTGACTCTGGAAGCTGCTGAATAGATCAGTGGACCCTCCGTCGACGCCCATGTCGTTGAAACAGGATTACTCTTCGTCTGCGGATGAGCAGTTGGTTGCTTGGGCCAAGGACGGCGATTCTGAGGCCTTTGAAGAGCTGATCCATCGTCATCGCGACAAGATTTACGCCCGCGCAATGATCATGATGCGCAATGAAGGAGATGCTTTGGATCTGTCCCAGGAAGCCTGGGTCAAATCCTGGCAGCGTCTCAGGCAGTTTCAGGGAGAGAGCACGTTCCTCACCTGGATGACCCGGATCATCATCAATCTTTGTCTCGACCAGTTGCGTCGACAGAAGCGGATGCGGGCGGAGTCGATCGAGGAACTGCAGGAGGAGGTTGGGGGGGTGGAGCGGTTGATGCCGGTCGAGGATGCGAAACCGACCGAGGGTTTGGAATCAGAGGAGATCCGCCGGCGGATTGACGAAGCGTTGGGAAAACTGACGGATGCGCATCGGACAGTGCTGGTGATGCATGAGTTCGAGGGGTTGGAGTACAAGGAGATTGCGAAGCGGGTCGGAATTTCGATCGGGACTGTCATGTCCCGGCTGTTTTATGCGCGGCGCCGGTTGGCGACGTTGTTGCAAAGCCTCAAGAGAGAACGATTAGAATGAAGACAATTGAACTTGCCTTGGAACTTCAGGCATTCGTGGATGGCGAACTGGATGTTCGCCGCCGGGGTGAGGTTGAGAAATTACTGGCCACGGATGCCGAAGCCCGGGCCATGGTGGCGGAGTTGAGGGAATTGCAGGAATTGGTCCGGGCCAATGAACCGGTGGTATTGGTGCCCGAGACGCGGGAGTTTTACTGGTCGCAGGTTCAGAGACGGATCGCCTCGGCGGAGAGACGGGAAGAGCGGACTGGAGGGGAGGCTCCCATCAAGTCGATGCAGTGGGTGCGATGGCTGGTGCCAGCTTTTGGTGTTGCCGCTGTGGCGGTGGTACTTGTTGTTCCACGCAGTTCGGCGGGCCGACTGGGGGCGGCAAGCGGTTTTGCGGATTTGGGTGATCCTGTCAGTCTGACGTTCCATTCGGACACCGACGGCATCACAATCCACTGGATCAACTGACGGGCGTCATTGTTGGACTTCCACGGGTATTACGAAACCTCATGATGAAATTCCTTCGTGCAATTGGTTGGCTTGGGCTCCTCACCTTGGTCCTGGTCCCTGCGGCTTTTGGGGCGGATCAGAAGCTTCGGGTGCAGTTGGTATGGGGGACCAACGAAGCGGAGGCTCCGGCAAAGGATCTGAAACCCTTGGAGGACTCCATCCGGGACAAGTTCCTGCGGCAACTGCGATGGAAGCATTATTTCGTCGTTAAATCGGCGATGGCTGAGGCCAGTGCCAAGGAGTTCGGGAAGGTCACGCTGAGCGAGAAATGTGCGGTAGAACTCAAGGAGGTCGCTGACCGACAGTTGGAGGTTCGGATCCTCAGTCTGAAGGATGGGAAGGAGGCCAAGTTGGTGGCGACGCGGAAAGTGTCACTGGACGATCTTCGGAAGGGGCACCTTTTCGTCTACGGAGGGGATTCCAAGGACCGGTGGGACGATGCCTGGTTGGTGGTGATTGCGGTGGAGCCGTGAGTGCGGGAGTTGTGGAAGGTGTTGATGGGGTTCCACAAGCCGTTGGATGGAACGGGCTTGGAAGCCCCAACCTGTTGTGTGAAATGCGGACTTTGGCATTGTTCGATGGCGAGGGCTTGGTAGTGTTTCCGGTGTCGTTTTGATCGCCTTGTGGGGATCGGCGACGACGTTCACCCATGTCTGATTCCACTACGAACTCCGGATCTGATTACGATTCCTCCAAGTTGGGCAAGCTCGAGGGTTTGGAGGCGGTGCGGAAGAAGCCCGGCATGTACATCGGGGGTACGGACGAGAGGGCACTCCATCATTGCGTTTCCGAGGTGTTGGACAACTCGGTGGATGAGCACCTGGCTGGTCACTGTCATCGGATCGAGGTGACGATCCATTCGGACGGATCCATTTCGATCCGGGATGACGGGCGGGGGATCCCAGTCGACATGCATCCACAGTACAAGCTTCCGGGTGTGGAGATGGTGTTAACCACGTTGCATTCGGGAGGCAAATACGGGCAGGGAGGATACAAGTTTTCGGGTGGCACACACGGCGTGGGTGCAAAATGTGTGAATGCGGTGTCGGAGTGGTTCGAGGTCGAGGTGTCCCGTGGCGGACAGGTTCACCACATGGCTTTTGAGAGGGGCAAGACGGTCAAGAAGTTGGATGTGATTGGAAAGGCCAAGGGCACGGGGACCCTGATCACCTTCATGCCGGATGCCGAGATCTTCCGGGAGACCACCGAATTCAAGTGGGATCGGATCAGCCAACGGTTGAGGGAGTTGGCGTTTCTGAACTCCGGACTGATGATCGTCTTCCTGGATGAGCGTTCAGCCGAGGCAAGGACTGAAAGCTACTATTTCAAGGACGGGGTGGAGGAGTTCGTCCGACAGTTGAACAGCAATCGGACCGTGCTGCATCCAAAGCCGATAGCAATCCGGCGTCAGATGGAGGTGACGACTTTTGACAAGCCGGTGGAGGTGCATATCGAGGCGGTGATGCAGTACAACGACACCTTCAATGATCAGGTGCTGTGTTACACGAACACCGTGCACAATCCGGACGGCGGAACCCATCTCACGGGATTCCGAAGTGCGCTCACCCGGGCGGTGAACCAATACGCCAAGGCGAACAATCTATTGAAGGAAAAGGATCCGCAGATCACCGGCGATGACGTTCGCGAGGGGTTGACGGCTGTCATTTCGGTCAAGCACTCGGATCCAAAATTCGAGAGCCAGACCAAGGTGAAGCTGATTTCGCCGGAGGTTGATTCGATCGTGGGATCGGCCGTGTACGAGGGGTTGATGAACTACTTCGATGACAATCCGCCCGTAGCCAAAAAGGCGGTGGACAAGGCATTGAATGCGGCGCGGGCGCGGGAAGCGGCACGTCGCGCGCGGGAAGCGGTACGCAAGACTGCGCTTACTGGTGGCGGATTGCCGGGCAAATTGGCGGATTGCTCGGATCGGGATCCCGCCAATACCGAATTGTACATTGTCGAGGGTGACTCAGCAGGTGGCTCTGCGAAGCAGGGTCGCGACCGGAAGTTCCAGGCGATCCTTCCGATCCGAGGCAAGTTGATCAACGTGGAGAAGGCGCGTCTGGACAAGGTTCTGGAGAATCTCGAGATCCGGACCATGATCACCGCGGTGGGAACCGGTATTGGAAATGGGGAAGGCGAGGGTGCCTTCAACCTTGAGAAGCTTCGGTATCACAAAATCATCGTGATGACGGATGCCGATGTCGATGGATCCCATATCCGGACGTTGTTGCTGACGTTTTTCTATCGGCAGATGCCGCAGTTGATCCGCCAGGGGTATGTCTATATCGCGCAACCGCCGCTGTATCAGATCAGTCGCCGGAAGCGGGTCGAGTATGTGGATGACGATGCGGCCCTGAACCGGATTCTGATCCAGTTGGGCACGGAGGATGTCCGGTTGCGAAACATGGCGGACGGGCGCGAGTTGCCCTCCAAACAACTGGCGGAGATTCTGGATTTGTTGCAGTCGTTGGAAAAGCTGGCGGCGGGCATCCGGCGCAAGGGCGGGGACTTCGAATCCTATATTGCATCGCGCGACCCCAAGTCGGGGGCGTTGCCACGTCACATGGTGGTGGTGCGGGCAGGCAACAATGAGACGGTCCACTACTTCCTGGCGGACGAGTTGTATTCGGACTTCTGCGTGGCGAATCCGGACCTGGATCTGGGAGTGGGGGCTTCGGTGCCGGAGGCCGGGGCGGAGGTGGTGGGGAAACCGGTGAAGAAGGAGGGACAGACCCGGCGTGGAAGGCATGAGGCCCTTTTTGAGAGTCACGCCATTCAGGAACTGTTGGGGCGGTTGGCGAAGAAGGGATTGGCGGTGGAGCACTATTCGGCCCAGGACAAGCCGCTTTTCGAGTTGCTGGAGGGCGAAGGTGAGCGTCAGCAGGTGCGGCCTCTCTTTTCAATTTCAGAAGTCCTGCCGGGGATCATGGAAGTGGGCAAACGCGGAATTGAGATCAAGCGTTTCAAGGGTCTGGGCGAGATGAATCCCAAGCAGTTGTTCGAGACCACGATGGACCCGGCCCATCGAAAACTGCTGCGGATTGACCTGACGGATGCGGTTGAGGCGGAGGAGATGTTTTCGCGCCTGATGGGGGAAGAGGTTGAGCCGCGTCGTCGGTTCATTGAGGACAACGCCCTGAACGTGCGCAACCTGGACGTCTGACCGGGTAGGGGTGCATTGAAGTGACCTATCGGTTGATCCCAATTTTGCTGAATCATGCCTGACAACATTCCACCGCCTGGCAATGGCCCGGTGCCCGCGTATTCCGCCAACGAGAAGATCGGCAAGATCAACGTGGCTGAGGAGATCAAGAATTCGTTCCTCGACTATTCAATGTCGGTGATCATTTCGCGTGCCTTGCCGGACGTGCGGGATGGTTTGAAGCCATCGCAGCGTCGGACGCTTTATGCGATGCATGAGTTGGGGGTGATGCCCAATCGCAAGCATCTCAAATGCGCCCGCATCGTGGGCGACACCATTGGCAGATATCATCCGCATGGCGATCAGGCGGTCTATGCGACCCTGGTGCACATGGCACAGCCGTGGGCGATGCGTGAACGTTTGGTCGATGGCCAGGGGAACTTCGGGTCAGTGGAGGGTGATCCTCCCGCGGCGATGCGCTATACCGAGGCGCGGTTGACGCACCTGGGCGCGATCCTGATGTCCGACATGGATCAGGACACGGTGGATTTTGCCCCGAACTATGACGAATCGATGTCGGAGCCGGTGGTATTTCCTGCGGCTTTCCCGAACCTGTTGGTGAATGGCGGGACTGGGATTGCGGTGGGTATGGCCACCAACATGGCCCCGCACAATCTAGGCGAGACGATTGATGCGATCTGCGCGCAGATTGACCAACCGGACATCACCATTCCGGAGTTGATGAAGTTCATCAAGGGACCTGATTTTCCGACCGGCTGCATGCTGTGCGGAATCGAGGGAATCAAGTCCTATTTCATGACGGGGCGCGGGGCGGTGAAGCTGCGGGGCAAGGTTGGCATCGAGCAGTTGAAGGGGAACCGCGAGCAATTGGTGATCACGGAGATCCCCTATAATGTAAACCGCGCGAAGATGGTTGAACGGATCGCTGATCTCGTTAACGAGAAGGCGCCGGGATTCACTGACATCACTGCGATTCGGGACGAGTCGGACGAGAACACGCGGGTGGTGGTGGAATTGAAGCGGGAAGCATTGCCGCGGGTGGTGATCAACAACCTGTACAAGCACACCCAGCTGGAGACGAGTTTTTCGGTCAATGCGCTGGCCATTGATCGGGGTCGCCCGAAGACGCTGAATCTCAAGGATCTGATCAACTGTTATGTCGAGCATCGCCGGGAGGTGATCCTGAGGCGGACGCGGTTCCAGTTGAAGAAGGCGGAGGAGCGGGCGGAGATCCTGGAGGGATATGTCTGCGCATTGCGGAACCTGGATGATTTCATCCGGATCATCCGGACTTCGAAGAACCGGGATGAGGCAAAGACCAAGATTCTGGCTTTTGAATGGACCCGGACGCAGGTGGAGCGATGGGGAATCCTGATCCGCCAGGAGGGTCGTCTGGTGAATGGGCGATATGGGCTGACCGAGCGGCAGGTGGACGCGATTCTGGAGCTTCGGCTTTACCAACTCACCGGGTTGGAAATCGACAAGGTCGAGGCGGAGTACAAGTCATTGATCGAGCGCATCAAGGATCTGTTGGACATCCTGGCCCGGGAATCGCGGGTATTGACCATCATCAAGGCCGAATTGAAGGCGATACGGGAGAAGCACGCGACGGCGCGTCTGACCCAGATTGTGCCGGATGAGGGCGAGATTGCGATTGAGGACCTGATCGCCAACGAGGGGGTGATCGTGACACTGACCCACAATGGGCTGATCAAGCGGACCACGGTGGCGTCGTATCGATCCCAGAAGCGGGGCGGCAAGGGAGTGATTGGGATGAGCACCCGCGAGGCTGAGAAGCCGGAGGATGCCGATTTCATTGAGCATCTCTTCACGGCATCCACACACGACTATCTGATGTTCTTCACGAACATGGGTCGGGTTTATGTGGAGCGGGTGCATGAGATCCCCGACATGGGGCGGGCATCCCGGGGGCGCTCGATTGCGAACCTGTTGGAATTGAAGGCGGACGAGAAGGTTCAGGCGTTGGTCCGTGTCATTTCCAAATACGGAGCGAACAAGGAGGAGCAGACGTGGCAGCAGAGCCATGAGCTGTTCTTCGTAACCCGCATGGGTACTGTGAAGCGTACTGCCCTGGCTGATTTCCAGAACGTGAGGAAGGGTGGGATCATCGGAATCACCCTGGAGAAGGGTGACGACCTGGTGGATGTAAAGCTGACCACCGGTAACAATGAGATTGTGATCATCACGCGGGCGGGGATGAGCATTCGTTTTCACGAGGAGCAGGTACGTTCGATGGGGCGTCCGGCGACGGGCGTCCGGGGGATTGACCTGGAGAAATCCGACGCCGTGGTGGCGTTGGCGATTGTGGATCCGACGGCCACGCTGCTGGTGGCGGGGGAGAACGGGATTGGCAAACGCACCGAATTTGAGGAGTACCGGGTCCAATCCCGGGCGGGCAAAGGGATCATCACGATGCGGACCGGAGAGAAGACGGGCGCCGTGGTGGGTGCCTTGACGGTATCCGATGCGGACGAGTTGATGTTGATCACGGTGGGTGGACAGATGGTGCGTATCCCTGTGCGTGGAATTCGTGAGGTGGGCCGGATCACGATGGGGGTGAAGCTGATCGACCTCGCGCCGAAGGATAAGCTGCAGGCGATTGCCCCGGTGGTCTCGGAAGACCGGGAGGAGATCGAGTCGGGTGAGGAACCGCAGTTGCCCTTGGCGTGACGTTGCTGGAAAGGGTGAGTCGGGATAGGGTGCAGGCATTGTGAGGGATTCGACCTTGGATGGGTTGCAAGAGGAGGTCTGGGAGGGACGCCGGGTGACATCGGCGGAACTCCTGCGGTTATCGGCATTGCCGTTGGAGGAATTGGGGGCCTTGGCGGACCGACGACGACAATTGATGCGGGCGCGTGCGTACGGCGGCCGCGGCAACGACATCGTGACCTATATCGTCGATCGCAATGTCAATTATACCAATGTCTGCAATGTCTATTGCAAGTTCTGCGCCTTCTGGCGGACGGAGAAGGATGCGGATTCCTATGTCATCTCCCATGAAGAGATGGATAGAAAGGTGGAAGAGACGATAGCCTTGGGCGGGCACCAGATCCTGATGCAGGGCGGGCATCATCCGAAGCTGACGAAGCAATGGTATCTGGATCTGCTGACCCACCTGCGTGAGCGGTTTCCGACGGTAAACGTGCATGGATTCAGCCCCAGTGAGTTCATCCATTTCCAGGAGGTCTTTCAGGAACCCGTTGAGGAGATCCTGAAGGACTTCGTCGCTGCCGGGTTGGGATCGGTCCCTGGCGGTGGCGGGGAGATCCTGGTGGATCGGGTGCGGAAACGGATTGCTCCGCTGAAGGCGAGCACCGGGGAGTGGATGGGGGTGATGGACACGGCGCACGCCCTGGGATTGCCGAGTTCGGTGACGATGATGTTTGGTCACGTGGAGACGCTGGAGGATCGGATCGAACATCTTGAAGTGGTGCGGGATCAGCAGGATCGATCGCTGGAGCGGTTGGTGTCGGGAGGAAAGCTGGGGGGACAGGGCAGGGAGATGAGCCCGATGGAGCGGGCGCAGGCCTATGGGTTGGAGTTGGAGAGTGGGAGGCTGGGAGGGGGAGCCTTTACTGCGTTCATCTGCTGGACGTTTCAGCCGGAGAACACGGTCTTGAAGGCTCCGACGGTGGGAGCGCATGAATATCTGCGGACGCAGGCATTGGCCCGGATCTACCTGGACAATGTGCCGAGCGTGCAGAGTTCGTGGGTGACGCAGGGGCAGGAGGTGGGGCAGATAGCGCTCCGATATGGGGCCAACGATCTGGGCTCAATCATGATTGAGGAGAACGTGGTGAGTAGTGCGGGGACGACATTCCGGATGGGAGTATCGGACATGCAACGTCTGATCCGGGACCTTGGCTATGAGCCGCAGGCCCGGGACAACGCCTATCGGTTGGTCGCCTGACCGGCGATTCCGGTGAGGGAGCACTGGGTGAGGTGAAGGGTCAAAGGGCGACCCATATGCGGCCATCCCGAACCTCGGTGGGATAGGATTTCACCGGGCGATCCGGACGGGTCTTGCAGGTGCCGGTGGCGACATCAAAGGCCCAGCCGTGCAGGGGACAGAAGACTTCGCCGTTTTCGCACCAGCCGGCGCCGAGCGAACCGCCGCGATGCGGGCAGGCATCGTCAATGGCATGGAATTGGTCGCCGATATGGAACAGGGCGAGGCGTTTGCCGCGGAGTTCAACGGTTCGACCCCGGCCTGGAGGCAGGCTGGCGAGGTCGGCGGCATCAATGAATTCAGATTGGGAAGGGATCACGAGGGGGAGGAACCCAGTGGCGGCTGGTTTTCGAGAACTCGACGGACCATCAGGGGGAGGCTTCCGAGGTGATTGGCATCAATGGCGAGGTCGATGGTGTAATCCCCGAAGCGTGGGAGCTTCAGTTGGGGCATGAGGACGATGATATTGATCGGGACAGACAGGTCATTCTGAGCGAAGCGGAGTTCAATGCCGGACTCCATGGGCGGCAGGACCAGTTGACCGTCTTCGTCGGCGAAGGTGATGCGGATGCGGTGTACTCCTTCTTCGTCCCTTGAGAAGCGGATGCGGGAGGCGACGGCACAATGGGTGAGGGTGACTGGTGCTTCGCGGGACCAGATGCGGTCGAAGGCGCCCAGCACATTGAGTTTGCCGCCGGCCTCGGTGGCGGCGTCGCAGAGGCAGAAGAGTTCCACCTTCATGGGGTGGGCGGAGTGGGCGATGGGTTGGGGGTTGAACCCTTCTTCTTCCAAGGCATGTCGGGGAACTTTTCGGGGAGCTTGAAGGACTTGGGCTTGGGCTGGGCCAACTGGAGATCGTCATCCGGAGACCGACTGGGATCTTCAGGGGACCCGGACGGTTTTTTCATATCCTGTTTCCATGCGGCGATGCGGGCCTGGAGGCCGTGTTTCTCGGCGGTGGTCTTGTCACCGGACCGCATGTAAAAGAGGGAAAGGTTGGTATGGACGAGTTGTTCGTTGGGCCGGAGTTGCTCGGCCTTGTGGCCTTCTGCGATGGCGTTGGTGAAATCGCCTTTCCGGTAGTGGCACATGGCGACGGCGAGTTGGGCATCGAAGTTGGCTGGATCCGCGTCAACCAGGGCCTGCAGTCGCTGGAGGGCTGCGTTGTAGTCGCCGGTGGTGTAGGCGTACATCGCCTCGTCGTATTCTTCCTGAGGATCGGACATGGGGTGGGAATCGCTCCCCGGACAAACTGGGGAGAACGGGAAACGGAGCAAGGGTAACTTTGGGGAAGTGGAGGGTGATGTGGTCAAAAAAAGGGGCGCGCCCCGGAGAGGCGCGCCCGATTTCGATGGGGAAGCCGAAGGTCAATCTTCCTTGGCTTTTTCCTCGGCTGCAGCGAACGCGTGTTCGAGGGCGACGAGGTCTTCGCCGGGCTTGAGCTGGTCGAGCAGCTTCTGCTCTTCCTTGAGCTGTTCGGCGGTGTAGTTGGCGGCCTTGATGGAAAGGCCGATCCGGCGTTCGGCACGGTCGATCTTGATGACGCGGGCGGTGACATCCTGACCGACCTTGAGGATGTTCTTGATCTTGTCGACGCGTTCCTCGCTGACCTGGGAGATGTGGACGAGGCCGTCGATATCGTGGGGAAGACCGATGAAGGCGCCGAAGCTGGCGAGCTTGGTGACCTTGCCCTCGACGAGGTCGCCGATGCGGAAGTGTTTGTCGATGTGTTCCCAGGGATCTTCGCCAAGCTGTTTGACACCGAGGCTGATGCGTTGGTTGGCCTTGTCGACTTCGAGGACGACGGCGCTGACGACGTCGCCCTTCTTCAGGACTTCGCTGGGGTGGTTGATCTTGCGGGTCCAGCTCATGTCGGACACGTGGATCATGCCATCGAGACCCTCTTCGAGTTCGAGGAAGGCGCCATAGCTGGTGAGGTTGCGGATCGGGCCTTCGACATTGGTGCCGGGCGGATACTTGTCGTGGGCGAGATCCCACGGATTGGTTTCCAACTGGCGGATACCGAGGGAGATCTTCTGCTCTTCGCGATTGATGCCGAGCACGACGGCCTCGACCTCGTCGCCCTGCTTGAGGACGTCTGAAGGCTTGGCGATGCGTTTGGTCCAGGAGAGTTCGGTGACATGGACGAGACCTTCGACACCGGGTTCGACCTCGATGAAGGCGCCGTAGGGAACGAGGTTGACGATCTTGCCCTTGACCTTGGTTCCGACGGGATACTTCTGGTCGATGTTGTCCCAAGGATTGGCGGACTTCTGCTTGAGGCCGAGGGAGACGCGCTCCTTCTCGCGATTGACGTCGAGGACGACGACATCGATTTCCTGGCCGACCTTGAGGAGTTCGCTGGGGTGTGAGAGACGGCCCCAGGTCATGTCGGTGATGTGGAGGAGGCCATCGAGACCATTGAGGTCGATGAAGGCGCCGAAGTCGGTGATGTTCTTGACGGTGCCCTTTCGGATATCGCCGGGCATCATCTCGGTGAGGAGGGCGGAGCGACGGGCATTGCGTTCGGCCTCGACGAGTTCGCGACGGCTGAGGACGACGTTCTGGCGGTCGGGATTGAGTTTGACGACCCGGAATTCGTAGGAGTTGCCGACGTAGCCGAGGAGGTTCTTGGGGGGGATGATGTCGACCTGGGAAGCGGGACAGAATGCTTCCACGCCGATATTGATGATGAGACCGCCCTTGACGACGGCCTTGACCCGGCCCTGAACGGTGCCGCCCTCGTTGCAGATGGTCTGGATGCGGTCCCAGTTCTGTTGGAACTCGGCCTTTTCCTTGGAGATGTGGATGTTGCCATCCTTGTCCTCGGGACGTTCGATGAGGACGTCGATGATGTCGCCGACCTTGACGGCATCGAAGCTTTCGAACTCGGAGGCGGAGACGACGCCTTCCGATTTGCCGCCGACATCGACGAGGACCTCCTTGGGTCGGACTTCGATGATGGTGCCTTTGACGATCTGACCGGCTTCGAACTGCCGGTTGTACTGCTTGAGCAAGTCCGCGAAGGACGGTGTGCTGGCTGCCATGGGATGCTTGTGCCGGACCGTATGAGGGGCCGGCTATGGTAGGACGAACTGTAGGGAGGCTTTTAGGGGAGCGACGGTTAAAGGCTCCATTGAAGACTCCGTGCCTAACGATTCACCATCGTTGCGGCTGGCAACGGAGGTTGATGGTCAGGTTCCTGGTTGACTGACATTTCTCAGCCCTTGGTGGTCACCACACACGCGGGACCGGGCGAACGTCGATCCTAGGGATGGCGCGAGGGGCGACAAGCAGGTTTTGTGGGAGTTTATTGGAGTTGCACTGGCGAGCGGCGCTGGCGGACGCTTTTGAAAGCGTGGAACAAGGGAGTCACAGGAGAGGGCGGGATGAGGGTTTGATCCTCGACGTCGGGATGCACGTGGCCAAGGACACCGGGTTCTATCTGGCCAAGGGGTTCCGGGTGGCTGCGGTCGAGGCGAACCCGGAGTTGGCCCGGGCCGCGGAACTGGCGTTGGCTGGGCCGATTGCGGAGGGGCGGCTCAAGATCTTCAACGTGGCCATCTGTGAGCGGGACGGTCCGGTGACTTTCTACAGGAATCGTGAGAAGTCGGACTGGGGGACGATCTCCGGTGAAATGGCGGCGCGGAACGAGCGGTTGGGAACGACGAGTGAACGGGTCGAGGTGGACGGCTGGCGATTCGAGCGGTTGCTGGAACAGACGGGGATCCCGTATTACGCGAAGATCGACATCGAGGGTTGCGATGCCCTGTGCCTGAAGGCTCTCGGTACGTTTGAAGCACGACCCCGGTATGTGTCGGTGGAAGCGGCTTTGGAAGAGGAAGCGGAGGCGCGGCAGCAGTTGGAATTGCTACGTTCGATGGGGTACGACCAGTTCAAGATCGTGAACCAGATCATCCATCATCGACGGCGTTGTCCGGAACCGCCGTTGGAAGGGTGCTATGTGGATGCGCGTTTCGATGTGGAGATGAGCGGACCGTTTGGAGAGGAAGCACCGGGAAAATGGATGTCGATCGAGGCGGTGCTGGCGCGGGTTCCGGCTTTGGTGAAGGAAGGCAAGACCTGGGGCGACAACAGCCCGAGGGCGAGGAGTCCGCTGCGTCGGGTGCACCGGATCTGGCGACGGTTGACGTTTCGCGAACCGGCGGGTTGGTATGATTTCCATGCGCGCCACCGGGAAGGTTGATCACGTGGACCCTGGGATCCGCGAGCGCCTCGGGGAGGGGCGTGTGACGTGAGCCGGTCGAGGCGGGCGGCGTCCGGTTTTGTGTCGGGATACCTTTTGGTGGCGGTGACGCTGGGGGTTCAGTTTGTGATGGTGCCTTTGGCGACCTCAGCGTTGGGCAAGGCGGAGGTGGGGCTATCGCAACTGACCCAAAAATTGGCCTACCTGTTTACCCTGTTGGATATGGGGTTGTTGCCGTCGGTGTCGCGGCTGTTGGTGGATCACAAGGCGGATCCGCGAGGGGCAGCGTATGGACGGACGCTGTCGGCCGGGGTGGTGGCGACGGGACTGATCTGTGGATTGACGGCATTGGTGACGGTATTGGGGGCGGTTCCGGTCGTTGATTGGATGCGGGTGAAACCGGAATTGCGGGACGAGGCAATATTCCTGTTTCTGGCGACGGGATTGACGATTGCCGTTTCCGGGATGTTCCGGATTCCAATCGCGATGCTGTACGCATGGCAACGGCAGGATCTGGTGAACTATGCGCAGGCGTTCGGGCAAGTGGTGAATCTGGGAGTTTTCTGGGTGGCGTTGGATGCCGGGCACGGGGTGCGGAGCGGATGGTACGGGCAGGGAGCGCTGTCGCTGGTGATCGGAGTGACAACACTCGGTGCCTTGGTGGCGGTGGGTCGAATGGGGGATCTGCGGCGGGTGCGGTGGCCTGGGATGGGGCCGGTGCGGTCGGTCTTTGGATTCGGGATGGATCTGTTCTGGATTTCGTTGGGGACGCAACTGGCATTGAACACCCAGGGATTCATCCTGGGGCGGGTGCAGGGATTGGAGGCGGCGGGGGTGTGGGAGGTGGCGACCAAACCGTTTCAGGCATTGAGCCAGTTGGTGTGGAAGGTTCTGGATGCCTCGGCGCCGGGGCTTTCGGAAATCGTGGTGCAAGGGAACCGGCTGAAGTTGGCGCAACGGTTCCGGCAGATCGTGGGATTGACCACGGTGTTTGCGGGCGTGGCTGGGGTGGGATTGACGTTGTTGAGCCAGATGTTGGTGACCCATTGGGCGGGGGAAAAGTACCGGTGGGGAAGCGGGAACGACCTGGCGCTGGGATTGTGGTTGTTCCTGATCTCGATCTACCGATGCCATTGCACCCTGCCAATATTGCAAAAATCCATCGCGGGCATGCGATGGGTGTACCTGGCCGAGGGAATTGGTTCGGTGGGATTGTCGATCTGGTTGGGGCAACAATACGGGGCGACGGCGCTGCTCTGGGTGGCGCTGGGAACAGCCACGGTCACGAGTGGGATCTACGGCCTGATGCGGAGTCGGGAGACGTTCAGGGTGGGGCTAGGTGGCTTGCTGGGGTGGAGTGCGGTGAGCGGGTGGATTGCGTTGGCGGGGGTGGGATTGTGGTGGGTGTTCCGCTGGATCCACCTGGAGATCTGGTGGGTGGAATTCGGACTCAAGGCATTGCTGACCGGAGTGGTGTGTGGGGGGATCGGACTGCGATTCGGTTTGGATCGCGGATTGAAGGAAGAACTGGCGGCGCGATTGCCGGGACGGGTTGGCGGATGGATGCGTCGGGTCCTGGGATGATCCGGCTCGCGACCGGGTTCTATCTGGGAGT
This sequence comes from Verrucomicrobia bacterium UBA6176, assembly GCA_002422905.1. Lineage (GTDB taxonomy): Bacteria > Verrucomicrobiota > Verrucomicrobiia > Limisphaerales > UBA9464 > UBA6176. The sequence goes on from DITU01000107.1 coordinate 84,951, forward strand.
TCGGTTCCAGTAGATCTTCAGATTCCGGGTGGCGCGACCCGAGGCAACGATGTCGGGTCGGCCATCGCCGTCGAGGTCAGCGACCTGCAGGTCTTCACAGGCCATTTCATTGTCATCGATGACCGTGGTGCGCCAGGTCGATCCGGAGGCGTCCGTGGGGGTGTAGAGACGGATGCCGACGCGGACTCCGGGCCGGTTCATGGCGCGCCAACCGGCCACGATCTGGTCGCGTCCGATGCCGAGGAAGTCGGCGCAGGCGAGGGCATGGCCATCGACCAGGGATTCGTCGAGGACGCGGCGATTCCAGATGCCGTTACGATCCGGGGATGGGGTCAGGAGGACGAGTTGATGGCCGTGCATGGGCGAGATGCCGGTGACGAAGAGGTTGTCCTTGGAGAACCGGCCCGAGCGGATCTCGCCGAATCCGCCGTTTTCGTCGGAACCGATCTGGCGACTGTTCCAGGGTGAACCGGGTTTGCCGGGTTCGAGCAGGAAGGCGCCTTCCTTGGCAGCCACGAGCAATTCGGTGGCGGGATCGGGGTTCCACTGTACGGGGTCGAGATTGTGGGTCTTGTGCCAGGAACGGTTGAGGATCTCAGTCGTCCATCCGCCATCGGGACGGGTGGGTGGAAGGTAGCGTTGGATCCTGACCCCATCGCCTTCGCCCGTTCCGGGATTGTTGCCGATACCGTGGAGGGGGACGGAGACGAGCCAGGTCCTTTTGCGTTCGTCCTCGACCCAACGGATCCGGTGGATGGTGGGATCATGCGGCAAGGGAACCGGAGTCCAGGCCTGGGTGCGGTCGGCGGGTGGCTTGAGGAAAAACAATGCGCCGGAGTTCCGTGTGTCTCCCGGATTCCATCCGGCACCCACCGCGATCTCGGCCTTGCCGTCTCCATCGACATCGGCGGCGGCGACGCACACGTGATCGTTCGGGGTCAGGTTTCGGGCGATGACAAACTTCTCCCAACCGGGATTGCGGTACCAGGCGATCTCGGCCTTGTCGCACAGGATGATGTCGGGCCGTTGATCGCCATCGATGTCGGCGATGGCAAGGCCGTAACCGATGGCGATTTTGGAGTCGATGGTGACGGCATCGAACCGGGGTTCGGGTGGAGCAGCGGCGGAGGAAGGGGAGGCGATGCCGGCGCCAAGGGCGAGGGCGAACAGGGATTTCATGGAGGCGAGGTAGAGGGTGTGGTTGGCGGCGACAGCGGTGGCGCTGATGGGGGCGCCGAGGTTGGACTGGTGGAGGATCCTGCGGGAGCGGTCATGGGCGAAGATCCAGAAATCACCGCGTCGGGTTCCGATGTGGACGCGACCATCGGCAATGAAGGCGGAGGCCCAGACTTCGCCCTGGAGTTCGTGGGTCCACAGGGATTCGCCGGTCCGCGCGTCGAGACAATGGAAGTTGCGCATGGAATCGGCGACGTAGACCAGGCCGTCCTGGACGGCGGGGGTGGACATGGTGTGGCGACCGAGGGGAGCGGACCAGACGAGGTGGGTGGCGGTGACATCGCCGCTGCCACCGGGTCGGATGCATTTCACCCAGGCGGCGTTCTTGCCCCAGAACCAATCCCCGCCGCCGGCCACGTACAACAGCCCGTCGTGGATGACGGGCATGCCGTAGATGTTGCTGGGGCTGGTGGCCTTGTTGCCGTTGAAGCGGTGCACATCCTCCTTCGGTGCGTCTGGATCAAAGTCGAAACGCCACCCGGCCTTGATCCGGCGGACCGGTTCGTCGGTGGGATGATCCTGGGGCAATGGATCGAATCCGTAGAGGACGCCGTCGCCGCCGGCGAAGAAGAGGCGGGGTTTGCCCTCGATGACGGCGAGGGACGGGGACGACCAGGTGCAGTGGAAGATGCGTGGGGCGATGTTTTCGTCGTCGCGGGCGAGGATCCGGCCGGTGTGTTTGTCCAGGATGAGAAGGCTGGGGGCATCCGGGGTGCGGATCTTTTTGTGGGTGTTGTCCACGCCGGTACCGGAATTGAGATAGAGATGGTTTCCGTGGACGAGGATGGAGGTATGGGCGGCGTCATGGGACCAGATGCCGGCTTCGCGGGTCAGGTCGGTATGCCAGAGGACATCGGCGTCCATCGGCCCGAGGGGAACGAGCGGTTCGCCTTCGGGGGTTTGGAGACGGGCTTCATCGGTGAAGGGACCGTCATTGCCATTGGCGAGACCGAGGAGGTCGAGGCAGAGGACCTCGCCGCGATTGGACACCACGTAGACCCGGTCGCCATCGACGGTGGCAGGGGAAGAGAGGCCGGACTTGGGCCAGTCGTGATAGGGATCTTCGGATCGTTTCGGACAGACCAACTGCCAGAGCAGTTTGCCGGACTGTTCATCCAGGCAGAGCAGCACGCCGCGGTCGCCCTGATGTCGGATATCGCGGGGATTGCCGTTGTTGGAGCCGATCAAGACCCGGCCGTTGGCGATGACGGGGGTGGAATGGGATTCAGTGCCGAGTTCGACGGACCAACGGACATTCCGACCGGACGCCAGATCGAAGTCCGGGGGCAACCCGGTTTCGGTTGAGACGGGGTTGCGGGTCCAGGCGTGGCCCATCTGCGGTTGATCGGCGGCCTGGCCGGAGAGCCAACCCAGGAACCCGGCAAGGAGGACGGATTGGAACCGTCGGCTGAAGGATCGGGTGGAAGGAGTTGGCATGGGACCGGTCGATCAGGTCCAGATCAGACGGGTGGTGACGGGGCAGTGGTCGGATGGCCAATTCCCGTTGGATTGCCAGGGGATGACCGAGGCGTGGGAGACTTCGGCGGAACCGCGGTAGAGGACCCAGTCGATGCGTTTGGACTCGCGCTTGAGCGGACCGAAGCCGGAGAAGGAATTGGCATCTTCATCGGAACGGGTCTTGGCAGCGTGCCAGGAATCGGTGAGACCGCCTTCCTTCACGAGGATCTCATAGGAGCGACTGTCGCCGGAGAGGGCATTGAAATCGCCGACAAGGACCAGGGGTTCAGCGGCGTTGACCTTGCGGATACGGTCGATGACGAGGGCGGCGGCCTTCTGGCGTGCGGTTTCGATCTGATGATCGAAATGGGTGTTCCAGAAGTGGAAGGACTTGCCGGTGGACCGATCCTTGAACTGGGCCGAGGTGAGCATGCGTTTGTTGGAATGTCCCCAGGTGGCTGAGCCCATGACATCGGGGGTGTCGGACAACCAGAAGTGGTCATAGGCCAACGGCTCGAATCGGTCGCGTCGATAGAAGATGGCCATGAACTCGCCGCGACTGCCGCCTTCGCGTCCCAGGCCGATCCATTCGTAATCGGGCAGGTCCGAGGCGAGGTCGCGGAGTTGGTGGTAGACGCCTTCCTGGGTGCCGAAGACATCGGGTTTTTCGCGCTTCAACAGTTCGGCCATGAGGGGGCGCCGGGACGGCCAGTTGTTGGGACCGGTGGCGCTGGCATAGCGGAGGTTGTAGGTCATGAGGTCGAGGGCTCCCTGTGGTTTGGGGGATCCGGCGACCTGGGCGGAGATCGGGCTGAGGGCGGCAGTGGCGACGGCTGTGCCCGATACGGTGAGGAACTTCCTGCGGGTGAACATGCCTTCATCCCAACCCGGCGGAAGGCATCCGGGCAAGGGTGTGTTTGATGTGTTTGATCGGGGATGGGTGGGAGCGGGACCGGTCAGCGGAACCGCTTGATGAGGATCTTGGAGTTCCGGCCGGAGGCATCGTAGCGCTCGCGACGGGAAGGGGGCAGGTCATCGGGTGTGGCTTCCTGGAAGCCGGCCTTGTTCTGGAACCACGTGAAGGCCTGGGTGGACAGGGTGAAGATCTCGTTGAGGCCGAGTTCGCGGGCGCGGGTCTCGATGTACTGGACGAGTTTGGCGCCGATGCCCTGATTTTCGTGGGAGGGACTGACGAAGAGGAAGGCGAGTTCGCCCTTTTTGTGTTCGGGATAGGTGTGGAGGGCGACGCAGCCGACGGGATTCTTGTCGATCTCGAACAGGTAATAGTCGCCGACCTGACGTTCGATGCTGACCCGGGAACGTTTGACGAGTTCAGCGGCGGCCATGGAGGCCTTGGTGAGGTTGAAGAGGGTGCGGATGTCCTTTTTGAGGGCGCGCCGGATCTGGGTGTATTCGTTGGCGTAGACGAGGGTTCCGATGCCTTCGTTGGAGAAGACTTCGGCGAGGAGACCTTCATCGACGCGACCGTTGATGATGTGGACGCGGGGAACGCCGTTTTCGCAGGCGAGCACGGCATGGCGGGCCTTGGACAGGGTTTCGGGTCGGAGTTCGGACTGGTTCTGTTCGAGGAGGGCCTGGAGTTCGGTGACGGCAAGTTGCCGGAGCAACCGTTCCTGCCGGTACAATCCGTCCGCCGTGGTGACGAAGACCATTTTCGCCGCCCGCAATTGGGAGGCGAGGGCGGTTGCGATGGAGTCGGAGTTGACGCGGTAGGTCTTGCCATCGCCATCGAAGCCGAGGGGAGGAACGACCGGGATGATGCCCTGGGCGACGAGGCCCTGGAGCAGTTCGGTGTCGATCCGTTCGACCTTGCCGGTGAGTTGGTGATCGATCCCGCCGACGATGCCGAGGGGATGGGCGATGACGGAGTTGGTGGAGGCGGCGCGGAGATCGTTGGCGCTGAGGCCTTCGAGGATTTCGTGGGTGAGACGATTGGCGGCGGTGAGGGCAATCTGGAGCGTGGTGGGATCGGTGATGCCGGTGCCGTCGAGATTGGAAGGGGTGACGCCGCGTTCGGCGGCGAGGGTGGCGATCTGGAGGGCGGCGCCGTGGACCAGGACGATCCGGATGTTCAGCGACCGCAGGACGGCGATGTCGAGGAGCAGGTTGGGAAAGTTGTCGTCGGTGACGATGGCTCCATCGACGGAGATGACGAAGGTCTTTTCGCGGAACCGGGGGATGTAGCGGAGGATGCCGCGGAGGTCAGTTGGCTTCACGCGGGCAGGTCGTTCTTCATGTTGCCCGCTACAACTAAGGAGACCCGGGTGGGGGGCAAGATTGAAATTCCTGGCCGCTCCGGTTGCAGCACTTTCTGACCCGGAGCGGCGACATCCTGTTGCCGACCGGGCGTGGATGGGAAGAGGGGCCGCGGACAGCAATCCGCTTTCGCTGTCGCCTCATCGCGATCACCGCTTTGGTTTCGATGAAGTGTTGGGTTGATCCCCGAAGAGGACTTCACGGATCAGGGGTCGTGACGCGGTTGGGGCGTCGGCGATGTGGAAGGCGGATCCGAGCCGATCCAGGGCGTGATCCAGACCGGCACGGGAGGCGGCATGGACGCGACAGAGGACTTCATTTTTGGAAACGGGTTCCCCGGGCTTCCGGATCTGATCCAGACCGACCCCGGGATGGATCACGGCTCCGGGAGTGAGACGGCCGCCGCCGAGATCCCGGATCACCTCACCGATGATCCGGGCGTCGCATCGGGTGACATGGCCCGTGCGCGCGGCCCGGAGTTCGCCGAGCACGGGTGCGAGTGAGTCGGCACAGAGACGTTGGGCAAGTCGGGCGGGATCGGCTCCCTGGGCAAGAAGGAGTTCATTCCATCGACGCAGTGGCGCGCCGGAATCGAGGCAATCGGTGGCCTCAGCCAGGGCGGCATCGAAGTCAGGACAACGTTGGGTAGCCATCAGGAGTTGGGCGGCGGATGCGAGGGTAAGTTCCCGAAGATCCGGAGGGCCACCGCTGGAAAGGCACTGGATGGATTCCCGGATTTCCAGCCAGTTGCCAGCGGCGCGGCCCAGCGGGGATTCCATTTCAGTGAGCAACGCGACGGTCTGAACGCCGCAATCGGTCGCCAACCGCACCATGCGCTGGGCGAGGTCACGGGCGTCGTCGGGATCAGGAAGGAACGCCCCGGAACCGCACTTCACATCGAGCAACAGCACGTCGAGATCCTCGGCGAGCTTCTTGGACAGGATCGAGGCGGTGATGAGATCGGGGCTGGGGATGGTCCCGGTGATGTCGCGCAGGGCGTAGAGACGGCGGTCGGCCGGGACCATGGCATCGGTCTGACCCGCCATGGCGACTCCGATACGTTCGACCTGGGCCTCGATCTGTTGGCGGGAAAGGCGGGTGTTGAATCCGGGGATGGATTCGAGCTTGTCGAGGGTTCCGCCGGTGATGCCCAGACCGCGACCGGAGAGCATGGGGACGCGGAAGCCGAGGCAGGCGAGCAGCGGCGCGAGCGGCATGGAGACCTTGTCCCCGACACCACCGGTCGAGTGTTTGTCGACCACGGGTCGGCTGGGGTCGCGTGGGAGGTGAAGCGTTTCGCCTGAGTCCCGCATGGCGAGGGTGAGGGTTCGACGTTCGCGCTGGTCCAGTCCGCGGAACAGGACGGCCATGAGGAAGGCGGACAGTTGTTCATCGGGAATGCGCTGTGGGGGGGCATCGGCCACGACGCTGTCGACGAGGAGTTGAAGGTCGGAATCCGACAGGCTGGCCCCGTCGCGCTTGGCCTCGATCAGGTGGAGGTGGGAGGGCATGGCGGGTTGGGATGGGCACTGGGTTCGATGTGGATCAGGACGTCGAGGACGGGCGGAACGGCCTGACGCACGACATCCTTCACCTGATGGGCGATGCGATGGGAGTGCTCGACGGTCATGAGGGGATGGACGTGGACATGCATGTCGACCAGCAGTCGATTGCCCATGCGCCGGACAAGGACCTTCTGGATGCAGTTGACCGAGGCGACGGCGGAGGCGGCCTGATGGATCTGGGCGAGGACTTCGGGGGAAGGCTGGGTATCCATGAGTTCCTCAAGGGCAGGTCGGAGGATGCGCCAACCGTTCCACGCGATGATTCCGGCGGCGACGATGGCGGCGACATCCTCGGCCTGGGACCAGGCGTTGCCGCCGACGAGAGCGACGGTGATCCCGATGGCGGCGGCGAGGGAAGTGATGGCGTCGGAGCGATGATGCCAGGCATCGGATTCGACGGCACGACTTCCGCTGAGTCGGGCCTGGGACTGGACCCAACGGAAGAGGCATTCCTTGATGCCAACGACCGCGATGAGGACGGCGAGGGTGAAGGGTTCGGGGCCGCGTCGCGGATCCAGGAATTCGCGGAACGCGTGGAGGCCGATGCCGGCGGCGGCGAGGAGGAGAAGGGTGCCGATGCCGGCGGCGGCGAGGGGTTCCGCCTTGCCATGGCCGTAGGGATGCTCGGCGTCGGCAGGTTTGGCGGCGATGCACACACCGCGCCATACGATGACGGCGGCGAAGAGATCAGCGAAGGACTCGATCGCATCGGCAATGAGGGCATCGGAGTGCCCGAGGACGCCGGCCACGAGTTTGGCGGCGCCGAGGATGGAATTGATGGTGAACCCGATGAGGGTGGCCCGGAGATTGATCTGGAGCGCGGGGCTGGACACTGCGGCGAGGGGTCAGTCCCGTACCACCTGGTTGGCCAGGTCGTTGCGGTCGAGTCGGGACCTGGGGAAGTGCCGGGCGAGGATCGAACCGGCGGCATCGATGGCGCGGAGGATGGCCTCCAGCGTGTGCCCTTGCTCCCAGGCCGGCATCATGGCCGCGGTGATATCCGGCCCGAATCTGTCCCCGGTCCGGAAGCGGACAGCCTCGTCGGCAACGATGGCGAACGTGCGGTTGGCGGGTGCGAAATAGAGGAGGAGTCCATTGCGCAACGGGGTGCGGTCCATGCCCAGCACGGCGAACTGGCGTTGGGCCTCGTGCGCGGCGTCGGCGGGGGAATGGCGGGAGATGAAGACCCGGATTTCGCCGGAGGTCGCCTCTTCAACGTCCTGGATGGCGGCGGCGATCTGTTCGTCTTCCTGGCCCGTGTTTTCGTTGGTGGCGGACATGGGGAATGGATCGGGGGTGAAGGGCAGGGCGTGGGTCCGTGACGCTGTCAGGCGTGGGCGTTCGGGATGGATTCGTCCTGATGCCGACGCAGTCGTGCATCCATGAAGAAGGGGAGGATCGGGATGAAGGAGGCGATGAAGACCCCGATGAGGCGGAGCAGGGGCCAGCGGACGCGGATCCATACCCACAGGAGGGCGACGCACAGGATGACGAAGAGGAGGCCGTGGAGGGATCCGACCACCCGGACGGCCATGGGAAGGTTGGCAAGGTACTTGAGCGGCATGGCTACCCCGAGCAACACGAGGTAGGACACGGCCTCGGCGAGCGCGGCGGCCCGGAGGAAACCGACCGGGCCATGGAAAGCGGTTGAACGCATGCGGAAGGATGCCGGGCGATGGCGCGCAGGCAACCCGGTTCCTGGATTGCCCGTGTCAGAATCCGGTGTCGGGCTTCTTCAGGTCCACGGGCTGGATCCAGATGTTGCGATAGCGGACATCGTGACCTTCCGCCTGGAGCTTGAGGCCGCCGGGACTGTCGGTGATGCCCTTGCCGCCGTCGTTGCCACCGTCCTTGCCTGAATTGGGCCCGCCCCAGACCTGGTTGATGGGGACGTTGGTGTGGACCGATTGCCCGTTGAAATACATCGAGACCAGGGCCTTTTCGGTGCGCTTGCCGTTTTCGAAGCGGGCGGCGCGGAACAGGATGTCGTAGGAATTCCATTTACCCACCCCGTTGTAGGCGTGGTAGGGGGCCGGGGTTTCGTTGATGACGGCGCCCATGCCGTGCGAGGTGCGGTCGCCGTCGAGGACCTGGATCTCGTATCGGTTCTGGAGATAGACCCCGGAATTGCCCCCCGGCTTTGAGACCAGGAACTCCACGTGCAGTCGGAAATCCCGGAACTCCTTCTGGGTGACGATGTCCGCGGCCCCGTACTTCCCGCCGGCTGCGGCGGGGTCATCGGTCATGATGCAGGTGCCGCCATCGACCGGATCCGGAACGACCTTCCACTTGATGGGGAGGGACGATGCGAACCCGGGGCCCTGCCAGTAGGTCCATTGCCGATCGAGGGTTGCGCGGGTTCCATCCATGAGGATCTCGGTGCCGGCAGGTGGACGGGCGCCGACGCCGATGGTGGGATCCGCGGCGACGGCGCCGAGGCTGGGAATCAGGGAAAGGACGACGGCAGCGGCCAATGGTCGCAGGACGGCGGGGAATTGCATGGACCGGAGGTATCGTGAAAGGGCGCGGGAGTAAACAGCGGGATCGGTGGCTTGCCTCGGTTGCCCGACGGCAACACTTTGTTCACATGCAACGTTTCGTAAAATCCTGGATGGGCCTGGGCTTGATCACGGCGAGCGCGATGGGTGCAACGGTGTTCGAAGAAAATTTCGACAAGGTCGCCGGGGCGGATCTTCCCGAGTCGCTGATGCTCCTGGACGGCCAATTCCGCGTGGTGAAGGAAGACGGCAACGGCCTGCTCGAACTGCCCGGGTCGCCGCTGGAATCGTATGGACTGCTGTTCGGGTCGGCGGCGGTGTCTGGGCGCGAAGTCCAGGCGCGGATCCACGGGACCAAGGTGGGCCGAAAATTCCCGACTTTTGCCGCCGGATTGAACGGCGTGAACGGCTACAAGATCCGGGTGTCGCCCGCCAAGAACGCGGTTGAACTGGTGGTGGGCAATGATTTCGAGGTGCGGGCCACCGCTCCGTACAAATGGGCGAGTGGAGAATGGGTCCGGTTGCGGTTGCAGGTGGTCCCGGCCGGGAACGGGGTCAGCGTCCGGGCCAAGGTCTGGCAGGACGCCGCCGAACCGGAGGCCTGGACCCTGACCTATGATTCACCCACGGCTCCGCCCCCGGGAATGGCCGGGGTCTGGGGAATGCCCTTCAGCGGAACGGCGATCCGTTTCGACGACCTCAAGGTGAGCAGCGTGCCTTGAGCCGTATCCGGGGAAATGAAGCCAATCGGAGAGGGGTTGGCACACAGGGGTGCGTGCGGGTTTCGCGAATGGGAGGTCGGGCCCGGGAGTTCCGGGGAAAATTGGCGGAGAGGGGGGGATTCGAACCCCCGTTACGGCTTTTGACCGTAAACCGGTTTAGCAAACCAGCGCCTTCAGCCACTCGGCCACCTCTCCGCTGAAGCGTGGGATACTGAATCATGCAGGGATGGGAAGGGTCAAGCGGCAGCTCTGATCGGTTGGTGGTCCGTGGATTCCAGCCCAACGATGCCGAAGCGGCGGTGCGGAAACCTACGTGAAGGCACGAAGGAGAAGACCCAGCCGGAACGACCGATCCTGCTGCAAAGACAAAGCTCACGCCCGGGTGGCGGCGAGTTGTCTCCAGCAGAGGAAGACAACGATGGCGGCGATGGCGGCGATGGCGCTCATGCCAAGGGCGGGGACGAACTGTCCATACAGGGTGTAGCCCACGGCGAAGAGAAGGGACCAGATGCCGGCGGTGGCTGAGGCGGAGGCGATCAGGCCGGTGGCGATGCCCGGGCGGACATGGGGATTGCGGATCTGTTGCCGGTCGTGTTCGGCGCGGGAGACGATGAATTTCCATCCGGGTCCACCCGGCTGGATGCGCCGATAGAACTCGCGCAGTTTGTTCTCGTCGGTGTGGGGCGTGAACAGGGTGACGAGGATCCAGGAAGCGGTGGTGATGCCGACGCCCAACAGCATCTGGGCCCAGCCGGGAGGAGGGGCATCGCCAAAGCGTTTCCACAGGACGAAGACGACGGCGACGGCGAAGGAGACGGCCATGGCGGTGATTTCTGCGGCGGCGTTGATGCGCCACCAGAACCAACGGAGCATGAGGAGGAGACCGGTTCCGGCCCCGACCTGGAGCAGGAGTTCGAAGGAACTGACGGCATCCTGGAGCAGGAGTGCCACCCCGCAGGAAACGGCCATGAGACCGAGGGTGGAAAGCCTGCCGACCCAGACCAGGCTGGATTCGGATGCCTTGGGATTGAGGAAGCGTCGGTAGACGTCGTTGACCAGGATGGAAGAGCCCCAGTTCACCTGGGTGGACATGGTGCTCATGTACGCCGCGATGAGGGAGGTGACGACGATGCCGAGGAGGCCGGCGGGAAGTCGGGTGAGGAGCGCGGGATAGGCGAGGTCATGCGCGATCTGTTGTTCGGGCATCGTGGGGAAGGAGGCTCGGAGGGAAGTGACACCGCGTGCGGCGAGGCGAGTGGCTTCATCGACCTGGCTCAGGCCGCCGGCGCGTTCGATGGCGAGCTTTGCCTCGGCCTGTTTCTCGGGGGGATCCATCGGGTAGATGATGAGGGAGGCGAGGGCGACGAGGATCCAGGGCCAGGGTCGGACTGCGTAATGGGCGACATTGAAGAGGAGGGTGGCACCGACGGCGTGGCCCTCGGACTTGGCGGCGAGGACGCGTTGGACCACGTAGCCGCCGCCGCCGGGTTCAGCCCCGGGGTAATAGGCCGACCACCACTGGACCAGGAGCGGAAGCAGGAAGACGGCGAGATAGGCTTCCTTGTGCAGGTCGGCGAGGTCGGGCATCAGGGCGAGCTTGGGGAGGACATCGGGATGGGTGACGAGTTGGGCGAGACCGCCGATCTCGGGCAAGCCCACGATGTAATGGGCGGCCCAGACGGATCCGACCATGGCCATGAGGAACTGGACGAGGTCGGTGATGAGGACGCCGGTGAGGCCGCCGACCATGCTGTAGGCGACAGTGATGGTGGAGGCGATGAGGATGCTCTGGAGGGGAGACAGGCCGAGGAGCACACCGCCGATCTTGATCGCGGCGAGGGTGACATTGGCCATGATCAGCACATTGAAGAACACGCCCAGGTAGACGGCTCGAAAGCCGCGGAGGAAGGCGGCCGGCTTGCCAGAATAGCGGAGTTCATAGAACTCGATGTCGGTGAGGACCTCGCTGCGGCGCCAGAGTCGGGCGAAGAGGAAGACGGTGGTGGTGCCGGTCAGGAGGAAGGCCCACCAGACCCAGTTCCCCATGACGCCATCGCGTCGCACGATGCCGGCGACGAGGTTGGGGGTGTCGGTGGCGAAGGTGGTGGCGACCATGGACGTGCCGAGGAGCCACCAGGGCATGGAACGTCCGCTGAGGAAGAAGCTGTTGTAGTCCTTGCCGGCTTTCCTGCCGACGAAGAGGCCGATGCCAAGGTACACGGCGAACGCAGTCGCCATGATGATCCAGTCGAGGTTCGAGAAGTGCATCGCAGGAAGAGCTGTGCGCGGTGAGGAAAACAAAGGCGGGGAGTTCCACCAATCGGAATTCCAAGAAGAGGGGTGATTTCGTGTGGGACCGGCTTGGAGACGACCGTGTGGAAGCGTCGCGGGAGGGATCTCACACGAAG
>DITU01000107.1:97145-97390 GCA_002422905.1 Verrucomicrobia bacterium UBA6176
GGGTGTGGAGCTTGTCCCCGGAAGACGGATCCCGCAGAGGCGCAGAGACGCTGAGGGGAGTGGAAGGAATTCCTCGGGGTTCAAACCACGAAACACACGAACGACACGAAATGGAGGGCGGGGATGGATTGTTTTGGAGACCGAGTACTGCCGATTCGTCGGGAGGTGATTTCACGCGAAGCCGCGAAGGACGCGAAGAAGGGAGAGGAGGGTCGGAATGTGTCCCCTCCCATCCGTGTTCATCG
>DITU01000107.1:97401-245569 GCA_002422905.1 Verrucomicrobia bacterium UBA6176
AACCGGGTTGGATCGGCTCGACAACCCTCTGTGTGCTCGGTGCCCTCTGGGGTTCCCGAGGGAATCAGGGATTGGGCCGGGGGCGGTTCCGGTACTTCTCATGCAACCGCGTGTGGCGTGATTCGAGGGAGATCTGGCGACCGGCGATCCACATGTGTTGGACGGTCGCACGGACATCAAGGATGTCGCCGGTGACGGCGATGAGGGTGGCGTCCTTGCCGGGTTCGATGGAGCCGAGACGGTGGGCGACGCCGAGCAGGCGGGCGGGGTGGAGGGTGAGACCGCGCCACGCTTCCTGTCGGGAGAGCCCGAACGCGACGGCCTGGGCGCCGGCGTAGGGGATGTTGCGGATGTTGGAGGCGCCGAAACGGTCGGTGCCTTCGCCCAGTGCGACGGTCACACCGGCGACGTGCAAACGGGCCGGGGCGGAGTAGTGGACATCGTAGGGATCGGTATCGCGCGTCGGTTGGGTGAAGACGTGTTCGAAGATGACCGGGACCTGGTTGGAGGAGAGGAACGGGGCGAGACGGGCGGCGTCACGGCCACCGGCGAGGACGGGACGATATTTGCGGCGCAGGGCCCATTCGATGCCGGCGCGGATCTGCGCGGTTTCGTCGGCGTGCAGGAAGAGCGGTTGGCTGCCGGACAGGAGCGGGAGCATGGCTTCCCAGGCGGGGACCAGGGTGAAGCCGTTGGTGGCGACGGTGGGGATGGGGCGACCGGCGCCGGCTTCGGCGGCGAGGGAAGGAGCATCGCCCAGGCCGGCGGCGCGACGTGCGCGGGCATAGGCTTCGGCCTGGTGAAAGAACTCATCGATCTCCTTCAACCGCTTCTCGCGATCCCGCACCTGGTCCTCGGGGGATTTCCATTTCTCCGGATTGCCCGAGAGATGTTTCGGGGTGGTATCGATGGAATGGGAGGGCCAGAAAAGGTGGAGGGCGGCGGCGCGATTCTCGGCGAGATCCTCGATGGTCCAGCCGTCGAGTCGGATGAGGGCGGACTGGCCGCTGACAATGCCGCCGAGGGGGATGGACTGGGCATGGGTGTAGCCGTTGGCGCGGGCGACCGGGATGAGTTCGGACTCGGGATTCACGGCGATCCACGCGGGGACATCCGGCGTGAAATCGCCGACCTCGGTGGTGTCGCGGGTGGCGCGGACGGAGTCGACCTCGATCAGGCCGAGGATGCTGGTGGGAGCGATCAGGCCGGGGAACAAGTGAAGTCCGGGGAGATCGACGGTGCGGTCGGCGGAGGCGAAGAGGGCATCATTGCCGACGGCGACAATGCGGCCGTCGCGGATGAGGACGCCGCTGTTGGTGAGGGAAGGACCGGAAACGGTGTGAACGATGGCGCCGCGGAGGCACAGGGTTTCGGCGAGGGTAGGGAGGCTGGCCAGGGCAAGGGCGAGGCTGGCGACGATCCGGGAAGTGCGGGGGAAGGGATTCATGGGAGTATCGGTCAGGGGCGGTTGACGGTGTCGCAGTCCTGGCAATCGACGAGGCCGAGGTGGCGGGCGTGTTCGAGGGCGCGTTGGAAAAAGAGGGCACGGGCGCCTTCGGTGGCGGGTGTCGGTGGACCCTCGGCATCGGACTTGGTGGAAGTCTTGCGGGCCTTGGCAATCAGGGCGGTGCGTTCGGTTTCCAGGAGGTTGGCGCGGGCCGGTTCGAGTGAGCGGTCGAAGTAACGGGCTCCTTCGATCCAGGTTTCGAGGCAGACGGAAGTGCTGTCGAGGGGTGGCCCGGACCACAGGACGAAGTCAGCGTCCTTGCCCGGTTCGAGTGAGCCGACGCGGTCGTCGATACGGAGTTGGCGTGCGGGGTTGAGGGTGACGAAGCGGAGGGCGTCGTGTTCCGGGGTTCCGCCGTATTTGACGGCCTTGGCGGCCTCGGTGTTGAGGCGGCGGGCGTGGTCACTGGAATCGGAGTTGAACGACACATTCACCCCGCGCTGATGCATGAGGGAACCGGCATAGGGGATGGCATCGATGACCTCGAACTTATAGCCCCACCAATCGGAGAAGGCACTGGCACCGGCGCCGTGCCGCGCGATTTCGTCGGCGACCTTATAGCCTTCGAGGATGTGTTGGAGGGTGGCGACGCGGACTCCGAAACTTTCCATGACGCGGAGGAAGGCGAGGATTTCGTCCTGTCGATAGGAGTGACAGTGGATAAGGCGGGTGCCGACGATGATCTCGGCGATGGCGTCGAGTTCGAGGTCGCGTCGGGGCGAAAGGGTGGAGCGGTCGGAGCGATTCCAGCGCTCCCAGGCTTCGGCGTACTGGCGGGCGGCGGTGAAGCGATTGATGTAGAAGGTGCCGACGCCCATCCGGGTCTGGGGGAAGCGGGTGGTGTTGCGTTCGCCCCAGTTCGCCTGCTTCACATTCTCGCCGAGGGCGAACTTGATGCCACCGGGTGCCTCCTTGAAGAGCAGGGCATCGGGACCGGCACCGTCGCGGAGCTTGATGACGGCGTTCTGGCCACCGATGGGGTTGGCGGAACCGTGAAGGAGATTGGCGATGGTGAGACCGCCGGCGAGTTGTTGATGGATGTTGTCGGTTTCGGAATTGATGACATCGGCAATGCGGCACATGGCGGTGCTCGGGAGGGTCGCCTCGTTGACCGAACCAAGGATCATCGAATGGCTGTGGCAATCGATGAGGCCGGGGGAAACGTGTTTGCCGGTGGCGTCGATGACGAGGGTGTCGGCCGGCAGGGGTTCGGGTTCAGCGCCGATCGATTCGATGCGGCCGTTGCGGACGAAGAGGGAGGTGTTGGTGAGGATGCCTCGGTCGGAGGCGGTCCAGAGCGTGGCATTGCGGATGAGCAGGGCCGGGGGTTGGGCAAGCGGACCGCGCCCGATCCGGGGCTCGGCAGCGATGCGGCGGAGGTCGGTGTCCTTGGGTTTGGCGGGGGTGTTGGTGCTGGCCGCGGCCACGGCCTTTGGCGCCGGAGGCTGGATGAAATAGGGGATGCCATCGACCCAGACCGATTGGAGGGGGGCTTTCGGATCGAAATAGGAACCTTCGACAATGGTCAGGTGGGCGGGGCGTCCGACGGCAATGACGCCGAGGCGGTCGGAGAGCCCGAGGAGCAGGGCGGGTTGGGTGGTAAGGGCAGCGAGGGCATCGGTCTCGGCAAGCCCACGGTCGATGGCGGAACGGAGGGCGCGTCGGAACTCCTTGCGGTCGGGCAGGGCGTAGGTCGTGAGGGCGATGTCGATTCCGGCGCGCCGCAGGACCGCGGGGTTTTCGGGAGCCCAATCCCATTGGCGAAGCTGGTCGAGGGAGAGCGAATCCCAGGCGTCATCGTCGGGGAGCTTGGGTGCGGCGGGAAAGGCGATGGGAACGATGAAGGGGACGTTGGAGTTTTCGAGGAGATCGGGCCGGCGCCATTCCTGGCCGGAGGAGACGATCTGGAGATTCCAGCCCAGTTCGGCGGCGAGTTGAAGGGCGCGGGCGCCCATGAGGGCGGAGCCGGTTTCGACGACGACGGGTTGGGGGTTGTTGGTGGTGAGGGTGGGGAGAAGGGCGACCGAGGCGGTGTTGTAGGGGCGGCGTTGGGTGGTGGGTGCCGGCGAGTGGTACCACCGGGCGTCGAACCAGGTCTGCCGCAGGGCGGCGATCACCCCCATGAGGGATTTCGGGTAGCCTTCCTCGGGACCGGCGGCGAGTCCGACGTGTTGGGCGGTGTCGGCGCGGAGGATGGATTCGGCCGGGCCGGTTTCGCCCAAGGAAACGGCGACACCCTGACCCCGGACGATGCCGCGATGGGGAACGAAGGCGGCGGCGACGAAGCCGAGTTCGCGGAGGCTTTCCACCAGGCGCGCGTCCGGGCTGTAGGTCGAGGCGAGGCGACGTTCGGGAGTGATGTCGCGGATGGGCGAACCGGGACCGGTCGCACCGGGATCGCGTTCCTGGCCGGGCACACCGAAGAAGCGCGGGTCGGCGCCACTGGCGAGGGTGACGGGTTCGGAACCGCTGGTGACGACGGGTCGATTGGTGGACCCGGCCATGACATAAGGATCGATGAACCCGGCATAGATGGTGGACCCGGTGTAATCCCAGACCCGGGCATCGGCCGGGGGGCGGACATCGGGACCGATCTCGGTGATGCGGCCGTCGCGGATGACCACGGTGGCGTGGTTGAACTCGGTACCGGGACGGGTGATGACACGGGCACCGACGAGGGCGTGGGTGCCCTGGGGGAGCGGGGTGAAGCCGGGAGGGGCGATGGAATCGGCGGCGAAGCCGGCGTTGGGGCGGGGGAGCAGGAGGAGGATCAGGGTCAGCAGCGCTGGAAGGCGATCGCCGTGCGACATGGGCGCATGCTACCGGCAAATGCGGGCGGGCCAATCGCAAAGGCGATTCGTGGAGCCTGTCCCCATGCAGGGTGGCGGTCGGTTCCCGGAGCCTGTCCCCAGGGACGGCTTGGCGGGCAGGGGGTCTCAGGGAGCCTGTCCCTTGGATTTGGTCCCCGGTTTATGGGATTCGGGGTCAAATCCGTTGCGGTTGAGGGGGGTGGTGCGGCATACACGCGCGGATGAGTTCCGGTCCTGATGCAGCCAACGCGGCGGTACGGGAGGCGTCTGCCTTCCTGGAACCGCTTTTTGCCGAGATCAACAAGTGTGTGGTGGGCCAGCGTTACCTGGTGGAACGGCTGGTGATCGGGTTGCTGGCCAACGGTCATGTCCTGCTGGAAGGCGTTCCCGGACTGGCCAAGACCCTGTCGGTCAAAACGCTGGCCACGGGCCTCCACGTCCGCTTCTCCCGGATCCAGTTCACCCCCGACATGCTGCCGGCGGATGTCATCGGCACCCAGGTCTACAATCCGCAATCGGGCAACTTCAGCATCCGGCGCGGCCCGATCTTCGCGAACCTGGTGTTGGCGGATGAAATCAACCGGGCACCCGCCAAGGTGCAGTCGGCGTTGCTGGAAGCCATGCAGGAACGCCAGGTGACCATTGGCGACCAGACCTTCAAGCTGGAGGAACCGTTCCTTGTCCTCGCCACGCAGAACCCGATCGAACAGGAAGGCACCTACGTGTTGCCCGAAGCCCAGGTCGATCGGTTCATGCTCAAGCTCAAGATCGGCTATCCGACCCGCGAAGAGGAACGCCTCATCCTTGATCTCATGGGCCGGACCAATGGCCAGCCCTCAGCCCAGCCGGTGGTTTCGGCCGAGGCCATCCTCCAGGCCCGAAAGGTCCTCAACGAAATGTACATGGATGACTCCGTCCGGGATTACATCGTGGATGTCGTCTGTGCGACGCGTGATCCCGAGGCCTACAAGCTGAAGCTGGCCGGCTACATCCAGATGGGGGCGTCGCCCCGGGCCACCATCGCGCTCGCCCTCGCGGCCCGGGCCCATGCCTTCCTACGCGGTCGCGGCTATGTTTCGCCGCAGGACGTGAAGAGCATCGGGATGGATGTCCTTCGGCATCGGGTGGCGATCACTTACGAGGCCGAGGCAGAAGACAAGACGTCCGAATGGATCGTGCAGCGCATCTTCGACGAATTACCGGTGCCGTGAACTGGTTTGCCCGGCCGGTGTCCGTCCCTAGAAGTCCCAGCGCGCGATGATTCCCAAGGAACTGCTCCGCAAGATACGCCAGATCGAGATCCGGACACGCCGGCTCGTGACGGAGTCCCTCGCGGGCCAGTATCATTCGGCGTTCAAGGGCATGGGCATGGACTTCGATGAAGTCCGCGAGTACCAGCCTGGCGACGAAGTCCGCACCATCGACTGGAATGTCACGGCGCGGATGAACCATCCGTTCGTGAAGAAGTTCCGCGAGGAACGCGAGTTGACGGTCCTGCTCATGGTGGATGTCAGTGCGTCGGGCCTGTTCGGGTCGGTGGAACAATCCAAGCGCGAACTGGCGGCCGAACTGGCGTCGGTGCTCGCCTTCAGTGCCATCCGCAACCAGGACCGGGTTGGCCTCGCCCTCTTTTCCGAGACCGTTGAACACTATCTGCCTCCGCAGAAAGGCCGGCGCCATGTCCTGCGCGTGGTGCGCGACATCCTCTGCCATGAACCGGTCCAACGCGGCACCTCGGTCAATGGCGCGCTCGAATTCGCACGGCGCGTCCTCCCGCATCGGGCCATCGTGGTGATCGTCTCGGATTTCCTCGCGGAAACGAATCCGGGCCGGACCGAGATCATGGCGCATCTGAAGCGGCGCGCGGTCCATAGCGAAACCTTGGGCCGGATTTCTTCCGGTGCATTGCGGCAGTTGTCCCGACGCCATGACGTGGTGGCGGTACAGGTGATCGATCCGCGCGAGATGGACCTTCCGAGCCTGGGTCGATTGCTGCTGGAGGATGCCGAGACGGGCGAACTGGTGGAGGTGAACACCCACGACGCACGTCGCCTGGAGGCGTTCCGCACCCGGTCGATCCGAACCCAGGACGAGCTGGACCGTTTGTTCCGGTCGGCGGGAGTCGATGCCTTCCGGATCCAGACGGACGTGCCGTATGAGCGGGCCCTGGCCGCATTCTTTGATGGGCGCGAGAAGAGGAGGAACCGATGAATGGAACTCGGTTTTCCCGGTTGATCCGTGGCCGATGGCCGATCTCCGGTCTGCTGTTGGTCCTGTTGGCAACGGCCCGGGTTGAAGCGCAGGAGAAGGTGACGCCGCCGATGCCATCGGTGCGCACGGCGACATCGGGTCCGGCGATGCGGATCGCGGGTTCGAACGCGATTCCGCCGGGGATGGCGATGCCGGGGGGTGGCACGGGAACGGTGCAACGGATTCCACTGGCGGGAGAACGTCAGCGGCCGGTGGACATTCCGGATCCGTGGCGACCCGTGTGGATTGGCGGATTGGTGGCGGTGGTGGCGGGGTTGGCTGCGTGGGCCTGGTGGCGTTGGCAACGGCGTCCGGTGACGGTGCCGATGGTGGAGCCGCCGGATCCGGTGGCGGTGGCCCGGGCACGGATCGAAGCAGCGCGCTCGCATCTGGAAGATCCTCGGATGTACGTCGCGGCGGTGTCGGATGCAGTGCGCCGTTATCTGGAAGATCGGTTTGGACTGAGGGCGCCGGAGCAGACGACGGAAGAGTTTCTGGAGGGATTGAACCGGCGCCCGTTGCTGGATGTGCGGCATCAGGGATTGCTGTCGGGATTCCTGGAGCAATGCGACCTGGTGAAGTTTGCCGGATGGCGACCGGGATCGGCTGAACTGGGCGGATTGGAAGCGGCGGCGGTCCGGTTTGTGGATGAGACCGCGCCGACGGCATCGGCGGGGCCGGGGCCGGTTGACGCGATGGGATCCGGCACGGGCGGGGAGGGAGTGCGATGAGATTCGAGTCGCCGTGGTGGTTGTTGGGATTGCTGTTGTTGCCGTTGGTGGCGTGGTTGAGGCGGCGCTGGGGGCGTGAGGCGGCGTTTGTCTATTCGTCGGTTGGATTGGTGAAAGGCATCACGACGTTGAGCCGATCCCGTGCGGGTGCGTTCCTGATGGGGATGCGATGGGTGGCGTTGGTGCTGGTGTTGGTGGCCCTGGCACGACCCCAGGCGGGGCAGGGCCGGGCACCGGTCAAGGCGAGTGGCGTGGACATCGCGGTGGCCTTCGATCTTTCGGGATCGATGTTGGCCGAGGATTTCGAGTTGAACGGGGAGCGGGTCAACCGGGTGGAGATTGCCAAGGACGTGTTGCAGACCTTCATCGGGCAACGGCCCAGCGACCGGTTCGGCCTGGTCGTGTTTGCGTCGCGGGCCTACATCGCGTCGCCGCCGACCCTGGACCACGATTTCCTGCTGCGGAACCTGCGTCGGCTGGAAGTCTTGCAGGAGAGTGGGACGGCGATCGGATCGGCGTTGGCCACGGCGGTGAACCGGTTGCGGGATCTGCCATCGAAGAGCCGGATCGTGGTGTTGATGACGGATGGGCAGAACAATGCGGGCGAGATTCCGCCGTTGACGGCGGCGGACGCGGCCAAGGCGTTGGGGGTGAAGGTCTATACGATCGGGGTCGGGACCCAGGGCACGGCGCCAACGCCGGTGGGATATGATCCGTTCGGCAACAAGGTTTACCGGCAGATGCCGGTGGATATTGATGAGGATGTGTTGCGGGAGATATCGGATCGGACGGGCGGCAAGTATTTCCGTGCGGACAGTACGCGGACCTTGCGGGCGATTTACGGGGAGATAGATCGGTTGGAGAAGACGGAGATGGAGACGCAGCGTTATGCGACGTGGGAAGAGTTGATGGGGTACGCGGCGGTACCGGCGCTGGCGTTGCTGGTGTTGGAATTGGTGTTGTCGAACACGGTGTGGAGGAAGCTGCCATGACAACGGTGTTGGTGCCGTTTGCGATGCCGGTGTTCCTGGTGCTGTTGGTGGTGCTGGGACCGTTGCTGGCGCTGTTCCTGTGGTGGACGTGGCGACGCAAGCAGCGCGCCCTGACCCAGTTTGTCCGGGCACGATTGCTGCCCCAACTGACCATCGGGGTCAGCGCCTGGCGCCAGCAGATCAAGCGGATCTCGGTTTGGGCCGCAGCGATGTTGGTGTTGCTCGCCCTCGCCCGTCCGTTGTGGGGTCATGTCGAGCAGGACAGCCGCGGATCGGGCATCGATGTCATCCTGTGTTTCGATGTGTCGCGTTCGATGCTGGCGACGGATCTGAAGCCGAACCGGTTGCAGCGCGGGAAACTGGCGGCGTTCGACCTGGCCCGATTTGCCAAGGGCGATCGGTTGGGTCTGGTGGCGTTCGCGGGTTCGGCATTCCTTCAATGTCCATTGGCGCTGGATCCCGAGGCGTTCCGTCAATCGGTCCAGTCGCTCGACACCGAGATCATTCCCGAGGCCGGCACCGCGCTGGCCGAGGCCATCCGCGAGGCGCGCCAGGGGTTCAACCGGGAATCGGGTGCGTCCCGGGTGATCCTGGTGCTGACCGATGGCGAGGACCATGAACCCGGAGCGGTTGAAGCGGTGCGCGAGGCGGCGGCGGAAGGGATCCGGGTGTTCACGCTGGGAGTGGGATCGGCCGATGGCGACCTGTTGCGGTCGTCGGATCCGTATGGCAATCCGGTGTTCGTCCGGGACGAGAGCGGCAACCCGGTGAAGAGCCGGTTGAACGAGGAATTGCTGCGGGAACTGGCCGAGGCGGGCCGTGGCTTTTATTCGAACCTGGCCGAGCCGCAGGCGATGCGGAGTCTCTATGACCGGGGCATCGGAGTATTGCCCAAGGGCGACTTTGCCGGGGGCAAGGTCCGACAGGCCCAGGAACGGTTTCAATGGCCGCTCGCCGTCGCGGCCGTCCTCCTTCTGTTCGAGATCCTTTTCCCCGAAGCCCGACGCAGCCGTCGGATGCGGCGTCCGCCACCCATCGCCGAGTTGTACGCGGCGGATTCCACTTCATCTTCTTCCCGCGCATGAATTCCACCGCCCCAATTCCTGATGGCGGGCCCGGCCCGCGACGTTCCCCCCGGATCCACAGTTGGCGTCGTGCCCTGTTGTTCGGGGTGATGACGGCCGGAGGTCTTTCAGCAGCCTCGCCGGAAAGCGCGATGGAACGGTTGAGCCGCGGGGATACCGCCGGAGCGCGACAGGAATACGAAACGTTGTTGCAGGCGCGCCCCGGAGATTCCCGCCTGGCGTTCAACGCCGCCGTGATGGCGTATGGCCAGGAAGACTGGGATGGAGCCGCCCGCCATTTCGAGTCGGCGCTGGGTTCATCCGATCTCTCGCTTCAACGCCGTTCCTTCCTCGGCCTGGGCAACACCCGGTTTCGACAGGGCGAATCCACCGAGGAACTGGCCGATCGCGTCCGGCTCTGGGAAGAGGCGGCGCGTCAGTTCGAGGCGGCGGTGGGCCTGGATCCGTCCGACACCGAGGCCCGGGCCAATCTCGAGACGGTGCAGCAACAGTTGGCGCGCCTGCCCAAGCCGCCGGAAGACCAGAAGAAGGACCAGCAGAAGCAGGATCCCAAGGACCAGAAATCCGACGAGGAAAAGGAAGAGGAGAAGAAGGAGCAGGAGGGCGAACAGGACCCGAAGGATCAAAAGGGGCAGGATCAGAAGGATCCTTCCGGCAAGGACCCGGACAAGAAGGACTCCCAGCAACAGAAGGACGGGGACAAGTCGGATCCGAAGGATTCGGAAGGGCAGAAGTCGGAAGGTTCAAAGCCGGGCGACAAGAAGTCCGAACAGGGCAAGGACGGGAAGGGCGATGGCAAGAAGGAGCCCGGTGAGAAAGGTGAGAAGGGCGACGACACTGAAGGGGAGGAAGGCGAGGAAGGGAAGGACGGCAAGCCGGGCAAGGGTGGACGTACGATGCCGGGCGGTGCGGAGGGTGGGGAGGATTCCGCGGAGGGACAGATGGCGGTGCGTTTTGCGGAGCGCTTGCTGGACAGCCACAAGCGGGAGGAGAAGGCGTTGATCTGGCGGCCGGCGCAGCAGCAGGACCGGAGCAAGGATCAGAACAATCGGAGGAAGACGTGGTGAAACGGGACTGGTTGAACGGCGCATCCGTCCGGGCGGTTATGGGGTTGGCTGGGCTTCGCATGGCTGGGCTTCGCTGGCTGATCATGGCTTGCCTGGCGGGGTGGATGGGATTGCCGGCGGTGGCGCTGGAGTTGCAGGTGCAACTGGACCGGGAATCGGTGGAGGTGGGGGAAACGGTGGTGATGCAGGTGGTGGTGGTGGGAACCCGGGATGGCCAGCAACGGCCCCAGGTGCCGGCCACACCGGGGCTCGGACTCCGCTACGCCGGGGCCAGCAGCCAGATGCAGAACATCAATGGACGGACCTCGGTCCAGGTGGTCCATCGCTACCTCCTCCAGGCCGAGGTCATTGGCGACATCGTCATCCCGCCCATCACGGCGAAGGTCGGTCGCGAAACGCTCACCAGCACTCCCCAGGTGCTTCATGTCGTGCCGGCTGAGACCCATGACGAGCCGGCCTGGCTGAAGCTGGTGGTGGATCGCGATGAAGTGGTGGTGGGCGATACCTTCCCGATCGAACTCCAGTTGTATTTCCAGTCCATCCGGGAACCCACCGCGCCGCGATTTGATCTGGATGGTTTCGTGGTGGGCCGTTCACCGGCGCCGAAGCAGGCGGCGACGGCGCGTGGAGGCCAACAATGGAGCGTGGTGACCTGGCGTTACTCCGTCACCGCCACCAAGCCCGGCATGCTCGCCATCGGGCCGGTTGAACTGGATGTCACCCTTCTGCTGAACACGCTTCCGCGCCGGCCAGGTTCCCTCATCGACGACCTCTTCGGTCCGCAACGACAGGGCGAGCGGGTCACCCTCAAGAGCCGAACCCATCCCATCCGGGCGGTCGCGCCGCCCGCCGTCGGGCGCCCGGATGGTTTCGCCGGTGCCGTGGGCCGGTTCCGTGCCGCCGCCACGGTCAGTCCCGCCGAGGTCACGGTCGGAGATCCGGCCACCGTGCGCGTCACCGTGCAGGGGGAAGGCGGAATTGAACGGTTGGAACTGCCGGACTGGGGGGAATCCGCGGGCTTCCGGGTGTATCCCGGCACCAACGGATTCACGCCCACCGACGCACTGGGCCTGGCGGGGACTAAGGTGTTCGAATACGTGGTGGTGCCCGAACGCCCGGGTCAGTTGAGCCTGCCGTTGCCGCCGCTGATCGCCTTCGATCCGAAGGCGCGCCGATACGATCCGGTGCCCATGACCGATCCCGTGCTGATGGTCCGCCCTTCAACCCGGTCGCCATCCGGGACCAATCCCGCGGTGGCCGGAGCATCGGGTGGGACCTCGCCGGCATCGGGTCCAGCCGGGATCCAGTGGCGACCGGTGACGGGTGGGGCTCCGCTATTGGGTCAAGGCTGGGCCTACGGTGGATGGGTGGCGGGTGCGATGGTCCTGCCGTGGATGCTGATGGGTGGATTGGCTTTGGCGGATGTGGTTCAGCGTCGCCGTGCGGCGCGCCCCAAGACGTCGTTGAAGGAACAATGGCGGGCCGAGGCGCGGCGGTTGGAAGCCCGGGTGAAATCGGGAGAGGCCGATCCGGGGGAGGCGTCGCGCGCGGTGCGGTATCGGTTGGGGGCGTGGCTGGACACCCAACCCGAGGCGATCACATCCGGGATCCTGGACCGGGGGCTGAAGCAAAGGGGATTGAACGAGGCGGAGTGCGAGGCCTTGGCATCGTGGTTTGCGGAATGGGAAGCCATCCGGTTCGCGCCGGGAACCGCGGCGGACCAGTTGTCGTTCGTGGGTCGGACCGGGGAAGTGCTGGCGCTGTTGGACGGGATGGAGGAACGGGCATGAAGGGTTTTGGACGGAGTGCGTGGAGGATTGTTTGGCTGGGGATGGTGTTGATGGGGATGTGCGGGCAGGCGTGGTCGGCGGTGCCGGCGCGCGGGGCATTGCTGGAAGCGGAGAAGCTGTTCGTCCTCGGTCGCCATGCGGAAGCGGCGGCTTTGCTGGATCGGATGACGCGGACCAATCGGAGTTCGGCGGATCTCTGGTTCAACCTGGGGCAGGCGCGCGCCCATTGCGGCGAGATGGGACATGCGGTTTCCGCCTGGCGCCGGGGATTGCAGGTGGCGCCGCGGGACACCGCGATCAGGTCGGCGCTCGGGGCGGCGCGGGCGCGGACGGGATCGGCCGGGGATCATCCGTTGGCCGAGTGGACCGGGTGGGTGCGCCCAGAGGAATGGGCGGGTCTGGCGTTGGTGGGATCCCTGGGGTTTTGCGGGGTGCTGGTCCTGCGACGTGTGCAACGGCCTGGACCGGGTCCGGGATGGTTGGTGGCGATGATGCTGTTGCAGTTGGGGGCTGGGCTGGGCTGGGGATTGTCGTGGCTGGGACGGGAATGGTCGCCGGACGCGGTGGTGGTGGTGAAGGAAGCGGGAGTGGTGCAGGCGCCGGTGGTACAGGCGAAGGCGGTGCGGAGCCTGGCGGAGGGGAGTGAGGTGCGGGTGTTGCGGGAATTTGGGTATTGGGTGGAAGTGGGATTGAACGGGACGCGCCTGGGATGGGTGGAGAGAAGTTCTGTGGCGCTGGATTGATTCCGTGACAGGGGTCCGGATACTGGGCGCGCGTTGGAGATTTCCCTGACCATAGCCTTACCGCTGTTCCTGGCGGCTGCCGCTGCCAGTTTCTTTTTTGCACTGGCGGAATCGGCGTTGTTTTCATTGGGCCGCTGGCGTGCGGTGCGGTTGGCGGAGTCGGACCCGAAACGGGGTGGAGCAGTGGTGCGATTGCTGGATCGTTCGTCGGAGTTGTTGGCGACGTTGGTACTGGGCAATTCGACGGCGAACACGTTGTTGGTGGTGCTGGGGTTGGTGACGGCGACGGCGGGAGCCTGGCCGACGGTGCTGGTGGTGTTCGGGGTGTTGGCGGTGACATTGCTGATCTGCGAGGTCACGCCCAAGACCCTCGGTGTGCGGCAACCCGACCGATGGTCCCTCACCGTCGCCCCGATCCTCGGCCTGATGATTGCCGTCACCGGGCCGGTTCACCGGGCCGCCCAACGCGTGGTGGATGCCATCCTCAACCTGTTCATCCCCGCGTCATTGAAGCCGCAACCGGCGTTGTCGGATGAGGAGTACGCCGACCTGGTGGAACTGGCCCATCAACAGGGAACCCTGGCGGATGCCGAACGCGAGATCCTGTTGCAGGTGCTCGGCCTGGACCAGCGAACGGCGCGCGATGTCATGCGGCCGCGGTCGGACATGGTGATGTTGCCGGATGACGCCCCGATCGAGGAGATGACGCAGGTGGCGCGGCAATCGCGGAGACATCGGCTGCCGCTGTATGACGAGACGCCGGACACCATCGTGGGCATCCTCAACACCCGCACCCTGTTGCTGAATCCCGAGGGGGACCTGGCGGATGCGGTGGAGTTTCCATCCTTCGTCCCGGAGAGCATGAACCTGCTGCAACTGTTCGAAGCACTCCAACGCCAGCAACGCGGCATGGCCATCGTCATGGACGAATTCGGCGGCGTGGCCGGCATGGTGACGTTGGAGGACATCCTCGAACAGGTGGTCGGCCGGATCCGCCGGGAAGGGGAAGCCCCGGGATTCGTGAGTGAACGGATCGGGGAAGGGCGTTGGCGGGTGAACGGGACGATGCGGCTGGAGGATTTGCGCCGTCAGTTGCCGGAACTGGGCGAGGTGGAGGATGTCGACACGGTGGGCGGCCTGGTGATCAAGCTGGCCGAGGTGGTGCCGCCGGTGGGCGCGGAGTTCCACTTCCGCAAGATCCGTCTGACGGTGCTGGAAGCCGATGAACGCCGGGTGCGCGAGGTGCGGGTGGAAGCGGCGGTGAAAGGGGGTGGCGAATGAGTCCGATGCTCCATTGGACCGTGGTGGCGGGGTGGCTGCTCCTGTCGTTTTTCATGTCGGGCATGGAGGCCGGCGTGCAGGGCTTGAGCCCGTTGCGGATCCGGCATTGGGTGCGGAAGGGGCGTCCCGGCGCGCGGACGCTGCTTCGGTATCTGGAACAGCCGGAGAACTTCCTCTGGACCATCCTCGTGGGGAACACCCTGGCCAATTTCGCCGCCGCAGGCCTGATCTTTGCGGATCTCCAGGCGCGGTTGGCGGGTCGGCCGGTGTGGTTCTGGACCTCTTTCGTGGGGGTTTGCGGGGTGCTGTATTTGTTCTGCGATCTCCTGCCGAAGACCTTGTTCCGGCGTTTTCCCAACCGGTTGTGCCTCCGGTTTGTCATCCCGTTCCGCGCCGTCCACTTCGCTCTCGCCCTGCCGGTGGCCGTGGCCGAGTGGTGTACCCGCCTGCTCCTGCGCATCACCCGCGGCACCCGTTACACCGGCCGCCTGTTCGGCAATCGCGACGAATTCCGCGCCCTCATGCAGGAGGCCGGCGGCGCGTTGTCCCCCACCGAACGCACGCTCATCAACCGCGTCCTCGATCTCCAGAACGCCACCCTCGCCCGCGTCACCCGCCCCCTCGACACCGCCATCACCGTCGAGGTCGATACTCCCGTCGAACAGGTCTTCAACCTGTGCCGGGAACACAATGTGGCCCGGTTGCCGGTGTGGCAGGGAAGCGGCAAACGCCGGCGCATCGCCGGGGTCGTCCGCCTGGTTGACCTGCTGCACAAGGGTGAAACCCCGACCGGTACGGCCGCCGCCCACCTGCGTCCTGCCCTGTTCCTGGACGAAGGCCTTCGCCTCGACCAGGCCCTGCGCCGGTTGCAGCGCGGCGGCGATCAGTTCGCCATCGTGGTGGGCCCGGACGGGCGCGAACGCGGCCTGGTGACGCTGTGGGATGTGCTCGGTGAATTCTTCGGAGGGAGACGCGCCTGATGATCGATCCTTGGGGAATCTTCTGGAAGTTGGTGTCGGTGTTGGCGCTGGTGGCGCTCAACGGGTTCTTCGTCGCGGCCGAGTTCGCCCTGGTCAAGATCCGGGACACCCAGCTCGCGCCCCTCGCCGCCCGGGGCAGCCGCTCCGCCAAGCTCGCCCGGCATATCGTCGCCAATCTCGATCCCTACCTCTCCGCCTGTCAGCTCGGCATCACCCTGGCCAGCCTCGCCCTCGGTTGGATCGGTGAACCAGCCTTTGTCGCGATGCTGGAACCGCTCATGCAGGCGGTCGGTGTCAGCTCCGAACGCGTCCGACATCTGGTCGCCATCATCGTCGGGTACTCTGCCATCACCTTCCTCCACATCGTCGTCGGCGAACAGGCCCCCAAGTTCATCGCCATCAAACGGCCGCTGCCCTCCTCGCTCTGGGTCGCCGCTCCCCTCCAGGTCTTCTTCTGGATCTCCTATCCCTTCATCTGGTTCCTCAACGTCGCCTCGCTCCGGGTCCTTCATTGGATCGGGATCGAAGCCGGTTCCGAACACGGCTCCGAACATTCCGAGGAGGAACTCCGCCTCATGTTCTCCGCACGCGCCCATGTCGAAGGTGAATCCAGCCTGAGCCGCGATCTCGTCCTCAATGCCTTCGACCTCCGCCGCCGCGTCGTCCGCGAGGTCATGACCCCGCGCACCGATATCGTCGCCCTCAGCACCAACCAACCCATCGCCGATTGCCTGCGCATCGCCGAGCAGACCCGGTACTCCCGGTTTCCCCTGGTCGAGGACGGCGACATTGATCGCACCCGGGGCGTGATCCATTTCAAGGACCTGATGGTGGCGCGCGAGCGGGTGAGGCAAGGTGGTGATCTGTTGCCGGTGGCACGGCCGTTGATCCATGTGCCGCCGACGGCGCGACTCGAATCATTGTTGAAGCTGTTCCTCGAACGGAAGCTGCACCTGGCCATGGTGGTGGATGAGTACGGCGGCACGATGGGTCTGGTCACCCTGGAGAACGTCCTGGAGGAACTCGTCGGCCAGATCCAGGATGAGTTCGATCACGAGAAACCCCGGTTGGTCCGGCGTGGCGAGGGGATGTGGGACATCGACGGCACCCTGCCGCTGTTCGAGCTCGGCGAGGTGGTCGGGGAAACCATCGAAGCGCCCGATGTCTCCACGGTGTCGGGCTGGGTGACCCAGCAGTTGGGCGGCTTCCCGAGACGCGGCGGCCGGGTGACGGTGGCCGGACACGAGTTGGTGGTGGAAGAGGTCGATGGACTCCGGGTCTCGCGCCTGACCCTGGTCCGGCTTGGGCCAGCGCCGTAAGCCTCCCAGCATTGAGGTGGGATCGGGTGATGGTACTCCGTCGATGATGGCGACGGCGAGGCTCCGGGATGAGATGGGCAGTCGGGCTGGGTGCGGCTACCTGGGTCCATGGATCCCTTTTGTTGGGTATGAGAAGCCGGTAGCGCTCAACTTTGTGTGGCAGGTGCAACAAAAGGTTGATCCTAAGCGGCAGTTTACTTAACCGCGGATTTCGCCGATTCCGCAGACGGAGGGGCTGAACCACCGAGTCCCATTCGGCTTCGTTCATGGGTAAGGCGTGAATTGGTTGGGTTCGCGCGTGAGCAATCGCATCAGCTTGGGATGGATGAACAGCTTTTCCCGGCCAACGCTCCGCTCCTCCAGCACGCCCACCTTCACCAACTCCTTCAGATACACCGAGGCGGTCTGGCGGCCAGCGATCTCCCGCTCGGTCAGATTCTGGATTCGGCAATACGGCAGCTCAAAAATCAGATTCACCAGCTCGTGGCTGTAAACCTTCGGTGCGGTCCTCCGCACATGTTCCACCGTGTGCGCCTGCAATTTCCGGATCGCCGCTATCTTTGCCACTGTCCAGCCCGCCGTCTCCTCCACGCCCCGGAGCATGAACAGCACCCATTCCTCCCATCCATCCGCCTTGGTCACCTCCCGCAGCAGCCGATAATCGTCCGCCTTGTGCCGGATGATATAACGGCTCAGGTAGAGAGGGAAGCAATGGGGTCGCGAGGGAAGCAATGGGGTCGCGTCTAAAAATTCTATATTTGGGTGGGGCGCCTTTCCCGGCGGCCGGCCAAGGCGCGCGGTTGTTTCAATTGTCATCAATCTAGACTCGAGCCCAATGTCTTCCCTCTCGAACTTATGATTGATTGCGCATGTCGCCCCTTGGGCTTCAAATGGGCCTTGGCAAGGGCTCGAACCGGCGTCCTCGCCGGAGTCGCGATGGTCGCGATCCCAACCCGCAATTCGATGAGCGTCGATCAACCCTGTTTTTGCGAACTCAGTTTCCCTGTGTCGACCCTGGTCCTGCCATCGTGCTGCCAACCGTCCGTTGTCCTGACCTGATTCAATGGAAGGGATGAAATCCCGTGCTTTTGCAGGACCTGAACGGCGTTTTCCAGACCAGACTCCAACATCTCTCCCATGACTCCCCCTGAAACCGAGTCCCCGCACCCCATTGATGGCGCCACCGAGCCTGATGTCCACATCCTGGCCCTGATCGCCGCCCGCACCGACAACGCGGTGGTCCTGACCAACAGCGATGGTCGGGTCGTCTGGGTGAATGAGGGTTTCACCCGGATGACCGGGTATAGCCTGGCCGAAGCCTGCGACCAGAAGCCGGGATATCTGCTGCAAGGGCCCGACACCGACCCGGACACCATCCGTTTCATGCGGGATCAGATCCGGATGAAGGCCCGGTTCCAGACGGAGATCCTGAATCATCGGAAGGATGGTTCCGCATATTGGGCTTCCATCGAGGTCCAACCGCTGATGGATGCCGGGGGACAGGTCACCCACTGGATGTCCGTCCAGCGGGACATCACGTGTCTTCGGGAGGCTGGACGAGTCCTGCGCGACCAGGCCGAAACGCTGGAGCAACGCGTCATTGCCCGGACCGCTGAACTGGAGCAGTCCCGCCAACAGTTCGAGGACCTGTTTGAGCTTCTGCCCGATGCCCTGGTGCTCGCCGATTCCGACGGTGGCATCCGGTTGGTGAATCGTCAGGCCGAGCGGGTGTTCGGTTGGACTCGGGCCGAACTCATTGGCAAACCCGTCGAACTCCTCGTCCCCGTCTCCCTGCGCCAGCATCATGAAGAATCCCGGCGAACCTATGTCACCAACGGCATTTCGCTGGATCTCGCCCATCGCGGCGCTCTTCGCGCCCTGCGCAAGGATGGTTCCGAGTTTCCCGCTGAGATCGCCCTCGGACGCCTCAGCATCCCCAATGGATTTCTGATCACTGCCGTCATTCGCGATGTCTCCTTCCGCATCGAGGCTGAGAAGGCCATTCGCGATACCGAAGCCCTGTACCGCAACGCCATCGCCGCCGCCGATGCCGTCGCCTATGTCCGCGAGCATCAGACCCGGCGGTTCAGTTTCATCGGTGCCGGCATCGAGAAGCTCACCGGCTACACGGCCTCCGAAATGACACCCGATCTCTGGGAAAAGATCGGCATCCAATCCCTCATGCAGGGGGAAGGCCTTGGCCTTACCGTCGGGGAAGCCGTTGCCCGCAGTCGCGCCGGCACCCTCCAGCATTGGCGCTGCGACACCCTCATCCGTCATCGCGACGGCACCGAACGTTGGATTGCCGAGGCATCCGTTGAAGTGCCCCTCGTCGGTGGCAAACCCGCCAGTTCCGTCGGCATCCTCGTCGACATCACCGAACGGAAGCGCATCGAGGATTCCATCCGTGCCAGCGAAGCCGGGCTCAAGCAGGCCCAGCAACTCGCCCACGTCGGCAACTGGGACTACAACCTCCTCACCGGCGAACTCCGGTGGTCCGACGAGATGTTCCGGATCTTCGGGTGCGACCCGGCGACTGTCACCCCGACCTATGGGCAGTTCTTCGAGGTCGTCCACCCGGACGATCGTCCCGCTGTGGAACAGGCCTACCAGCGGTCGGTTGAGACCCATTTGCCCCTGTCGGTGGTCCACCGCGTGGTGGTTCCCGGCGGACGCATCCGCTTCGTCCAACAGGAAGGTCGGACCGTATACGACGATCAGGGCGCACCCGTCCGATCCTTCGGCACGGTCCAGGACATTACCGAACGGAAGGAATCCGAGGTCCAACTGCGGGAATCCCGTGAGCTCCTCAAGCAGGTCACCGAGACCATTGAGGAAGCCTTCTGGCTCTACGATCATCTCGGGAAACGCATTGTCTATGTGAGCCCCGGTTATCAGCGGCTGTGGGGTCGTTCCAGCGAATATCTATACCAACAACCTTCGGATTATCTGGAAGGCATCCATCCGGAGGATCGGCCCGCTGTCATCCAGACGCTTGCCCGTCAGGCCGCCGGCGAACCCACCGTTGCTGAGTATCGGGTTGTGACCCCTGATGGCGGTGTCCGATGGATCCTGGACCGGTCGTTCCCGGTGGCGGGACCTGATGGTCGACTCATCCGGACTGCCGGGGTTGCCCGGGACATCACCCCGCGCAAGCACGCCGAGGAGGATCTCCGGATTTTCCGGACTGTTGCTGACACGGCCAACTATGGCGTGGCCATAGCCAACCTCAGTGGCCAGGTGCAGTACGTGAACGAAACCTGGGCCCGTGATCACGGCTGGAAAGTCGGGGAACTGCTGGGGCGCAACCTCACGCTGTTCCATCGGTCCGACGAACTTCCCCGCGTGCAGGAACTCGTCCGTCGGATCGTCGAGGAAGGGGGGTTCGGCGCTGAAGAGGTGTGGCATCTCCGTCAGGACGGCTCTGTTTTTCCCACGCTGATGGCGTGCAACCGCATCGACGATGCCACGGGGAACCCCGCCTGCCTCACCGCGACGGCCATCAACATTTCGGATCGCGTCCTGGGCCAGCACCGGCTTCAGCTCCGCAATGAGGTCCTCCGGCGGATCGCCGAGAATGCAGACCTCACCGACGTCCTCCAGTTCCTTTGCGAGAAGGTCGAATCCATCCATCCCGGTAGCCTCTGTCATGTCATGCGGCGCGGTCCGGATGGCTTTCTGCGCGTTCTTGTGGGTCCGCCGCTCACCCCCGAGATGCGGAAGCGCATGGAACCGATGTCAGTCAGCCCGACTCATGGATCCTGCGCCGCCGCGGTCTTCACCCAGAAAGCGGTTTTCGCCAGCAACACCGACACGGAACCCTGCTGGGAATCCGAACGGGATCTCGCCAGGGAGTTTGGCATCAGTTCCTGCTGGTCCACTCCCATTCTCGATGGCGCCGCCGTCTTCGGAACCTTCGCCATTGGCTTCCCCACCCCAAGGACTCCCAGCGAACTCGATCGCGGTTTCGTCGAGGAATGCGCCCGTCTGGTCGGGCTCGCCGTCCAGAACCAAGGCATCCAGCACGCCCTCATGGAAAGCTCGGCCCATTTCCGGACGCTCGCCGATTCCGGGCAGGCCCTCATCTGGACCGCCGATGCCGATGGGGTTTGCAATTACGTCAACAAGGTCTGGCTGCAATTCACCGGTCGTACCTTCGACCAGGAACTGGGCCACGGCTGGCTCGAAACCGTCCATCCCGACGATCGTGAACGGATCCTGCGCGAATCCGCTCCCCCCATCGCCCGACGTGAACGTTTCAACCTCCTCTACCGCGTCCGCCGTCACGACGGCGAATTCCGCTCGATCGAGGTTTTCGCCACCCCACGTCAGAATGTCCGCGGCGATTACATCGGGTACATCGGCCACTGCCTCGATGTCACCGACCGTCTCGCCGCCCAACGTCAGCTCAACCGTTCCCAACGCCTCGAAGCCATCGGCCAACTCGCCGGTGGCATCGCCCATGACCTCAACAACGCCCTCGCTCCCATCCTCATGATCTCCACCCTCCTGCGCCTCCAGCATCCCGGCGCCGGAGATTTCGTCGAGACCATCGAGTCCAGCGCCCGCCGCTGCGCCGACATGGTCCGGCAACTCGTCACCTTCGCGAAAGGCGCCGAAGGCAAACGCCAGCCTCTCGCCCCGTCCGAAATCATCCACGGCATCGAACGGATCGTCCGGTCCACCTTCCCAAGGAACATCGAACTTCATCTCCTCGTTCCCGCCGATGCCTGGCAGATCCTCGGCGATGCCACCCAACTCCATCAGGTCCTTCTCAACCTCTGTGTCAACGCTCGCGACGCCATGCCGCAGGGCGGACATCTCACCCTCCGCGCCAAGAACGTCTCCGTTGACGCCACCTTCGCCATGACCACGCCCGAGGCTAATCCCGGGCGCTATGTCCTCCTCGAAGTTGAAGACACCGGCACCGGCATCCCTCCGGAGATCATCGACCGTATCTTCGAACCTTTCTTTACCACCAAGGACTCCGACCGCGGTACCGGCCTCGGCCTCTCCACCGTCGTCGGCATCGTCAAGGGTCACGGCGGCTTCATCCGCGTCCATTCACAGCCAGGCCACGGTGCCCTCTTCGATGTCTACTTCCCGTCCCTCCCTGAAGATCACGCTGGAATGGCTCCCATCCGTCCCGATCTCCCAGGTCCACTCCATGGCCAAGGCCAGTCCGTTTTGGTCGTCGATGACGATCCGAACGTCCGCCAGGCCCTTTCCACCGTCCTCGGTTCACTTGGATTCCAGGTCATCGCCGCTGGCGACGGCGCCGAGGGGCTGGTCCTGGCTGTCGAAAGGCGTTCCGAGATCCGCCTTGTCATCTCCGACATCCACATGCCCCACCTCGGCGGGATCCAACTCGTGCAGGCTCTCCGGCGCATGAGCCCCCAGTTGCCCATCCTCGTCACCAGCGGACGCATCGATGAGCATGACGAACGTCAGCTTCGCGAGTTCGGTGTCGCGGCCATCCTGCCCAAGCCGTTCACCCACGAAGCACTGGTCGCCGCCATTGCCGCAGCGCTCCTCGGACGCAATGCTGCCCTCGGACTTTCACCGCTCATTCCCCCGGCAAATCCCTGATCCTCCCCAACCCATGGCACGCATCCTCCTCGTCGACGACAACGCCGAACTCCTCCTCTCCACCGCCGCCGTCCTTCGTGCCCACCGGCACGATGTCGTCACCGCTGGCAACGGTGCCGAAGCACTCGCTCGCATCGATCTCGACACCTTCCAGTTGGTGATCACCGACATCCTCATGCCCGACAAGGAAGGTTTTGAAACGATCATGACCCTCCGCCGACGTTTTCCCTCCCTCAAGATCATCGCCGTTTCCGGAGGTGGCTACATCGACGCCCGCAAGTACCTCGAAAGTGCCCGGATGCTGGGGGCCGATCATACCCTTGAGAAGCCCTTCAGCGGCTTGGATCTCATCCTCGCCATCGATCAGGTCCTGAGCACCCAGACCGACTTCTGATGGAGGAAGGTGGGTCAATCCGGGCAGTCTTCCTGACCCCGCACGGCTGGGGGAGAGAATGGAAGGGGCAATGGGGTCAGTCCTGTATTTTTGACAATTGAAGTTGCCCCGTGGTCTTGCGGCATCGTACATGCCGTTCCTGGTCCAGCACGTACGGCGACGGTGGCGTGACCAATCCATGGACCGGTCGCAGCGTTGTCAGTTCCGGCACACGTCACTTGATCAATGCAGTCCCGTGGGCGCCGTGGTGATCGAAACAGTTCGAACGGTCGTCCGACCATGTCGGCCCTGATGAATCCCAACGGGATTGCGGCCATAGTCCAGGGTTGCTGGGATCGCGAGGTTGCCCTGGGTGAAGGGCCCGAAGGCGATTGGAACCGCGATGCGGTTTCGGCCTGGGTGGGAAAGGCGAGGGCGGCTGAGCCGTACCCATGCAGTAGCGATTTCGCGCGGAGACGCAGAGGCGCGGAGAGAGACAGGAAACCGGGAGTCCTGGCACTCCTGAAGAGACTTGCCCTTGGGTGACTTCATGCCGGTGATGGAATGGCTCATCTTCTCCGCGGCCCTGCGGGAGTCGTTTTCCATCTTTCAACCGCCTGGATGCGGCTAAGCGGGGGGCAAGCGGATCAACCGGGGATGCCCATCTTCCTGGCGATCAGGTCGAAGGTGAGGTCGGCGCGGCGGCGGGTTTCGGGGAGGACTTTGAGGAGGTGACCGTGGACGGCCTGGCGTCGGTCCCATGCGTCGCGGATCTTGGTGCAGGCGACCTTTTCATCGAGGAAGTCCTGGACCGGAAGAAGCAGGCCGTTCTGGACCATTTCCGGGGGGAACAGGTCGCCGATGATACCCTTGGCCTTGATGGAATAGCCAATGGCGACGGTGCAGACGGCGCTGGAAAGGCCGGCGATGCAGGAGTGCATCCGTTCGGATACGACCATGTCGCACTGGCTGATCATCCCCTTGAATTCGCCGGCGGAGAAATCGGCGCCGGCGATCTGGATCTGGGGATCGAAATTGAAGTGACGCAGGATGGCGGTGGCGAGGACGCGGTCATCGTTTCGAGGGGTGGTTTCCTGGACATGGGGAACGATCAGGACACCGGCCTTGAATTCCTGTCGGATCAGGTCGATGACGGAGCACCAGACCTGGAAATGGCGGTCGTAGTCGGAGTTCATCCAGTTGCAGATGGCCTGGCTGGGGGTGACGGCGACGACGGGTTGATCCGGGCTGAAATTGAAATGGGAGCGGAACCTGGACAGGGGTTGGGGCCCTTCCGGTTGGAGGAGGAAGGCGGGATCGGCGGTGAGGGTTACCAGACCCTCGGGAAGGCCGAGT
Organism: Verrucomicrobia bacterium UBA6176; assembly: GCA_002422905.1. Taxonomy (GTDB): domain Bacteria; phylum Verrucomicrobiota; class Verrucomicrobiia; order Limisphaerales; family UBA9464; genus UBA6176. The sequence continues at coordinate 121,275 of DITU01000107.1, forward strand.
TCGCGGGTGACGTACTCGAAGGACCGGCTTTCCCGGACGGAGATCCCGGCGGCATCCTTCGCCACCTCGACGAAGGCTTCGCGGTCTTCATCGGATTTGAAGGGGCCGATGGATTGGGCGACGAAGAAATAGGGTTTGTCGAATTCGCGGGCGGTGCGGAGCGGGGCGAGGTGGGAGAGGAGGGAACGGTGACCGTATTCCGAGGCAAAGAGGTCACCGCCGGTGGCGCAGACGAGGTCACAGGAGCGGATTTCTTCGCGGACCTGCTGGAACTCCGGGGCGAGGCCCTTGACCCAGCCGGAGCCCTGGAGCAGGGCGGATCGGATGCGGCTGGCGTAAAGGGGACGGGAGGTTTCGTCGTAGAGACAACGGATGCGGGGATCGGTCAGTCGTGAGGCGTCGTATTCGGGGGCGCGGTCGAGGACGAGGAAGGTGGGATCGGGGAGGCGTTGTTGGAGTTGGTGGATCAGGGTGACGACGAGGGCTTCGACGCCGTGATTCCTGAGGCTGGTGATTCCGGTGAGGGCGATCTTCATGAGGGGGGGTATTGGCGGATGAGGGAGAGAGTTGGGTGATGAGGTTCCCAATGGGCAAATTGTGGAAAGCTTGAGAATTGGGATGGGATGAGATTTGGTGGTAAAAGAGTCCTATGAGACCTTCGAGCTTTGCAGTGACACCCCTTCAGCGATCGATGCTGCTCGTGAACCGCATGGATCCTGAGGGTGGAGCGAACTGGGAACAGTTGCTGATCCATTTTCCGAACGAGGTCGATGCTGCACAGCTGCGGGATTCGTGGCAAATGCTGACTCGGCGACATGCGGCATTGCGGACCCGTTTTGACTGGCCGGCGGGTGGCCAACCGGTCCGGGTGGAGGTGGAGACCGGTGCCGTGGACTGGGAAGTGGTTGAAGCCGGAACCGACTGGGAGCCGTGGTTGAAGTCCTGGCTGACGCAGGATCGACGTCGGGGGTGTGTGATGGATCGACTCCCGCTGATGCGGCATCGGGTGGTGCGGCGGGGTGACGGCGGGACGACGGTGCTGTGGTCCTTTCCCCATCTGCTTCTCGACGGTCGCTCCATGTCCCGGGTGTTGGCGGAGTGGTTGGGGGAAGTGAAGGACACGGGCGAGGTGGCATCCGTGGCGCGTCCGCATTGGGAATGGGTGACGCGCCAGGATTGGAGCGGGGCCCAGGAGTATTGGCGACGGATGTTGGAAGGCATCTCACCGGCCCCGAGACTGGTGTTGGGGGCGGGTGCGTCGGATCGGTCCACGGCGGGGGAGTCGAAGGAGATCCTGTCGCGATGGGATCGGGCGTTTTCCGGGCGGTTGGCGGCATGGGCAGCGGAGGAGGGGGTGACGTTGAACACCGTGCTGCAATTGGGTTGGGGCTGGGTGGCGGGGCGATATCTGGGGCTGGAGGATGTGCTGTTCACGGCGGTACGGGCGGGGCGGCATTGGGACGGCCGGGGGCATCCGGATTCGGTGGGCATGTTCATGACTTCGCTACCGGTGCGGGTTCGGATGGAGCCGGGCCGGAGCATCCGTGACGTGCTGCGGGAGATCCGGGTGCAACAGCTTGAACTCCGGGCCCATGAACAGGCGCCGGCGGACCAGATTCCGGGCTGGGTGAAGTGGCCGGCGGGCGCCCCGTTCTGCGAGATCGGCATGCGATATGAACGACACAATTTCACCCAGGCGCTGCATGCCCAGGTACCGGGCACGGAAGGGATCCGGATCGAATTGGTGGAACGGGCCGGGATGCCGCTGTTCCTGTCGGTGGACGGCGAGGCCGAGTTGGAACTGACCCTGGAATATGACCCGGAACGATGCGTGGAACCCTTGGCGGTGCGGATGCTGGGGCATCTGAGGTCGGGGTTGGAGGCGATGATGCAGGATCCGGGCGTGGACCTGCACGGATTGGCGGTGCCGTTGTTGCCGGGGGAGGTCCGGCAGGCGCCGCCCCTGGATCTGGGGATGGAAGGGGCGGCACCGGATTCGGTCCTGGGGCGGCTGCGGGAGTTGGCGCGGACCCATCCGGAAGTGGTGGCGGTGGAGGATGAAGAACTGAAATGGAGTTATGACCGGCTGGAGCGGTATGCGTCCGCACTGGCCCGTGTGCTGCGGCATCGCGGAGTGCGTGTGGGAGATCGGGTGGCCCTGAGCACGGAACGACGTCCGCATGGAGTGGGAGGGTTGCTCGGAGTGTTGCGGGCGGGGGCGGCGGTCCTGCCGATTGATCCGGGTCTGCCGGTGGAACGGCGCAGTTTCCTGCTGGAGGATGGGGGAGCAAGGATCCTGGTGACGGATGCGGCGACGGCGGGAGCGTTTGAAGGGTTGGACCTCGATCGGGTGTTGATCGGGGATGAACTTCCCGAGGTGCCGGAGGAGGCACCGACGGAGTGGGCGGATCCGGGGCCGACGGATCCGAGTTATATCATTTTCACTTCGGGCACGACGGGCAAGCCGAAGGGAGTGGTGAACACGCATCGGGGTTTGGCGAACGAAACGACCGCGGGGGTCCGGTTGTTCCAGTTGGGGGTGGGAGACCGGATGCTGCACATGGCCAACCTGAGTTTTGATGCGGCGTACGAAGAGATCTTCGTGACGTTGTTGGCGGGAGCGACGCTGGTATGTCGACCGGCTGGGGCGATGGATTCACTGGAGATGTTCCATGAAGCGGTGGAGGGCCGGCGGATCACGGTCCTGGACCTGACGACTTCGTTCTGGGCCCAGTGGGTGTCGTGGATGGATCGGCGTGAGCGCGCTTTGCCGCAGGCATTGAGGGTGTTGGTGGTGGGTGGGGAGAAGACCCAGGCGAGCACGCATGCGATGTGGAGTCGCATGAGCGCTGGCCGGGTGCATTGGGTGAACACCTATGGGCCGACCGAAGCAGCGATTGTGGCGACGGCCTATGTGACGTCGGCGGCAGGGGTGCCCGAGGGGCGGGAGATTCCGATCGGGAGACCATTGCCGAATGTCCACGTCCGCGTTCTGGACAGTCATCGGCGGGAGGTGCCCGCAGGCATTCAGGGCGAGTTGTATATCGGCGGGGTCGGGGTGGCGACCGGGTATCTGAATCGGCCGGAGTTGACGGCGAAATCCTTCGTGGAGGATCCGTGGTCCGGTGAGCCGGGGGCGCGCTTGTATAAGACCGGGGATCTCTGCCGGGTGCAGGAGGATGGGGAACTGGAGTATCTGGGGCGTGCGGACAACCAGGTGAAGTTGCGGGGATTCCGGATCGAGGTCGATGAGGTGGAGAACATGCTGGCATCCCATCCGGGCGTGGCGGAATGCGTGGTGGTGCCCATGATGGATGCGGGGCGGGTATCGGCCCTGGTGGGATATGTGGTGGCGCGTGGACAGGAACCTGCAGCGGGTGAGATCCGGGAATATCTGTCGGTCCGACTTCCGAACTATGCCGTGCCGGGCCACATCGTGTTCCTGGAGCGCCTGCCATTGACGGGGAATGGCAAGGTCGACCGTCGGGCACTTCCGAAGCCGGAAGTGCGGGAAGAATCGCTTCCTGGAGGTCCGCCCGCGACGGCATTGGAACGTCGACTGGAGAGGTTGTTTGCCCAGGCACTGCGAAGGCAGGCGGTGGGAGCCGAGGAAAGCTTCCAGGAAGCCGGGGGTGATTCGTTGATGGTGATGGAACTGATCGAGTTGGCGTCGCGCGATGGGATTCCGCTCTATCCCGAAACGATCATCCGGAATCCCACGGTCCGGAAACTCGCGTTGTTCCTTGCTCCGTACGGAGTGGAAGCCGGGGCGGTCGCGGTGCCGGTGTCTGACTCGCCATTATCCGTACTGCGGGAAGCGGTGGGGGGGGCGCGACTTTTCCTGTGTCACTCGACCCCCGGAGACGTGCTGGGATATGGGAACCTGGTGCATGCCCTGGGGGAGGGGATCTCGGTTTATGGGTTCAGTTCATTGGGGTTGCAGCATCCGGAACGGGCGCATGGGACCATTGAGGAGATGTCGGCGTACTATGTGGAGCACTTGTTGAAGGCATTTCCGGAAGGGCCTTACCATCTGGCGGGGTGGTGTTATGGCGGGACGGTCGCGCATGAAATGGCGGCTCAACTGGCTCGTGCCGGGCATCAGGTCGGATTGGTGGGGTTGATTGATGCCTACGCGCACATGCCGCCCGGGCCTTCGGGGCTGATGCGTTGGCGGATCCGTCAGCTGAAGTGCCTGCTTGGGCAGGGACCGAAGCGATGGTTTTCGTATTTGGCCACGCGGCTGGGTATGGGAACGCCGCCCTATGTGGCGCCGGCGAGTCCGGGTGGATCGAACCAGCGCATGGCGAATCGGAATCTGGTCCGGGACAAGAACATGGCGGCGATCCTGCGGTATCGTGGGGAGCGTTATCCGGGGTCACTCACGGTTTATCTGTCGAGGCAGGTGGCGCCCCAGAACCTGTTTGATCCGGAGGGCGCATGGCCGCTGTTTCCGGGCGAGACAACGATCCACATCATTGAGTCGAGCCACCGCGACATCCTCAAGCCACCGGCGGTGGACGAGGTGGCGAAGCTGATCCGGTTGAGCCTGTTCGGGCGGTGATGAGTTGGAAAGTTGTGCTACTGAAATCGGGTCCAGAAGCCCTGATAGGCGTCGATCCAGCCGGCCATTGAATCGGGTTCCGCGCGCAGCCATCGGCGCAGGGCGGAATGTTGGGCAGGGTCGGTGAGGGCGGCGGGAGACCAGAGCAGGAGGCTGACGGCGCGAAGGAGGCGTTCGCGGGGATGCCGGGCGCCGGACGGGGACAAGGCGATGGCGGGACCGAAGGCTCGGGCATTGACCAGTCGATTGCGCCAGGCGGCTGTCTCCGGGCATTTGTCCGCCGGGTGAAGGGCGTATCCGACGGGGTCGGCATGGCTGATCCCGAGGCGTCGGGCCTCGATCCAGAGCCAGACCTGGGCGGCGGAGGCGGCGAGGATCCGGTGGCGAAGGGACAGGTCCGCACGCGACTCGGAGGAGCGCACCGGATGGAACTTGAACTCCACGCCGGCGGCGTGGGCTGCGATGAGGTTGGGCGCAACGGGGAGGTCGGAGTGGGGCAGTGCGACCAGACGCCGATGCCGTTCCCGACACGACCAATGATACAGGCCGAGAGCGGTCAACACGGCGTCGCCCAGGGCCAGTTGGGCCTTGGCCAGGTTTCGTCCGATGAAATCCGCGTCGTCGGAGGTGAAGTCCGATCTACTGAGGCGTCTGGCGGAGAACAGAAGGCCGGAACACCGGTTCATGAGGAGGCGGGTGGCTTCGGCGAGGGGAATCTGCGAGGCGTCACGATGGGCTTCGCATCCGGCCAGGAGCGAGTCGTCGCCCAGCAGCCAGTGATGTCCCAGGACCAGGTCATAGGTGAACATCGAGGGCCCGCGTTGGCGGAGGCGTTCGATGCCGAGGATCTTGAACTCCACTTCAATGCCGGCGGCGGGGGTGAGTTCTTCGCCGAGATGATGAAGGGCGGGCTTATAACGACGTTCGGTGAGGAGACCGTTGCCGGGGACGATCAGATAGAACTCGAGATCGTTATAAGGGCGATCACCCTCCGGAGTGACCAGGACACCGCCTTCACCCCGGCCATAACCGCCGCCGAGGAGCAGTCCGAGTCGGGTCGATCCGGGGACGAGCCGGCAGACGCCATCGCGCACCTGGCCGCAGACCTGATGGAGATGCTGTTCGAGGGCGGGGCTGCCCTGCGGGGTGAACCGATGTGGGGAAGGGTTCATGGCGTGGGCGCGGGATCTGCGCGGTGGTAATCCACCCAGCCCTGGCGGAAGCCGGCCAGTCGACCCCGGCGTTGGTGCCAGCGGATGACGGCGGCGGAGGGGAGTTCGGACAACCGGCGTTCGCGGAGACAGAAGGCGATGTCCTTGCGGAAATCCTGCATCCAACCGAGGAGGACGGTGCGTGGCAGATTGAAGTCGTTCAGTGAACCCGGCCAGGTCGCGGCCAGGGCCCGGGCATCGCCAAAGGCGCGTTTGCGGGCCTGGGCGGGAGTATAATTATGGGAATGCATGACGATCGATTCCGGAACATAGGCAATCCTATAACCCCGGCTCCGACACCAACGGGTATATTCGTCATCCTCGGCGTACTGGAGATCCTCACGGAATCCGCGTTGCTCCCAGATCTCACGTCGGAGCCCGCTGCTGACCATGCTGAAGAAATGTTCCCAACGTGCCGACTCGCGTTGTGGACCGAAGCACCGGTCGTAGTCGCAGGCGAAGGCTGCCTGACAATCGGGACGTGGTATCTGCCGGCCGAAACAGGCGGCGACCTGAGGGTCTTCCAACGCCCTGACCAGGGGCCCGAGCCAGTCGGGTCCCTGCGGGGTGGCGTCGGCATTGAGAAAGATTCCGAACGGAGATTGCCCGAGGCGCATGCCGTGGTTCATGACCCGGCTTGGATTGTACTCGGCCGGGGTGATCTGGACGAAGTGCGCGGGATGGAAGGCGCGGATGAGATCGACTGAACCGTCGGTGGAACCGGAATCGATGACGACGATTTGCCAGTCCTTGAAATGCTGTGAGCGGAGGGCGGGGAGGGTGTGTTGGAGTGCCCAGGCTTCGTTGAACGAGCGCAGGATGATGGTGACGGCCGGTGGCTTCATGTCGAAGAAGTGGGGCGCACGCGTTGATGGAAGGAATCCAGCTCCTGCAGGAGGTCGGATCCGACCCGTTGCCCCGAGTAACGCAGCAGGCAGTGGCGCCGGAAACGTTCGCCGAGGGCTTCTGCCTGGGCGGGATCATTGAGCAGTTCGGCGACGGCGCCGACGAGGTCGGCGGGGGATTCGTGGATGCGGACGGTGTCGGCAAGATCGAGACCTTCGGCCCCGATGGGAGTGGTGACGACTGGTCGTGCCAGGGCGGCGGCTTCAAGGAGGCGTGTGCGGGTGCCGGAAGCGATCCGGATGGGGAGCAGGATGAGGCGGGCGGCGCCGATGGCCTGTTCCATGGAGGAAACCTCCCCGACGAGTTCAACGCAGTCGGGACCGGATCGGGCGATGAGTTGGGCGAGGCTGGGGGGAGGTGATTTTCCGACGATGCGGAGGCGGACCCGGTGTTGTTGGAGGAGGGGCAGGAGGAGGGGGAGAAGGTTTTCGAGGAGGTGAAGGCAGGCGTCGATGTTGGCGGAGGAATTCAGGCTGCCGAAGAAGAGGATGACGGGTTCGCTGGGAGGTTGGATGGCGGTGGGAGCCGGTGGCATGACATTGGGGAACTCGGCGAGGTGGGCGCAGGGGGGATGTGGTGGGAGCAGCGGGCGGAGCGAGCCGAGTTCGACGGGATTGCTGAGGAGCACGAGCCAGGGTTGGCGGAGGAGGGATTGTTCGAGGCGCGCGAGCTTCCACTTTTCGAGGAGGAACCATCGGTTGCCGAAATTTGGTTTCAGGCTCCAGTTCAGGGTGGCGATCCTTGAGGAAAGCATGTCGAGATCCACCACCACGGCGGGTCGGGACGGATGTTTCTGGGCGAGTCGGGCGAGTTTGACCGGGGAATGGAACCGGATCACGACGATGTCGTATCGGGTGCGGTCGAGCAGTTCGATGAACCGGGCCTGCTGGTCTGGGTGGAAGTGATGGACCGAATCGGAGTCCCACCACGGGCCGGGTTGGGGATGGAGGGTGAGGACGGTGGAGGAGGAAGGCTTCGATCCGGATGCAACACTGGGCGTGTCGATCAGGAGGCAGTCGGAGGTGAAATGGTGCCGGAGTGTTTCCCAGAGGAACCGGCTTCGATTCTTGTCGCCTCCGGTCCGGTCCAGGAATGGCGAATCCACATAGAGAAGGCGCAGGGATTTCACGGGGTGGAGCGTTTGCGACGGGCGGTCCATTGATTGGCGTAGCGGACGTGTTCCTCGTGGGTGAGGGCGAAGAGCCAGAGGCTGGCGAGGCCGACGAGGCCGACGCAGGCACCTTCGGCGAGGAGGAGGAACAGATTGGAGCCGCTGTCCCACCAGGGTTGGTTCCGGAGACCGACGGCGACGAGGATCATGGGCAGGATGGCAATCCAGGTGGGCAGGATGGTGCGACGGAAGAGTTGCCAGCGGGAGAGCCCGACTTCACGGGCGGCCCAACCCCAGAGCAGGCCCCAGCCGAAAAGGAAGGTGGGGATGACCGAACCCCAGGCGACTCCCAGGTAGCTGCGCAGCCAGAAGGTGAGGGAGAGGGACAGGGTGACATTGAGGGCAGCTTCGGCGACGCCCTGCCACATCATGCGGCGTTCCTGTCCGGCCATCATGAACATGCGTTTGAAGACCCAGTGGGTGAGCACGAGGGAATAGTACCAGAAGAGGAGGAGTTGCCCGGCCCAGACCATTTCGGAGGATGGATTCCGGACACCGGTGAGGAGGCGGATGAGGCCGTCCATGTAGGCGGCGCAGAGGACGTAAACGGGGGAGGCGGCGAGGACACTGAAGCGGAGTCCGCTGGTGAACATGGCGTGGAGACCGGCCTTGTCGCCGGAGGCGTGGAGATGGGCCGCGGTGGGGGAGAGGACATCGGCGATCTGGCGGGTGATCTGACCGAACATCTCGCCGACCTTGCTGCCGGCCTGGAACGGGGCGACGTGGGCGACCCCGATGATCGAGCTGATGATGGGTTGATCCGCCTTGTTGCGGAGGACATTGGACAGGGTATTGGCGTAGGCGAAGAGGCTGAAGCGGCCGGTATCGAGCATGGTGGACCAGGAGAAATGACGGGGGAGGATGCGGACTCCGGGCATGCGGGTGAAGGCGAGGCGTGCGGCGATGAGGTAGGGGACGAGCATGCAGAGGAGGGAGAGGACGACCAGCACGGTGAAGCTGAGGCCGGCCCAGACCACGAGGGCGACGCAGAGGAAGTTGGCGACGGTGGACAGGACGGAGAGGTTGTTGGCGGCGACGATGCGTTGCTGGCCCTGGAGCACCTCGGGGAAGATGCCGAGGGGAAATGCGAGGCCGATGCCGAGCAGGAACACGATCAGGATGCGCCGGTATTCCTCACGGTGTTCGGGGCTGATGCGGAACAGGTCGATGAGGGGATTGGAACCCAGGACACCGAGGACGACGATGACCGCGGCGGCGACACAGTAGAAATAGAAGATGGAACTGAGGACCTCGCTCATGCGGTCCCAGTCCTTGCGGACCATCAGTTCGGCGACGCGTTTCTGGGCGGCGTAGCCGAATCCGAAATCGAGCAGGATCCCGTATCCGAAGATGGCCCAGAGCAGGGACCAGAATCCGAACTGTTCCTCGGACAGTCCCTGGTACATCAGGCGGAAAGTGACCAGGCCCAGGCCCATGCGCACCACCAGCCGGCCGTATCCGGACAGGGTGCTGTGAAGGACGTTGCGTTTGATCTGTTCGCGGGTCATCGGGGGTGTGCCCGGGATCGGGCGCAATGTTCTTCAGCCAGTTGATAGACGGATTCCAATTCGGCATGGATGACCGGCCAATCGTATCTGCTGCGGGCTTCGTGCCGTCCCTTTTCGGCGAGTTCCGTCGCGTAGTCCGGACGGGACGCCAGTTCCTCCATGCGTGCTGCGAGGTCGTCGGCGGGGTCGGTGGCGGCGGGATCCAGGAAGAGGCCGGTCTCACCCTGTCGGATGAGGGATTGGAGTCCGCCGATGCGACTGGCGACGACGGGGCGTCCGGCGCTCCATGCTTCGAGGACGACGATGCCGAAGGGTTCGTGCATGGAGGGGAGGACGAAGGTGTTGCAGGCGTGATAGGCCTCGATCAGCGAGGGGTCATCGTTGCGGAAGCCGGGGAGGAGTTGGACCCGGGATTCGAGACCATGGATCCGGATGAAGGAACGGAGCTGTTCGGCGTAGTCGGGCTGGGTTTCGGGGCCGATGCAGACCAGCCGGGAATTCGGATGACGCGGGAGAAACCGGGCGAAGCCTTCGAGGAGCAGCATCTGGTTCTTCTGACGGTCGATGCGGCTGATGTTGAGCACGAGGAAGGCGTCAGCGGGGATGCCGAAGCGGGCGCGGAAGGCATTGCCATCGGCGTGGGCGAAGCGTTGACAGTCGACGCCATTGGGAAGGTGACGGATGCGGTCGTGTGGGAGCTGGGTCCGGGCCTTGTCGAGTTCGCTGCGGCCGACGCACAGGACGAAATCCGCATCGTCCAGCACCCGGCGTGAACCGAAGAGTGCGCCGAAGAGGCGTCCCCATTCCGGCTTGTCCTTGATGGGTTTGACGAGGCCCTCCAATTCGGCGGCGGGCACGTCAAAGACACCGCCATGAAGGGAGACGACAAACGGTTTCCGCTGCCAACGCGCGGCGGTGCGCACCTCGCCACCGAGGCGTTTGAGGGCATGGGCGTGAAAGATCCGGACATCGGGCGCGGAGCGAAGGGCGTTGAACAGCGAGAGGGAAAGAAGATTGCCGCCCTTCTTGTCGAGGGCAGACCGGTCGGCGTCGGTGAGTCCGAGAAACGGATAGCAATAGGGATACCGATGGACGGGGATCCCTCCGATGACCTCCTGGCGGCGGGAAGCCAGGGCCATCGAGGTGTGGATTTCCGGGAGAAATCCGGCGCGCTGTTGCTGGCGGGAAATCTCCAGGATGACGGTCTCGGTGCCGCCCCATTCCTCGGCGACGAATCGGCGCGGGATGTGAAGGATGCGATGGGATGTGGCGGCGGGCATGTCAGCGGTGGGCATTCCGGGCTGAGGCAAGGAGGGCGGTCTTCTCCATGAGTCGATAAATGTGGGGGATGTGGGTGATGTCGTCGGGAAGGGCAGGTTGGTTGGTGCAGAGGGTGGCGTAGCTCTGGGGATCGGCAGGATGATAACCGTGCATGGCGCGGATGGGGCGTTCGCCCATGTGGCTGGGAACGATCAGAGCGCCTTCTTGCAGGAGGAAGATGAGTTCCCCGAATTGGCGATCCTCGAAGAATACCCGGAGCCGGCGCAATTCGTCGTCCGGAAGGATCCGTCCTTCGGGAACCCCCTTCAAGGAGTCGGAGATCTGCTGGCGTGCGGCGTCGTTGAAGAACCAGAAGCGGGCCAGGGTGGAATCATAGACCACGCAATAGTCCACCCCCATGCGGACGGGGAGGGCATCGATGCGGCGTTTGAGGTCCACGAAGACGTCGCAATTGGCCATGCCATGGTCGCTGAAGACGTAGAGGTGGATTTCCTCGTAATGGCGTCGGGCGGCCGCCATGACCTGATCGATCCATTGTTCGTAGATGCGGAGGCGCGCCGGCACTTCGGGGGACTGGTTTCCGACGTGATGCAGGAGGCCATCGAGACCGGCCCAGTACTGGAAGGCGAAGTCGATCTTCTCCGATTCGATGGCGGCGATGAGGTTGGTGAGGTTTTGTTCCTCGGATTGGGCGGTGTCGGTGACGAAGTAGGGGATGTGATTGCCGGTGAGGAAATCGAAGATGTTGGAGCCCTGATTCATTCCGCCGGGCTGGAGGGGGCTTCGCTTTTCTGTGAAGTCGAAGAGGTGGATGTGACGGAACGGGATGTTGTAGAGGTCGAAGTAGCCGCGGAACTTGAGTTGGACGCGGACGAGTCGGGTGAGGTGACGTCGGAAGATCCGGCGACTGGTGATGGCTGGCGGCAACCAGCGCAGCCAACGGAGTGAGGCAAAGGGTGAGCGGGCGGGGTCGTAGACGAAATAGCACCAGTTGCGATGCTCATCCGGCCAACGACCGGAGAGGATGGAAGGGACGCAGGCGGAGGAGTAGCCGAAGACGGATTCGAGGCGACGCCGGAGCGGTGCAATGGCGGAGCCGAAGGGATCAGCCTTGAGGATCTCCCAGCCCATGGCATCGATCATGATGAAGAGGGGAAGGACCTTTTTCATGGGGGTGAGGTGTTGGCGAGGATGCGCCGGACTTCGGACAGGAGATGGCTTGGGCTGAAGGGCTTGGTGAGAAAGAGCGATGCCCCGGCGAGTTCGGCCTCCACTTTCGTGAGGGAATGGCCCTTGGAAGACAGGACGATGACGGGAATGCGCGAGGTCAGGTCGGATTGCCGGAGTTGATGGACGGCGCTGAGACCGTCCAGGCCGGGCATCATGACGTCCATGATGATGAGATCGGGTTGGGAGGTGGCGGCGGTGAGGGCATCGGTGCCATTGCGGACCTGTACGACGCGGTAGTTGCCCTTCTTCAACGTGGCTTCGAGCAGGCGGAGCATGTAGATCTCGTCATCCGCGACGAGGATGGTTTTTTGGGGGGGAGTCATGACGCATTGCGGATGACGATAAAGGTCTGGTCATCGGTGGGGGCGACCCTGGCCCGGAACGCATCCAGGTCAGCGAACACCCGTTGATTGATCTGGTCGAATGCCAACAGACCCGGCGAGAGGCTGGGGAGCAAGCTTCGGAGACGGTCGGTCCCGAACATGTTCCCCTGGGGATCGCGCAGTTCGCTGATGCCATCGGTGTGGAGGAGGGCGACGGATCCCTTGGGAAGGGGGGTGAGGGAGAGGGAATACCGGGTATCGGGTTCGATCCCGAGAGGGAGGCCGGCGTTGTCGATGACGACGGCCTCGGCCAGCCCGGGACGCCAGACGAGCAGAGGGCAATGGCCGGCGCTGGCGGAGGCAAGGACCTGGTTGCGGAGGTCGAGGTACACGATCTTGGCGGTGACGAACATGTCCACGCGCGCAAGGTCGTCGCACAGGGTGTAATTGATGGAAGACAGCAGCGCGGCGGGGTCGGTGAAGAGGCCGGGGACGGAGCGGATGGCGGTGCGGACGACGGCGGCGAAAAGGGCGGCGGGGACGCCTTTGCCCATGACATCGGCGATCACGAAAAGGAGTCCGGAATTGCCGATGTGGAGGACGTCGTAGAAGTCGCCGCCGACCTCGCCTGCATTGGTGCAGGAGGCGGAGATTTCAAAGGGTGGCGGACTGGGAAGCGAGACGGGCAGGAGTGAACGCTGGATGTTGGCGGCGATTTCGAGCTCATGCCGGGTGATGCGGGACCGGGTCCGTTCGTCGAGGAGGCGCGAGTTGGTGATCTGGATGGCGAGGAAATCGCCGAGGGTCTGGAGGATGTTGACCTGGGCGGAGCTGAGCGGGGTTTCGCGTAGGGTACGGATGACGGTGATGGTCCCGAGGCAGCGGTCGCCGAAGCGGAAGGGGTGGACCAGACCCATGCCGATGGGGCCGATGCCGGACAGGGGATCGGTGGGTTCCGGGGGGTGATTGGTTCCGAACCAGACATTCTCCCGGTTGCGGGCGGCGTCGACCTCGACGGAGGTGGGCGGGTGGGAGAGGGAAAGGCTGGAGAGCCTGGCGGTCAGGTCGGCCGGGTGGGCGAGGAAGGGGTTGAGTTTGTCGTCGGAACGGATGCGCAGGATGAGGACATCGGACTCGGTCAGTTGGAGCAGGTCGGTGACGAGGCGTTGTGCGAACTCGGCGAGGTTGGCGTGGCTTCCCAGTTCGGCGCTGTAACGGAACATGGCCACCAGGCTTTCGTAGCTCGACGCGAGCTCCTCGCTCATTTCGCTGAGCGCCCGTTCGGCATCGGCCAGTTTGATTTCCAGATCCGCGGTGTGATCGAGTGGCAGCGGTTCGGAGGGCTGGAGCCGGGGACGTCGGAGGCGCAGCACGTTGCCTTCGGGACCGCGCAGGTATTCGGAGGAGTCGGTGAGGGATTTGATCAGGAAGATTCCGCGGCCGCCTTCGGTCTCTTCATCGGGGAGGTCCACTTCGGTGGGGAGGTCGAATCCGGCGGTATGATCGAAGACCCGGGCCTCGACGTGGAGTTCGCCGAGGAGGATTTCGATGCGGACGGGTTTCAGGCGTGCGGGTCCGGCGGCGTACTCGACGGCATTGTTGGCGGCCTCGACGAGGGCGAGTTCCCAGGCGGTGGTTTCCGAGTCATCGATCCGCCACTGGTTGAGCCATTCCCGGACGAGGCGTGCGGATTCCCGGACCGCGGGGAAGGAGCAATCCGACTCGACGCAGAAAGTCTGGCAGGGAACCGACCGGGCAGGAGGTTGGGGCGTGGGATTCAAGGCGGCGTGGGGTTCATCAGGTGACGATGTCGAAGATGCGGTGGAGTCGGGTGAGTTCGAGCACCTGAAGGACGTTGGGAGTGGGATTGTGAAGGCGGACCTGACCACCCCGCGAGCGGAGGGTCTTGTGCAGGGCGACGAGGACACCGAGACCGCTGCTGTCGAGGAAGGTCACGGTGGACAGGTCGAGGTCGAGGACCTGGTGGGCGGGTTGGAGAGCGGCGCGGATCGCGTCCCGGATCTGTGCTGCATTGGCGGCGGTGATCTCGGTGAGGGCGGAGACTTTCAGGTTGTTGGTGTCAGTGTGTGTGATTTTCATGGGGAAAAAGGCTGGGGCGATCACGGGGTGGGCGGGATGCGAAGGACGGCCCAACGCAGGATGGACCGATCCACAGCCCGCGATCGGCGTGACGCATAGTAGCTGGAATGGGCGCGGGCCTCATCGTCGAACCGGTCCGCGCAACCGTGGGCATCGGCGAGTGAGACCAGTCCGACCGGAGCCGACAGCCAGAGTTGTTCGAACTCGGTTTCGAGGGTGGCGGCCTGTTCGCGGGTGATGGGGCGGTTGCCGACCCAGGTGAACTCCCCCACGACGATCTTCCAGAGCTGGGGCCATCGTCGGGCGAGGCCGCGGAAGCCATTCAGTTCGTGGTAGGTTGATTCGCGGAGACCGGAGGTGGTGATGGCGGAGGGAACGACGGCGCGGAGGCGGGACACGAGGGACTGGCGCGACCAGATCGCCAGTACGGCGGCGACGAGGGGAATGGGGAAGGTGAGGATCAGGAAGGCCAGGGCGGCGAGACGGCCGAGGGGAGAGGATTTCCGGTTGAACGCGGATTGTCCGCGGAGATCGCCGAGGAGGAAGGGATCGACGATTTCGGTGAACGATCCGGTTTCGTGGTTCAGGAGGCCATCGGCCCAGGCGAGGGAGCGGGTCACGGAGGTGAAGGAACCCACATAGGTGTTGGGACCGACCCATGATCCGGTGACTTCCGCTTCGGTATCGATCATTGCGGAGTCCTCGACATAGGCGTGGGGACCGACGACGGCGTCTGAGCCGATCCAGACGCTCTGCCCGATCCAGCATGGGGCATGAAGCCTGGCGGTGGGTGCGGTCCGCGAGTGGAGACCAACCCAGATTCCGGGGCTGAGTTCGCGGGAACCGACGCGTTGGGAATGGAGGGCGGGAGCGACGTGTCGGAGGGCGTCGAAGAACCCGGAGGGACGGTCGAACAGGGGCAGATCCGGATGTCCCGGCAGATGATCCATCAGGATGGCCCGGTCCACTCCGAACCGTGCCCGGGCCTTCTCCTGGGAAAGCTCCGAGGCTTCCGAGATCACCTGGATCCGCAGGCCCCATTCCTCGCCAGCGCCGACCGCGGTGCGGATGGAATCGGGGCGGTCGGAAGCGAGAATGATCACCTCGCGGAAACCGGAATCGGAGAGGTGCGCCAACCAGCGGGAGAGGAAGGTGCGACCGAGCACGGGGACGAGGGCGAGGGGAGTCAACCTGCCGAGCATGCGTGCCTCGGGGCGTTGATCGGGGCAGATGACGACCGTTTTCATGTGCCTTTGCCGAACAGGATGGCGGGGATGGTCTTGAGGAGGAGCCAGAGGTCCTTCCGGAAGGACTGGCTTTCGATGTAGCGGACGTCGAGGTCCACCTGTTCCTCGAAGTCGATGGCATTGCGGTCGCCGATTTCGAAGAGGCCGCCGTGACGTTCGCCGACCTGCCAGAGGCAGGTGATGCCGGGTTTCACATTGAAACGGCGGCGATGCCGTTGCTCGTACAACTCGACCTCACGACGGACGGGGGGACGTGGGCCGACGATGGACATCTCGCCGCGGAGCACGTTCCAGAACTGGGGCAGTTCATCGAGCGAAGTCTTGCGCAGGATGCGGCCGACCCGGGTGATGCGGGGATCGTCCTTCATCTTGAAGGTGATCCCTTCCTTCTTTTCGTTCAGCGCCAGCAGATCCTTGAGGCGGGCCTCGGCATCGACGCACATGGACCGGTACTTGAGCATCCTGAACTCGCGGCCATGGAGTCCGTAACGGGTCTGGCGGAAGAACACCGGCCCGCCATCGACCTTGACCAGCAGGGCGATCATGAGGAACAGCGGGGAGAGGACGATCAAGGCGGCGAGACTGATGACGACATCGAAGAGACGCTTGAGGAAATAGGCGAAGCCGGTGACACCATTCCAGGCGTACCGTTTCCACGTCACGTAGAGGTTCAGGCGGGCACGGCCGATCGGGGATCGGGCGGAAAGCAACCGGTTCGCCATCCGCTCCCGGATGTCGTCATCGTTCATGGCAACGCCCTCCCCGGATGGGATTCGATCCCGGCCATCGACTTCAGGCGGCCTGCGATTTCCTGGACCTTCGCCGCGGTGAGTGGAGCCTGGATGACCTCGGATGCGAGTCGGCGTTGAGGTTCGACATGGTCCCGGTGCATGGGTTGGACCTGGTGCAGGAACTGTCTTCGTACGGCCTCGGGCGATCTGCCGCGTTCCCGGGCATCGCGGGCGAGACGCCGTTCGAGGCGTTCGGCCTCCCCGCATTCCAGGAAGCAGCTCCAGTCGAAGCGGGACCGGATGTCCTCATGATGGAGCAGCCAAAGGCCGTCCCAGATCATCACGGGCTTGGGGATGAGCTGACGCGGGAGGGGATGGCGGGTGTGGGTGTGGAAGTCATAGGAGGGAACTTCGGCTGCCGCGCCTTTCCGGAGCCGGTCGAGCACCAGTCCCAATCTCGTCCAGTCAATGCTGGCCGGGTCATCGAAATTGACAGCATCCCGCTCGGCAGGAGGAAGCGCCGAAAGATCGCGGTAATAATCATCGAGACTGATCCGCGCTGACACCTGTGGGAGCGCTTCGAGCAGGTGGTCGGCGAGCCAGGATTTGCCGGATCCGCTGCCGCCGACGATGGCGATATGGAGATTCGGAGTCATTGGTCGGAGCCGGTCCGTCCCAAGGCGGACACCCTTGAGAACATGGCTTCGAGGTCACTGATATAGGTCTCGAAATCGTAGCGCTCGCTCACCAGGCGCAACCCGGCCTCGCCCAGGGACCGGGCACGGTCCTTGTCCGCGAGCAATTCATCAATGCGGGCTGCGTAGGCATCGCGATCCATCCAGGGGACCAGATAGCCGTTGTGCCCGTCGATCAGCCAGTCGCGGATGCCACCGGCATCGAAGGCGACGACGGGGAGGGCGTAGCGCATGACTTCCAGACCGATGGTGGCGATGGGTTCGGGCCAGACGGAGCTGAGGGCGACCACAGTGCATTCGCGGTAGTACTGGGTGAGTTCCTCCTGGGGAACGAATCCCTTGAAGGTGACGCGGCCTTCGAGTCCCAGTTGGCGGGACAGTTGTTCGCAATGGGACTTGTGGTTGCCATCGCCGAGGATGATGCACTCGAAGGGTTGACGGACGCGGGCCAGAGCTTCGAGGAGGACATCGACGCCTTTGCCGCGGATGATCTGGCCGGCGTAGAGGATGAGGTTCCGGTTGCTGAAGGAGCTGCGGAGGTTGGGATCGCCCATGCGTGGGACCGGGGCGTGGATCTCAATGCGGGCTGGATCGAATCCATTCTGGAGGAGTTCATCCCGCATATAGGTGGTGACGACGATCATCCGGTGGAAGCGTCGGTTGAGTTCGATCTCGCGGCGTTTGTCGGAATAGCTGACCCAGCGGAGGGGGAAGCCGGGCCCGGACTTCCTGACGGCGAAGGCGAGGCAGGGAACGAGGCAGGCGAGGGAGGCGGGGCGGGTGCAGATCTTGCGGGTGAAGTAATCGTACTTGTAGCTGCGCATGCAGTAGATGTCGTGGTCATGGACCATGCGTGCGAGGGGTTGACCGGATTCGACGAGTGCGCCGATGACCGACAGGTCGGCCATCTTGTGCACATAGACGGCGTCGGGCTTGAAGGCGGCGAGGGCCTTTTGGACGGTGAGGTTGTTGTCGTGGTCACCGAGGGCTGCACGGAATGGGAAGGTGGAATCCCAGGCGGATTCGCTTCGACCGGTGGAAGGGCCATGAAGGATTCCGAGGGTGTGTCCGCGCCGTGCCAACTCGGTGGCGGTGATGAAGGCATTGGCCTCGGCGCCGGCGAGGGCACCATACCGTTCATGCACGTAAAGGATTCTCATGGCAGGCAGGGGGTTGAGTCAGGGGAACCATCGAGGTGGGTTGAAAGCCAGTCCGCGAGGAGGCACACCCCGGTTTCTGCCGCCTCCCGCAGCGGGGTCAATTGCTGATGGCACTCCTCCATCTGGTCCTTGGAAGCGAGGGTTTCCATTTCCTGGAATTGTTGGCCGAGCTCGGTGAGGCCGAAGGTGGCGGCGATGCCCTTCAGGGCGTGCGCAAAACGTTCGGCTTCCACGGCGTCGCCCCGATGGATCGCCTCGGAAACTTGATGGAGGCGGTCGGGGAGTTCGGAGGCGAACTCGCGGACGATCCCGGAGACGGTTTCCAGGTCCAACTCCTCGACCAACCGGTCGAGGGCGGGCAGGAGCGGAGTGGGGTGGGTGGGCGGGGTTTTGGTGGCCGAGGCAGGGCCGCCGTGCAGCTTCAGGGGCTTGAGCACCCGCAGCATGGTGGTGCGGAGGTTGGACAGGGTGAAGGGTTTGGCGATGTAGTCATCCATGCCGATGGAGAGGCAACGTTCGCGTTCGCCGATGAGGGCATTGGCGGTCAGGGCGATGATGGCAATGCGGCGTGGGGGCGGATTGGCGGCCTCGATCCGACGGATGGACTGGGTGGCCTGGTAGCCGTCCATTTCCGGCATGTTGCAATCCATCAGGATGAGGTCGTAGGGCGTCTTCTGGAGGCTGCTGAGGACTTCGAGACCGTTCTGGGCGACGTCGGCCTTGATCCCGAGTTCCTCGAGCATGAGGAGGCAGAGCTTGCGGTTGATGGGATGATCCTCCGCCAGCAGGACCCGAACGCCCTCGATGGGTTGGAGATCATCGGAGCGGCGTTCGACCGGGCGGGGGAAAGCGGGGATGGAGTGTTCGGGCGTGGTTCCGTCCTTGCCACCTTCGACGGCGGTCACCAGGGCATCGAACAGGTAGGATTGTTTGACGGGTTTCAGGAGGATGTTCTCAAAGACATCGAGGGTGGCCTCGTTGTGGGTGGCGGTGGTGGAGGGATGGGCGAGAAGGATGCAGTGACACCTGGTTTTACGCTCGATGAGGTAGTTGATGAGTTCCCGGCCACCGAGCGAGACGGTGGCATCGTCACAGATCACGAGAGGTTTGCGTCCGTCGGCGAGGGCTTCCCCGAGATGTAGCATGAGTTCCTGCGGGGAAGCCGACTCCCTGAAGGTGATGTTCCAGCTGTGGAATTGTTCGCGGAGGGATTCCGCCTGGATCATGGATTTGACGCAGAGGAGGACATTGGCACGCACGAGGGCGGGATGGCTTTCGTGTGCGGGTGGCGGTCGGAGTGATTTCAGGGGGATCTCGAACCAGAAAGTCGAGCCATGGCCAAGCTCACTTGTCACTCCGATCCGTCCGGACATGAGTTCGACGAGGCGCCTTGAGATGGCGAGGCCAAGTCCGGTTCCGCCGAACCGGCGTGACGAGGATTGATCCGCCTGGACAAACGGCTGGAACAGGCGTTTCAACTGGGGATTGGTCAGGCCGATCCCGGTATCCTGCACCTCGAATCGGATCCAGATCCGGAATTCCTCCGCCCTGATGACCTGGACGCGGAGAGTGATCTGACCGTTCGGGGTGAACTTGACGGCGTTGCCCACCAGGTTGACGAGGATTTGCCGGAGCCGTTCCGGATCGCCGAGCACCCGGTCGGGAACGTCGTGCTGGACGATGGAGGCCATTTCGAGGGTTCGTTCCGAATCCCGGGTGGCGGCGACTTCCAGAACGGCATCGAGCACCGGACGGAGGAGGAATTCCCGGGGCAGGATTTCCAGTCGGCCTGCCTCGATCTTCGAGAAGTCGAGGATGTCATCGATGATGCGGAGGAGGGCGTGGGTACTCTGGGAGATGGAATCGGTGAACTCGCGTTGGCGTGCTGCGAGGGGTGTCTTGCCGAGCAGTTCGGTCATGCCGAGAACCCCGTTCATCGGGGTGCGGATCTCGTGGCTCATGGTCGCCAGGAAATCGCTCTTGGCGCGGCTTGCCGCCGCGGCTTCCTCGGCGAGGGCATTGGCGCGGTCCCGTTCCTTCTCCAGGCTGATCCGGGACTGGTCGAGGTCCTCGATCATGCTGAGCATCACCCGGCGGCTCTGTTCGAGTTCGGAGGCGCGCCGGACCAGATCGTCCGAAGTCTGTTGGAGGCGTGACTCGGCCACCTTCTGTTCCGAGATGTCGGAGAGGATTCCGATGACTTCATTGCCCTGGCCCGGGCTGGGGACGGGTTGAAGGAGGACGCCGCAGATCATTCCCGTATCGAAAACCGGGAAATTGAACTGCTGGATCTCGCCATGGAGGGCCTTTTCGAATCGCGCCAGATGGGCCGGATCCGGAAACAGTGCCGACAACGGGCGATCCTCGAGATCTGCGGGGCGATGCCCCAGTCGGGCAAGGAGCGCGCCGCGGGCGAGGAGGATCCGGAAGCCGTCGTTGGTCCGGGAGCAACGGATGACGACGTTGGGCTGAAGCTCGAGGGTTTGCCGGAAGAATCCGTTGGCCGTGGCCGGCGTGGAGCCGTGGCCTGGCGGGGATTGTTCCCCGGTCCTGGGCTGGAAGGACTGTTCGATGGCATCGAGCAGATGATGCAGTTCCGGGATGTCCGGGATCCCGCTGGGGAAGTATTGGGCGATCAGTTTCCTGAGCGGATCATTCACCGTGCGGTGGGGTCGGGGGTGGGGTCACGGGGACACGGTCTGAGGCAGCCGACGGATAGAGGGGCGTGCGTCCCATCTCGCGGCAGAGTTCGTTGACCTCGTGCTTGAGTTCGAGGACGCGGTGTTCGCGGTTCATCATCACCCGGTTGACGCGTTCCAGTTCGGACATGGCGTTCCGGATCCGATCCTCGTCTTCCTTGCGGGCGGTGATGTCCGATTGAATGGCCATGAAATGGGTGATTTCACCGGCGTCGTTGCGGATGGGTTTGGCCTCGATGGTGATCCAGTATTTCCGGCCGAGCCTGGATTGGTTGAGGATTTCCACGGAGAAACCGACTCCTTCGCGGACGCTGCGGCGCATCAGTTCGACGGTGGCGGCATTGGTCTCGGGTGCCTGCAGCAGGGAACCCGGGGTCTGGGCGCGGACCTCGGCAAGGGAGTAACCGGTGAGACGGGTGAACCCGTCATTGACCCATTCGATGCGGCCCCGGGCGTCGGTGAGGACGACCGCATTGGTGGTGAGTGCGGCGATGAGTGCGAGTTTGCGCTGTTCGGCATCCTGATCGCGGAGGCGTTCATTGGCGGCGCGAAGTTCCGCGCGTTGGCCGGTCAGACGATTCGCCAACTCCTTGGAGTCAGCCAAGGCCTGGTGCTGGGCCTGGACGATATGCAAGAGGTCGAGTCCGGGATCGTGGATTGGAAAATCATTGATGTTGAGTCCGAACCGGGCGATGGCGTTGGCCTCTCCCAACCAGGGTGACACCAGGAAGACGAGCACCCGACCGGAATCAACCGGAAGCAGTTGTCCGCGGAATCGCAGGCTGGAAGCGGGATGCAACAGGAGGAAAAGCTGTTGCTGATTCTCCATCAGGACCGCGTGGTCCAACGCCACATCCGGCCGGATGAGTTGGAAGACATCCTTGAACAGTGCACCCGGAGTTGCCTCGGGACAGTAACGGGCGAGCGATGCTCCCACCTGAACGATGCGCAGGTCGCTATCGACGGCGAAATGAAACGGAAAAACGGCATGGAACTGATCGGGCGCCAGTCCGATCTCCAGGGTCGGTATGGCCGACAGTTTCATGCAACCGGAGATTTCCATTCCACCAGGAAGAGGTCGTGATCCGCGCCCTCCGCCTTGCTCTCGAGCACCGTTGCCGTGGCCTCGGTCCCGAACCGTTTACCGAGGCCTTGTATCAGACCGACGACGAAATGGGTCAGGCCGGCGCGGTGCGTACGGTAGTGGAGGTGCAGGGAGTTGGGGCCGACATCGGTGCAGGCGAATCGGGGTGGTTGGAGGTTGGGAAACACCATGACGACCCGGGTGTGGAAGTTGGGGAGGTTCAAGAGGAATTCGGGGAGGCTGGAACCGCCGGCGCTCATCAATCCTCCATAGCCTTCCTCCGCGGTCCGCAGCACCCAATGTTCGCCAAAGGCCCGCAGCAAGGCGTCCTGCGGCGCGCCCAGTACCGAACTCGCCGCCGCCACGAGTTGAAAGGTCATTTCGTCGGCATACGCCTCATTGCTGATGAACATTTCGACATCAACGCCGGCCTCCCGCTTGATGCGTTCCCACACTTCGACGCCGTGGTGGAGAACAACCATCTGTTCGATGCCGCGATTCACCATGCCGTACATGTCGGCGGACACTAAACCCGGGCCATTGAACTCTTCCAGCCTCTTGATTGCGGTTCATGGGTCATGGATTGCCCATTGCACGGAATCGGATGTCGACATTGGGCAACAACAGCATTGCTATCGAACCGGTGACTCCGGGCGAATCCATGGCCTGCAGGCGTTCCGGGATCTTGCTGGGCATGGCCAATCTCCCGGCCTGTTTGCTCGTCTTCATCGGGGCATTTCTGAGGGAGTCCGACCTGTTCTGGAGAAACGAGGGGGGATGGTCGATCTGGATGCGGAACCTGGTTGAATTCGCCTTCTATCCGGTGTTTGTCGTCCTGCTGGGATCGGTGACCCTTTCCGCCGGTTGGATAGTCATTGGCAAGCCAGCCCAATCGCCGTTGGGACTCCTGATCTGGGGCCTCGTGGTGGTTCAGGTCGCCTCCCTGTTTGGAATCGCCGGGGTGGTGCTGTTGAACAACGTTCTCAATGTCCTCGCCGGTCGCCCCGTCCACGATCACGGGTTCTGAGTTGGAACCATGCGGTCGGATCGGTCGGGCGTTCAGGGTCCCACATTGACTCCGACACCGATGCGGTCGACGCCGCCGCCGGCGCGGATGCCTTCGTTGGCGGCGACGGTCCGGACGAAGGTGTTGACGATGAACTGGCCGGCGTTGCGGAGGGTGCCGAGAGGCTTTTCCGGGACGTAGACGATGTCCCGGGGTTGGAGGGGGACATCGGGGATGCGGCCCCGGACGATGTCGTGGAAATTGACGACGGCGCAGTGGGGATTGGATAGGGAACCGCGGACGATGACCACCTCACGGAGCCGGGCCTCGGGGAGGGTGCCCCTGGCTGCGGCGATGGCGGAACTCACGGTGACCTGATCCTTGAAGGAGACGGCACGGGGATCGAACACGGCTCCCAGCACATAGACGCCGGTCGAGAGTGCCGACGGGAGAAAGACGAAGTCGTCCGGGCGCAGATAGATGTTCTGGGAGAGGTCGCCGCCGTGGATGAGTGCCTTGAAATTGACCGGCAGGAATTCTCCCTCGCGCACGATGAAACTGTGTTGGAGGTCCGCCAGTTCCTCGGTCGTGCCGGTGAACCGGGCGGTGTAGAGGCCGCCGGCCTGGGTGATGGCGTCGATAAGGGTGGTGGGCCGTTGGATTGGATAGATGCCGGGGCGTTGGAGGCGGCCCAGAACCCAGACGCGCTGACTGACCACCTGACGCACGGACAAGGTGACCCGGGGATGACGGACATAGCGTGTCAGTTCCTTTTCGAGAGCCCGGCACGCCTCGGATTGGGTCATGCCCCACACATTGAGACCCGGAACCAGATGGAAATAGATGCGACCGTCCGGCCCGACGACGGTGTCGGTCGGCGGATCCCCGAACCCGATGAGTTCGATCTCGATCCGGTCGCCGGGACCGAGCCGGTATTCATCCGCGGGAGGCTGGAGCCATTCGGGGCGGATGGCATTCGTCATCGAAAGCGACTGGACGATGGTGGGATCTTTGGGATCGCTGGGATTGAACGCGGGACCGCGGTGGGGTGTGGAGCAACCGGATGAAAGTACGGCAGCCACCAGACCGATCGTGAGGAGAGGAGCGACGGGTCCTGAGGCGGTTCGGGCGAAGGAGTGCGTGTTGATCATGGGATCCGGGGCAGGATGGCGCGCGGAGTGGCGGGGCGGACATTGAGTCCCACCCAGGTGGCGGTCACCGCCTGGACATAGGAACTGACGGCCAGTTCGAGGAGGTCCTCGGCGCGTTGCCAGGGTTTCTCTGCGACATAGATGAGGTCCTTGGGCTCGAGATCGAAGTCCCTGGCCCGGCCCGAGAGGATGGCATCGACATCCACCACGAAGGTCTGGGGAGCCTGCAGGGAACCGCGGACGACGAGGACGCGTTTCTTGTAGGCGGTCGGGGCGAAACCGCCGCGGACGGTGAGGACGCCGATGAGGGTCCGTTCACCGGCGAGGCCGAGTGGACCGGGGCTGCGGACCCAACCCAGCACATAGACTTCATTGACAGTGCTGGATGGGAAATAGAGGTAGTCGCCGGGTTCTATGAGGATGTTCTGGGAGAGGTCGCCCTTGCTGAAGAGTTGTTCGAAATTGACGGGCAACCGTTTTTGATCCCGGACGATGAAGGCGCGGGTCATGTCCGCCATTTCGATGGTGTTCTGCTGGTATAGTCCGGTGTCGACGCCGCGGGCGCGCGCGACGGCTTCGATGAGGGTGAGGGGACGGTCGAGGGTATAGGCGCCGCGATCCACCACGGCGCCCATGAGATAGTATTGTTTGGATCTCCATTCGACCGGCGTGACGATGGAGCGGGCGTGACGATGGTATTTGGAGAGGACCTCATCCAGTTTGTCCCGCATCTCATCGACGGTAAGGCCGGCGACGGGGAGGGACTGGGCTTCGAGATAACTGATGCGTCCGTCCGGGCCGACCGGGACGGCGCTGCGGAGGGAGTCCTTGTTGCCGTAGATCTGGAGGTTGAAGACATCGCCGGCGCCGACGGTGAGGCGTTCCTGCCATGGGGCGATGGTGGGTTGGGGTGCAGAGGCGGCGAGGCGTCCGGGCGGGACGGGCGATGGTGAGTCTTCGGCCAACACCGATGATCCGAGGAGGCAGATCAGTCCGAGCGGGGTTCCGGTCAGGCGTTGGAGGGCGGGCAGTTGCCAGGCTGAGGATGGTTCCCGGTTGAGGATGGCGCCGACGGGACGTATGTCGGCGGCGTCGAGGGTCTGGGTCATCTGGGACAGTTCATTGGCCTGTGACTGTCCGCTGTTGGTGATCCAGACCAGGGTGGGCATGAGTTCGGCGGCGAACACGGGGTTCAGGGAGGAGAGCGGAGGCAGTTCCACGAGGAGGACGAAGGGGGGCAATGATTCCCAGTGGCTGACCGCCCTGAGCCAGAGCGAGCGGTTCTCCAGGGTCCAGTTCCACGAAGCGTCGAAGGAGAGTTCGATCCGATGCGGCCCCGCGTCCCGCATGAAGTCCGAGAGCAGGCCAGGATCCTGAAGGATGGCGGCGAGCGGCATCGAGCGGATCGTGGCATCCGCGCAGGGTGCATTGACCACCGTGACCGTCGACATTCCGCGCTCGAATGCGGCATCGCGAAGGATCCGGATGACGGTGGTGCGACCTTCCCCGGCGTCGGCGGAGGCGAATGCGATGGTGAGCCGGGACGGATCCACGGGTTGGATCGAGCGCATGAGCTTCGCCCAGGTGCGGAATCGCCACTGGGCCACCCCCTCGGCATCCGCGGTGAGGTTCGTTGGGAGTCGTGCGAGGACGGGGATGCGCAGGATCCGGGCGAGGTCACCGGCCGTCATCACGCGGGTGTCGGCGATCTCCCGGATGCAGATGCCGAGCAGGGCGAGGAGAGCCCCGAGGAATCCGGCGGCGACGGTGACGAGAATGATCTTGCGCCAGCGGCTGCCGGTTTCGATGGAGGCGGGGGTGGCGGGTGCGAAGAGGCGATAGAAGCCGGGCGGAGTGTCGACGAAATTCTGGGCTTCGCGTTGGCGTCCCCCGAGCATGTCGCGGGTGGCGGAAAGGGATTGCTGACGGGCGACCATCTGGGCGAAGCGCTGGGCTTTCTCGGGGAGTTCGCGGAGGCGTGCCTTGACCCGGTCACGGAAGAGGGTCATCTGGCTGATCTGTTGGCGGGTGCCTTCCTGATCGCCGCGCATCTGGAGGACCTGGAGGTAGAGTTCGTTGGCGATGGTGTTTTCGCTGTAGCGGAAGGCGGGGTTGTTGGTGGCGGCGCCTGGCTCCGGGACATTGGTCTCGGCTTCGAGGGAGGCCAGTTGGGCGGCGGCATCCTGGACCTGGGGATTCTGGTCGGTGAATCGGGCGCGGAGGAGGCTGAGTTCTTCGCGGGCCTGGGAGACGCGGAGGCTGGCGGGGTTCTGGCGGGTCAATTCGCGTTCGGCGGCAGCGATGCGGAAGCCGAGGGTATTCTGGTTTGCGAGGGCTTCTTCCAGGCGGATTTCGATGTCACCCAATTCCCGCAGGTAGGCGTTGATCTCGCGATCTTCGCCGAGGAAATCGGAGCTGTTGGCGAACTCGAGCAATTCGGCTTCCACCACGGCCAGTTCGGTATCGATCCGAGTGATCTGGTCCTTGAGGAATCCGTTGAGTTCGGTCGCTTCCTCGGCCTGCATGCGTGCGGAGAATTCGGCGGCCTTCCGCGCGAAGAGATTGAGGAGATCGGCAATGGCGCGCGGGCTGGAATGTCCCTTGAGGGAGATATGGATCAGGTCGGTGTCCCGTTCGGGCCGGACCAGGAGGGCACCGCGAAGGAAGGAGGAACTGACGGGTGGCTGGGCATTGGTGCCGACCTCGTGAAGGAATCTGCCGGACTGCATCACACTGACGATGGTGGCGACATTGATCTGGCGGGGCTTGAAGGCTTCACCGGCCTGGGAAGCCTTCATGGAGTCGGTGACGTCCCGCCGGATGAGTTGGACTGACCCGGAGTAGGATGTGCTGAAACGGTTGAGACCGGCGAAGAAGGCGGGGGTCGCGAGCACCAAGGCGCCGAGCGGGATCCAGTACCAGCGGGCCAACAGCGCCGTGATCAGGCGGAACGGGTCGAACGGCAATGCGAACCCACCCGCCTTGCCCGGCACACCCGGGCGGTCCGGATCGGCATCGGTTGGAGCTTCACCGGGGTGGGAATCGCGGGCGGAATAAGTGCCGGGGGCGGGCGTGGCCGGGGTGACCGGGTTGGTCTGTTCCCGTTTCTGGCGGAGATCGCGGACGCGAAAGGGTTCGGGGGTGTCACTCATGGCGTGGCGACTGGTGACGGCGCAGGTCGGCGGCGACCGTTTGGACATGGGTGGAGGCAACTTCGCGGGCGCCCTGGAGCCAGGCTTGTTCGAGGGCGAGTTTGGCGAGGCGATTGATGCGGCGTGGAATGCCCTGGGCCTCGGCGAACACGACTGAGGCGGCTTCCGATGCAAACACGCGGCCATCGGTGTGGCCGGCGGCGATCAGTCGGTGACGGAGGTAGGAACCCACCTCGTCTGCCGGGAGGGATTGAAGATGATACCGGAGACTGATGCGTTGCTCGATGGCCGGGCTGGCATCGACAAGCCGGCGGAGTTCGGGTTGCCCGACGAGTACGAGGGTGAGGAGATGGGTTCCCCCGCCATTCCAGTTGGTGAGCGAACGCAGTTCGTGGAGTGTTGCCGCAGTCATGTCCTGAGCTTCATCCAGGATGAGTACCAGATGTCGGCCGCCGCGGGCGATCCGGCGGATCATGGCTTCCAGCATTTCGCATCGGGCGAGGGTCCCGGCCGGGGGCACCGGTGCGCCGGGATCCAGGCGGTGGATCAACGACGCGATCAATTCGGGGAAAGGGAATCCCGAGTTTTCCAGGGTCAACACCTGGAAGCGCGCGGGATGGATGGTGGCGGTGAACATGGCGCGGGTGAGGGTCTTGCCGCAGCCGATCTCGCCGGTGAGCAACCCGATGTTCATGCTGGTCTCGGTGACCAGGTAGAGCAGGCGATCCAGGGCTTCCCGATGGTCGGGGCTGGCGTGGAAGAAGCGGGTATCCCAGGTGGCCTCGAACGGGCGTTCCCGGAGACCCCAGTGGGCCAGGAGTCCGGGGGCGGAAACCGGATCCGGGAGGCCTGGGGAGGGCAATTCAACGGGCGCGGGCATCAACAATCCTCCGGTAGATGGCCAACGTCTGCTCTGCATTGCTTCCCCAGTCGAATCGGCGGGCGTGCGCCAGTCCCCGTTCGGAGAGCAGGGAACGACGTTGCGCATCGGTCGTCAACCCGGTCATCACCGTGGCCATTCCGGCGACATCTTCAGGTTCGATCACGGCGGCGGCATCACCGATGACTTCCCGCAAGGATCCGCGGGTGGAACTGATGACGGGAACGCCGCAGGCCATGGCTTCGACCGGAGGGAAACCGAAGCCCTCGAACAGGGACGGGTAGATGAAGAGGCTGGAGGCGCGGTAGAGGTTGGGCAGGGCGGCGTCCTCGACGAATCCGAGAAAGCGGATATCCGCCGCGAAGGGCGAGGCGGCGGCGGTTTCATGGACGGTGGCGGCGCCATGCCAGTCACTGCCGCCGAGGGCCAGGACCCAGTCCGAGCCGGTGGCGGACTTGAACTGGTTGAAGGCGTGGATCAGCCGCACATGGTTCTTGGCGGGGTGCTCGATGCGGGAAACGTAGAGGAAGAAGGGCTGGTTGAGACCCCATCTGGCAGCGGCTTCACGCCGGGCATGGTCGACGTTTCCCGGCTTGAACCGTTCATGATCCAGACCGTTCCAGACCACATCCACGCGTTGGCGTGGAATGCCGAAGAAATGTTCGATGTCGCGCGCGGTGTTGTCGCTGACGGCGATGAGTGCGTCCTGACGCCGGGCGAGGTGTTTGACGAAGACCCGGCCGTACAACATCCGCTTCCAGTCATATTTGCCGCGGACATGGAAGGGCGCGAGGTCGTGGATGGTGCCGACGACGGCGCAGGGTTTCCGCCAGAGCAGGCGCCGATAGCTGGGGGAATGGAGGACGTCGAGTTGCAGTCGGCGGGCGAGGCCGGGCAGATGGCTGTGGTGCCAGGCGACATTGCGGGCGGCGGGACGGAATTGTTCGGATACCGGAACGATGCGCATGCTGTCGGCGGCGAAGCCGAGCAGGGGAATATCCTCTTCGAGTGTGAACAGGTGGAACTCGTGTTGTGCCGTGGAGGGGAGGAAGGCGCGCAACAGGGCAAACACGTACTGGGCGACTCCGGTCTTGCCGCGTTGAATCACCGAGGTGGAGATCCCGATCTTCATGGGGCGGGTGCGGGGGAATCGAGGAGGTAGCCTTCGAGGCGGGTGATGCGGAGGACGTTCCGGACTGGAGGACTGGGATTGGTATAGGTCAGCCGCTGATGGCGGCGCCCGGTCTCCCGCTTGAATCTCAGGAGCAATCCGACGCCGGTGCTGTCGATGAAATCGACCTGGGAAAGGTCGAAGTTCACCGGGGTTTCGCAGGAGATGGAAGAGATGCGGGACTGGATGCTCTGGGCGAATTCGCCGGCGTTGGCGGCGGTGATTTCGCCCCGCCAGGAGACGGTCGGGGTTGAAGGGGGGCCGGCCAACTGGACAGGAGGTTGCTCGGGTCGCAGCGAGAGCATCTGGAGGGCTGTGGATTGATCCGGGGCGGAGGGAAAGAATTCGAGGAGCTTCATCCCCTGCAGGATGGAGGTGACGACGGCCGGAATCGAAATCAGGACCAGCCCGTGCTTCGATTCGCGCGCGGTCTTGCGGAGTCGGACCAGCAATCCGATCCCGGTGCTGTCGATGAACGTCACTTCCGAAAGGTCCATGACGACATCGGATCCACTCACCTTCTCCAGCCATTCCTTCTGCACGACGGTGGCCGACGCGGCGTCGATACGGGTCGGGGGAACGATCAGGATATGGGGAGCGGATGCATGGTTCGGGGGTGGCCCGGACGGGATGGGGTCCGGCTGGATTGCGGCCGGGCGCGGGGAGCACTGGGCCGGATGCGGGGGGCGGCTGCGCATCTGCCACCATTGACGCAGGATGGCGGTGCTGAAAACCCGGAGGTCCTTGGAGTAGCGCCGGACCAGCCGGGACGGTTCCTGGCACATGCGGTAGATCCATTCGGTCCCCGTCTTCTGCATCCACATCGGGGCCCGATTGAAGGTGCCGGCGAGGAAATCAATGGTGGCGCCCACCCCGACACTGAACGGGACTCCCGCCGCCTGGAGGTTCATCCAGATCCATTTCTCCTGCTTGGGGCATCCGAAGGCGACCAGAAGGATGTCCGGGGCGGCCTGCCGGATGCGCTCCAGGATGTCGGAATGGTTCATGTCCAGGAGGGGACTGAACGGCGGTGAGTAGGCACCGACCAACTGGAGGGCGGGATGGAGTTCCCGGGTGCGCGACGCGGCAGCGGCCACGCTCTGCTCGGTGCCTCCGAGGAAGAAGACCTTCCAACCCTCACGTTCGGCACGTTCGAGCAGGAGGGGGACCAGGCCGGACCCGGTGACGCGTTCAGGAAGGGGGTTCCCGAGGAAACGGGAGGCCCAGACGATCGGTTGGCCATCGGCCATCACCAGGTGGGCGTCGAAAAGGATGCGACGCAGTTCCACGTCTTCGAGGGATTGGACGAGGAAATCCACGTTGGCTGTCGCGGCGTAGTGTGGTCGACGCGAACGGACCATCTCGGCGATGAGGTCGAGTGTCTCCTGGGTCGTTACGTTGTCGAACACCACTCCAAGAACAGCAACGGGGGGCTTGCAGGGCCGGATCGGCGATTGTCCTGCGGGGGGCATGTCGGAGGAGTCACTACCCAATTGAGGTTGGGATTCCAAGTGCCGGTTGCGTCGTCAGGTCGATTGGGCGTGTAATCTGACAGGCGCGTTGACGACGATTGACTTCATCAAGCTGGCGATTCTGGTGCCCTTTTTCATGGTGCTGGCGCCCTTGTGTGGGGTGGTCCTGAAGGGACGTCCCTCGTGGCAGCGGTTCGCATTCGCGATGCTGTGTTTCATGACCCTGAACGGCTTTCTCGGACCCGGGAACTGGGGGCTCACGCTGGGTTCGATCGAGGCGTACCGGGGCCACACCAAGGGCTTCCACTTCTACTTCAACCATGCCATCGCCATCGCCCTCATCAGTGCCCGATGGCTGGAAGATCGGCGCTCCTTCCGTTGGTTCCCGCCCGGCCTGGGATTGTATCTCCTCTACTGCGCCATCTCGCTGGTGTCGCTGGTCAACGCGCCATCGCCCGGCCTGGTCTGGATGGCCGCCCACAAGATGATCTTTGCGTCGGTCCTTTTGATCGCGGCGTTCAACCAGTTGAGGTCGGATGCGGACCTGCGGTTTTTCCTGCGGGTGATGGTCTGGGTGATGACCTGGGAGCTGCTGGTCTGCCTGAAGTTGAAGTACCTGGACGGCATGTATCAGGTGCGCGGAACCTTCGAGCACCAGAATCCGCTCGCGATGTACTCGGTCCTCGTCGGGATGATCCTGCTCGCGGTCGGGTTGGGTCCGCCGCAACCGGAGAGCAGGTCCTACGTGTTCGGTTACCTGGTGTGCGCCGCGATCGTCCAGAGCACGCTGTCGCGGGGGGCGCTGGCGATGTTCGCCGTCGGGTCGGTCATGGTGGTCGTGGTCAGCCTGGCTGAGAAGCTTACCGTACGTCGGGTGGTCATGGTCGGGGTGTTGGGCCTGGTGGGCCTGATTGGATTGGTTCTCGCGCTCGACAGCATCGTTTCCCGTTTCAATGATCGGGGAAATGCGGCCAGCGGTCAGTTGCGCGAAGTCATGAACCGGGCGTCCATGGAAATGGTTCGGGATCATCCCCTGGGCATCGGATGGAACAACTTCGCGCTGGTGGTGAATCCGCCGCATCGCTACGCGGACATCTACTACGACTGGAATCGGGAAAGGGGAATGGCGGTGGATGAAACCAAGGCCAACGCGGTAGTGGAAAGCCACTACTACCTGTTGCTCGCCGAGACCGGATGGCTGGGGTTGGCCAGCTATTGCCTGCTGATCGTCGCCGGTTTGTGGTGGAACCTGAAGTCGTTCCTGCTCCTGCCCCATTCCTTCAGGCGTACCCTCGCCCTGGGCATCGCCACCGGTTGCGCCCTCAACTACGCGCAGAGCAGTCTGGAACGGGTGCTTGTCCAGCCCCGCAACCTGATGCTGTGGCTCGTGGTCGCGGGTGTGACGGGGAGGCTGGAAGTCATGCGGCGCGACGCCGCCAAACGAAAGGCCGGCCAGTGAAGCCAGCTCCTGTTGGTCGGGGACGTTCCTTCCCACTCGTGGCCGGATGGTTCCTCCTGTTGTGTCTCCTCGTTCTCGCGCCCTGGCTGGCCATTGTCCGATCCGACCGCTCGATCCTTGTCCTCTACAACGAGTCGGGAGCTTCCATTCCCGCCCTGCGCATCCAGGTGTGTGGCCAGGTGTTCCATCGGAATTCCATGCCGGACGACACCTCGTCGCGATGGGTGCTGGAGAAGGTCGGCAGCCCGTCGGAGATCCAGCTCGAGTTGGCGACGGAACCCGTCGTCCTCTGGTCCGGTGGCTTCATGGAACCGCGGGGAGGCCATCGGGTGGTGTTGCGGGTGCAATCGGACAATTCGGTGGAATCGGACAGCAGCCGCACGGTGTGGTCGCGGATCCTGGATTGAACCGGTGGGGGATGGGGTGTTGGGAAGCCGCCCAACTCTCCGGACGGATCCGAGGCGATGTCGATCCACGCCGGCCACAACCGCCTTGCGGTTGGAATTCATGGGGATGCTTTCCCCGGGGTAGGTCCTCGTTTCTCGGACCCACCCTGTGATCGTTTGCCTCAACGCCGTTGGCGTTCGTGGCCGGGGCGCATGCGCAATACCCGAAGGCGGAATATTTGAACCCGACCCCATTGGCTCCGCTGTCGGAGGGGGAGGGCTGAGTGACTCCGGCGACCGGACGTCGCCGCCCCGTGCCGGCGTTGACACCCGCGGGTGGTCTCCGGATGGTTGCCGTCCCCTATGGCGGAATCGAAACCGAATGAGTTGATGGAAAAGGTGGTGAGCCTCTGCAAACGCCGCGGATTTGTTTATCAATCCTCCGAGGTGTACGGCGGCATCAATGGGTTCTGGGATTACGGTCCCCTGGGCGCGGAGTTGAAGCGCAACGTGAAGGAGTTGTGGTGGACCTCGATGACTCGGATGCGCGATGACGTGGTGGGCCTGGAAGCCACCATCATCATGCATCCGCAGATCTGGCGTGCGTCCGGCCATGTCGACACGTTCACCGATCCCATGTGCGATTGCCTGCTGACGCGGAAGCGCCTGCGGTCGGACCAGATCGAGCCGCAATCGGGGACGGCGTATCACTACAGCGGGGCGAGCGATGCGGGGAGTGGGCGGGCGGTATCGGAGCCGTACTCGGTGCTGGTGCAGGCGGGGAAACCGGTGGAGAGCGCGCGGAAGATCGCCATCCAATTCTACCAGGCGCGCGGATTGGCGGCGGTGACGCTGGAAGGTGAGCGGGCGGAGAAGGTTGAGAATTCGCAGCGCTACAATCCGGACAACGGTTCGCTGCTGACCGAGCCGCGACCGTTCAACCTCATGTTCAAGACCCATGTGGGTCCGGTGCCGGACGAGGACAACGTGGCCTATCTGCGACCGGAGACGGCGCAGGCGATCTTCGCGCAGTTCAAGAATGTGCTGGAGACCTCGCGTCAGAAGGTGCCGTTCGGGATTGCGCAGACGGGGAAGGCATTCCGGAACGAGGTGACGCCGAGGAATTTCACGTTCCGCTCCCGCGAATTCGAGCAGATGGAACTCGAGTTCTTCATCCGGCCGGACGAAGTGGTGGAGGTGTTGACGGGGAGCGTGGCGACGCCGACGGCGCCGGGGCATCCGGGAGAGCCGGAGCGGAACTGGGGCTGGCAATTGTGGCACCAGTACTGGGTGGAAGAACGCATCCGCTTCTATGAGGGAATTGGACTGCCGCGCACCTCGCTCGAAGAGTACTGGCAGAAACCGGATGAACTGGCGCACTACGCGCGGGCGACGGTGGATCTCCTGTTCAAGTTCCCGTTCGGGACGCAGGAACTGGAAGGGATCGCGGCGCGAAGCGACTTCGACCTGAGCCAGCATGAGCGGAGTTCGGGGAAGTCGATGGGGGTATTTGACGAAGAGTTGCGGACGGCGTGGGGCAAGCTGGATGAAGCGACCCGAGAACGGATCGGAAGTTCGTACTTCGAGCATCGGCGGGGATACCTGGTGAAGGCCGGGGTGCCGGCTGAATTGGCGGAGAAGAAGGCGCGTGAGGATGTGGAGGGATTGGCCAAGGGACAGTACATCCCGCATGTGATCGAGCCTTCGGCGGGGGTGGACCGGTTGATCCTGGCGTTGTTGACCCATGCGTATTCGGAGGTGACGACCACGGACGACAAGGGGAAGAGCGAGACCCGGGTGATCCTGCGGTTCCATCCGCGGGTGGCGCCGATCAAGGTGGGGGTGTTTCCGCTGTTGAAGAACAAGCCGGAACTGGTGGCGAAGGCGCGAGAGGTGCATGCGTTGTTGCGCGGTCAGATGATGGCGTTCTACGACGACGGCGGGGCGATCGGGCGCCGTTATGCGCGACAGGACGAGGCGGGGACGCCGTTCTGTGTGACGATCGATTTCGATACGCTGGGAGAGACCCCTGAGTTGAAGGACACGGTCACCCTGCGGCATCGGGATGACGGCCGACAGGAACGGTTGCCCATGGGTGGGCTGCTGGAGTTCCTGCGGGAGAGGATCCATTGAACTTCCCGGGAGGAATCCCCATTGCGGCGCGGATGAGCCAGTCGAACCGCATCTCCTATGCCTTCATGGTGGGGCTGCTGCTGTTGGTGGCGTCGATGCACATGATGGTGCCGTTGATCACGGTGCTGTTCGCATTCTTCGCACTGAACCGTCTGAGTTTCGGGCGGCGCTGGGTGGGGGTGATCCTGTTCTGTGTGTTGTTGTTGGGGGTTTCCCAGGGGTTCTGGTTCTTTGCGAAACAGGCGTTCGTGGCGTTGCCCAAGATCGCCAACGAATCCATTCCCCGGATCATCGACTACGCGGAGTCCCTCGGGTTCGAGCTCCCGTTCTCGGACATGAAAAGCCTGAGGGTCATGGTGATGACCCGGGTACAGGACCAGTTCGCCCAGTTGAACCAGTTGGCGGGCATCGGTCATTACCTGCGGATCGCCGCGGTGGAGACCGTCAGCATCCTGATTGGAATCGTGGTGGCGATCAGCCTGTTCCTGACGCGGAAACTGGATCTGGGCAGTTATCCGGGGGCTTCGGAAGACAACCTGTACACGGCGATCGGGCTGTCGATCGTGGAACGGTTCAAGACGTTCTATGACAGTTTCGCCACGGTGATGGGCGCCCAGCTGGTCATCTCACTGATCAACACCGCGCTCACCTCGATCTTCCTGTTGTGGAATGGCTATCCGCATCTGCTGGTGGTCGTGGTGCTGACCTTTGTCCTCGGGTTGTTGCCCATCCTGGGCAATCTCCTCAGCAATGCGCTGATCATCGGGATCGGGTTCACGCTTTCCCATCAGACGGCGCTGTTCGCGCTGCTCTTCCTGATGGCGATCCACAAGCTCGAGTACTTCCTGAACTCGAAGATCATCGGGGACCGTATCCGCAATCCCATGTGGCTGACGTTGCTGGGATTGGTGTTGGGAGAACGTCTGATGGGGATTTCCGGGATGATCCTCGCGCCGGTCTTCCTGCATTACATCAAGGTCGAGACGTCGCGGTTGAAGGCTGAACAGGAACGCGCCGGGTCGGCTTGAACCCCCTTCCACGGGCAGTGAAATCCACCAACTGCATCGATTCAGGCTGGGACCGCAGTTGGTATCCGCAGATGGGTGGTTCAAGAACCGGGGAGGGATCTCGACCACGAACCTCACGAAAGGACACGGGATCCGAGCCCTCTCCCTGCGGCAGGATCGTTCCAGATCTTCTCCCGCAATGCCTTGGTGGAAGCGTGGACGTCTTTCGGAGGCAGGTGGGTCCGTCGTCATCGCATTCGGTGGCTGCCCTGTTTCTGGTTTGATGCAGTGGGATTGATGGGGGCTGAAGGCGCCGACGGCTTTCACCTTGCCAGACCGGATTGGGCGGGGGGTAACTGGTTGAGGAAGATGAAGGAGCACAATCACAGGGATCTGAAAGGGGCGGGATCTGGGTTCACCTTGATCGAACTGCTGGTGGTGATAGCGATCATTGCGATCCTGGCGGGGATGCTGTTGCCGGCGTTGGCGAAGGCGCGCGAGAAGGCGGTTCGGCTGTCGTGCCTGAACAACGTCAAGCAGATGGGATACGGCTGCATCATGTATGCGGATGACGATCGCGAGGGAAGGTTCACGCCTTTGCGCAGCTATCTCGATGACGACATCAACTTCCTGTTTCCGAAGTATATTCCGTCGCTGCGGACGTTCCTGTGTCCGGCGACCAAGAACAATGTCCGGACGAACCGGCAGGTGATCCCGAGCACGGGGGTGGCGAGCATGGTGGATCTGCGGGATGTGGCGCCGAGCAAATGGGCGAATGGCTACTCGTACGAGATCTACGGCCACATGCGGGTGATCGGGCCGGAGACATCGGGATCGATCCCCAAGACGATCACGAGCGTGCAGAACTATGAACGGGTGAACAGCGTGCCCAAGTTCGGGTTGTCTCGCGGGCAACGGATCGGCCCGTCGGACATCTGGATTTTTGTCGATGCCGACGAAGGACCGACGCGTGGGCCGAACGGCGAGATTCTGGATCCGCCGGGAGTGAATGATTCACCGGACAAATGGGACAACCACGGTGCGGCGGGAGTGAACGCGGTGTTCTGCGATGGTCACGCGGAGTGGGTTCAGGGGAGGCAGTTCGGAAAGCGCCTGGAGACTTCGCAGGACATTGGACGGACCCGTGATTAGCATGGGGGCATCATGATCATCGTATTGAAGCCGGGGACGAGTTCCCGGGATGAGAAGGCAGTGCTGACCGAGATCCGGCGGTTGGGGTACAAGCCGCACGTGATGCGTGGAGTGGCCCACGTGGTGATCGGGGCGATCGGGGATGAGCGGGTGAATCCGCCATTGGACACGTTGCGGGCGTGGGCCCAGGTGGAGTCGGTGACGCCGGTGCAGAAGCGGCACAAACTGGTGAGCCGGCAGGCGCATCCGGCCAACAGCACGATCCGGGTGGGGAACGTGGAAATTGGCGGGAGTGAAGTGGTGGTGATGGCGGGGCCGTGTTCGGTGGAGAGTGAGAAGCAGTTGATGGTGACGGCGGAAGCGGTGGCGCGGGCGGGGGCGAAGATATTGCGGGGCGGAGCCTTCAAGCCGCGAACCTCGCCCTATGAATTCCAGGGCCTGGGAGAGAAGGGATTGAAGCTGTTGTCGAAGGCGAAGAAGCGCACCGGATTGCCCATCATCACCGAGTTGTTGTCGGAAGATCACGTGGACCTGGTGGCGGAACACGCGGACATCCTGCAGATCGGGGCACGCAACGCGCAGAACTTCCAGTTGTTGATCGCGGCGGCGCGGACGGGGAAGGCGATCCTGCTGAAGCGCGGGTTGTCGATGAAGGTGGATGAATGGTTGTTGGCGGGGGAATACGTGTTGGCGAACGGCAACCGCAACGTGCTGTTCTGCGAACGCGGCATCCGCACCTTCGAGACCTACACCCGCAACACGCTGGATCTCGGGGCCATCCCGATTGTGAAACAGGAGTCGCATCTGCCGGTGGTGATCGATCCCAGCCAGGGCGGTGGCCGGGCGGATCTGGTGGCCTCGTTCTGCAAGGGGGCGGTGGCGATGGGCGCGGATGCATTGCTGATCGAGGTGCATCCGAATCCGAAGGAGGCGCTGAGCGATGGAGCGCAGCAGTTGGATCTCGGAGGATTTGCGCGGTTGATGGACGAGTTGCGACCCCTGGCGAAGGCGGTGGGGCGATCGATGGCGGGATGAGGCGGGGGCGGGGATAAGTAGGGGGGACACGCCGTGTGCCGATCAGTTCGTGCTCGCCCCCGTCATCGTACTCGTACTCGGTCCCAGAACCTCCCCGAGCCGGTCCCCTCGGATAGGACGGATTGGTACCTGTTTACCACAGGGGACACAGAGGACACAGAGGGTTGAAGAGCCGGACGTGGGATCAATCGATCCCTTGGGTTCCCGACTCTGTGTGCTCTGTGCTCTCTGTGGTGAAACAACAGCCCCGGTTCCCCGGAGCGTGTCCTTGAGCACTTTGACAAAAGGGTTTCACGCGAAGGCGCCAAGAACGCGAAGAATACAGGGGGCGGTGACCGGTGCGTTCCGAAATCCTTGCGAGGACGTGTACGAGGCGCCGCAACCCTTATGCCGATGATTTCGTACTCGTACCCGCCCCCGTCATCGTACTCGTACCCGGTTCCAGAACGCCCTGAGCCTTTCCCCTCGGATAGGACGGATTGGTACCTGTTTACCACAGAGGACACAGAGGACACAGAGGGTTGAGGAGCCGGACGTGGGATCAACCAATCACTCCGGGTTCCCGACTCTGTGTGCTCTGTGCTCTCTGTGGTGAAACAGCCCCGGTTCCCCGGAGCCTGTCCCTCACCACGTTGATGAGTTCGTCTTCGTACTGTCATCGCCCCATTCCCGACCCAGGAATTTCGGGATGCACGGCGGGGAAGTTGAAGTGGAATCCCGGGGATTGACTCCGGGATTGGGGAGGAGCGTCCTGATGAAAATTCCCGGTCTGGTCAATGGGGTCCAGTCCCGAGGTTACCCCCATGAATTCCTCTGTGCTCCGCCCGTGGTGCTGGTTGTCCGTCCTGCTGCTCGCCCAGATTGCCGTCGCCCAGGAATGTGTTCCTGGGCCACGGGGAATGATGGGGTGGTGGCGGGGCGAAGGAACTCCGGCCTCCCTGTTCGACCTCAATCCACCGGCCACCACGGGAGTGGGCTACGCCGCGGGGCGGGTGGGGCAGGGAATGCTCCTGGGCGGCGCGGGTGCGGGTGTGGATCTCGGGTCGCCCCCGTTTCTCGACGTCCAGAACTTCACGGTCCAGGCCTGGGTACGACGTTCTTCGACGGACGCGGTGGCATCGGATGGCTCGGCGACCGGTTGGATCGTGGCCCGGGGTGCGGGTGGATTCGGATTCGGGATCGGGCAGGATGGTCGGTTGCAGTTCGAGGCGGTGGGAATGGCGGCACCGGTGTTCTCGACGGCTGCCATTACGGACACGGAGTTTCATCATGTGGCAGTGGTCCGATCCGAAGTGACGGTGACCTTCCACCTGGACGGCGTGGTGGTGGGGGCGCAGGCGTTTCCGACCGTGCTGGGTTACGGGGGAAAGGCGGCGATCGGGAGGCGTGGGGATACCGGGACGGGTTCCTTTGCGGGGATGCTGGATGAGATCGTGTTCTTCGACCGGGCCTTGTCGGCGGCTGAAGTGGCGGGAATCCACGGGGCGGCGGGGGCGGGAATCTGTCTCCCACCGGTGGACGTGGCCAATGACATTCCGGTGGCAACCGAGCGCCTGGTGCAGGGCAGTGGGGCGGTCGGGAATCTGACAGCGACCTCGGACGGATTTGGCATCGACGGCTTGCTGCGCATTGAGTCGGCGGGGGGCGGTTATCTGTCGGCGGTGGCGATCACTTCGGGAGCGGTGACCAATCATGCGGGTGGAGTGATCTCGATCCGGCAGGGAACGCAGGGACCCAGAAGTTTCGATGGTCCACTGATCAACCGGGGCTTGTTCGAAGCCACCTGGCCGATGACGTACACGGCGTCGGTGGGCAGTTGGATGAATTACGGTGAGTTGAACCTGACCGGGAGCGGGAGCGTGAGTCTGCGGGGGGCAACGCGGTTGGATCTGGTGGACGGTGCGGTGACGGGTGGGTCGGCGCTGGACGGCAACGGGGTGGACGTGCGGTTCCTGGGTGGGACGCTTTCGGGGACACCGTCCCTGCTCAATTCCCGGCTGGAGTTTGATCCGCGCAACACCCATGCGGGATCGTTCCTGTTGATGGGATCGGGTTCGGTGTTGGTGGGTGGGTTGCGTCCGGGACAGATGGTGACGATTGCGGGGAGTGGAGCGGCCGGGAACACGTCGTTGAGGGCGCCGCATGGCTTGCGTTCAGCGGGGCAGGTGCGGTTGGAGTCGAGGGACGGAGGGTATCTTTCGCAGATCAACGTGACGGGTGGGCCGTTGGTGAACGAGGCGGGAGGGATTCTGGAATCGACCCGGGGTGCGGCAGGGCCCCGGGCGATTTCGGGCAACCTGGAGAACGAGGGAATGTTTCGGATCGACTGGCCGCTGTCGTTGATTGCCAGCGAAGGCACCCATGTGAACCGCGGTGAGATCATGGTGTCGTCGGGGATGACGCTGGGATTGAGCGGGGCGAACCAGACGTTCCGACAGGTGGCGGGTTCGATCCGGGCGGACGGAGTATTCGACCTGTCGGGGATGCGGTTCGATTACGAAGGCGGGGAGATTTCG
Organism: Verrucomicrobia bacterium UBA6176; assembly: GCA_002422905.1. GTDB lineage: Bacteria > Verrucomicrobiota > Verrucomicrobiia > Limisphaerales > UBA9464 > UBA6176. The sequence continues at coordinate 161,705 of DITU01000107.1, forward strand.
GGCACGGCCTATCTGGATGGAGTCGATCTGCGATTGCATCCGACCGGGACTGATCCGGTGTCGTTGATCCTGGCGCGGAGCAGCAGTCGGGTGACGGGACGATTGAACGCCAACCAGTCGCTGTGGGTACGGGGCGATGGTCGGGTGGGAAACACGATGATTCCGTTCCTGGGCGGATTCATCAATGAAGGCTCGTTGCGGATCGAATCGGCCGATGGCGGCTATGTAAGCGGCATTTCGGTGGAGGGTGGGCCGTTCGAGAATCGGGCGGGCGGGACCTTGCTGATCCGTAGGGGTGCGGCTGGCCCGAGAACCTTGGCGGCGGAGTTGGTGAATGACGGGGTGGTGAGCGTCCAGTGGCCGGCCACGTTTGGAAGGGCGGGTGCGATCCACCGCAATCGAGCCAACCTCACCATTTTCCCCGGTATCACCCTCAGCGCGGCTGGGGGGGGACAGGAGTTCCGGCAGGAGGCTGGCCTGTTGGACATCCAGGGCGGGCTGGATCTCAGCGACCTGCGGTTTGTCTTCGAGGGCGGCGAGATTGTTGGAGTGCCGTATCTGGACGGTGTCCGGCTCCGGGTCGGCACGGCCACCGGACCGGGCGAGTTCAACCTGACGCGGAGCAGCAGCACGGTGGAGGGGACGCTGCGGGCGGGGCAGGTGTTGAACATCCGGGGTGACGGGCGTGGGAGCCACACGGCGGTGACGGCGCCGGCGGGATTGGAGAACGAGGGGACGATCCGGTTGATGTCGGCCAACGGGGGATATCATTCGGAGTTGAGGGTGTTGACGGGTCCGATGCGGAACCGCGCGGGAGGTCTGCTGCATGTCCAACGCGGGGCGGAGGGCTCGCGGTTGCTGACAGCAGCGCTGGAGAACGAGGGGACGCTGCGGATCTCTTGGCCGATGACCCTGGGGCAGGCCGATGCCGTGCATGTGAATCGGGGACGGATCGAAGTGGACACCGGGATGTCGCTGGTGATTGCCGGGGCCAATCAGACGTTTCGACAGGAAGCAGGGGTGTTGGATGGCCAGGGCGGGGTCGACTTTTCCAACATCCGCCTGGATTACCTGGCGGGAGACATCACGGGACAACCCTATCTCGACAACGTGCGCCTCTTCATCGGGGAGGATGCGGTGCGGCCCGTGAATTTCATCCTGGGCCGGACCGGCAGTCAGGTGCGCGGCAAGGTGCACGTGGGACAGAGCTTGTGGATCCGCGGGGACGGACGCGTAAGCCATACGGCGGTCGAGGCGCCGGATGGCCTGGCGATTGGTGGGTTGGTCCGGCTTGAATCGGTAAATGGCGGGTATCATGTGGAATTGGGATCGGGCGCGGGGCTCCACACGTTGCCGGGCGGCCGGATCCAGGTGGGGCGCGGGGCGGACGGTGCGCGAGTGATTTCGGCTCCGTTGTTGAACGAGGGTGCGTTGGAAGTGAAATGGCCCTTGTCGTTGGGCGGCGCGGGATTGGTCCACGTCAACCGGGGCGACATCACGGTGGATCCCGGCATGGAATTGACGCTTGGGGGAGCAGGCCAACGGCTGGTGCAGGAGGGGGGAACGTTGCGGGTGAACGGGGCAATGCTGCTGGATGACGACACCTTCCGGTATGCCGGCGGGGTGGTGGAGGGAACGGTGCGGATCCGGAATTCCCGGCTCGAGCTTCCGCCGTCGGCCGGACCGGGCGGGCTTTTCGAGGCGTTGGGCATCACCACTGTCACTGGATCCATTCCGGCGGCGGTGACGGTGACGGTGGAAGGGAACGGAGAAGGGTCGCATGCGACGGCGAACCTACCCGGGGGACTTTTCAATTCCGGCGTGTTGCGGGTGACCACCCGGAATGGCGGGTACTCGGTGTTGGTCAGTTCGCCCAATGCTCCCGTGGTCAATGAACCGTCCGGGACATTTGAAGTGCTGCGCGGTACGGACGGGGCGCGTCGCATCGATGCCGCGGTGGTGAATCGCGGATATCTCGATCTTCAATGGCCGGTGCGGATCGGTCGCGGAACGGCAGGCGTGGTTTCCGAGGGGCGGGTGCGGATTGCGCCGGGAGTGGGGGTTGTGCTGGACGGACCGATGCAGCTCACCCGCGGACGATTGGATGGCGCGGGGATGGTGACGGGCCATGTGGTGTCGGAGGCACTGGTCGCGCCGGGTTCAGGACTCGCGACGTTGCGGGTCGAAGGGAGTTATCGGCAGGGGGCGCGGGGGATCCTGGAGTTGGAATTGGACGGGGCGGCCCACGACCAGTTGGTGGTTACCGGCGGAGCGAGTCTTGGAGGGTTGGTCCGGGTGGTGACGGCGGCGGGTTTCGTGCCCGAGGTGGGTCGGAGCTTTGCGGTGATGACGGGGTCATTGGATGGCAACCGACCGCGGTTGGAATTGCCGACGCTTCCGGAAGGGCGGGTGTGGCGGGTGGATTACACGGGGGGAATCACGCTGCGGGTGATGGCCGAACCGGGCACGACTCCGGCTGGATCCATCGCCGGGACGATCACGGATCCGGAAGGACAACCGGTGCCGGATCTCCCGGTGTTGTTGAACGTGGGCCAGACCCGTGGATTGCTGGCCGAGTATTGGCCGGGCACCACGCCAACCGGAGCGGCGACACTTCGTCGGGTTGAGCCCACCTTGAACAATCGGTGGGGCAATGGCTCGCCGGGAGCGGGCATCGGGGATGTGTTCTTCTCGCGGTGGACGGGTGAGTTGGTGGCGCCAATGACCGAGACATTCCAGATCTACACCATCAGCGACGATGGCATCCGGGTGTGGATCGGGGACACGCAGGTGATCAATGATTGGACCTCGCATCCCGACGTCGAGAACTCGGGCACGATCGAACTGGAGGCCGGGCGGGTCTACCCGTTGCGGGTGGAACATTACGATGGCGGCGGGGGAGCGACGGCTGTGCTTCAGTGGTCGAGTCCGTCGGTGGCCCGGGAGGTGATTCCGTCGTCGGCGTTGATCCCACCGCCTTCTGCACCGGCCCTGATCCTGGATCAGTTCGCCACCGTGACCGATGCGGACGGACGCTATGACCTCGCGGTGGGCGCGGGTGTATGGACGGTGGATGTCGGGGGATTGGAAGCGCTCGGGTTCGAGCCGGTCACACCGGTGCAGGTCGAGGTGGAGGAGGCGTTGGTGACGGTGGATTTCCAGTTGGCCCTGGCCTTGGGCGACCGTTTACCGGACCTGGTGGCGTCGGCACCGACGGCTTCGGCGACCGGTGTTGCCGGGCAGACAATGGAAGTGGGTTGGACGACGTCGAACACGGGTGAGAACACGGCGAAGAAGCCCTGGCGTGAAAGCGTGCTGCTGGGGCGGCAACCGTCGGGCTTCGATGCCGTCGAGATCGGGCGCTTCGAGTCGGACGAGGATCTGGCGCCGGGCACCGGCATGGCGCGCACCCTGATCGCCCAACTGCCCGCCGGTCTCAGTGGAACCTGGTACCTGTTCATCCGGGTGGATACGGGATTGGCCGTCGATGAAGGGGCGGGCGAGGTCAACAACCTGAGTGCTCCACGCGCCATCCAGTTGTTCATCGGGGATCTGGTGGTGGACGAGGTCCTGGCGCCGGGGACGTTGGCGTGGGGCGATTCGGTGGAAATCAGCTGGGTGGTCCGCAATGCCGGCGGAAGTCCGGTGGCATCGCCCTGGACCGATTCCGTCTATTTTTCACAAACGGCATCCGGCGGAATGTTGCTGGGTGAAGTCAGTCCGGCGCGGACGACGCCGTTGGCACCGGGCGAGACCCATACCAACACGCTCCGGGTCACCATTCCGTTGAACTCGCAGAACACCCCGGGCAGCTACCTGTTCCTCGTGCGAACCGACCGCACCGGGGTCCAACCCGAGGCCAACGACGGCAACAATCTCGGGGTGTCGACGCCGGTGGCCTTCACCCGTCCTTCGCCTCCGGACCTGGCGGTCACGGCGATTGAAGTGCCGGCTTCGGTCCAGGCCGGACGCCCGGTCGAGGTGCGGTGGACGGTGATGAACCTGGGCAACACGGTGGCGGTGGGGCCGTGGCGCGATGTCATCGCGTTGGCGGCCACGCCGGAGGGTGTGGAGCCGGTGACCCTGGTGACGGCGGAGTTCAACGACCCCATTGAACCGGGCGGCACGCGGGTGCGGTCGCGGCAGATCCTCTTCCCGGCAAACCGGGCTGGGATCCATGCGCTGGTGGTGACGACGGATTCAGCGGATCAGGTTTTTGAGGGGGGAGATCCCTTGAACAACACGCGGGTCCATCCGGTTCCCCTGGAGATTGCGGCGCCGGACCTGGTGCCGCTCGTGGTGGAGACAATGGATGGACGGTTGGGTGAAGCGCTGCCGGTCTCGTGGGTGATCCGCAACGCGGGCAATGCAGCGGGTGAAGGCGAATGGATCGACCGCCTGATCCTGGTCGGGATTTCAGGTGAACGCGTGTTGGGCCAGTGGACCCGGCCCGGTGCGGAAGGGTTCATTGCCGGGACCACCTATACCCAATCAGTGAACGTGACCGTGCCGTTGGCGGCGGGACTGGCCCCGGGCGCCTTCACCCTGCGATTGCAGAGCGATGCACGCGCGGACCTGTTGGAGTCGGACGAGGGGAACAACACGACGGCTTCGGCCCCGTTCCAACTCAGCCTTCCTCCGTTGCCGGACCTGCGCGTGGCGACGGTCACCGGACCGCCCACAGCCTTGCCCGGGGAGACGGCGAATGTGGTGTGGAAGCTGTTGAACGGTGGGGTGGCTGAAATCCCTGCCGGAGTGGTGGTGCGCATTGATCTCGTTCCTCCGGCCCCGGCGCCGATCCAGTTCCTGTCGTCGGTGCGGTTGGAGACTCCGTTGGCCGCGGGTGCCGAAGGCGAATGGATGACCCCGGTCCGGATCCCGGCTTCGGCTGCGGGCGCGATCGTGTTCCGGGTGACGGCCGATGTGGCGAACGAGGTGTTTGAGTCGGATGAAGGCAACAACGCGGGCGAGAGCGCGGTGGCGACCTTGGTGGCCCGTCAACTGGGCTTGGTGCTGCCGGTCGGATCGATTGCGGAGAACGCCACTCCGCCGACGGTTCGCGCCCGGGTGAGCCGGTCGGGTCCGGTGACGGAACTGCTGGCGGTGAACGTGTCGGGTTCGGACACCAACGAGTTGGTGATGCCGGCGGTGGTGGAGATCGCGGCGGGATCGACCTTCGCGGAGTTCGACCTGACCGTGGTGGCCGATGGCCGGGTGGATGGGCCCAAGGTGGTGCAGATCACGGCGGCGGCGGACGGGTTCAACCCGGGGTTGGCCAACCTGACGGTGTTGGATGTCGACCGGGCAACCCTTTCGCTGTTGGTGGAGACGAACCGGATCCGGGAAGGATTGACGCTGCCGGTGATCCTCCGGCGATCGGAGGCCGCGTTGGAGCCGATCCAGATCGATGTCGGGAGTTCCTCGGCGGATCTGCTTCCACCGGCGACGGTGACCCTGCCGGCGGGTGAGGTGGAGGTGGCCTTCGCGTTGTTGGCGGCTGACAATGATCGGCTCGAAGGTTCGCGGGCGGTTCAACTGGAGGTGTCGGCGCCCGGTGATGTGGCGGCGTTGTTGGATCTGGAGGTGATCGATGATGATGATCCGGGGCTGACCCTGCGGATTGATCCGGCGCAGATCGGTGAAGCAGACGGACCCATGGCGGCGACGGCGACCTTGCGTCGGGCGCGTGGGTTGGCCCGGGCGCAACGGGTGCGGGTGGCGGTGGATGATCCGGCCCGGGTGGTGGTGCCGTTGGAAGTGATTTTCGGGGCGGGCCGCGATGAGGTGAGCTTTGCGGTGGGAGCGGTGAACAACCGGGACAACGATGGGGCTGCGGTGGCGCGGGTGACGGCATCCATTGTGGAAACGTTGTCAGGCCGGGTGCTGGCGGTTTCCGAACCGGTGACGGTGACGGTGCAGGACGACGACAGCGCGGCGTTGCGGTTGTCCTTGGGTGGAGGTGTGGCGCGCGAGGGGTTGGCACCGGCGTTCAACGGGGTGATCACGCGCAATTCAGACACGGCACTGGCGTTGACGGTGCGGCTTTCCAGTTCGGATGTCGGGGAGGCGACCGTGCCGGAGACGGTGGTGATTCCTGCGGGCCAGACTTCGGCGCCATTCCCGGTGACGACACTGGAAGATGGGGCGGTGGACGGGAACCAGCGGTTGACGTTGACGGCGGCGGCGGATGGCCACGCACCGGCGAGTGCGAGTCTGACGGTCACGGATGGAGACCTTCCGGATCTGGTGTTCACGACGCTGACGGTTGCGGCGACCGGGATCACCGGGGGTGATGCGATGTTTGTGTACCGGGTATTGAACCAGGGTTTCTCCGATGCCGCAGGACCGTTCATCCAGCGGGTGTACCTGTCGCGCGACGGGTTCCTGGGTGCGGACGATGTGCTGATCGATGAAGCGACCCATACCGGGATGTTGCCACCGGGCGGCTCTTTCCAGCGGGACCTTTCGCGACGTCTCCCGGGTCAGGCGGGGGATTGGCATGTGATCGCGGTGGTGGATGCGACGGGTGCGGTGGGCGAGGTGTTGGAGGACAACAACCGCGCGGTGGGAGCGACGTTGATCCGGATCGAGCCGGCCTATACGGCGACGGTGGAGACGGAGGTCAATGCGGCCCCGGCCGGGACACCGGTCCCGTTGCGGGGGCGGGCAGTTCGACCCGGTGGAGCGGCGGCCGGTGGGGAATGGGTGGACATCCAGGTGCGGGTGCACGGAACGCAACGGATCCTGAAGGCGTTGACCGATGCCGAGGGACGATTCGAGACGGTGTTCCAGCCCTTGGCGGGCGAATACGGCCGGTATGAAGTGGCTGCGGGGCATCCTGGAGCGGTGGGACCGGCGACGCAGGACGAATTCGAATTGCTCGGGCTCAGGCCGGAACCGGATCTTCAATTCACGCGGATCGTTCCGGGTCGGACCAACACCATCCTGGTGGACTTGCGCAATCCCAACGAACGGTCGCTGACCGGGATCCAGTTCGAGGGCAGCATGGTGGAGGATCTCGGGATGCACATCGTCGGCCCGACCCAGCTGGAGGCGGGAGGCGCGGCGCCCGTCACGGTCCAGGTGTGGTCGAAGGAGGAGCGCGATGCGGTGGGCCGTTTCGTGGTGCGGGCGACCAGTGCGGAGGGAGCGTTCATCACGTTCTCAGTGGATTACACGGTCGAATTGCCCCAACCACGGTTGGTGGCACGGCCGGCGCGGATCGATGCCGGCATGGTCCGCGGTCAACAGGGGGTGATCGAGTTCGAGATCGCCAACATCGGCGGAGCAGGTTCGGGACCGTTGGACGTCACGTTGCCGGATCTTCCGTGGCTGCGTCCCGCTTCCACCCCGCCGCTTCCGGGGATTGAACCGGGCGGAACGGTGCGCATCACGTTGCTGACCACCCCGGACGAGACGGTCCCGCTCGGCGTGCATGACGGACGATTGGCGGTCGGGAATGACACCGGCCGTGTTTCGGTGCCGTTCTCGATCCGACATGTGTCGGATGCCCTGGGCGACCTGGAGGTGACGGCCCATGACGAAAACACCTATTACGGGAACGGGGCGCTGGTGGCGGGGGCGGCGGTGACGTTGCGGGATGTGTTCGACAACCGGGCACTGCACACCGCGGTCACCGATACGAATGGAACGGTCCGGTTGGCTGGCTTGCCCGAGGGTACCTACAACCTCGAAGTGTCGGCCCCGCGCCACGACTCCTTCCTCAAGACGATCACCATCGCACCGGGGGTGTTGAACCCGGTCGTGGCTTTCCTGCGCACGCAACTGGTCCGATACAACTGGCGGGTGGAGGAAGTGGACTTCCAGGAGACGGCGACGATCCGCCTGGAGACCCTGTTTGAGACCGCCGTGCCGATTCCGGTCGTGACCATCGAACCCGCCGCCATCGACCTCACCGGGGTGGAGGGGGATGAACACACCGTCGAGATGCGCATCACCAACCAGGGATTGATCGCCGTGCAGTCGGTGGACCTGCGGTTTGAAGATGGATCGACCTGGCGGGTGATTCCGCTGGCGACGGATCTCGGGGCCATCCCGCCCAGGAGTTCGATCACGGTGCCGGTTACCTTTGTCCGCATTCAGGAACAGGTTGCCCGTGGGAACCGCCTCGCGGGACCGGCTGCGGGTTTCGTGGCGCCCTTGTCGGCGACCGATTGCCGGACCCCGAGCCTGGGTGTCGGATGGGAACTTCTCTGCGGCCAGTTTGGCGTGGCCTACTGGTCGCCGGTATTTGTCCTCGACCACAGCCTGTGTCCGCCGCCGCCACTGGTCATCGCCCGGGATCCACTCGGGTTTCTCGATTACATCCCGCATTACCCGTATGTGCCGCCGCCCAATGGGGGTGCGCCCCACGCACGGCGCGGGTTCCCCATCGACGTGGGTTGGGGCCCGCGGGGTTTCGTGAGCCATTCCGGGACGAATGATTGCAACTGTCTGAAGGATGGCTTCGCCGAGAACTGCCTCTCGGCCGAGGCCGGGTTCAAGGCGGATGCATCGGCGGCGGCGCAGGCGGTGCTGACGGCGGTGTTGGGGCCGATCAAATGGATTTCGGTCCAGGGATTCGAGGTGAAGTTTTCGGGATCTGCCAAGCTGTGCACCTGTTGCGAGGAGGTCGATGGACAGGGTGTCACCGGTTTGAAGGCCGAGGGCGATGTCGGTGGATCGATCGAGGCCAAGATCTTTGCCGGACCGCAACTCCAGATCAGTCCACCCGGGATCAATGTGCCTGGTCTGAACGATGCCGAAGTGGAGTTCTTCGTCGGGGCCGGTGTCGAACTGACCGCCAATGGTTCGATCAAACTCAGCGCGAAGACGGAGTGTTTTCTTGAGAAGCCCCAGGTGTTTGTCGATGCCCGGGTCCAGCTTCGCACTCCGATCGGACTGAAGGGCAAGGGCAAGGTGAAGGGGTTCGATCCCACGCTCGGTCGCGTGGTGGAGTATGAGGGGGAAGCCTTCGCCGGCATCGATATGGGCGCCTACGCCTATTACTCGGGCTTCATCGTGGGTGGTACGGGTGAACCGACCATCGACGGATGCGTGGATGCCATTGTGTTGAAGGCCGAACTCAAGACCACCCTCAGCGTTTCAGCCCAGCAGGAAATTTCGCCCAAGGTCTGCCTCAGTGATTCCGGGGCCAACGCCGTGCTGGCTTCCTTGCCGCGTCATACCGAGGCCGAAGCGGTCAGCCGGATCCTCGGATTCGAGAGTCCGGATGCGCTGGTGGTTGGGGTGACGCATCGGGAAGAGGCCGCCGCCGCATTGCCGGCGGATCCGACGTCCCGCGAATTGTCGGATGCCTTGGTCCGGCAGTTGGGACTGAAGCCGGTGGGGACGGCAGGTGTGGCCGGGGTGCCGGTGTTCACCCAGAGCATGGCCTCGGCGCAGTCGCAGGACGAAGCCCGTCAGTCCGCGTCGGAATTGCGGCGCTCGGCCCGTTCGGCCCGCCCGGCCGCCGGCAATGATGGCGTGTGTGCCCAGGTGAAACTGGAGATTGAACAGCAGGCTGTCGTCACGCGAAAAGGCATCGGGACCACCCTGGAAATCATCAATGAATCCATCGACACCCCCCTCACCGAGATCGGTGTATCGATCCAGATCTACGACCGCGCGGGCAACGTGGTGAACGACCGGTTCGTCATCCTGCCGCCCGAGCTGACCCGCCTGGCTCCCATGGGCCAGGCTCCCACCAACCGACTGCTGTTGGGTGGCCTCGCCCTTACCTTGCCGCCCGACACCACCGGTTCAGCCCGCTGGCTCATTGTTCCCAAGGACACTGCCGCGCCCGAGGAACCCACGGACTACTTCGTCGGCGGGCATCTCGCGTATCGCTCGGGGGACATCACCAAGACCGCTGAACTGTCCCCGGGTCAGGTGACGGTCTATCCGAACGCCCGGCTTCATCTGAAGTATTTCCACCAGCGCGACGTGTTCGCGGATGACCCGTTCACTGATGAGATCGAACCTTCACTCCCGTTCGTGCTCGGGGTGATGGTGGAGAATCGCGGCCGGGGTACGGCCCGGAATTTCTCCATCACCTCGGCCCAACCGCGGATTGTGGACAACGCGAAGGGGTTGTTGATCCATTTCGACATTGTGGCCACCGAGGTCGCCGGAAACGCGGTTTCACCCTCGCTGACCGCCGGGTTTGGCGACATTGATCCGGGCGATATCGCCATCGGTCGTTGGCTGCTGAAATCCAGTCTCCAAGGATTGTTCATCGACTACGAGGCCACCCTCGAACATGAGGATCGTTTTGGTGAACGGGGCGCCTCCGTCTTTGAAGGCGTCGAGATCCATGAACTCATCCATCAGGTCGAGGCCGACCGAACCCTCTCCGACGGCAAACCCGATTTCCTCGTCAACGACGTGAAGGATCCGGATGACCTTCCGGACACGCTCCACCTGAGCGATGGCTCGATCCATCCGGTCACGGTGATTCGCGAGGGTGCGGCGGATGGCGCGCCCACCGCCGACGATCTCGAAGTGGAGATCACGCTGCCGGCACCCAACGGTTGGGTCTATCTCCGGATCCCGGATCCCGCCCGAGGCCAATTCCAATTGGATCGGGTGCGGCGTCCCGACGGATCCAGTTTCCTCGCCCCGACCAATGCGTGGGTGACGGACCGTACCTTCATAGGTCTGGGACGACGTCCGATCCTGGAACACACGCTGCACCTGCTCGACCACAATTCCCCCGGACGCTACACGCTGGTGTATCGGCGGGATGAATCCGTGCCGGACACGGTGGCGCCGACGAGTCGGGTGGCGGTGTTGCCGGGCACCAGTCCGGCCTTGATCCCGGTGCGTTGGACCGGCGCGGATGATGCCCTGGGGTCAGGCGTGGATTCCTACGACATCTTCGTGTCGATCAATGACGGACCCTTCCAGCGCTGGCTCACCGGGACCCGCAACCAGTCGGCCTTCTATCAGGCGGCGGCCGGTCGTCGGTACTCCTTCTATTCCCTCGCCCGCGACATCGCCGGCAATGTCGAATCGGCGCCGTCCACCCCCGACGCGTTCACCATCGCCACCGGCAATTCCGCGCCGGAACTGGAGCCGGTGGCGGATGTGACAGTCGACGAAGGGCAACGTGCCGAGACCCAGTTGCGGGCAACCGACCTGGATCTTCCCGGCGACACCTTGAGATATGAATTGGTGTCCGGCCCGGCCGGGGCGGCGGTGAATGCGGAGACGGGCCGGTTCACCTGGCTGACCGGTGAGGCCGATGGCCCGTTCAACCATCTGATCCGGGTCCGCGTCAGTGATGACGGGGAGCCGCCGGCATCGGTCGAACGTTCCTTCCAGGTGATCGTGCGCGAGGTCAATCAGCCGGTGTCGCTGCAGCCGGTCGCCGCGTCCTACACAGTCGCTGAAGGCACCCCATTCCGGCTTCAACTGGTCGCCCAGGATCCGGATCTCCCGGCCAATCCGCTGCGCTATTCCCTGTTGGCCGGGTCACCCGATGGCGCCGTCATCGGGGTCACGTCCGGTGAGATCGTCTGGGTGCCGTCGGAAGAGCAGGGCGGAAGTAGTCACACCTTTGAAGTGGAGGTCTCCGACCAAGGCTCGCCAGCGAGCACGGCCCGGTTGGGATTCCGGGTGGATGTCAGCAAGGTGAACTCGCCTCCGCAATTGGTGGCGATCCCAGGTGGAACGGTCTGGGAAGGGGACCTGGTCGAACGCCAGGCGTTGGGGACCGATCCGGATCTGCCGGTGCAGGCGTTGGGATACGAACTGGGCACCGGGGCTGCATCCGGTGCGGCGCTGGATCCGGGCACAGGCCGGTTCACCTGGGAACCGTTGGAGGAACATGCCTCGTTGATCCATCCGTTCACGGTGATCGTTCGCGATTCGGGTGACCCGATCCTGGCGGCAGAACGGACCTTCAGCATCGAGGTGCGACCGCTGAAGGCGGGATTGAACACGCCGGACCGGGCGTTGAACGGGGATGTCTCCTTCCGGTTCAAGGGAGACGTGGGCGTCCGCAACCGGTTGGAAGGATCCATCGACCTGATCGACTGGTTGCCGTTGTTCGAGTTCACCCCGACCAAACCGGTGATCCCGCTGACCGACCGGTCCTCCGCAGCCTTTCCGTGGCGGTACTATCGGGTGGTCCCCCGGGAATGAATCCGGGAACGGGGGCGGGGAGACCCGCTCCTTTCAGCTGGATCCGGGTTGTTTGCGGCGGGGTCGGTATCGGTCGTCGCCTGGACCGCTGTTCATTGGGATCGGGACCGTTCGATCAATTCCAGGTCGGCCCTGGCCCGGGCATCGCCGGCGGCGGCGCGCCGGAGGAGTTCGGCGGTGAGCGCCTGGGAAGCCTGTTCCACCGACTGCAATTGCTGGGCGGACAGGCCTTCGGTCCGTTTCACGTCCTGCAAGGCCACCACACCCACGCCGAGGTCATTGGTCCGGGCGGCGGCGAGGGCGAGGGCGAGGGCTGGATTGCCGGAGGTCTCGGGGAACGCGGATTGAAGCTCCTGAAGCCCGGCTTCGGGAGTGGGTTCGCTGTTGGTGCACCCGCACAGGGCACCGATCAGGAGCAGGATCAAAGGCGCATGGGAACGGTTGGGAAGGTTCATGGCTCAGCGTCCGTTCCGGGAGTTGGGGAAGCACCAGAGACTGTTGCGGGAGTTTTCCGCCAACAATTGGTAGTAGCGCTGCCACTTGAGGTACTCGACGTGTCCCCCGATCAGCCCGACCACGGCCCCGGTGTTGTGCCGGCGCGAAAAGCCTTCTGAAGGACTGGAGGAACCGTCGTTGAAATAGCCCGGATCCTTTTCATCGGTCTCCCAGAAGATCATGTCGGTGGGCTGGAAACTGCTGACCTTGAAGGTCCGACCCTGGGCTCCGGCGGACCAGTCGAAGCTCGAAGGACTGTTGATCACCACGCCGCTCATCAGGTAGCTGGTGAATTTGATGGTGCTGGAACGCCAGGCCAGCGTGTTGGTCTTGTGGCTGGGACACAGGTACATCTTGCGGCTCTGCAGGGTCCGATAGAACAGCCCGTTCACGGGCCCGGGAAAGTTGGTGGAGACCGCCAGGGCCGCTCCCGGCTTGTAGAGCCAGCCCGCCGGCAGCGCCGGGTTCGCCGCGCCCGCCGCACCGCCACAGTTCGGTGGGGCGATGTGATCGTTGTTGTCCCCGACATACATCATGTGGGCCAACAGGATCTGTTTCTGGTTGTTGATGCACTGGGTGCGCAGCGCCTGCTCCTTCGCCTTCGCCAGCGCGGGCAACAACATGCCAGCCAGGATGGCGATGATGGCGATCACCACCAGCAACTCGATCAACGTGAAGGCTCGGATGGGAGGAGAAGGGATGCGGTGGGGGCTCATGCGCGACTTCCATTGCCCGGACCCCATCCGATGCGGCCACGTTTCAACCGCTGTTCAGCAAGGCTTCCGGTGATGGTCGACAGCCTAGAAATCGACTCCCGCCCGTCAAGCCTGCTGGCAGTGCTCCTGCGCCAGGTAGGTCAACCGGCCCGACACCGCCTCGATGGTCTCGTCCGGGGTGGATGTCCCCGCCGTCAAACCCACGATGTCGTCGGGTTTGAACCATCCGGGATCCAGGTCGTCCGGGCCTTCCACCTGATGCACCCGGGCACAGCCGCGTGCGCAGGTGGCGGAGAGTTGGCGGGTGTTGTTGCTGTGCCGTCCACCCACCACCACCACCACCGAGCATTGTCGGGCCAGGTTCTCCGCCGCCTGTTGCCGGTCCTTGGTCGGCTGACAGACCGTGTCCCGAAACCGGACTTCGGATTGCGGGAAACGTCGCTTCAAACAATCCACCAGGTGCCGGACCCGGTCGATCGGTTGCGTGGTCTGGCTCACCACGCCGAACAGCGGACGAGGTTCCAGGGCGTCGATCTCCGATTCCGTCAGCACGATGTCGCATCCGGGATGATCCTCGGCGAGGCCGCGGACCTCGACGTGGTGGGCCTGGCCGATGATCACCGGGTGACAACCCTGGTTGACCAGGGTGTCGAGCGCGGCGTGGGCGCGATGGACCAGGGGACAGGTGGTTTCGGTGACTTCGAGTCCCATGGCTTCCAGCGACGCGATGCGGCGTCGCGAGGCGCCATGGGCGGTGATGAGCACCCGGCGGGTGGGGACATCGGATGGATCCGACCGGGTGAGGACGCCGCGGGAGCGGAGGGACTCGATGACGGTGGGGTTGTGGACGAGTTCACCGAGGACGGTGACGGGTCCGGAGGTGGCGGCGAGGGTGGCGTCGCGGACGGCATCACGAACACCGAAACACCAGCCGAGATGGGAGGCGCGAAGGATCTTCATGAGAAGCTTTGCATTACAAAGTTTGTGGACCTGGACTGGAAAGGCTTGTTCAAGAAAGGAAGGGTCAGAGTGCGGAACGGGCCTCGTGGACGACCTGTTCGAGATGATGCAGGTAATCGGCGAAGGCCTTGCGGCCGGCGGAGGTGAGGGAGCAGGTGGTGAGGGGGCGGGAATCCTGGTAGGCCTTGGTCACGGCGAGGTATCCGGCCTCCTGCAACGTGCGGATATGACTGGTGAGATTGCCGTCGGTCAGCTGGAGGGTTTCGCGCAGCTCGGTGAAGGAGAGTTCAGGAGTGGCGGCCAGCATCGACATGATGGCGAGCCGCACCTTTTCGTGGATCACCCGGTCGAGCTGTAGCAGGTGGACGGGGTTCACGACGTGCTCCGACGTTCGGTCCAGTGCAGGTAGATTCCGTAGGCCAGATGGCCCAGGCCGAAACCCAGTCCCATGGCCAGGTGCGCATGGTTCACAGGCGGAAACTGGTTGAGCGGGCAGGTCCACCAGAGCAGCAGGGCTGCGCCGGCAAGGAGATAACTCCAGCCAAGCAACCGGATCCCGCGTCGCATGAAGAACCCGGCGGCATGCAGCGCACAGCCATACAGGATCATCCAGAGCGCAGGCAGCAACCACACCACCCGACGCGCCCAGTCTTCACCCAGAAGGAACGGAACCGACAACAGGGCCCCGGCGGTGAGGGGCGGCAGGAAGGCGGTGCATACCCGACGCGTGGGCGGTGACCAGAAGGGTTCGCCCTCCCGGATCGCCTGGCGCCGGGCGATGATCAACGCGGCGCCGAACCCGGCGAACGCAGTGCCGAGCCACCAACCGGCGAACTGGATCGAGGAGTCCATGCCGGTGAAGACGGCTCCCAGCGCGGCGATGCTCCCGAGGCTGCCGGCCGCCAGGCAGATGGGCCCGAGCGCTCGCCGGTAAAGGGCGGATCGCTCCATGAGAATCCGGATGGTCTCCAACTGCTCCAGCGCTGAACGCGGGTCCATTGGGGTCATCTTTGCCGCGCAAAGTGACCTTCTGCAATTCGGAAAATGCCGGACATGGAAGTCTGTCGGCGCGGACGCAGCCGAGGGTCCGCAAGGTCTTGGAGTGCGCCAGTCTTCTGATGCCTTGAGTCGATGGTTTGCCCGCACCCTGAACCAGATCGTGCGCAGGACGCTTCGCGTCCGTAGGGGCATGGAGGCGTCTGGATGCAGCCGTCCTGCTGGTCACGCGCTACCGGCGACCCAACGTCGTCGCTCCGGACTGGATGCATGACTTGCGGAGCGGACCGCTTTCAGCCCAGCCTCCCGGGCCCGCTACGGGCGGAAATGGAAACACATCCAAGCCACGACTTTCTGGGCGGAGTCATCGAGGGTTTCTACGGCCAACCCTGGACCCGGGCCGAACGGTTCCAGTTGTTCGACTGGATGCAGGTTTGGGGGCTGAACACCTACCTCTACGCGCCCAAGGACGATCCCCATCACCGGTCGATCTGGCGTGAACCGTACGGTCCGGCGCTGCGCGCCGAGTTGGAGGAGCTGATCCGTTCCTGTGCGGATCGCGGGATCCGTTTCATCCATGCCGTCGGTCCCGGACTCAACATCCGTTATTCGGATCCGGCGGATCTGGCGGCGTTGCAGGGACGCTTCGGGCAACTGTTGGAAATGGGTTGCCGCGATTTCTGCCTGCTCTTCGATGACATCCCGGATCGGATGCGCCCGGAGGATCGGGAACGGTGGGGCAGTTTTGCATCGGCGCAGTGCGGGGTGACCAATGCGGTCCGGGAATGGTTGGTGGCGCGGGGTGGCGCGGGACGATTCCTGTTCTGTCCGACGCCGTATTGCGGGCGGATGGCGGCGGGAGGGTTGGGCGGGGAAGGGTATCTCGCGGCGGTGGGGAAGGAGCTTGATCCGGCGATTGATGTGTTCTGGACCGGGCCGGAGATCATTTCCCGCGAGATCACGGTCGGGCATGTGGAGGAGTTGACGGCGTTGCTGCGACGCCCGCCGTTGATCTGGGACAATCTTCACGCCAACGACTACGACGGTCGCCGGTTTTATTGCGGGCCGTACTCGGGGCGGTCCCTGGAGTTGAAGGCCCGGATCCGCGGCGTGTTGACCAATCCAAACAATGAACTCCCACTGAACCATGTTCCGTTGCGCACCCTGGGGGCGTGGGTGAATGGGGCAGATAAGTGGGATCCGCGGGCGGCTTATCTTGAGGCTTTGGAGGGATGGGTGGAGCACTTCAAGACGCCGGAACAACCGATCCAACTGGAGGAATTGGTGCGGTTCACGGACTGCCATTACCTGCCCTACGAAGAGGGCGCCACGGCGGAGGCCCTTTTGCAGGCGATGGCCGCTGTGTTTGCCACCGAGCCGAGCCAGTGGGATTCACGGGTGGAATCGGTGCGTCTCGAAGCGGTGCGGTTGAGGGACCTGTGCGTGCGGATCAGCACGGTGACCGAGCGTCCCCTGTTTTATGCCCTGCTCAGGCGCCTCTGGGAATTGCGCGAGGAACTCGACCTGTTCGACCGCTACGTGACGTTCCATCGGGATCCGGCGAACCAGGGCCGGTCGTTCCGCTCGGATTATCACCTGCCCGGGACCTATCGGGGCGGTTGGGTGCCGCGCCTGCAATCATTACTGGTGTTGGACCCGGACGGATCACTGCATCCCGCTGCGCGGGCGCCTAGGTGAATCGGGATCGAACGACACGGAATCAAGATATGGAATCGGGCATGGAAGGATTCGGGATCCGAAGGGCACGACCGGGTGACCAGGCCGGGGCGTACCACGTGTGCCTCAAGACCGGGAACTTCGGCCAGGACGGTGAGCCGTATTATCGTGAGGATCCGGATGCGTTGGGTCGGGTGTTCGTGGGACCTTACCTGGAGTACGAACCCGAACTGGCGTTGATCCTGGAAGACGCTGCGGGGATCTGTGGGTATGCGTTGGGAGCCATGGATTCGAAGCGGTTTTATCAACGATACGACCGGGAATGGCGCCCCCGCCTGTGCGAACAGTTCCCGGATCCGACGGGGGATCCTTCGGGTTGGAGCCGGGTGCAGCAGGTGCATCACGGGTATCATTGTCCCGACTATTACTGTCCGGAACCGTATGGATCCTATCCGTCCCACCTGCACATCGACCTGTTGGATCGCGCGCAGGGAAAGGGGTTGGGTCGAACGATGCTGGAGCAGGTGATGACGTTGTTGGCGCGGCGTGGTTCGCCGGGAGCACATCTCGGAGTGAGTCTGGTGAATGTGCCGGCCCAGGGTTTTTATCGGAAACTGGGTTTTGAGGAGTTGATCCGGGTGGGGGAGGGGATGGACGGCTGCATTTACATGGGCAAACGACTGGGGACCGGGCGTACGGCGGGATGAAAGGACTGACATGCAGGCCAAGGCAGGATTCCTGAACCGGGTGCTGATGCCGTTGCTCACGGCGTTGAGCGACAACATCTACATGTCGGCCATCCGCTCAGGGATGGTGTCGGTGGTGCCCCTGACGATCATCGGGGGATTGTTCATGGTGATCGCGAACCTGCCGGTGCCGGGGTGGGAAGAGCGGATCAAGGATTACCTGCCGCTGTTGAACGTGCCGATCACGGCGACGTTCGGGTTGCTGGCCGTGTTTGCCTGTTTCGGGATCGCCTACGACCTCGGGAAGCGGTTCGGGCAGGAGGCGTTCATCAGTGCTTCGATGGCGACGTTGGTGTTCCTGATGATCCAGATCGACATGGAGGAGCAGGTGATCCAGATGGATCGCCTGGGATCCCAGGGACTTTTCACGGCCGTGTTGGTGGCGTTGGTCTCGGTCCGGGTGCAGAAGTTGATGACCGATTTCAATATGGTGGTGCGGATGCCGGACGGGGTACCGGAAGCAGTGCGGGAATCGTTCCTATCCCTGACCCCGATGGTCACGCTGGTCGGGATCTTCTGGCTGGTACGGTTCGTCTTCGGGTTCGACATCAATGAGCGGGTGCAACATGCGTTCGAGCCGTTGCTGTTCGCCCTGAGCACGCTTCCGGGGATCCTGGTGTATGCGCTGCTGGTGACCCTGCTGTGGTCCATGGGGATCAACGGCGACAACGCGCTGGATGCCATTGTCCTGCCGTTCTTCCTGCAATATCTGGCGGCGAATGTGGAGGCGGCTGCGGCCGGGCAACCGTTGCCGTACATCACCGCCAACGGTTTCTTCACCACGTTCGTGAACGTGGGCGGGACGGGGGCGACGATTGGGTTGGCGCTGGTCCTCTTCAATTCACGGGATGTGGGCCTGCGCAAGGTGAGTCGGATGTCGCTTCCCACCCAGGTGTTCCAGATCAACGAACCCATCTTTTACGGCCTGCCCATCGTATTGAATCCCGTGTTCATGATCCCTTACGTGATCAATGCACTGATCCTGACCACGGGATCCTATCTGTTGATGGACTGGGGTTGGATCCGGAAACCGTTCATCAACGTTCCCTGGACCACTCCGCCGGTGATCGGGCATTACCTCGCAACGGGCGGTGATTGGCGGGCGGCGGTCTGGGGGGTGGCTTCGATCGTGATCGCGATGGTGGTTTATTACCCGTTCGCACGGGTGGCCGAGAGACGTCGGTTGGAAGCGCCCAAGGCGGATCTGCCGATGCCGTGAGGGAGTGGGGGAGGGGCGGGGTGAACAACCAAGGGCGAAGGGACGAAGGGTCGGGATTGGGGAGTACGAGTAGAACTCATTGGCACACGAGGTCCGCCCCCTTGTGCTCGTCAACGACTTCGGGATGCACCGCTCCCGCCCCCTGTCTTCTTCGCGTTCCTGGCGGCTTCCCGTGAAATCCTTCCCGTCAACGTGCTGAGGGACAGGCCCCGGGGAACCGGGCTTTGATTTTACCACAGAGGGCACAGGGAGCACAGAGTCGGGAACCCAGAGGGATGGATTGATCTCACCTCCGACCTTCAACCCTCTGTGTTCTCTGTGTCCTCTGTGGTGAACAGGTACCAACCCGTCTTTATCCGAGGGGTGAGGCTCGGGGGATTCCTCTCACACGAAGTCACGAAGCCACGAAGGAGGGAGGGGTCCCAATCGGGACAGGCTTCCGGGTGCCGACCCGTGCATCCCGGAGTCGTAGGTGCGGGCAACCTCAGGGACGAAGGGAAGGGTTGGGAGGGAGTTGGGGGACTGGGAAGAATGGTGCGCGCGACAGGACTTGAACCTGTACGAGTTTCCCCACTAGAACCTGAATCTAGCGCGTCTGCCAATTCCGCCACGCGCGCACTGAGGTGCGAGAAAATGGGGATGTCGCGGTTTGTGCTCAAGACTTTTCCTGAGGCTTTTTGGCCCCCGCGCCCGGCAGAATGGCTGGGACTTTCCGCTTCCGTTTTCCGGGATCGCCCCCCTGAATGACTCCGCTCCGTGCAAGACACCCACCCTCGACATTACTGTGGCGTCTTCGGCGTCTACGGGCATCCGAATGCCGCCGAACTGACGTATTATGGACTCTACGCCCTCCAGCATCGTGGCCAGGAAAGCGCCGGCATCGCGGCCACCGATGGCAAGAACAGCTTCCTGGCCCATCGTGGCATGGGGTTGGTTCCCCAGGTTTTCACCCCGGAGACCCTTCACCGGCTGATCGGCAATGCCGCCATCGGGCACACCCGATATTCCACCACCGGTTCCTCCAACATCATCAATGCCCAACCCCTGGTGGTCGATTGCGCCAAGGGGCACATCGCCATCGGTCACAATGGCAACCTGACCAACGCGGCCCAGTTGCGGGAGGAACTCGAGGCGCGCGGTTCCATCTTCCAGACCACGGTCGACAGCGAGATCATCCTCCATCTGCTCGCCCAGCCGGCGCGCGGCGGACACGAAAGCTCCCTCGTCGAGACCATGCGCCGCATCGAAGGCGCCTATTCCCTCGTGATCCTGACCGGGACCGAATTGATCGGGGTCCGGGATCCCCACGGATTCCGTCCTTTGAGCCTGGGTCGGATGGCCAGCGGCGCGTGGGTTCTGGCATCTGAAACGTGCGCCTTCGACCTGATCGAGGCTGAATTCGTCCGGGACATCGAGCCCGGCGAGATCGTCATCATCAATGAGCATGGCGTACGGAGCGTGCAGGCTTTCCCGGACCATCAACGCCGGGCGTTCTGCGTGTTCGAATACGTCTATTTCGCACGGCCGGATTCCACCATCGCCAACCGGAACGTCTACAAGGTGCGCGTGGACATGGGACGCCAGCTCGCCCGTGAACATCCCATCGAAGCGGATATCGTTGTCCCGGTACCGGACTCGGGTAACTGCGCGGCCCTGGGCTATTCATTGCAGAGTGGGATTCCCTTCGAGATGGCGTTCGTCCGGAATCACTATGTCGGGCGTTCCTTCCTTCAACCCTCCCAATTCATCCGGGACTTCGCGGTCCGGGTTAAGTTGAACCTGATCGGGGAGTTGGTGCGCGGGAAACGGGTGGTGATTGTTGACGATTCCATCGTGCGCGGCACCACCAGTCGGGCGCGGGTCACCAGCCTGAAGGAGGCGGGAGCCAAGGAGGTTCACGTCCTCATCTCATGTCCGCCCCACAGGAACCCCTGTGTCTATGGCATCGACTTTCCCGAACGTTCCAAGCTCATGGCGGCCAACTATTCGGCGGATGAGATCCGACAATATCTGGCTGCCGATTCACTCGGCTACCTCTCCGAGGAAGGCATGGTGGCGGCCACCGGACAGGATCGGAACTCGTTCTGCCTCGCGTGTTACAACGGGGAATACCCCGTGAAATACGACCCGCTCACCGACAAACATATCATCGAGCGCCGACGCCAACGGGGGAACAGCCTGCTGTCGGAAATCGAGGCGGAGGTCCGGCACCAACGTCTGCTGTGACAACCTGAAGCGGCAGGTCGACCGGTGTGGGAGGGGAAGCACCCCGATTTGAAGTGTCACCGGCGCCTGCACCAGTCCGGGGAAGTTGGGTTGGTACAGGCACGTTCATCGCGGGAGGATTTCACTACAGAGGGCACAGAGGGGGAGAGGGCGCCGGGCTTGCTCGGTGAATCGAATGCCCACTGTGGTGAGTTGCTCGATTGGGGGGGTAGGCAGCCTGGTGAATGGGGTGGGAAAATGGACCAAGTCCCTGACCGTGTGTGGTGCGGCGCCAGGGCGACGAGCTCGCCCGGGTAAGTCAAACTTGAAAAGCCGACTCCATTGTCTCCTCTCTGTTGCCCCATGGATCAGATCATCAGTCTCGCCATTCTCGGTTCAAGTGACTTGGGTTTTGACTTGGTCGATCGCCATACCCTCGGGGCGTCGCAATGTCCCAATTGCCGCGGTCGCACCACTTACACTGCGCCACGCCCCCAGTGGATTTCCCGCCGGCTGGGAAAGGATGTGGGATTCACCTGTGATCGCTTTGATCTGGTGAGTAGCCGGTTTGTGGCCTGGATCGAGCAGGAGGAAATTGCCGGAGCCATATTGACGCAGGTTGGGAAGGACAGCTTTTTCCTGGATGCGGTTGAGATTGAAATGGATGAGAAGGGCTCGGGCCTGGTGCGGGGCCCCAAGGTCTGTCCGGTTTGCGGTTTGGAGGACTACGCGGTCTTTAGGTCTCTCGACGGGGGCGACGGGGTAAGACCTCCAATTCAAGTTCACTGGCCGTTCGGCAATTCCCTCGTCATCGCGAGAACCCGACAGTTGGTGGGCAGCGTGCCGTTTCAGTTCCCCTGTTTCGCATGTCCGACCAGCGTGATGGCCAGTTGGAAGAAACACGGGATCAAATGTCGACGACCAGATCGAGCCATCGGCATTCCCATTGAAGGCCGTAAGGCTCCACGTTCAGTTGTGGTCTATCGCGCCCTGGCCGGTGCCTTGCCCGCGACGGGGGCATCGGACGGGGCCAAAGCTCTGGATCCTCTCAAGGCGCTGCTTTCGCATCGCTCACCGGCGTTCATCTGCCGAAATGCGGATGGTCGACAACCGTCAGGTCCCATCCGGATCCGACACTCGGCGCAGCCTCCGGCGAGTCAGTCCGAAATGGCACTCGGACAATCGATGCTGAGCGGCAAAAGTGCGGGAATCCTGAGGTTGTTCGCTGCCTACAACGGGGTGCGGCTCTATGAGGAGCCCTTGCATGACCAACCGGGAATCTGGTTGGCGCCGATACACGATTGGCCTGCACTGACAACCCAGTGTCGGGAACGACTGCCGCCCGCAGGGGCTGTGGACGGGTTCAAGTCGACGTCGAAGTTTGTGGTCTTCGGGGAGATTGTGTCAGCGGGGAGCTTCCTGGTGGTCATGACGGCCGGCAAGCAGGCCGGGCAGGTGAAGCTGGTAATGCCCACGGAGTGGTCGGTGAGCGTGTTCGCTGAGAGCCTGGGAGAGCTGATCTCCCAGTTGTGTGATGATCCCGTATCCCTCTTTGATCAGAGCCTGGGCTGCCTGCTGCGATACTCGGATGGGATCCGTCATGGGGAATATTTTCCGGTGAAATACCTGTCGGACTCGGAGGATGCCGAACCATCCGCGTCGCTTCCGGCACCCGTCCCTTGACCAATCGCAGTTCCTGCCGGCGCCATGGTCGCCGAAACGGCTATGAACGGTCGTCTCAACATTACCCAAGGTCGTGACACCGCCGGCACCCGGATCGATCGGATCAACCATGCATGGGCTGAACTCGGGCAATTGGGGTTGGCGCAGAAGGGGTTCACCACAGAGGACACAGAGAACACAGAGGGGGAGAGGAAGGTTGATGTCTTCATCTGGCTCGTGCTTGAGATTGCCTTGATCTCCCGGATGGTCAGCAGAGGACCCGGGCCGACGCAATTGGCCGCATTTACTCTGTGAACTCTGTGTCCTCTGTGGTGAACCCATCGATTGATCAGTCGGTCAGTCGATGGAATGATGGCCTATCGGAGGCAGAAGACAGGATCATGGAATGAAACTGCTTGGACACTGTCTGATTCAGGCCGGTTTTATATGGGCTTCAATAGTGCTGGGGGCTGCGGCTCGAAGTCCTGCGCCCGCCTCCGTAAAATGGACTGAAGTCCTCATTCTGGGTACGTTTACATCCCTTGTTGCCCTGGGTCTCCTCGTCCTCCCGTGGTTGATAATCGGAGTCTTTACTCCAAGGAAATTCTGGGGTTGGAGAGCAGGCGCAACATGGCTGGCTTCGATTTCGTTGGTCCTGGTCCACGAGGCGGAAGAGATCACCAGTGCTCGTGCTCGACTGATGCATTGGAAAGCGGAGCTAAGCGAGGATATGGCATGCTCACAGGTGCTCGAGTGCAAGATCAGAAGCTATTCATTGATTGAACCCACTCTTGAATTGGTGGTGATTCGTGCCTGCGATGACGATCTTGAAATGCTTCGTCGCAATTTCTTATCCGGAGACCACGAGGAGATCGCGTTCCGATACAAATCCCGGAGTTGGTTTGACTATGCGATCCCGGAATCCGTCCCGATCCGGCTGTACCGCCGCCCTGGCACCGAGAGGGGACTATTTGCTGTCATTGGTGGTGGTCCGACAGTCTTGTATGCTGACACGTGGTAGAAGCGTTTTGACGGGGGCACGTCCAAATCAACATTTGAGGTAATTGAAATCGCTGTCGCCTCATCCCGGCGTTCCTTCATCGCACCGCTGTTGCGATCCCCGGCTTCAGCTCCCCCTGCAATTGGCTACCCCGGACCACTGGGGTCCCGTCATGAGATCGGCGTTTACCCTTCGATTGACCGGGCGATGGGTTGGTGATAGAAAATCTATCACGATGAAGACCGCGACTGTGGCAGACCTTCGGAATGATTTTGCGACTCTCTCGAAGTGGATCCACGAAGGTGAGGCGATCACAATCACCAAGCGTGGCCGTCCATTTGCCATTCTCGCGCCGGCGCGAAGGAGGAAGACACTGCCTTCGGTCAACCGGATGGCCCGCCTTCACAAGATCTTCCCTGGCGGTCCAATCGCGACGGATTCACGCGCAGTGGTGGACTATGATCGGGGCGACCGATGACCACCTACGTTGACACAGCCCTTTTTGTGAAAGCCTTCGTACTGGAGGTGGATTCAGCGGAAGCCATCAAGCTGCTTGAGCGCATCGGCGAACCGTTCGCCTACTCCCATCTCCATGGGATCGAGGTTCCCAATGCCATTCGTCTGAAGCGCTTTCGTGGAGAAATCACACGGGCTCAAGAAGCGGCTGCGATCCGGATGTTCAAGGCCGATGTCGATGCCGGTCGATTCGAGCGCATTTCCTATGATTTGTCTGCCGTGTTCATCCGTGCCGAGCAGCTTTCCGGGCGGTTCTCCGGCGTGATGGGAACCCGCAGTCTGGATCTGTGGCATGTCGCCGCCGCGCTGGAGGCCGGTTGTCAGGCATTTGCCTCGTGCGATTCCCGGCAACGAAAGGCGGCCGCAGAATGTGGACTTGAGCTGATCCCCGCAGTGGTTGGGATCGTGTAGACAGTCCAAGTCCCGAAGGCGCGATGGAGTTCAGTCTTGTGACCTCGCCTTCGATGGGGGTGGAAGTCGACGTGAGGAGACTCCAATGCTTCGTCCCATCCTGGGGTGTAGGTGGGATCTCGGGGGCGGGGCAGGGGAGGATGGAGTCTCGTTACCTCGCCTACTACATTACTCGGCCCGCGTCCGGTGCGTGATGATATCCCAACCCCCGATCATGGCGTGGCCTCTGCGGCGGTCTGGGCGGCGCGATAGATGTCCTTGAGCGGGACACCGGCCTGGGCGGCGATGGAGCGGCAAGATTCGTATTCGGGCGAGATCTGGACGATGCGGTCTCCCAGGCGTCCGAGTTTCACCTGCACCTTCCCGAACGGAGTGCCCACCTCAATGACTTCGCGGCGCAGTTTGCATCGGTCGGCCTGGGTGCGGCGGATGCCGAAGGCGCTGGTCTCGGTCAGGAGGAATTCGGTGAGGCTGTCGGCGTCGGTGGGTTCGCACAGCACGGTAAGAAGGATGCCCGGCCGTTGCTTCTTCATCTGGACCGGCGTGTGGAAGGCGTCGAGGGCGCCCAGGCGCAACGCCTTCTCCAGGACATGGCCCAGGATCTCCGGGTTGAGATCGTCGATGTTGGTCTCCAGCACCGTCACGCGGTCGGTCTCCCATTCGGTTGCAGCGCTTGATCCGGCCGCTTCCCACAGGATCGCGCGCAGCACGTTCGGACGGGTCCGGTGATCGCGCGTGCCGAGGCCGTATCCGACCCGGGCGCCGACCACGCCCTGCATGGGGCCGAAGGATTCGGCGAACTCCGCGAGCAGGGCGGCGCCGGTGGGCGTGACCATTTCGTGGGTCTCTTCGCATTGGGTAATCGGGATGCCGCGCGCACCCAGGATCTCGAGCGTGGCGGCGGCCGGAAGCGGGAAACGGCCATGGGCGCATCGGACAAAACCCGTACCCTCGACCATGGTGCCTGCCGTGACGCGGGGGCGGCCGAGGAGATCGAGTCCGATGCAGGCCCCGACGATGTCCACGATGGAATCGACGGCACCGACCTCGTGGAAATGGACGTGGTCGGGTGAGACCCCGTGGATCTTGCCTTCGGCGACGGCGATGCGTTGGAAGACGGAGAGGGCGCGGGACCGGACCCAGTCATTGAGCCCGCTGCCCTGGATCAGGGCACGGATGGCGGCGTGATCCCGGGTGTGGGCGTGATCGTGATCGTGATCATGTCCGTGGTCGTGGCCATGCGTGTGTTCATGCGCGTGGCCGTGTTCCTGTTCATGCCCGTGGGAGTGCGTATGTCCATCTCCGTGCCCGTGGTCGTGGCCCGGTTCATTGCAGGGGGCGCCTTCGAGGTGGACATCGAACTTCACGCCCTGGATGGCGGACTTGAATCGGCGGGCGGTGTGAAGGTGATAACCTTGGACGGGAAGCAGGCGGAGTTGGCGTTCGAGTTCGCGGGGATCGACGCCGAGATCGATGAGGGCGCCGACGAACATGTCGCCGGAGGCGCCGGCGGAGGTATCGAAGTGGAGGGCTTTCATGAGGGGGAACGGGACCCGGATTCGTGGGCGAGGGTGTTGATGGAGCTGGCGGCGTAACCGGCGCCGAAGCCGTTGTCGATGTTCACGACGGTGAGGCCGCTGGCGCAGGAATTGAGCATGCCGAGCAGGGCGGTGAGACCGTTGAAATGGGAGCCGTAACCCACGCTGGTGGGGACGCCGATGATCGGGCGTCCGACCAGTCCGCCAATGACGGAGGGCAGGGCGGCTTCCATGCCGGCGACCACGATCACGACGGAAGCGTCCTGGAGATCGGGGAGGCGACGGAGCAGACGATGCAGGCCGGCGACCCCGACGTCGTAGATGCGTTGGACGTGGTTGCCCATGAAGTCGGCGGTGAGGGCGGCTTCCTCGGCGACGGGAAGATCGGTGGTGCCGGCGGCGACGACGGCGATGGTCCCGGGGCGTTTGGCAAGGGGAGCGTTTTCTACGGTGAGACAGCGGGCTGTAGTGTGATGGATGGCGTGGGGGAAACGGGCGAGGAGGGCGTCGGCATGGGCCTGGGTGACGCGGGTGGCGAGGACGCGGGGATCGGCGGCAAGGATCCGTTCGGCGATGGCGACGAGCTGTTCGGGGGTCTTGCCGGCGCCGAAGATGACCTCGGGGAAACCCTTGCGAAGGGTGCGATGGGTGTCGACGACGGCGAAGCCGAGATCTGAAACGGGCGCCGCCTGGAAGGCGTGCAGGACCTGGTCGCGCGGAATCTCACCGCGTTGGAAGCGGTCGAGGAGCAGGGCGGCATCAGCAGGTGTCATGTTGGGATTGATCCTATCGGTCTCCCAGGATCCGGGCTAGGCCGCGGTCGGAATCGCGGGGTGAAACCAACGCAAGCGTCCGGTGGGGTGGGGTAAGGAAATCGCGTGCGACACGATGGATGGCGGCCGGGGTGACGGCGGCGATCCGGTCGCGGATGGTGACGGGCGGGGTGAAGGAATCGTGGTTCAGCCATTGTTCACCCAGCCACATCATGTGGTTCTCCGTGCTTTCAAGGCTGAGATCGAACTGGCCCAGGATGTAGTCGCGGGCGCGTCGGACTTCGGCCAACCCGGGCGGACGCGCGGCCAACCGGTCGAACTCACCGATGACCAGGCGCAGGGTCCGTTCCAGCTCGGAGGAATCGAGTCCGGCGGACACCACGATGTCGCCGGTATCGGCCCAGGTGGAGAGGCTGGACTGGATGTTGTAGGTGAGGCCGTGGGTCTCGCGGATCACTTGGAACAGGCGCGAACTCATGTTCTCGCCAAGGACAACATTCAGCAGGCGCAGGGCGTGACGCCGGGGATCATGTCGGGAGGCCGTGCGGACCCCGAGCCCGAGATGGGTCTGCTCGGTGGCCTTGGTGTGGAGCCGGACTCGGGGACCGGCGGGTGGACGGTCGAAGGGTTCAAACGCCGGTCGCGACCCGGACCGGAAGGCCGGGGCCAGTTCGGTCACGTAACGGAGGAGATCGGCATGGGCGATGTTGCCGGCGGCGGCGATGAGGGTGGCGCCGGTGGTGTAATGCGAACCCAGGTAAGAGATGAAGTCGGACCGGTGCAGACGCCGGAGGGACGCGCGGGTACCGATGACCGGCCGACCAAGGGGATGTTCGGGGAACTGGGCTTCGTTGAGGAGATCGTGGACCAGTTCACCGGGTTGATCCCGGTACATGGCGAGTTCCTCCAGGATGACGGCGCGTTCCTTCCGGATCTCATCGGGATCGAGTCGGGAGTTGAGGAACATGTCGGCGAGGACATCGAGAAGTCCGGGCCATCGGTCGCCGTGGGCCCGGGCATAGAAGCAGGTGTGTTCCTCGTCGGTGAAGGCATTGAGATAACCGCCGATCCCTTCCACCGCCTCGGAGATGCGGGCGGCGGAACGTCGTTTGGTGCCCTTGAAAAGCAGGTGCTCGATGAAGTGCGAGATTCCGTTGAGGCGCGCGGGTTCGTGGCGGCCACCGACGCCGACCCAGATTCCGATGGCGACGGAGGCCATGTGGGGCATTTCGGCGGTGACGACGCGGAGGCCATTGGGCAGGAGGGTTTCGTGATGCATTCAGCGGGGGGGAACGGGCGGGTCGAAGGGGTGGCCGGGATCAGCGACGGTTCCGGGCAGGGCGGACGACGGGAGGTTGGGCGAGGGTGGGAACAAGACGACGATGGGCGGCGGTGAGGGCGAGTGCAGCCAGTTCGGCGGAATTGACCCAGAGCAGATCGCCGGCGGGCAGGGTGGGTCCGGGCGGGGCGACGGTCTTGAACAGGTGCTGGGTGAAGCGGTAACGGGTGATGGAATGGTGCAGGGTTCCGGCGGGAACAAGGGCGTCGGGGGGAAGCCGCAACCAGGTCACCAACGCCGACGCGGGATCCTGATTCGGACTGCATTCGATGTTGGGGAACTCCCAGAAGCCGCCGTTGACAGCATCGTCGGGGCGGCGTCGGACCAGCCATCGGCCGCGATCATTCCAGAGGAGGGTGGCGAGGGTGCGCCGGGTGATGACCGGGCGGGCGGGCAGTTCAGGGAACCGGGCGATTTCTCCGGATTGTCGGGCCAGGCAATGGGAGGCGACGGGGCATTCGGGACAACGCGGATTGCGCGGCGTGCAGACGGTGGCGCCGAGTTCCATGAGGGCCTGGTTGAGCTGGGAACAGGATCCGGCCAGACGCAGGGGGGCGCGGGGTTTCGGAACCTGACGCACCGGGATGGAATCGGCGGCGACGACGAGATCGGTGGCGAGATTCCACAGGCGGTTGTTCAGGTCCTTGCTGCGGGGATCACCGGCCAAGGCGTGAAGACGGGTGAGGACGCGGATGACATTGCCGTCGAGGATGGGTGCGGGTTCGTTGAACGCGGTGGAGGCGATGGCGCCGGCGGTGTAACGGCCGATGCCGGGAAGATCGACGAGTTCGGCGGCGGTGCGTGGGAATTCCCCGTGGGCACTGGCGAGGATCTGGCGGGCGGCTTCCTGGAGATGGCGGGCGCGCGAATAATAGCCGAGCCCTTCCCAGAGCTTGAGGACGTCGTCGGTGGCGGCTGCGGCCAGGTTGGCGATGTCTGGAAACGCCTTCATCCAACGTTCCCAATACGGGATCACGGTGGCCACCTGGGTCTGTTGCAACATGATCTCCGCCACCCACAACGCGTAGGGATCCGTGGTGTGGCGCCAGGGAAGATCACGGGCTTCCCGGGCGAACCAATGCAGCAACGGCCCGACCAATGGATCGGGATCCGGCCGTGGCCTGGGAAGGGATCGCTTCATGGCGATGGACGCGAGGACCGAGTGCGGCGTGAGTTCAACGCCCGATCACCTCGGGGAATGGCTTGGCGGCCTTGGGCGAGGCGGCGTTGAAATCCTTGCCAAAGAACCCGGCGACCGTGGCGGCGATCTGCGCCTGGAGGACCAGGGGGGTGTCGCTGCGTTCACCCAGCGGGGCGGTGTCGGGCCCGATCACCGCGAACCAGAGCCAGGCGGAATCGGCGATCTCGCGACCGTGACTTTTCCAGGCGATGGGAGCGGGGCCACGACCGTGGTCGGTGGAGATGAGGAAGGTGGTGGAATCGCGGTACTCGGGCATGGACTGGCAGAGTTGCCAGAGGCTGGAGAGGAAGCGGTCGAACTGGTGGGCGGACCACAGGTAACGGGCATAGGCACCGTCATGGGCCCAGTCATCGGTCTCACCGAGCGAGACGTAGAGGGCGCGGGGTTTGAACTCGCGGACGGCATGTCGCGCGGCGTAGCCGGTGAAGGTGTCGAGCAGGACCGAGGACCAGATGGTGTGGCTGTAGTCGGTCATCTCGTTGAGGGCTTCGGGAACGGGCAGGCGACGGGTGCCCTGAGGGACATCGAAGGCGCTCCAGACGGGGAACCCGGCGCGCGGTGCGTTCAGGATCCAGGGGAGGACATCCCAGTTGACGGTGGCGGCGACGCGGCCGTTGAAGCCGGGTTGGCCATGGAGCCATTCAAAGACGTTGGTGTTGACGTTGAGGTTCTTGTCGTTCGAATCGATGGCCGGATCAGGGAAGCCGGTGAGGAACTCGTTGTAGCCGGGATAGGAGAAGTGCCGGGAATTGCCGAGGCGGACCGAACTGTTCTTGTCGCGGTTCCCCCAGAGTTGGCCCTGTTTGCCAACGGTGCCCCAGAGGAAGGGGAACAGCGCGGCCCGGCTTTCTTCCGGGGTGTCGCGCAGGAACTGGGCGCGCAGGGCGTTGGTATCGGAGACATTGCCGTACTGGCGGTTGACCAGTTCCAGATCGATTCCGCGGAAGATCTCCTCCCAACGGAGACCG
The DNA here is from genome assembly GCA_002422905.1 of Verrucomicrobia bacterium UBA6176. Lineage (GTDB taxonomy): Bacteria > Verrucomicrobiota > Verrucomicrobiia > Limisphaerales > UBA9464 > UBA6176. The sequence goes on from DITU01000107.1 coordinate 192,274, forward strand.
TCGGTGGTGATGAGGATGACGTTGCGCGTCTTGAGTCCGGACTGCGCGAGGGCGGTCGGGGCGGTGACGACGGCGAGCAGCAGGAACAGGCGCCAGAGGGATTTCATGAGGGGAACTAGGATTCGCGACGCAGGATTTCGAGAGGGGGATGGGAACTGATTCCGCGGCTGGCGGCGAGCCCGACGATGACGGTGAGGAGTGGGACGGCGGCGAGGGTGAGGAGGAGGTCGGCGGGCGGGATGTGGAAGGGGATGTTGAAGAGGAAATGGGCGAGGGCCCAACCGGAGCCGAGGGCGAGCAGGGATCCGGTGAGGGCGGCGAGCAGGCCGAGACCGGCGTATTCGGCGATGAGGATGCGCCGGATCTGGGCCTGGGAAGCGCCGAGGGTGCGGAGCAGGATGGCTTCCTGCATCCGTTGCCAGCGACCGGTGACGACGGCGCCGGCGAGCACGATGATGCCGGTGCCGATGGTGAAGAGGGCCATGAACCGGATCGCGAGGGAGATCTTGGAGATCACGCCTTCCACCGTGGAAAGGACGAGGGTGAGGTCGATGACCGACACGTTGGGGAATTCGCGGACGATCTCACGCTGGAGGGTGGCGGACTCGGTGGCGTTGGAGATGGAGGTGGCCAGGATGTGCATCGATGGCGCGGCTTCGAGTGCGCCTTCGGGAAACACCACGAAGAAGTTGGGTCGCACCTGTCGCCATTCCACCTCACGGATCGAACCCACCACGCAATCCAGGGGCACACCCTGGACATCGAAGGTCAACCGGTCGCCGAGATCGATGCCGAGATCGTCCGCGATGCCGGATTCAACCGAGACCGGGATGGGAGTGGTGTCGGGAGTGACCTGGGGCGAGAGGGTGCCGCGCAGGAGACGTTCGGATTCGACGAGATTGCTGCGCCAGGTGGAACGGTATTCGCGGCGCAATACCCAGCCCGGGACACCGTCGTTGGAGTTGGTCAGCCATTCCGATACCGGCCGATCCTTCAGGCTCGCCAACCGCATGGTGACGATCGGGGCGCCATCCAGGAGCGGGAGGTTGAGGCGTTGGAGGATGCTGCCCACGCCGTCGACCTGGTCGGATTGGACATCGAAGAGGATGGCGTTGGCGCGCTTTTCACCGGGTGGTGTGGACAGGGATTGAAGGAGGGAAGCGCGGGTGAGTTGGAGGGACAGGATGAGGAACGTGCCGAGCCCAAGCGACACGAGGAGTGTGCCAGTCCGGTTCTGGGGGCGATGCAGGCTGGCGAGACCCTGGCGCCAGGCGAACGGGAGCCAGGCCGGAACCAGGCGACGGCTGAGGATCACCAGGAGACGCGCGGCACCCGTCAGCAGCAGGAAGGCGGCGGCAAGACCCCCGGCGAATCCGAGTCCGTGCCGCACCTCACGGGTCTGGAGCAGGGCGAAGGTGACGACGGCCCCGGCTATCGCCGCAATGACCATCCAACGGGCCGGGTCACGCGCGGAGCGTTTGGTATCGAAGGCGACCCGGATGGCGGCCAAGGGCGAGACGCGTCGGACTTCCAACAGCGGCAGCAGCGCGAAGGTGGACGAGACCACCAAACCGGCCACGGCAGCCTGGACAGCGGCGGACAGGGAGAATCGGACGTCGATGGGAAACGGGATGAGGGAGGCGAAGGCGGCGGGCACAGCGCGTTGGACCAGGGCGCCCAGCAGGATGCCGGTGATGACACCGACGGCACCGAGTGCGACCGCCTGGATGAGATAGACGGCGAAGGTGGCAGCCATGGGGGCGCCGAGGCAGCGCAGGACGGCGACCTGGGGCAGGCGTTGGCGGACATGGACCTGGACGGCGCTGGCCACGCCGACCGCACCGAGGAGCAGGGCGATGAAGGCGACCAGATTGAGGAAGCCGTTCAAATTGGAGGCAGCGCGACCCAGGTTCTCCCGCCGCTTTTCCGCCGTATCGATGTCGAGGCGCAGCTCCTTGAGGGGATCGCTGAGTTCGTCGATGAGTTGCTTGCCCGCCGGATCGTCCGGCAACCGGAACAGGGAACGGTATCGGACCAGCGATCCGCGCCCGAGCAGTTCCGTGGAGTCGAGTCGGTCGAACGCCATGTAGACCCGGGGTGCCAAGGTGGCGAACGCGAAGGAATCGCCAGGCACACTGCGCAGGAGTCCGACGATGCGTGTGTTCCATTCGCCGAGTTTCACCGGGTCGCCGACCTGGGCATTGAACTGGCGGGCCACTCCTTCCTCAACCAGGAGACCTTCGCCGTTGCGGAAGGCTTCAACCGAGGAAGGGGGATCGGCCTCGAACGAGCCGTACCAGGGAAAGGGACCGCGCAGGGCGCGGACATTGATGAGACGGGTGCCACCGGCCTCGGGGAACGAGAGCATGGAAGCAAAACTGATTTCATCGCTGCGCTCCGTGCCGAGGCGTTGGAGCAGGGCTTCTTCCGGTTCACCAAACGGTTGACGGGAACTGACGACGATGTCGGCGCCGAGCAGGGCCTTGGATTGCTGGTCGACGGCGCGTTGGAGGGATTGTCCGAGGGATCCCACGGCCACCAGCGCGGCGATGCCGAGCGAGATGCTCAGGGAATAGAGGAAGAGCCGGCGGCGAGAGGAACGCGAATCCCGCCACGCCAGCCGCCAGGTCCAGGGCTGGAGCAGGGCTTGGTACAGGTTCATGGCTGGACGCGTCGACCGTTGCGGAGTCGGAGCACCTGCTGACAGCGGGCGGCGAGGTCCGGGTCGTGGGTCACCAGGACCAACGCCGTGCCGGCATCGCGATTGAGTTCAAAAAGCATGTCGACGATGAGCCGGGCGGTGTCGCCGTCGAGGTTCCCCGTGGGTTCATCGGCGAAGAGGAGTTGCGGACGGTTGATGAAGGCGCGGGCGATGGCGACGCGCTGCTGTTCGCCGCCGGAAAGTTGGATGGGATAATGATCGAGCCGTTCTCCCAGGCCGACGCGCTTGAGCAATCCGACGGCCGCCTCGCGATCCGGGGTGGTCCCGCGCAGTTCGAGCGGCACGAGGACGTTCTCGATGGCGGTGAGGGTCGGGAGCAATTGGAAGTTCTGGAAGACGAAGCCGACGTGCCGGTTGCGGATCCGTGCCCGGGCATCTTCGTCGAGCGGCCCAAGATCTTCACCCGCCAACCGCACTGAACCCGAGGTGGCGGTGTCGAGTCCGGCCGCGAGCCCCAGCAGGGTGGTCTTGCCGGAACCCGACGGACCCACGACGGCGCAGGTCTCGCCCGGCAGAACCGCGAGCGACACCTCATGAAGCACGGTCAGGTCATGAGTGCCGCTCCGGTAAACCTTCGTGAGGTTGTCGACGGCAAGGAGTGGTTGCACCCCCGGTCTGTTCCATGCGTGCCGGGTCGAGTCAAGGCGCCGGGTCAAATGGGGGGGAGAATCCCCACCGGTCTATCCCGCACCATGCACCCGGGTGAGCGCCGGAATCCCTTCGTGTGAGACCCTTCTCCGCCGGGCCTGCGCCCCAGCGACCCGCCTTCCTACTTTCCGCGGTCGATCCGGCCCTCATCCTTGGCCGCCGGACGCGGCCCGTTCAGCGACCAGTCGTAGTCGTTGAACTTCACCTTCACCGCCTTTCCCAGCAGGTATTCCCGATCCCGCTCCTCCATCCATTGGCCCACCACTTCCGACAACGGTTTGTCGCCATCCGTGAAGTCCTTCCCGAACCAGTCGAAGATCGCGCTCAGATGAAGGATTCCCGTCTCGCGATCCAACCGGTTCTTCGTCGGATCCCCCATGAAACGGCGCGCCTCCGCGTCGAGATCCGCCTCCAGCGTCGCTCCCATCCACGCCGTCGCCCTCAACGCCGGACAACTCCGCGCCGCACACACCAACGCGAAGTGGATCCGCGGCTCCGGCAGGTCCCGTCGCAGATGGATGTGTTCAATATCATCCAGGGTAAGGGTCGAACCCCAGACCCGGACCACCGCCAGTTTCCAGGGTGAGGAAAACAGTCCGCCAATCTTGCGGATGCTCGTCACCGGATGGTGATCCCGCACCAGGCGCAAAGTGGCGGCATTGTAGAGATTGATCAGGAAGGCGGTCCGATCCTCGCGCGACCATCGGTCGAATTCAGCCCGGGAAACCGCCGCCAACCGGTCGAGGTAGGCGTCGAGCGGAGCCGGTTCCCGCACCAGGGCCGGATAATCGACCCAACCTTGATCGACATGACGCTGCAACAGCGCCGTCCATGCCGGGTGCCGCAGGTCGAAGTCCGCATCCGCAGCCTCAACCCGGCCCGGCAACAGACCCGTCACGACCGCCAACAACAAAAGGAACAACCCTTGGCGAAAGCCGGGGCCGGGCGCGGGTCGAACGAAGTGGCAGGGTGCGGATGTCATGCGTCTCGAAACCTGTTCAGCATGGGAGTCGATGGATTGTCTTCTATTCCCCACCCGGATTCCTGCACCGGGCATACAGGGCCTTCAGATACCGGGCTTCAGGGAAACTGGCCGGATGATCCGGTGCATGGCCTTCAATCCCGATCTCTTCCCATGACCGGCCCGAGGCGGACAAGGTGCTTCGGACCGCACTGAAGAACTCCGATTCCGTCACGTGTGCCGAACAGGACGCCGCCAGGAGATATCCGCCGGACCGGACCCGGTCGGCGCCAAGCCGGGCGAGACGTTGATACGCCTGGATGGCTCCCGGTCGGTCAGCCTCGCGTCGGGCGAGGGAAGGGGGGTCAAGGATGACGATGTCATGGCTTTCCCCGGGCGCCTGGGCCAGCCATTCAAAGGCATCGGCCTGGATCTGGTGATGCCGCGTGGCGGCGAATCCGGGGAGGTCGATGTTCAGGCTGAAATTGCGACGGGCCGACGCCAGTGCGTGCGGACTGATGTCGAGATCGGTCACGGAACGTGCCCCACCTCGGGCGGCGTGGACGGAGAATCCGCCGGAGAAACTGAACACGTTGAGGACATCGGCGCCCCGCGCCATGTCGGCGATCCGACGCCGATTCTCGCGTTGATCCAGGTAGAACCCGGTCTTTTGGCCGAGGACAACATCGGCTTCGAGCCGGAGCCCGGATTCGCGGAAGAGCACGGAGGGTGCGGAGTCGGATCCGAACAGGTTCTGCCCGTCGTGAAAGCCGGCCTTGCGGGCGGCATCGGCGATGTTGCGGCTGAATCGGAGAACGATTCGGGCCGGGTTCAGCGTCTGCTGGAGCAATGGAACGAGTTGGAGACCGGGCAGGGCGGGGGTGGAGGAATCCGCCGGGACCCGCAGGCTGCCAAGCCAGGCCGGCGTGTAGAGCTTGAGCACCAGGCAATCCGCATACCGATCCAGCACCAATCCAGGCCAGCCATCGCTCTCTCCGTTGATCAGGCGGTATCCGTCCGTGTCGGCACTGAAGTACTCGCGCCGCCGTTCCAGTGCCATTTCGAGATGCGCCTTCCACCACGCGGGATCCAGCGTGACCGGTGCGCCCCGGTGCAGGATCCGGACCGCCAGTGCCGAATCCGGATCGTAAATCCCCAACGCAAGGAATCGGTCCGAACGATCGTAGATCACCGCGAGTTCACCGGCGCGTCCGGTGCGGTTGGATTCGCGGATCTTTTCCGAATACACCCACGGATGCCCGGAACGGACTGCTGTCTCAGCCGCGGCGGTGAGTCGGAGACGAAGGCGTGGAACAGGAGTGGGCACCGGGATGAAGGTTCAGGACTGGAGTGACGCGAGGACTTCGGGATCGCGGACATCGACCCAGCGACCTTCGATGCGCAGGCCGGCGATGACGTGGCCGGCGTCGACCAGGGCGGAGATGGCGTCGGTGAGTTCATACTCGCCGCGGGGCGACTTCTGGAGGCGCGCGGTGAAGTCGAAGAGCAGGGGTTTGAAGAGATAGATCCCGGCGTTGTACCAGGCGGGTTGACCGGGCTTGAGCCAGCCCTGGGCACGCAGTTCGGCGAGTTGTTCAGACGACGGCTTTTCCACCAGTCGCGTCAGTTCGAATCGGTCGTTGAAGAAATTGAGTCCACCCTTCGATACATCCTCGCCCGCCGTGACCGTCAGCAATCCGGCGTACCCACCTTCCTTCCATCGGTCCAGCATGTGGCCATAGGTCTCGGGTCGCACCAGGATGTCCCCGTAGGTCAGCAGGAAATCGTCCGTACCCACGAAATCCCGCGCGACCTCCGGCGCCTTGCCTGTCCCGTCCTGGACAACCTGCCGCCGATACTCGATCCGGGCCGACCAGGCTGAACCGTCGGTGAAATGGTCCTCGACCACTTCCGCATGCCAACCCGTGACAATGCAGATGTCGGGGATGCCATGGGCGACGAGGCCCTGGACGATGTGTTCGAGGATGGGACGTCCCTGGACCCGGAGCATGGGTTTGGGGAGTTCCTGGGTGAGTTCCCGCATACGGGTTCCCTTACCGGCGGCGAGGATGACGGCTTTCATCGGAAGAAACGCAGATGCGGGGCAGGGTGGGGTGACGGGATGAGTGCGTCACCGGGAATGTGTGGATTGGAACGGGTGAACCTCGAAACCGGGATGAGCCAGAGGGGGACGGGTCGGATCCCTGAACCGGCGCATTCGGACACTGCCCCGTGACCGGAGCGGCGACGTTCGGTCGCTGGAGGCGCGTGGATGGGATGGCGCGATGGGAAAGCAACAAACCGTCGGCAGCCGTCCATCGGGCTCCCGGGGAGGGTCATGACGACACCCACTGATGGCGGTGCATCGCAACGTGGTTGGCAGCTGGGACAGGCAAACAACAAGCAACCAGTCCGACCAATCTTCGCACCCTTTGCCCCTTCGTTGTTTCGTCAACATGCTCAGCCGGAACCATGCAGTTGGGAGGGAAGTGACGGCGCAGCAGATTCTTTCGCAGGCCGAGGAGTGAGCGAGGCGCGTATCAGAAACCCGATCCGTAACGAGCGAACAACGAGGGCTTTGCGGAAGAAGATCCAGCCGGGACGACCGATCCGACTGCATGGTTCCGGCTCAGGATGCCCGGCATTGATCGACGGAAGAAAATCCCGTCTTGCCCCGGACGACCGGGTAACGTCTAGTTCGCGGGCCGTGATGGCGGGGTAGCCAAGTGGTAAGGCAGGGCTCTGCAAAAGCCCCATCCGTCGGTTCGATTCCGACCCTCGCCTCCATCTGCAAATAGCTCATTTAGAGCAGTTTACAAAGGTGGTTGGTGCCAGTGGACACCAAAACGGACACCAATTTGTCCGCTCAGCCAGTGCCATTCACTGCTGGGGCCAGCTCTCCCAGAGCTCGCTGAGAGTCGGGGATCGGTCGGTGTACGCTCTTCCTGACGTACACTTCATGAAAAACCGTTTCCGCCTCATCGTCCGCGGTGCCCGTGGCAAGGGCTTCTATTGCGTCGATACCAAGACCGGCAAACGCACCAGTCTCCGTGCTCCCGACCGCGATGCCGCCGAGCAGGTCATCCTCGCCCGGAATCAGGCCCTCCGTCAGCCGTCCCTGAACCTCCAGATCGCCAAGGCCTATCTCGCCGGGAGCGATTCCGGCGTCGCCACCCGCACTTGGCAGCAGGCTCTCGACGCCCTGATGGCCACCAAGAGCGGACCCACCCAACGGCGATGGGGAGTGGCTGCGAAGGACAAGGCACTGGTGCCTCTGTTCGCCAAAGTCATCATCGAGACCGGCGCAGAAGATCTTCTCAACGCCCTCCGCCGGGGCACGGTGTCCACCAACGTCCACCTCCGGAAGCTCCACAACTTCTGTCTCGCGATGACCTGGTTGCCGTGGCCGCTCGTCCCGAAGCCGCAGTGGCCCGCCATCCGCTTTGGTGAGAAGCGGTCCATCACCGCCGACGAACACGCCCGGATCATCGCCCGGGAAGGCAACCCGGAGCGCCGCGCCTTCTACGAACTGTGCTGGCACCTCGGAGGTTCGCAGTCCGACATCGCCGAACTCAGCGCGGAGGACATCGACTGGAAGCAATCGGTCATCAGCTACCTGCGTCGAAAGACGCGATCCGCAGCGCAGATTCACCTGGGGGAATCCGTGATCGAAGTCCTGCGAGGGCTGCCGGTGACCGGACCGCTCTTCCCGTACCTGCGCACCGTGCGCAGTTGCGACCGTGCGACGGAGTTCAAACAGCGCTGTACCGCCTTGGGGATCACAGGTGTCACCCTGCACTCGTATCGGTACGCCTGGGCGGAGCGTGCCAAGACCTGCGGCTACCCCGAACGCTTCGCCCAGGAAGCCCTCGGGCACAACTCGAAGGCCGTGCACCGGGCCTATGCCCGGAACGCGGTCGTCCTCCTGCCGTCCCTGGAGGAGTACGAGACGGCGGCGCGGAAGGGCGCCGTGCTCCGGTTCCCGGCGCCTTTTGTCGCAGCGGGAGTAAAGGATCCGCTGACGACCGCAGCATCGAGTTGATGCAGTGAGGAGCGCCCACTCCCATTGCTCGTGGAGCATCACCCCCCGGATTCCTGGTCCCATGACATGGTCTATCGGGATGCCGAACCCGCCTGCCGGCCACTCACCTGCAACTCCCTGCCGGATCGAAAGGCTTCAAATGTAGGCCAGGTCAAGATTCATGGGCGGCAGAGACTGGTACGAGTTGAACATTGGTCTCAGAGCAGAGACACCCGTGCTGGAAGCTGTTAGGCAAGTCTTGCTCGCTTCCTTTCTCACCACACATCGGGCTTACACAGAGGCAAATCGGATTCAACCGGGAACCTAGGTGACCAAAGTCCATCGGTTCCAATCTGGATCAAGTAAACCGATCTCGACCTCGCCGGACAGGGCCAACTCAGACCTTGCGGAGAGTCCCGCACTATTGAGACTTGAAGGGTGACCAACGAGGTGAAGATCAACCCTGTCAATCGTCATTTGACTCTGGTTTTTGCCCTTTGGGGGTGTTTGGCGTCGGTATGGGCGGCGGGCCCAACGGTGTCGAATGTGCGATCCGGGCAACGCCCGGGCAGCCAACTGGTGGACATCGACTATGACCTGGGGGACCCGGACAGCGCGACGCTCACGGTGTCGGTCACGGTCTCCGAGAATGGCGGGGTGAGCTACACGGTCCCGGCGACAAGCTTCACGGGTGCGGTGGGGAGTGGGGTGGCGCCGGGAAGAGGCAAACGGATGACTTGGAATGCCGGGGCGGACTACCCCAACAAGTTCACGGCCAATGTGCGGTTCCGTATTACGGCCAGCGATGACCCGATCCCGCCGGCACCGAGTGGGATGGCGTTGATCCCGTCTGGCAGGTTCCAGATGGGGGATTCGTTCGGTGAGGGCAGTTTTTTCGAGCTTCCGATTCATGAGGTGTTCGTGTCGGCCTTTTACATGGACAAGTACGAGGTGACGAAGGTGGTATGGGACGCGGTGAAGGACTGGGGCGGGGCTAACGGGTATGATCTTGGAGGTAGGGGTGAAGGAAAGGCCGCGAATCATCCGGTACAGGCGGTAAGTTGGTACGATGTGGTGAAGTGGTGCAATGCGCGATCGCAGAAGGAGGGGCGGGTGCCCGCGTATTACACCGACGTGGCCTTGACCCAGGTTTACAAAACGGGGCAATTGGCACCGTATGTGAAGTGGAATGCGGGGTATCGGTTGCCAACGGAGGCGGAGTGGGAAAAAGCGGCGAGAGGTGGGGCGAGCGGGCGCCGTTTCCCTTGGTCGGATGCCGACACGATCACCCACAGCCGAGCGAACATCTTTAGTTCACCTCTTTGGAACTACGACGTTAGCCCGACGCGGGAATTCCATCCAACATATGCGGTGGGGAACAATCCCTATACCAGCCCGGTGGGATCATTCGCGCCGAACGGGTATGGACTTTATGACATGGCTGGGAACGTGTTTGAGTGGTGCTCGGATTTGTACGGAGGGTATTCGGGTGGGATTCAAACAGATCCCCGGGGTCCGGGTTCGGGCTCGTACCGGGTGATCCGCGGGGGCGGTTGGCGCAACCCTGCGGTCGACTGCCGGTCGGCGGTCCGCTACGGCAACCTCCCGGAGGGCCGGAACGACCACTACGGATTCCGGTCCGTCCTGCCCCCAGGTCAGCCGTGAGGAGAACAAAGAAGGGAGAGCGGAGCGGTCCGGAGCAGGCGAGGCAAGCGAGGGACAAGCGCGGCCTGACTGCGGAGAGGCGGCGGAGCGGTCGGTACTGGTCGACGGCCTTGATGGCAAACGCTTCCTTGCAAAAGGGGAGGCCAGATCCATGAATCTCAACACAGTCACTCTGTCATGCTCAAAGCCCCCAACCGTTGTCTCGTCCTAATCCTTGCCCTTTGGGCGTGTTTGGCGTCGGTATGGGCGGCGGGCCCGACGGTGTCAAATGTGCGGTCCGGGCAACGTCCGGGCAGCCAACTGGTGGACATCGACTATGACCTGGGGGACCCGGACAGCGCCACGCTGACGGTGTCGGTGACGGTCTCCGAAAATGGTGGGGTGAGCTACACGGTCCAGGCGACAAGCTTCACGGGTGCGGTGGGAGGTGGGGTGACGCCGGGAAGAGGCAAACGGATGACTTGGAATGCCGGGGCGGACTACCCCAACAAGTTCACGGCCAATGTGCGGTTCCGCATTACGGCCAGCGATGACCCGATCCCGCCGACACCAAGTGGGATGGCGTTGATCCCGGCGGGAACGTTTGAGATGGGGGATGGATTTGGTGATTGGCCGTCCGAATGGGGGCCGAACCCCGGGGTTCCTGTCCACCAGGTTTATGTTAGTGCCTTTTACATGGACAAGTACGAGGTGACCAAGGCGGTATGGGACTCGGTGGAGGACTGGGGCACGGGTAACGGGTATGATCTTGGAGGTAGGGGTGAAGGAAAGGCCGCAAATCATCCGGTACATACGGTGAGTTGGTACGATGTGGTGAAGTGGTGCAATGCGCGATCGCAGAAGGAAGGTCGTGTGCCGGCGTACTACACGGACGTGGGCCTGACCCAAGTTTACAAAACGGGCCAATTGGCACCGTATGTGAAGTGGAATGCGGGGTATCGGTTGCCAACGGAGGCGGAGTGGGAGAAAGCGGCGAGAGGTGGGGCCAGCGGGCGCCGCTTTCCATGGTCGGATGCCGACACGATCACGCACAGCCGAGCGAACTACTTTAGTTCATCTTCCTACAACTACGACGTTAGCCCGACGCGGGAATACCATCCGACGTATTCGACGGGAGACGGTCCCTATACCAGCCCGGTGGGATCATTCGCGCCGAACGGGTATGGACTTTATGACATGGCTGGGAACGTATGGGAATGGTGCTGGGATTGGTACGGAGGGTATTCGGGTGGGATTCAAACAGATCCCCGGGGTCCGGGTTCGGGCTCGTCCCGGGTGATCCGCGGGGGCAGTTGGAGCGGCAGTGCGATCTACTGCCGGTCGGCGATCCGCTTCAGCATCTTCCCGGAGGACCGGTTCTACGACGTCGGATTCCGGTCCGTCCTGCCCCTAGGTCAGCCATGAGCAGAACAGAGAAGGGAGAGCGGAGCGGCCCGGAGCAGGCGAGGCAAGCGAGGGACGAGCGCGGCCTGACTGCGGAGAGGCGGCGGAGCGGTCGATTATACACAAGCGTGCGCACCAGGCGACGAGGAGTCCGCGAAGCGGTCGCGTTTTACGTTGGGATGTGACCAGGAAGGAAAGCCGACAAAATGCAACTGAAAGTGTTCATCTTACCGGTGAAGAACCTCCCCGTGGCTGAGGCGGAGATGAACGTGTTTTTACGGGGGCATCGGGTGTTGGCGGTGAAAAAGGAATTCGTTTCAGATGGTGAGAATTCATTTTGGACGTTTTGCGTGGAGCATCTGGAGTCCGTACCCGGCATCGTGGGACCCAGCAGTGTGGGCGGAAGGCCGAAAGTGGACTATCGGGAACTGCTAAAGCCGGAGGAGTTCCAACTTTTCAGCCGGCTGCGGGACTGGCGCAAAGGCGTGGCGGAGAAAGAGGGCGTGCCGGTTTATACGGTCCTGACCAATGAGCAACTGGCGCAGATCATTCAGAAAAAGGTCGCCACCAAGGCTGGGCTCAAGGAAATCGAAGGCGTTGGCGATGTCCGAGTGGAGAAATACGGCGAGGCGGTGCTGCAAGTCTTGGCCGTCACGGCACACACATGAAACGAATCGGACAACTGATGGAGGCGATTGCCGCCCCGGACAATCTCCGGTTGGCCTACTGGAAGGCCGCCCGGAGCAAGCGCGCCAAACAGGATTGCCAGCGGTTCCGAGAGCAATTGGACGAAAACTTGGAGGAACTGAGACGGGGGTTGTTGTCGGGCCAAGTGCCGGTCGGTGACTACCACTACTTCACGATTCACGATCCGAAACAGCGCCTGATCTGCGCGGCAAGTTTTGCCGAGCGGGTGTTGCACCACGCGCTGATGAACGTCTGCGAACCCGTGCTGGAGCGGGCCGCGGTATACGACAGCTACGCCTGCCGCAAGGGCAAGGGGCGACTGCTCGCAGTTGAGCGAGCGCAGGGGTATGCACGCCAGCATGGATGGTTCCTGAAGCTGGACATCCGCAAGTACTTCGACTCGATCCACCACGCCACTTTGTGTGGTTTGCTGCGACAAAAGTTCAAGGACTCCCTTCTGTTGGCGCTTTTTGACCGGATTCTTGGGAGCTACGCAACCACCCCAGGCTGCGGCCTCCCGATTGGCAATCTGACCTCCCAGCACTTTGCGAATTATTATCTGGCCCCGTTGGATCGGTTTATAAAGGAGGAATTGGTGCGCACTGCCTATGTCCGCTACATGGATGACTTCGTGATATGGGGGCGAAGCGCATTTGAATTGCAAGAAGTGTGTGTGCGGATCCAGATGTTCGTCGCTGTGGAACTCAAGCTGGAATTGAAAGCCAACAAGGTGCTGAACCAGACCCGTTTCGGGATGGATTTCCTAGGCTATCGGCTGTTTCCAGGCACGGTGCGATTGGCCCGGCGCAGCAAGCTGCGGTTTGCCCGCAAGTTCCGGGGTTACGAGCGGGCGTATGTCCGAGGCCAATGGTCTGAGTTGACCCTGCAACAGAGGATGCAGGCGCTGCTGGCCTTTGTCCTGCCCGTGGAAAGTGGGGCCTTTCGGCGAGATGTGCTGCGACGATTTGGGGTGGTGGCCATCGGGCTCGAACCGGGTGATCCGCGGGGGCAGTTGGAACAACAATGCGATCAACTGCCGGTCGGCGAACCGCAACAACAACAACCCGGAGGACCGGAACAACAACAACGGATTCCGGTCCGTCCTGCCCCCAGCTCAACCTCGACGCCGAAAGGTGCCGGGGCTGACCCGGACACCATCCTGTCCTGCCCTGGATCAGCCAGGGCAGGCAAACAACAGTCGCGCCCGTCGGGTGCCAGTAGGCCTGCCGCAGTGCAGGATCGAAACCTCCCGGCGGGCCAATTTCCCATGTCAGCAGACCCCAAAATCCCATGAACTCGACCCATCAAATGACTTGGCTTGGATTCCTGCCACGCCTGATCGCGTGCGTCGGCCTCTTGTTGGGTCTGGGCTTTCTCCAAGCTGCCCACGCCGCCACCTACTCCGCCGAATCGAACCTGACGACCGTGGATACACGTGGCAGACTTCTGTCCGTCTCCGGACGGGTGCGTGATTCGGAGACAGGGAGTAGCATGGCTGGGGTGCGGGTGTCGTTGGCCGGACAGAACACCATCACGTTCGGGGATGGGAATTTTGCCTTCACTGGAATTGCGATGTCGGATGGCCTTGTAGTTACAGCCAGCAAGGTCGGTTTTGTGACGGCGTATCGCACCGTGGCAGCTCCGGCTGGAGCCTTGGCGGTAGCGTTGTCTGACTTGCTCCTTGTTTCGCAACCGGACGGAGACAATCCGGTCGTCACCGAAATTACTGCAAAGTACGAGGGGTTGTTTATCTCCGGCGCTGCAATCCTGAACGAATACACTGCCACAGTGGCTTGGGGTGGCAGCACTCCCGCCACGGTCGAGTTCTCGGTGAACGGTGGTCCGGCTCGGACGGTCGCTGCCTCTGGGGATCGGGCGACAGCGACGATTGACATGGGAGTTGGATTCTTCGGCAGTTTCACCTTGGGCGCGAACAAGATTTCTGCGGTGGCCGTGGATGCCAATGGTGGAAGGTCAAAGCCATTTGTACAGTCCGTGACCATCCTGCCGGCTCCGGGTTTTCTCGCTTTGGCTCCGTTCCAGTGGATTCCGGGCAACGACCCGATCCTGTCCTATGACATCCAATTTCCCGACAGAGACATCCCATCATCCGCCTTGCGCGACATCCCCTTCCTGGGTCGGTTTGGATGGCAAATGTCGGTGGGTGGTGGTTTTGAATATGCGTTGAACAGCGGCGAATGGAATCTCCACGCGGGATTGATTCCGAGCGGACGTTGGAAGGACCGGGTGGGGGAGCGCCCGCACAGCAGCATCTCGAACCCGAAGTTTTTCGCGGGAAACCGCGAGATTTCGTTTTCAGCCATGGGTCAGGCGGAGGGGACGGCAACCCAGACCGGTGGAATTCAAGTCCAGAGGGTCGGAATTCATCTTGGTGTCGACTTTGAACAGGAAATACTCTCATTTTATCTCTCCGACTTCGTTCTGGCCGCTCGATGGCTCAAAATTCTTGATGCTTTCAAGGCTGTCGGCGTAGATATCAACAGCATCCAACGGGTCAACGTCTACGGTCTGCTGAAAGCAGATCTCGACCTGAATGCCGAGCTTCTCCCCCCGCCCATTCATCTCCCATCCGCCAAGGTTGTTTTTGCCTTCGGCGTGAAGGCAGCCTACGAGCCAGACCTGATCGGGGCGAAAGGTTCTATCTATGTTGGAGGCGAAATTGCTCCTGAATTCCAGATTGCCCCAACGTTTGAATTCAATAAAGTCACTGGGAAGGTATACGGCGGGATTACATTTACCGTCTTCCTTTTCAAAGTCCTGGATGAGCAGTTTGTGCTGCTCAACTACTCGTGGCCCGCCGGTGCCAGACGTTCTTCGCTTTCCCGCTCCTCTGACGGTGATGAATGGGTGGTGATTCCCGTGGAATCGAATGGAGAGTTCACGCTGGATCGTCGTTACCTGAATGCCGGTCCTGAACGTTTTGTTGGGTTTGACGCCGCGCAAACCTCAAAGACCCGTCGCTGGCGATCCCCGTTGCTATCCAGCGGGTATGGTTCGCCCCTGGTTTCGTCACTTGAGGCTTTTCGGAGAATGGGACGATCAGATGTCATCGAGGCGTCCAGATCAGGCGGTATTGCGCGACCGCAGAGTGGCCCTTCAGTAGGCGGTTCGGCGGAGATTGGGCAGGGGGACCTGCCCATTGTGGAGAATGTTTTCCCCGATTCGAATCCGTCAATGGCGAGACATGAGCAGGATTTGATGCTTATTTATGTAACGGATAATGGAAGTCCGAACAGTCTTCAGTTTACGGACATCAAATGGACCCGATTTGATGGGACAAATTGGAGCGTGCCTGCAGCGATTCACGCCGATTCTCAGGCCGAGTTTTCACCCCAGGTCACCTTTGACGGGAACGGCGATGCCATTGCGGTGTGGGAGCGTGTGGCTGATCCAAACTTCAACCAATCCAATCTTACGGCGATGGCTGCCCAAATGGAGATCGTGTGGGCGAAATGGAATCATTTGACTCAGAGTTGGTCCACCCCCGTGCCGTTGACAAGCAACGGGCACCTTGACCATGCGCCTCTGCTTTGCGGGCCAATGACCGATGGGAGTGTGCTTGCGACCTGGACTTCCAACGAAGCGAACCAACTCATGGGAACGGAGGATAACGGCAGCCATGTTTTCTGGGCGCGGTGGAGTCCCGCAAGCCAGAATTGGACGCCACCACAGGTATTGATTCCGGGCCTGTCATTTCGCCTTTCGCAATCGCTTTCCGGTGTGGGGGATCGCGCGGTTTACGCCTGGACCCGGGATCTTGATGGGACATTGGCCAACGCAAACGATCAGCAGGTATTCTACCGTGAGTGGAACAATGGTGTCTGGGGTGCAGCCACTCAGTTGACCAGCGACTCGAATGGAAACCGAAACGCTCGGGTGTCCGTTGGCCAAGACGGACACAACTATTTGGTCTGGCAAAGTGGGACAAACCTGGTCTTGAGCCGGGACTTCGCTGCAAATTTCAGTCTGGTTCGCGCGGACTCGCAGATCGCGGGTTTTGCGGATTTTGCGATGACGGTAGGTCCGGCGGGAAACCTCGTTTTGCTCTGGCAGGAGATCAGTGAGGCTGGGTCAGATGCGCATTATCGGATCCTGGATCCGGCGTCAGGGACCTGGAGCCGGGACGCGAAATTGTTCAATGATGCTCCGCTGGAGCGGTCGTTCGCGCCGGTGTGGGATGACGTGGGCAACCTGACGGTGGCCTACAACAAGGTGGACATCATCTTCGCTGATAAGACGGTGACGCTGGAGGGTGGTGGCACGGTGACGATCCCGAATGTGCCTCAACCGGGTCGCGTTGATTTGAACGTGACCAAGCGGCGACTGATCAAGGATGTCGCGCTGGAACCGGGGGACTTCACAGTGAGTGCGGAAAACTATCTACCAGGCGCGGCAGTGACACTCTCCGCCACACTGCGCAACGCCGGTGATGTGGCCGTGATCAACCCAGCGGTGGCCTTCTACGACGGCAATCCGGCGACTGGCGGAATCCTGATCACCAACATCGCTCTGTCAGGTTGGCTGGAAGGTGCGGCGACAAATGTTTTCAGCGCGATCTGGATCGTGCCGGAACCCGCTACGAACCATGTGCTCTACGCGGTTGCTGACCCGGGGAATTCGATCGCCGAGTTTGATGAGGGGAACAATGCGCAATTCCTCCGTGTGGGCGGAGCGGATCTGGTTGTGTCATTGATTAATTATAATTTGCAGGCCAGCGGCGCAATGCGCGTGATTGCGCAGGTGAGGAATACCGGGGCCCCCATGGCATCCAGATCAGTGCTGGCCATCCGAAAACAAGGTCAGGGGGTGGTTTTGGCGTCGATCGAGGTGTCCGCCTTGGAACCGGGCAGCTTGGCGCAAGTCGCTATCGATACTCCCCCGGGCACCGTGTCCGAGGGGGAAAGCGTCTTTGAACTTACGGCTGACGACTTGCAGTCGGTGGCGGACATTAATCGCGCAAACAACAAAAGTAGTTTTGCGGTGAATCGTTTTATGGATAGCGACGGCGACGGGATGCCGGATCAATGGGAACGGGACAACCGCCTTGATCCGGCCGACGCTAGTGACGCTGCGAAGGACGCCGACGGCGACGGCGTCAGCAACCTTGCAGAGTACCTTGCCGGCACTGATCCGGGCGATCCAAAATCCTATCTTAGGATGGAGGCACCGGTGCTGGCTGGATTTGCGGAGGGAGTGCGACTTACGTGGGGATCGGTGCCCAACAAACTTTACACCATTCTTCGGACAGCTGACTTGAACGGAGGATGGATCCCGGTTGCGGAACACGTGCTTTCAACCCCGCCCGAAACCGTCTTCCTTGACCGGACCGCGACGATTGAGTCTCAGTATTTCTACCGGCTGCGAATAGAATAGTGTGCAGTGTGGTTGGTTTGAGGTTGCTCTCATTTCCAGATGTGCGCGCTGGTGTCGGCTCCGGTGATGCGTAGTTTCGCCCATTTCCCCGGCCTCAAGTAGCCCACCGCCTTCCAGGGTGACCTGATAGTTCAGGTCTCCACCGACGTTCCCAGGGCCAGTGTTCCGTCCTGCGACGCTGTAACGCAGTTGGAATTCTCCGCTCGTTGGGCAAACCATTGTTTGTCGGATGCTCTCGCCGACTCCCTGGACGAAGGCAAGCCACGATCCATCATCGGCGATGTCGCCTCGAGTGTTGAAGCGAATGCCGGTCTTGGCGGCCAATTGCACTCTGGATCCATAGAAGGTCCAGTTGGCATCGATAGGATTGGTTATAAGGATGTATAGCTAGAGCCTGTCCCAAACCACCCTGTTTTTGAAATTTCCATCTCAACCCAGGTGCCTCCTGATCTTACAGAGATCGGTCTGACCTTTACGCCGAAGGCGTTTCAGCTGGTAGCCCGGGGTTGCGAAGCATTACCCCGGGTCATGCGTCCGAATGGATCCCTACCCCGGAGGGGTTTGAGAACCCTCTGCAACCCCTCCGGGGTAGATATACATTTTTCATCCTTTCCCGGGGTACGCTTCGCAACCCCGGGCTACCGGCTCCCAACCCTTCGGGTTGAAGACGTCGGCGGGGACGAAGTTAGGGGCACCAAGAGACGGCCAGGGCACATAAAGGTCGAATTCCCGTGATTGAGGAGGATTTTCCCCATTATGAGCCTTCTTGTGGCGTTGGCTTAACTGTTGGCTATCAATGGCTTCCGCACTCTGGGGACAGGCTCTAGCTACCGCCAATCGTTGGGTTTTCGACAGGGCTGATTCATCTGCATCTGAAAACTTGTTGGTGGGTGGACTAGTTCCTGGTTTGCCTAACCGGTTTTTACGGCCCGTGTTCACGATTTGCGATGCGTAGCACCAATTCGGCTTCCGAAGCGGGCTCCTTTTTCGCGCTGAACCCTTTGCTTTTGAATGCCCCTCAACCAAGTACGGCATGTTTGGCGCAGATGACTACCGGAGTTCCACCTGATCTCGGCGATGCAGGTGCGGAAGAATGTTCCCCTTAAAGTCCTCCAGGGGAGGAGGCAATCCCGCACACGCAGGGGCATCGCATAGTCATCCACACTGCCGCTCCATAGCAACACACCCAGACCATCAGAACCGATCAGGGGTGGTACACTTTGACCGGACCCCATCCCCCCAATGGCCGGCTTCCCCGCTTCAAATGTACCTCGGCCTGTAGCGCGGATGTAAAGGTGTCTTGTCAGAATGCCCCGCTTTCCCTGAGGGTGCCTATATGACCCGGTTGCATTCGTTTTTTGGAAGCGTTGTGGTTGCAGGGTGGCTGGCGATGTCCGGGGCTCAGGGGGCCGGATCGATTCCGACGCTGATCGACCTTGAGCAGGATCAGCAGGGGGCGCGTGTGGTCCGTTTCGTCTGGGGAACCGAGCCGGGGGTGCGGTACCAGTTGCAGGAATCGGCAGACCTGAAGGTGTGGGCGCCGTTGCCCGGGGATCCCGTCCGGGCAGAGGAACTGGCGCTGGAACGGTTGTTCGAGACCTCGGGGACGGTGCCGCGGTTCCTGAGGGTCGTGTCGGTGGATGAACAGCCGCCGGTTGTACGAGGAAAGTTTCCTGATGCGGGTGATTTCGGAGTTTCGCGCCTCGGGACGGTGCGAGTGGTTTTGGATGACTCGTCAGGCATCAATCCCGCATCGATACGGATGCGAATTGGCGGCCGTGCTCCGCTGACGGTGGCTGATCCGGAGGTCAGCTTTGACGGATCTGAGGTGGCGTTCTCGCCCGGGAGCAGTCTTCCCATCGGTCAATACGGGGAGTCGGTCGTAGTGGTCTTGGAGGCTGCCGATGTCGTGGGAAATGCCGGAACGTGGACTTGGAGTTTTCAACTGGAACGCGAGGCCAAGGCCGCCGAAGGCCTGTTCGTGTTCGGCTCGGAGACGGCACAGCAAAATGGCCAGCGCTTGAATCCGGCGGCCTCGGGGGTTGCACAACGAATGGGCGTGGCGCCGGCACAGCTGAGATCCAACCAAACCGATTCGTGGGTCATGGAATCGGTTGAGAAGGATCGGATTCGGATCCAGTACACCGACCAATCCCGGCCTGCCTTTTCGGTGGGGCAACGGTTGGCAAACCTTACCCCGGTCAACGTCCGGGAGATCTTCTATCGACGGATTGTATCGATTCAGGATGAGCCAGTTGATCGGCGGCTGATTCTCTTCACCGAGGAGGTGCCACTGGCGGATGTCTTGGTTGAGAGCGCCTTCCAGGTGGGGACCGAGGGCGTCATCCTGGAGGTGGACGCCGAGGGAAACCTCGAGGTGATGGCCGAGAAGCCATCTCCCGGGAGTGACCCCCGTCAGAAGTTGATGATCCCGCTCGACCTGCGGCTCCCCGGAATCAACCAGGACCTATCTGGGACGAGTTGGAGTTTGGGGACGGGAGCGTCGGTGACATTGGAGGAGGCCCGGTTCTCACTGTCGCCCCGACTGGTGTCGACGCTGGAGACCAAGGGCGCCCGGGTGGAGCGGTTTCAGGCCCGGGTCGAGGTGGATCTGGCCGCGTCACTCGTATCGCGCCTGTCAGGAACCGGAACTCTCCAAAGGGAGGGGACTCGGGAGCTTTTGAAGGGCACCCACTGGATCTGGATGAAGGTGGGAATCGTGCCGGTCGGCGTTGAGGTGTCCAAAATTCTGTCGGGCCGCGCCACCCTTGAACTGACGGCATCGGGTGAGGTACGAGCGGGATTTCGTCAGGAAGGCCGCTTCGGAATCGGCGCGAACTATCTCCACGGTCGCAATCCGTTGGTGATCTGGGACCGGGTTTATACCATGCCACCACCAGAACGCGTGCCCTTCACCTATTCGGTCAACGGTTCCGCCAACGCTTCGGTGGCCTTGGTGCCCCAAGTGGTGATTCGGGTGTATGGCATCGCGGGCATCCAGATGAATGTGGATCCCAGGGTTGAGGTGTCGGGGACGGCAACGCTGACCGAGGGCCGGTTGGTGTCGGCGGAATGGAACGTCGGTGGCCATGCGGATCTGAATGCCGGGTTGAGCATTGTGGGGATGGAGGACGATGAGTTGCCCCGATTGTCCCCATTGTCCTTGTACAGTCGGACATGGTGGTCCGGGCAGATGGCCACGCCGGAACCAGCCCCAATCACCATCCGGCGCCAACCAGAATCACGGGATGTGCGTGCGGGAGATGGATTTCAGCTTTCGGTGGAGGCCATCGGGCCCGGCGCCCTGACCTATCAATGGTATCGCAATGGCGTGGCGTTGCCGGGCATGACCGGTGCGGATCTCGCGGTAGCCAACGCGCAGGCGGTCCATACCGGCAAATATTTCGTACGGCTGAAATCTGGATCCAGTTCCCTCGATTCCCGGGAGGCACAGGTGAATGTGATCAACCCTGCGGACCTGGAGCCCTGTCAATATGCCGATACCTATCCGCATGCGGACGGCGACCCGTTGGCCGCAGACGAATGGCAGTTCTACTTCCGTGAATGTACGTCCTATGTGGCATGGAAAATCAACGAGCGGGCCGGGACAACCTCCGCTCCCTATTTTTTCACCAACTGGATGCGGGACGGGCGCTTTAGCGACGCCAGAAACTGGGCAGCCAATGCCAAGGCCATCGGATTTGAAACGAATGGAACACCGGCGGTGGGAGCCATAGCGCATTGGGGTGCGTATGAGGGGACAGGAGCGCTCGGTCACGTGGCATGGGTGGAGGCGGTCAACGGGGATGGGTCAGTTCGCGTGAGTGAGTATAATGTACGGTCAGGCATGAATGGACATCAGACACACCGATTCAATGTGCGGTGTTCGGTACGCCCGCCACGGTTCATCCACGTGCTCCCCGCGGGCCAAGGACCGATCCCGCCGCCACCGAGTGGGATGGCGTTGATTCCCGCCGGCACGTTCGAGATGGGCGATTCGTTCAACGACCCGTCTGACCTCTGGCGCGAACGCCCAGTGCATTCCGTGTATGTGTCGGCCTTTTACATGGACAAGTACGAGGTGACCAAGGCGGTTTGGGACGAGGTGAAGGACTGGGGCACGGGTAAGGGGTATGACCTTGGAGGTGTGGGTGAAGGAAAGGCCGCGAATCATCCGGTACAGTGGGTAAGTTGGTACGAGGTGGTGAAGTGGTGCAATGCGCGATCACAGAAGGAGGGGCGGGTGCCGGCGTATTACACCGACGAGGCCTTGACCCAGGTTTACAAAACGGGGCAATTGGCACCGTATGTGAAGTGGAATGCGGGGTATCGGTTGCCAACGGAGGCGGAGTGGGAAAAAGCGGCGAGAGGGGGGGCGAGCGGGCGCCGTTTCCCTTGGTCGGATGCCGACACGATCACGCACAGCCGAGCGAACTACTTGAGTTCATCTTCCTACAACTACGACGTTAGCCCGACGCGGGAATTCCATCCAACATATGCGGTGGGAAACTTTCCCTATACCAGCCCGGTAGGATCATTCGCGCCGAACGGGTATGGACTTTATGACATGGCTGGGAACGTATCGGAATGGTGCTGGGATCGGTACGGAGGGTATTCGGGTGGGATTCAAACAGATCCCCGGGGTCCGGGCTCGGGCTCGAACCGGGTGGTCCGCGGGGGCAGTTGGTACAGCTATGCGATCTCCTGCCGGTCGGCGTACCGCAACAGCCTCAACCCGGAGTTCCGGAACGGCTACTACAACAGCCTCGGATTCCGGTCCGTCCTGCCCCCAGGTCAGCCATGAGCAGAACAGAGAAGGGAGAGCGGAGCGGTCCGGAGCAGGCGAGGCAAGCGAGGGACGAGCGCGGCCTGACTGCGGAGGGGCGGCATTCGAGAACCTCGCGAGGCAGACGTTGATGTCGAGTTGGACGCCAATGAGCCCGCGGTTTGGGAGTCCGTACTTCGCGGTAAGGCCAGTTGGCTCGCCGGGAGGATCCGAACCTTCGACTTCGTGACCCAGACAATCGCCTCGGTGCTTTGGCTGGTGGACGGATCTACTCGGGAGCGGGCATTCCGGACCCGCGAGAGGAACCGGTTGGCTTTCGACCGGATCCCCGCTCCGGGTGGGGGTCAGGTTCGGTTTGTGGAAGGGGGCACGATCCCGCTGTCGCAAGCGCTTTTATAGCCGCCTGTACAACACATTTCCGAAAAAAGTGCCATGTTTGCAGCGCTTCTGTGAATCCTACATTCGTCTTAAGGAGGGGGCTTGATGCAGACGCCTGAGGAATGATTTAGAGAGGTGGCTCATTGCCTATTTCAATTTTTCAAGCAGGTAGGGAGGATTCTTTGCACGGGTGGTGATGCATTACCTCTTCGGCGTCAGACAATCCGCCACCTGACGCAGCAAGGCGTTGGCGCGCGTGATGTCGGGGTAGAGGCCGGAGGGGGCGAGCGTGGCGAGGAGTTGGGTGACCGTATCGGCAGCGGTTCCGAGGAGTTCCTTCTGGGACGGGTTGAGACGGATTTCGTCCCAGCGGTCCATTTCGCCGGTGTCGGTGAGGGCTTGGCGGAGGGTGTCGTCGGGGAGATCGCCTTGCATCCAGGCGGCGAAGAGGAGGGTGACGGCGCCTTGATGCCGGCCGTCGAGGTTGTCGCGGAGGCGCCACAGGCTCAGGGCGTGGTGCCCGTTGTAGAGGGACCAGAGGAAGCGTCGGAGATGGACGCTGGCATGGGACTCCGGGTCCTCGGTGATCGTGGTGGTGACGAGATGCATGGCGGCGGCGGCGTGTTCGCGTCGGGCGGTTCGTCGGGCGATCTGGGTTTGGGACTGGAATCCAGGGGAGTCGACCAAGGTCTGGAGCAGGAATTGGAGGGTGGCGGTGTCGGCCTCGGGAATGTCTCCGCGCCAGGCAACGGTTCCATTCCCGGGTAGGGCCGTGAGTTGTTGGCCCAGGATCTGGAACTGGGCCCGGCCATTGGAGAATGTGCCGGGTCCGGTGGAGTGAAAGCCGCGCTCGGCGAACCAACGGGGCAGCCAGTCGCGGTTCGGGTCCGGGTGATTGGTTTGTGCTGGGTTCATCGGTGTTCCTGTTGTCTATGTGGTGAATTGGGATCGCGACCCGGTGGTGTCGTATGACCGCCCGGATCGTGGTTCCTCTGCTTCATCCCGCCGTGGGTGGGAAAAGGTTGAGGATTGATTTCGGCTCAATTCCTCGAAGGCCGTATAACCTTTGAAACAACCTCATCACCTCGCGTCAGGCCGGAAGCGTGGTCGTCTCCGGTTGCGCGAGGCTGTGTCCCAGGGCGAGTCGCTCGGCCAAACCCCAGATTCCCTTGTTCAAGGTAACCTTGGAGTCGATGCCGCGAATGGCGCGCACGGAGCGCAGCTTCCCGCGGCGGTCGCGGTGATGATCTGAAACCCCGCCCCGGATCAGGTTTTCCTGAACCCGGTTGAGGGTCGTCCACAGGTCTCTCGCCGTGTCCTCCGGACGCCGTGCCTTGAGCAGGGTGCCGGGATCGACGGGAGGCTGTGTTTCCTCCGTATAACGCAATCGCAGGGCGTGCCGTGCGAAGGCGTGGGATTCCGAATCTTCGAGCAATCGTTTCCGAAAGCCCTCCACCAACCCGCTGATCTGGGGAATCACCTCGATCAGCCGGAAGCTCGCCTGAACCACCTCCTCGGGTTGGAGACCCGAGTGGCGGAACCGGATGGCTTCGAACCGCGTGTCCGACAGCACGAGGCCGTTGGAACAGATCCGCCGGAAAAGTCCGGCGTGGAGTTGATAGGCACAGCCACCGTCGTGGGAATTGACCAGGACCAACTCGACGTTCCATTCGTCGAGGGTGGCCATCTGGTCGGCGAGCCGGAGTCGGAGAAGATGCCGTTGAAAACCACGGCGACTCTCGATCCGAATCGGCTGTTCCTCGACAGCGACGGGTACCCATCCGTGACCGCGCAATCCGTCCACGACCCTTGCGGTGGGGACGAACGTGTAGCGCTTGCTGACGCCATCGCGGGGACCCTCGGCAAAGATGCTGGGGGCCCAACGACGAAGCGTGTCGTTGTCCAGGGCTGACGCCTTGAACTGGGACACATCCTGGGTGCTCATGCGGACTGACTCACTTCCTGGTGCTGAGGTCGGAGTGATCCGACCGGCGCTGGTGTCGTTCCTCCATCCGTCAGGCGCCTTGCAGCACCGTTGGATGGCCGACGGTGGAGGTTTCCATGGGAACCCGTGCGACGTGGTCGCGGGGAACCCATGGGAAAGGCGCTTGAAGGAAGTCCGTCACCTGCCGAAGCGGGTGAGGGTGGAACTTTGAAGAGTCAGTGTAGCAAAACCTTAGGGATCAGGTTATCCCGCAGAACGCAGTTTGAGTCAATGGGGGGAGGTCTTGTGGGGTTGCTCGAAACGTCGTTACTTGTGTGGAAGTAACGACATGTTTTACGACTGTGAGTCGTGAGAAATCGGAAGCACTCCATTGAAGTCAGGACGGGAACGCTGTTCCGGGTCGGAACCGCGACGAAGCCTGCGAGAAACTGTCCGACCGAAATCGGAACCCTGTCCGACGTTTTCCGTTTGGCTGTCCGAATCAATTCGGAACAGGTGTCCGGATCGATCGGAATGCGCACCTGAGCGAGGAGGCGATAACCCAATCGAACCGGGATCACTGGTCGGCGATCTAGAACGGGGGTATTACCGGCGGGACGTTAGCTTTCAGGAGGACACGCGCCGCGTGAAGGTTCGGGTCGGAGCCGAGATGCTGGCGGTGATGCGAAACTTGGCGATCAGACTCTACGAACTGGAGTTGGAACGAGAACGGACCGAAGCCGATTCGGCGTTGAACGACGGCGGCGATCTGGCAGAAGGAGAATAGAACCCGCAGAGAGAAGCGTGTCAGACGCCGGAGAATGGCTTCATCAAGCCCGTCCGGAACACCGCCGAACCTCGGATGCTGCAATCGACCGGAATCCCGGCCGATTCGTCCACCTACCCAAATGCAGATGAATCCGCCCTGGGGACAGCTGGAACAACGCCGGCTTCCGGCTTGTCCTTGCCCCCAAGGTCGGTGGAGCCTGAAGATGCCGACCGCGGGCGAGGGACAAGGAGACCGGCGGAACGGAGGCTTCGGAGCGCGGATCCGTGGAGCCGGGCCGGGAGTGGAGACGGCCAACGGTTAAGCTGAATTTTCAAAAATTCTCGACATGCCGAAGTTGTGGAGTGAACGGGATCCAAATGAACAACCCCACATCAGCAGGCCGAGCGGACGTGGATTGCTGGGAGGTTCGCCGACTCCTGTTGCAGATCGTGGCGTGCCATGACCTGAGCCGGGCGAACGAGAACAGGGGCGCAGGCCTCCAGGAATTGCTGAGCCTGGCCAAGTCCTTTGACGGGGTGCCGGAGTTGGCGCGGGCGGTCGTGAAGCAGGTGGGTCGGTTGCCGTCCGACACGGAGCCGGATGGGGAGTTGGCTCAGGACCTTCAGCGGGTGTGCTCGGCCTGGTTGACGGAAGTGAAGGTCCGCAATCCAGGGTGTCCCGCGGTTGAGATTTCCCACCCGATCCCGAAAGGAGCCCCGACGAAGAATCCGCCCCCTCCGCCCCCCGAGCCGATCCTGCCATGGGAGCAGGCCGTTGGCGTGGCACGGGACGGACTGCTCAACGAACAGAAGACCGGGGCGTGGGCCGGATGGTGCATGCCAGACCTGCTGTGGCGCACGGCTTGGGAGGAGGCCTATCTGGTGGTTCGCGGGGAGGGAACGGAGGGGCAGGCTGTGGGAATCATTCCGTCGGCGGGCGCTGCGAATTCGGCGGAGGCGAAGGGCTGGTGGCAGCGGAAAATCCAGGCGGCCCAGCGCCTGCGGCAGCAGAGCCGGACGGATCCGCGATGGGCGCGGGTGTTGGACCATGCCCGGGTGGAAGATCCGACCCACGTGCTGCTGGAGTGCCTCCATGTGCCGCGGCCGCTGACAGAATGGTCGGCACGTTCCATAAACTCATCGGCGAGGGACGACATCGAGATGGTGTGTGGGCTCTGTGAACTCCTGGGATCGTTGAACGATGCGGGATCCTGTCTCATGGATCTGCCGCTGGCCGGTTTGAGCGCGCGTTGGTCCGTGGGATGGCGGACGATTCACCTGGCGGATCCCACGGCCGTCATTCCCAACACGACACTGCTGCCGCCTTATCGCCGATTGAACCGGCTTCCGGCAGCGACCGCGGCTCCAGCCATCGGGCCGGTCCAGGTGTACCTCGTGGGAGCGGTGCTGATGGCCTGTCTCCGGCGAGATTTCTCGTGCTGGGATTCCGGGATTGGAGTGTCGGGCAGAATGGCGGGTTTGGCGGCATTGGCAGGGTGGCCGGAACTCGCGGACCGACCGGCGGCGCAGTTGGTCGAGCCTCTGACGTCGGAGTTCCAGCAGCAGCGATGGATGCAGGGTGTGAAGGTGCCGCAGTTGGTCGAGACCCTCAGATGGGCGCTCTCGGAGAGATCGGATGAGCGGTATCCGACCGTTTGGAAGCTGATGGAGCAATTGGGATCGTGCCTGCCGGTGTCGTAATCGGTATCCCAGATCGTGCCAGCGTCATCGGTTTCCGGTTGGACTCAGCTCCAGCGCCCTTCTTTTCGCCTTCCAGCGTGGGTCGGTTTCGAGCCAGCGGATCCGGTCGGGTTCGATGAGCCAGATCCGGGAGCCCAGGGTGAAGGCAGGTCGCGATGTGGCGGGATCAACGGCCATGGGGGACGGGGATCCGAAGGGAATGCGGATCGATTGATCGTCGATGCGGAGATTCCACTGGGTGTTGGTGGCGAAGGCGGAAAAATGCCAGGGCGATGGGCGAACCAACGTGCGACCGATGTCGATGACTCGACTGGTCGGTGGTCCGTTGCCGGCCAGCACCCGTTCGATGGCCCGATCGGTGACGACGACCAGATTGTCGGGAGCGTTGGGGTCCCGGTGGACGCCGGAGACGTGGTCAAAGGCCATCTGGCAGCCGGAGAAGATGGCGGCACCGATGGCGGTATCCGTCTTTGGACCGGTTTCGGTCTGGACGTTTCGAGAGAGGGCCAACTGCCCATCGGTCCGGCGGAACAGGATCCAGTCGTTGGTGCCCTGAAAGTAGGTATACTCGGCAACGCCGGCGGCGACATGTCCCCCGGGAAAGCCCGGAGCGATGCGGAGCGGTTGGGTTGGTCGGGACCGGGAGAACACGGCAGGAGCGTCGTCGAGCAGGGTCAGCCCAAGATCGGGCTGGCTCAGAAGGTCACGCGCCTCGGTACGGTGTGCGCCGAGGAAGCGGTCGTCGTTGAGGAGGGCGGCCCCCGCCGGACTGGTGAGCCAGGATTGGCCCGCGACATCGAAGAGCCCCGTGACGACGTCGAATGAGAGGTGGTTGGGTTGGCCGGAAAGCTCCAGAGAACCGGCTTCGGTACGGGCATGGAGGATCAACGGCGCTCCGGGGCGGTCGTGGGAGAGGACCCAGGAGCCATTGGTCGTGGCGGTGTCGCCAGCGCCGGCTGCCAGGGCGAAGCCTGCTTCTCCTGAACCGGCAATGATGGCGCGAAGTCCGGGCTTGGTCTGCGAGGCGGAGGTGTCGGAGGAAGTCAGGATTGTGATCGCGGTGAGGTGCCGGGAAAGGTCGGCAAAGGCAGCTTCGTCTGCGGCGAGGACTGGCGGAGCCGACGTTCGCGCGGAGGGTGAAAATCGACGGAGGCCGAACCGATCCTGAAGAATCAAGGCATCCGGCCCCAGTTGGGCTGCGCGCTCGATCCAACTCCCGGGCAGCCCGGACTTCTGCCAGTCCTCAACCGGCTTCCAAGCGGGGGCGTCGGCGGGTCGCCAGACCGGCACGAGGATTCCGTCGGTGGGATTGCGTCGGAGCGAAAAGGTGTCGGATTGCCAGGCGAAGCTTCCACCCGGCGCGGGCGTGTAGGGTAGAACCCGAGTTTCGCCTTGATCCCCGAGGGTGAGCTCGGCATGGCCGCCGGCTGTCCCTGATCCGATGATGCGGCTGCTTTCCCGCCAAAGCGTTGCCAGTGAGGTCGGCAAGGGATCGACCTGTGCGTTGTCGATCGGTGCATCGTCCCAGTAGCCGACGCAGTCGCCGTGCTGTCCCACCAACATCAGGCGGTTGCCGGAGAGAAACGCAGCTGACGGTTGCTCAAAGGGGGTGGTCCAGCCGTTCTCCGCGCGTGTCAGTCTGAGGGAGAATCGCCGGGGTTGGTCCCGATCAATCTGCAGGGTCTTGCCCGCATCCGATCGACTCAGCGCGGCGGAATAGCTCTCGGATGGAACCCGACGGCCGTCTGCGGCAAAGCGCCCGAGCCACGGAGGGTTCACGCGGGAGGCAGCGGGAGTCGCCGCCCCGAGGATCATCCGGCCTGAAGCTTCGTCGAAGACGGGTGCGACCTGGCCTGGGGGAACGGGATCGTTGAGGCGCTGGAACGAGGCAAGGCCGGGCGCAAGTTCGCGCACCCAGAATGCGTCGCGATGGATGAATCGGAGGCGTGAACCTTCCATGGCCACGGGATGGATGTGCTCGGGATCATCGATTTCAAAACCCGAAGCCATGACGGGGCCAAGGCTTGAATCTGGGCCAGCATTGCGTGTTGGGCGCAGGGCGAACTGGACCGACTCGCCGTTCCCCCGCCAGACCATCCAGCGATCCGGCAACAGGCGAACCCCGTCGTGGCTGGCATAGGTCGGATTGGGGAGGGCCGGTGCCGGGCGCGCGACGGTTAAGGACGGGAGTTGACCTCCCTCGAATGCCCGCTTGGGAAAGGCGAGGAATCCGTGTCCACCGTGAAGCACGGCGAGCAGGCCATCGGCTCCCCATGACTCGATTGCGATGACGTCCTGATGAGGCATTCGTCCGGCGCGCAGGGTGAGGGGAAGCGTGATGGGTGACCCATCTGCGCCGTTCCAGGTGTAGGTTCCGCGCGTGGGGGACCGGCGCGGGAAGGAGCCGGCATTGATGCGGAGGAGTTCCGGAGCTTGTGCTGCAGGAGTGGGGGTGCGGCGGTTGACGGAATACCCCGGTTTCCATGAGTACCAGGATCCCTCGGCTGACTGGAAGAGGACGGCGCCATCGGGCGCGGACCGGGCGCGCGGGGTGCCATCGGATTCCGTTTCGGCGGTGAGCACGTCCGGAGCGAGGGCCGAGCCCGCGGGGCCCTGGAGCACAGGGACCTCTTCGCCTTCCCAGCTCAGGACCGAGCGGACGAGGTCAAAGCCCCACCTTGAACGGGTGCCGCGGGCGACCGACCATTCCGGGTTGACTGGTTGCCAGCTCTGGTTGCGGAGCGCGCGCCAGGTTCCATCGGAGAGTTGGATGCAGATTTCATCCTGCCAGGACCGGAGTTCAGCAACGGGGCCAGGCACGGGGAGCAGTCGGGGTTTGCCGAGCGCTCCCTCCTGCCAGCTTTGAACGACAAGGGCACCCGGATGGGATGTCGCGAGATACAGTTCGGTGGCGGTCCCACGACGCAGGGTGGCGGCGCTGCGGATATCATCGATGGCGAAGGCACCTCGACTGACGGCCAGGGGCGCACCATCGATGGTGACCGACCATCCGGTGGGGTTTGGAGTAAAGGTGAGCGGAGCGACGGAGAAGGCGGCGCGGAGGTCAGCCGGTGGGGTCGGAGTGATCAACCGCAATTGCGAGAGACGTTGGATGCCGTCCTGGACGGCGGGGCAGACGAGCCTTCTCCCGTCGGCAAGGGATGCGATCTGGAGCCACGGAGCGGATTCTCCAGGAACGTCACTGAGGTCGATCGGTCGGTCGATACCCAGTCCCGAGCCGGTGAAGGCAAGCTTCAGGGATTCCGAGGAAGTGGTGCCTCGTGCGCTGACCGAAACAACCATGGGCAATCCGGTGCCGGCACTCGGGAACCATTGGAGCGGGCCCGACTGCCCACCGCGTTCGGCGGGGGTCGTGACCGCTCGGGAATCGCCTGCTCCTGCGACCCGTCCCTCAGAGATTCGAGCGATCACCCGGGTGGTCGCATCCACCACCAGGACCGAACCATCCGGGGTCGCAGGCAATCGGAATCCATTTGCCCCAGCGGTGCCTTGGGGTAGGGGGATTATCATCCTTCGAAACCCGCCTGGGCCGACCTGCCAGCGCCAGACCTGTCCGAGCGCATCGGCCGTATAAAATCCACCGCCAGAAACGG
The DNA here is from genome assembly GCA_002422905.1 of Verrucomicrobia bacterium UBA6176. Lineage (GTDB taxonomy): Bacteria > Verrucomicrobiota > Verrucomicrobiia > Limisphaerales > UBA9464 > UBA6176. Next base: position 222,926 of record DITU01000107.1, read on the forward strand.
GAATGGCCGCGACCCATTCATCGCAGGGGAAGCGACCTCCCTGAACAGGAATGGTTCCGTACCGGGCTTCATCTCCCTTGATCCGTAGGGCTCTTCCAGAGGTGATCGCCGGACCTGACGCTGCTGTGGGTCGGGGGTTCGCGGAGAGGTTCAGCGGGAGCGCGCGGATCGAGCCGTCGCGCATGCGGACCGGGAGGCGATTGGTGGGCGCGTCGCCCGGTTCGAAGGCGACGGGGAACCGCGATGCGACCCAACCGTCGGCATCCAAACGGTCCTTGCGGATCAGGATTCCGGCAGAATCTCCGGTGCGGGCAGGAAGGGAGCCGGTACCAGCGGGGACGCCGGCTGAATCCTTCATCGGGCGTACCTGAAGACCGTCAGGACCAGCGACGATGGACAGGGTTGATTCCGTGGGGGGGGTCAGTGCAGCCGGGGCGTCGGAGAGGAAGGGGTTTGCGACCGGCGTGGGTTCAAGTTGGAGTGCGAGGCAGGGAGCATCGCCGTGACCACTGAACCAGGCCTGTTGGATCCGGCGACGTTGTCCCTGGGACTCGATCCAGTGCAGATGCAGTGCGGTAGCGCCGTCCGCGACCCGGCGGAGGGACCAGCCGCCCCCTTGAGCCGGAGCCACGGTCTGGAGGAACCAGAGTTGGTCACCAATCTGGCCGACGTCCTCGACGTCCCCGGCGAGATCTTGAACCTCCGCAGTGGCGAAGGGGATCCGCGACAGGCGGCCATCATGGCGGACGATGAATCCCTGGTCCTCCGCAAACACGTCTTGTGCGTTCAAGGAGTCTGGGAATGGAAGACCCCGGACAGGCAATGCATGGTCGGGATCGCGGACCACCCAGATGGCCGGGGGTGCGCCCTCCGAGCCGGCAAGGAAGGCCAGGGTCGCGCCCATCGCAGTCGATTCGAAGGTGGCGCTGCGACGAGGATCGAAGGGAGTGGTAAGACGGCGCCATTCGGCAACAGGCGGAGAACTGGCACCACCTCCCGATCGCGCGACGGTCCGGGTTTCGGGTGACGGTGCCTGAATCGAAAACACCTCCTGCTCGGTGAACCAAGCGTGACCGGGGATGCGATGCTGGACGATGAGTCCCCGCTCCGGGTCCAGTTGTCCCACCTCGAAGAGGTTGTCCTTCGGTCGGACGGCGGTGATGCGATTGCCGAGCAATCCCAGATGAGACCAGCCGATCTCCGGCTCGCCGATGGTCCGCCAGTTTCCGTTGGAAAGTTCGTAAAGAACGACCCCGCCTTTTTCGGAAAGCCACGCCGTCAAATCCGTGCCCGGTATCAGGATGGGCGACTGCCGCCGATCCAGCAAAACCGGTGCGCGCGTGGCGGCGGTCCATCGTCCGGTCGGCTGGGGTCCGACGAGCACATCGCGTCGGGAGTCCCTGTCGTTCCAAGCCATCCAGCGGCTCTCACCCAGGGCGACCCGTTCTCCGTCGGCAAGTTTCCCGGGTGTCTCGGTGGAGAGGTCCCAGAGGGCCAGCTGGCCCGGGCGGCTTTCGATGACGGCGATGGGGGACTGGCCCTCAAGGCCGAGGGCCTTGACTTGCGTCAACCGACGGGTCACGGACTGAGCGCGGAGGGAGTAGTTGAATGCGGTGGTGCCGGCGAGTGCCCAGAGGGATCCATCGGCCGCGGGCAGGATCTGGGAGACTGCGGCGGTATCGGTGGAGTCGGAAGGCGTTTCGGGGAATGAAACCAGGGCAACCGGGCTGCTTCCGGATTCGAGGCGATGCACGGAACGGTCCCGCGCCCGGATCCACGAGACTCCTCCAGGCTGGGCGAGGACACCGACGGCACCGGATTCGATGGAACTCAAGGAGGGAGCCTGTGCACCTGCAAGCAGGTACAGTTCGCGCCCTTGCCCTCCACTTCCTGCGCTCTCGATCAGGACTGAATCCCGGGTACGCAGGAATCTCCACGGGGCTCGCGGAGTGTTGTCCACTCGGCTGAGGGATCGGCGGCGTTGGTCGTAGCGCACCAGGCTGCCGGTGGCATCTGACAGCAGGACAGAGTCGTCCATCCATCGGGCGGCCTCGGTGAGGTTGCCAGGGAGGGAGCCATCGCGACGGAACCAGGCTGTCCCTCCTTCCGCGCCGGTCACGGGCCTGATGCCGATTTCGCCCCGCACGGCCCAGAGTTCCTGATCGGGGCCGGAGACCAAACCTTGAACGGGACCGGAGACGGGCTCCAGGCGGTGCGAGTTGGCATCTGTCACTACGCGGAACGGGGTCTCCGACTTCCAGGCGACCACATGACGCCCGAAGTCCTCGAAGCGTGAGATGCCAGCGCCCTGCAGCAGAGGCGTGGTTTGGAGGCCGTTGAGGCCGCGGATCATTGAGCCCTCCGCACCGGCGAGGTAAAGGACGTCTCCGTCGGTAAGAACACTCGTCACCTTTGGGCCGAGGCGGACGCCGCTCAGCCATCCGCTGGCGATGGGTTCAGGTTTGGCACCGGATCCGATGGTTTGGAGGAATCCCTTGGACGGGGTTGCCGCGGCGAGAGTGGAGTCCAGGCGAAGCAGACGCTCGGCCGGGGTTGCGAGCGCTTCTAGGGAATTGCCGCGTCGGTGCAGAACTCTGCCATCGGTGCTGACGAGAAACAGGTCACCTGCAGCATCAATTTCGGCGTCGAGATAGGAGTTCCGGGCGACGGGATCCGGCTTCCAGTAAAGGTGATCGGCGGAGGCGAAAAGGAGGTGGCCGTGCTGATCGAGAGCATGGAGACGCTGGGTGCCGACGATTCGGCGTAGGTCGACATCGCCGACCTCGGGAGTCATCGGCTCCACAATGCGGTTGCTGCCTCCGGAAGGAGCGAACCGGTAAACGCCGCCATTGGAATCGAGGAGGGCGAGGGCATTCTCCGCAGCCGCGACCGTAGTGCCGGGCGTGACCGGGATTTCGGCGACTTCGTCCGCGTGGAGTCGGACGATCCGTTTGATTCCGGAATTGGTGGTTCGATCGATCGCCCAGACGGTATTGGCCGATCCGGAAGCTTCCTCCTTCGCGAGGAACGTCCAACGGGAGGAGGGATTCGGGCTGTCGGCCGGGAGCAGACGAGTCCACTGGCGGTTGTCTGGCGAGTAGGAGGAAAGCCCCCCGGCGTGGCCCAACAAGATCTGCGGGTTGGCTGGACGAAGCGCAGCGGCAGCACTGAACGGGGGGCGAAGGCCGGCGGGACGATGGGACCACAGCGCGTGCCCAGGGGAGGGGTGGCCATCGGCGCGACCCAGAACGTGGAGCGAGTTCGTCCGTCGCGCGAAGGTCGCGCCGATGGCATTGATAATTCCGGTGAAGTGGCCGTAGGCGGGATCGGCCGGCACCCAGTCGTTCGGGCCGCGCCAGTGCAGGGATCCGGAGGTGCCGAGGCCGAGGAGGTCGGCAGCACTGCCGTCGATCTGGAGTCGGGTCAGGGTGTCGATCTGGAGCGGCTCGGTCGAACCGGTCCTTTGCCAGGTCATTCTCGAAGGGCCAGCGCCCTCATTGGTGGAACCGGACGTCGGACCGAGGAACCAAGGCTCAGCGGTTCGGGAGCCGGGTTTGCCCATGAAAACTTCGACGCCAGAGGGCAGGGTGGCGATGCGCAAAGGGTCGAGACCCGGACCCGGCCGTGCGCTCCGCCCCTCGTGCAGGATCGAGAATCGGGGTGGATTGCGGGCAAGCTCAGCCTCTGCCGACGCCAGCACGCGGCCTGACCGGTCGACGAGGACGACGCGCCCACCCACGCAATCAACGCTGCGAAGGCCGCTGACGGGTTTGTCGTGTGGATCCAGTGGAAGGTAGCCGCTCCGGGAGGTGAAGCCATGTAGCCGCAGATCCCAGGTCAGGATGCGACCGGACTCGAGGAACAGATGCAGGGTTCCTGATGAGCGGATTTCCTTGCTGGCCAGGATGCGGGCACCGTTCAACTCGCGGGCGTCGGGCAGCAACGAGTGGATGAGCATCGTGGCTCCGGGCAATCCGCTGGCCAGTCGATGAGCGTCGTCGAGGCTTACAAGACGGCGGGAGAAACCGTTGGTCGATTCGAGGACGGCAGTGAGTTGGCTGCCCAGACGGTCGATGCCAAGGACGCGTTCTCCGGGGGTTTCAATGAATTCCACCTGGAGTCGGGCTGCCTCGCGGGACGCAGGTGCGATCCGGGGGCAGACCAGGCGCCAGATCCCACCCGCGCGACCCGGTGCCAGAAGCACGTGTTGCTGACGATCGGGATCGTACACCGCGGTGGGAGCGGGATGAGCGCTGGAGCTGAGCAGGTCGTCCGGGAGGAATCCGGACCGGACGGTATCAGAAGGCAAGGCACGCTGCAGGTCCATCCAGGGGCCGGCCGGAAGGACTCCCTGACTCGTGAGGATCCGGGCGCGCACGGCCCTTGGCAATCCATCGACGCCCTGCTCGACGATCCACAGGGCTGCCGGGGGGCCGTCGCTCACAATGGCATGCGCCACGCGGCTGAGGTCGAGCCCGATGTCACCGTCGAGTCTCATCTGACATTGCCCTTGGGAAATCTCGTACAGTCGGCTGGCGTCGGAGACCACCCAGAGCTTGCCGGCGGAGACCGTCATCCGATTGATGGCTTCGTTGGTCGGGTACGAGCCGGTGACGTCGATGGCCTCGCCCTCGGTTCCATTTCCAGGGCGCAGCTCGAAGATCCGGGAGTCGCTGGATCCGGGGTTTCCATGGGTGCGCACGGCTGCGAAGGCTCGGGAGGCATCGCTTCGTTCGGCTGCCAAGGCGGTGACGAAGGCAGCGCTGGGAGCCGGGAATCCCTTGAACGAGATCTCGGTCAACTCCCGACCGGACTCGCGATAGAGCAGCCACCTGGAGCCTTCCCGCATGAGCTTCTGCGACCCAAGGGCAACGACCTGTTGGAGGTTGGAGGCCGCTGCCGGCTGAAAAAGGTTGGGGCGGATGAGCGGGTTCCATCCGACCCCGGATTTCACATCCAGCCCCGCGGCTCCCGAGTCTTCGCCGCCAGGCGTGACGAGATAGGTGGCGACGGCGGTAAGGCCCGTTGCTCCGATCGCGACGTCCGACAGAAAAGAGCTGGACGGTCCTCCCTTTCCTGGGACGCGAGCTCGGAGGCGGAAGGTCTTGCTGTCGAGTTCGTGCAGGCCTCCACCACGGGTTGCCATGAGGACGGTGCGCCCATCAGGGGTGGCATCCGCGGCTGATATTGGATGGGAAGCGGGGCGCACGCTTCCGCTGAGTTGGACAAGAGGTTTGACGGAGTTGCCGAGCGGTTGGCGATAGACCGCGAAGCTGGTCACCGCCACCGCTGCGACGGTGATCATACCTGCGAAGAGCGTGAGCCCCGGGCCTCGATCGAGGCCGGACTGGATCAGGCCGGTAAGAAGTGCCGTGCCATGATCGCCGCCGGGCGAGGGGAGCTCACGCAAGGGTGGGACCAAAAGGGGATCGCGGGGACCCGCTAGTTCCGGGGCATCGGACAGAAGGATCGAACAACTGATCTGGGCGCGTCGAGCGACGGCATCTGTCTCCTCAAGGGCGCGCTCGTGGTCGAGCATCTGCATTTCGGCGCTCCAACGGATCCGGGCGAGCTGCGGGCGGATCCACTCGGGACAAAACGTCATTCCAGCTCCATCGAGGAGCGAGATCGCCCAGGTGGCGAGGCGGGTATCAACCAGGATTTCAATCAGGAAGGCACATCCAAGAAGTTCCTCTCCATTGGCTCCGCGGCGGCAATGGAGTTCGAGTTGGCGAAGGATTCCTTGAGGAAGGTGGCCGGACTGGCTGAGCGATGCAGCCTGCTTCAACCAAGGGGTGAGAACGCTGCACGAGGCGATGGCATCGAGGAAGGTACGTCGCGCGCTCAGGAGGCGCTGGTCGGAGATCCGCTCGGCATGTCGGATCAAATCCCACACTTTGGCGAGTCTTGCCGGCCAGTTCTGACGGCAGTCCGGATCCCGTGCGAACCGATGTACCAAGGATACCATCATCAACTCGGCGGCAGAAGCTTGTGCGACCTGGAGGGTCAGGCGTTCCAAATCCTTGGAGCAAGGAATGACGCCGAGGGCTTTTCCCAGCGTCTGGGTGGCCCGGTCCAGAACCTGTTCAAAAGCCCGCTCGACCGCGTGGCAGCGGGCTGGGCCGACCCCAAGCACCTGTCGGGCGTGGTAGTGCCAACGCATCCAACGGACGAGAGCCGTCGGGAAATGGGTTGCCGGGGATCCGAAAAGTTTACCGAACAGGGCGAGTTCGAGGAACTGGAGGGGACCATGACCCGCGGGGTTGCGGCGCAGACAAAGCCGGACGATCCAGCCAATCAGGAGGGATGCCAGCCAGGCGCGGGTCAGTAGGCAGGCACCAAGCAGGACGGCAAGGACGACAAAGGTGATGTCGTTTCGGGCGGCGAGATCGGATCGAAGGAGAAAGTGGCCGGTCCACCATAGAGAGGTGCCAAAGAGGAACCCGTGAGCGAGCGCAGGGACTGTGCCCCGGGCGCGCAGGGGATCTGCGAGGGCGAATGCAACGGTCAGGACGACCGCCAGAAGCCAGGGGTGACCGTGAAGGAGGTCGGTCTCGGCAAGATCCAGGAGGTTTGGAAGCGCCGAGATGGCATGGGCGACCACGAGTCCCGAGGCCAAGCCTCCGAGGCTCGCGAAGCGATGAAACCAATCGCGACTAGGCAGCGTCGCCATTGGCCCTCCGGGTAATGCCGAACATCAAATCCGCGGTTGCCGCCGCCTGGGCTTCGGTCTGGCTCATCCTCTGAAGCAATTGATCGGCCCGCTGACGGAGTGCGTTCAGGCGGGTCTGGGTAAGTGCTGTGCGAGTGACGAGTTCCTGGACGAGCGCCACCGAGGCTTTCGCGGCAAGAACTTGGGAGCCGGAGGTACGGACGCGTTCATTGCTGCGGGCTGAGAGATCCTTCAGCACCGCGTCAAGCCTGGTCCGCTCTGCTCGCAGCGAGGCCTCGGCGGTATCCAGCATGGCGCGCAATCCCGTGCCCACCTCGTGGCCCTGTTGGAGGAGTTCAAGCCGATCCTCCCACAGATCGAGCTCCTCTCGGACGGTGAATGCCGAAGCTTCCATCGCGTGGGTCGCGTTGACCACGGGCACCAGATGCCGCTGCGCGTGCTCTTCGAGCGCGCAGAGCGCGGCGACCGGCGAGGGGGATGAGGGGATGGGTGTGTTCATCCAAAGAGGCTTTTCCACCAGGACCGCTTCCTGGCAGGAGATGCTGACTGGGATTGGCCAGACTTGGCCGCGGAAGACGGAAGATCGGGCGCTGAATCTGCGCCGTCGATGCGGGAGCCTGCCTTGGATCGCATCCCGGCCTGGGCACTCTTCAGGGCGCGAGATTCCTCCTCGACCTGGGAAAGGGTCGCGGAGGAGACCTGTTTTCCTAGTTCCTCATTGGATTTCCTAAGGGCCTCGTTTTCGGTGCGGAGTTGCGCGATGCGGCTTTCCAGTTGCTGGAGTTCCCGCTGCGTCTGGAGCAGGCGCTGTTTCAGTGACTCAGCCTCTGCAAGAGCCGTGGTGAGTTCCGCGTGGCGCTCATCAATGCGGGTCTTGCGCAGATGATCAATGGCCGCGCGGAGGTCGTTCAACTGTTTCTGAAGGCTCGGGATTTCGACGTTTTCCCGGCGGCGCAGTCGTTGTTCCTCTGCCGTTGCGGTCTGTTGCCCGGATTCGATCGCCGCGGCTCTGCGATCCAGATTCAGGCGCTGTGCCTCAAGCTGTTGCTGGCGGGCGTTGAGCGCTGCCTCCTGTGTCCGGATCGCCTGTTGCCGTGCCTCCTGCTCGGTAGCGATCCGGTTGAGGTTTGTCTCGCGGGCGGTCAACGCCGCCGACTGGGTCTGAAGGCGGGTGGCTTGCGCATTCAGGGCCTGCTCCGCCGAGGTGGCGGAGGCCTCGGCTTGGGTGACTGCTGTAGTCAGGCGCGCCGCCGCCACGGTGGACTCGGTGACCCGGTTGGCGAGGGTGGATTCCCCCTCGGAAAGTCCCCGATTGCGCTCGTCCGTCGTGGTGGTGATGGCCGTCACCTCCTGGGTGGCGTCGCGCTGAAGGGTCAGGGCGCTTTCCTGAGCACGGGCGAGTTGCACCGCGAGTTGTTCGGTCTTCCCCAACCATTGTAATTGGGGTTGAGCCAGGTCGGAGAGGGTGCGGCAGACCATGACTGAGTACTGTTCCAGTTGCCCGGGTAGGCTGGTCGATACCATCTCGGCAGCCTGGGCTGCCACCTCACGGGCCTCGTCCAGTCGGGTTGCGAGCCGTGTAAGATCCTGATCGATGGAGGCTGCCGCCGTGGTGAGAGCGCTTGCGTGTTCACCAATGGCATTGGCGATCTCGACGCCTTCGGCCTGACCGCTTGCGATCCAACGTTCCTCATGGTTCTTACGCTCTTCGGTCAGCACGGACTCGGCATGACCGAGAACCCTTCGGATGGGCTCCCGGTTGTGGGATTGGGAAATGACGGAAAGTGCCACCGCGAGAGGGCGTCCCTGTTCCAGATGGAGGACTGACCAATCCTGAGCAGCAGATTCCGGGAGGATAACGGCAATCCGCGGATCCGTGCTGTCGGCTGTCACGGAGTGAGTGCTGAGTCCGGTCAGGGACGCGAGCGTTTCCAGAATGGGATCTTCTGCACTCGCACCCCTCAGCAAGCCCTCGATGTCGGGTGCAAGCTGGCGGTTTGCGGGAAGGTAAATTGGCAGGCCAAAGTCCTCGAGAACCTGGGGGCAATGGAACCGCGTGAGTTCCGGCCACATCTTCTCGTCCGGGATCCGCGCCTCTCCCAAGAGGTAGTGTTCGATCTGTGAATTTGGACCCTCCCCGAGGGCGCGACTGTAGTAGGTGAATCTCTCGATTCCGGCATCGGCGTGGTCGAGGAAACGCAAGAGCAGTGGGCCGAACTCGGAGGACCGGGAGTCGATCCGGTACAACACGTGGGTGGAGTGGGGTCGGTTGGATTCCTTGCGGAGTCGCTGGAGTTCCAACGGAACTTCGACCCGGGCCGTAGTCGGCACCACCGCGTTGGCGCGGCTCTGGATGCCCCCGATAACGACTCGCCGGGCCAGGGGTTCCGGAGGATGGGCTCCCTCAATCAGCGCGGCATGAATCGGAAGCCGCCCGGTGACAGGGATCCAGAGGTGGCGCTGCGCGGGTTCCTGCGGGGGGAAGAGGAAACGGTAGTCAGGGATCAACGGGTGAGTCAGGCCAGGCGGCACGAAGAGGTCGTCGGCGATGCCGGCAAGAATCAGGGGTGCCCCCGGAAGCCCCGTGGGAAGCGGGCCCGGCTGCCCGCTCTCCGAACGTAGTTCGTAGAATGAGCCATCTGCGGCTTCCGCAACCCAGGAATGCAGTGCCACCTGCCACAAGGGGAGTGCCGCCAACGCGCCGATCAGTGCACCCGCTGCGTCGGAGCCCTCGCGTGGCATGACCAGGAAGCATCGCGCTTGCTCGGTCCGTCCGGTGGGAACGAGTTCGGTGATTCGGAATAGCTCGGTTATGGGCAGCGCGTCCCCGGCGGGTGCCCGGACTCCGACCAGCAGTTCCTGACCACCGCACGTACTGAGGGATTGGGCGGCACCGACCGCCATGAGCGCGTCGGCCGGCACTTCGAGAATGACCGGGCCAAAAGCGGACGTTCGGATGACGGTGGTTTGGGCGAGTCGGTTTGCCCGCTCGGCGGGAGAGCGGGGCAGGGTCCGCTTGAGAAAAAGCAGGGCCGCGCTGAGTTGGGCGAAGTGGAGTCGTCGGGTGGCGCTCATGTTGGCAGATCGGTTGGATCCTCAATGCCGAGAAGACTACGAAGGACACAGGCAGCGGCCGTCGCGGGATTGTCATCCATGCAGTTCATCTCAGTGATTTCCAGAGTGGGCGCTTCCGAGACGTCATTCCCCAAAGCCATTCCCCACACGCCGCTGTGCGCCTTTTCAACCCGTGCCGCCCAGTGGACCCGCGGGCGGAAGTGGAGCGACTCCTTCGCGGCATGGTCCTGCTCGCAGGTACCCCCCAATTGGACCCGGATCCCGAAATCCATTTCGGGCGGGAAGGGGCTGATCGCGGGGAGGGAACGAGAGGGTGAGGCCCAGCCTGCCCGGAACGCATCGGGGCAGACTCCAATCACCAGATCCCGTGCCTCGGCAACCGATGCCGCCAGGTGATCGCGGTGATCGGATGGGATGATGGCCGCGGCTAGGTTCTCTCCGAAGGAATGGACGAGAGCAACTTCGATGGACCATCCGGCCTCGGCGCAAAGTCTGGCCAGTTGATGGACCAACTGGATCAGCACGGCTCGATACCAAGAGATCAGCGGGGGGTGGCCTGACTCATGCAATTGGTGGAGTTCGGGGCGGTCCGTGATCTCCACATGGAGGCGTCCATGAGGTTCCATGACCGAGGGATCCCGCACGCGGGAGAATCGCTGGAGCAATCCGCCCTGACTCATCTTCATGACGAAGCGGGCTCGCAGCGCTCGTTCCCTCGGGATTTCGATGCCCGTTGGTCGAGGGGGGGCGGTGAGGCGCCCCCGGGGTGCGGCGGCGGCCGGTGCTGGCGGATCCCCGGCAGCGAGGTACATCAGTTCGGTGGGTGCAAGCCGCCCCAGGTCGCTGGGTAACCCACCGAGGTCCCGCTTGGCAAACTCCCCGGCGGCCCCGAGTCGCATCCGATGATGCTGAGACTTGGGCTTCGATCCGGTGATCGATTTTGGGGTGTCCCGTTCCGGTTCCATTTCGTCATACAGCAGCTTCACCAGAAACGGGTCCACGTCCCCGCCCTGAGGACGTCCCAGACTCAGTAGGACCCCCTCGGGGATCCAGACTTTCAGGGAGCCTCGGATGGCGTCCTGATCGAGGCTAACCCAGCAGTCGTCGAGTGCAGGACACGGACCCTCGCCATCGCATCGCGCCGACTCGGCTGCGAGGATCGCTTCCGGGAGCAGGCCTCCCGATCGGGAGGCGAACTCCGGGGGGCATCGCCAATCCCGATTGAGCAGGGCGAGCCCGAAGGAGCGGAGGATCCTCCAAGTGCCGGGAGAGAATGGGCCGCTGATGGAAGTCGTTCTGGTCTCCAGCGCGGCCAGCGCCCTGGCATTCAGCCATTCAAGGAAGTCGGACCAAGCCGTGAAGCCGTTGCGCGCGGTCGCCCGGGAACCCGGCTTCCTGACGCCCCGGTCCATGGCCGAGCAAAGGTCCAGGGCCAGGAGGGGAGGAAGAAAGAGAGAGTCGCGGCAGGCGGGTGCGTAGTAGCGGTCATACCAAACCTGAAGCCATGCGGGGTCACGGCTCCAGATGGCGTGGGCTGACAGGGCTGCGAGATGGATCTGCGTGGAAGCCGACATGGCCTAGGCGCGCCCGGTGTGTTGCAGACCATTGGTGTGCTGGTCGACCTGATGTTCAAGGAAGGCGACGTCATGGACGGACCGCGCGACGTATCGAAAGGCGTCCAGATGACCGCTTGCCACCGGGAAGCCGGCGTCCGGTTCCTTGTTCCGGAGCCAGTCGAGGGCCGCGCCGAAGAGCCAGAGTTGGCCGAAGGAGCGGTCGGATAGCCGGGCCCGTTCGCGCACCTGCTGGAACAGTTGGTCGAACTGGATGAATCGCGGGCTGCGCTCATCGACATCCCCCACGCGGCGGAGGAGGGAGGCTCGGGCCACCCGGAAATCATTGGTGCACGACAATCGACCCTTCTTGCGGGTGGCCTCGGTGGTCTTTGGGTCCCAACCGGAGGCGAGACGGAGCTGCTCCGCCTCCATCGAGCGGGCGAGCAGGGTGGCACCCGGAGTCGAGGTAGCCTGATCGAGTTCCGCGTCGCGGTCGAAGATCGAGCGGACCCAGACCCGGATGGGAAACCGATCGAAAAACGCCTCCAGATCGGCATCCTGCGGGGCGGAGTTCGAGGCACCGACAAGTGCGAGGAGTGGAACGTGCATGGATCCTCGGCCGTCGCCGCTGTCGAAGCGCTTCTCGTTGATGAGCGTGAGGAGGGTATTGAGGATGTGGCTGCCGCCTCGAAAGACTTCATCCAGGAAGGCGATCTCTGCCTCTGGAAGCCTGCCCTTGATTTGGCGCTCGAACACGCCGTCCCGGGCGAGTCGATCCAGCTTCGGACCTCCGAAGATTTCCTCTGGCATCGTGTGGTTGGTGAGCAGGTAGTCGAAGTATCCGCCGGGACGATCCTTTTCACCGACCGGCCCGATGCCGCATCGGCTGGCGAGCTCCCGGGCGAGTCGGGTCTTGGCGGTCCCGGGCGGCCCGAGCAGAAGCAGGGAGACGCCGCTGACAAACGCCGCACCCAGAAGTTCCACCTCCCGATCCCGGCCGACGAGCGACTTCCGGGTCTGAAGAATCAGATCCCGGATGCGTTTGCGGGCATGACGGCCTGCCTGCTGCATCCAGGCTGCCGGCATCTCGCGGCGGAGTTCGGCGGCCAACTCGGTCTCGACGTCCTCGGAAGGCATGTCGGCGAACCGATTGAGGTCTTCGATTAGGTCTTTGATGGGCATGGCGTGGAGTGAGTAAGGGTTAAAATCGGATCAGGGTGGTCGGTGCGGAGCGGGAGGCACCGAGGAGCTCGGACGAGACGGAATCCAGCCATCGAATCATCCGGACGCCATGAGTCACGTTCCTGAGGGATTCCCTGACCTCCGCCAAGAGAGGCGCGTATCTCCGGGTCGTGGCTTCGGGATCGTCCTGACGCAGGTTCTCCCGATCCGGCCAGGCTCGGATGTGGGAGAGCGTCCACTCCACCAGCATGGCTCCGCAGGCCTCCGGGGGATGCTCAAGCGTGGGCTTCAGACCCGGCTCCAGACTCGTGGTTCCAGCCGTGCCTGCCTCCGTCCCGAGCCTCCGGCACCAGTGTCGACGCGGGCCGCGGAACGCGGTCGTAGTCAGCCAGGATCGAGAGATGCGCGTGGAGGGCATTGGGGGGAGCGGCACAGAAGTGCCCGTTGGGGGCTGGGGCGTGTGTCTGGCACCCCGGAGTGCGCTCAGCCAACCTGCCATCTCGATCAATTCCAGAAACTCGCCGGTGGCGCCGCCCTTGAGCAAGTTCTCGAAATGGCCGGGTTCGAGCGCCCACGATAGAAACAGGGCATCAGAGGCGGAGGGAAGGGGGATCCAATTGCGGGCGATTGCTCGGACGCCAAGGGACAACAAGGGGGAAGGATCCTTTCGGAGGGCCGCGGCTATCATCACCAGAACGGCGCACCCCGTCGGATTTGGACGGTCAATCAGTTCGCGATAGACTCCCGTCGCTGCAATCTGATCCAGGACGGCGACGTCCATCCGACGGCGGAGTTCCGGGGATTCCAGCACGAGCAGGCAAACCCAACGTTGAATGGCCTCAGAGGGCGTGCCTGAAGCGGCAGCAAGTTCCGCGGCAAGCGCAGCGTCGAAGCTTTTCCAATCCGGCACAGCCTTGCTTGAGAGCCAAGCGGAGATCGATGCGGCGAGGGCCGGGCTACGGAGCTTCCAACGCTGGATGAGTGCCGCCTGGGTGACGGCGGTCGTTGGAAGTGTTTGGGTCTCGGTACCAGATTTGCCAAACCAGGGGATCATCGAGAGGGCTCCTGAAGTGCCCGGATCCGCGCCCAGATTTCCCGGATCAAGGCCGCGATCTCACGGTTGGGCGATTGTTCGAGTTCGCGGATGGCGGATTCGGTATGGGCGAGGCGCTCGATGAGCGAAGCGTCCTCAGCCTGGAGGGTTGAGAGAGCTTCTCCGAGAGCCTGGTGCCGAACGTGAAGCTCCTTTGCCCGGGTCTCGGCCTGGTGGACTTCTGCCTCCAACCGGGTCACATCCTCCGGGGTTCGCTGGGCGATCCGGAGTCGTTCCTGGAGATCGGCAACGCGGCGGACGATCTCAATCTCTTCCGGTCCCAGTGCCTGCAATGCTGCCTCGGCGGCGGCGGTCCGCTTCAGTTGCTCGGCGAGGCGGGCTTTTTCGATGCCCAGTGAACGCTCCGCCGCCCCGCACTGGCTGGCGGCCCGCAGCAGTTGTGAGCCTTCCTCGCGAAGCCGCTGGCATTGGCCATAGAGCGCATCGGCCGCGGAAGCTGCGGTCATGACAAGTGATCGGGTCACGGCGACCAGCGATTCGCGGGAAGCGGGCTCGGGGTTCCCACGTCTTGCGGAGCCGACGGATTCCAGAGCCGGTGCAAGAGCGGTGAGGACGTCGCCGCACTGGCGTCGCCACGTTTCAAAGGTGCTGTCCGTCGAGTCGGATTCCGTCTGACTTCCGGCGATGGCGATTAAAGCCGCCGCTAGCCGGAGTGCCGAAGTGCGATCTGGCATTTCATCCTGACTGCATTGGGCAGCCAGTTTTAGCAGGTCCGCCCGGATCCGACCGGTGTCTAGAGGGCGATCGAGTGTCTTAGCCATGGTCGGAGAGAAGATTGGATGTCGGACGGGAGAAGGCTTGCCTGTTCGCGCATCTGCTGTTGGGAAAGGCCAAGGAGCCGATGGTTGCGGGCTTCGCGGATCCGCGATGCGAGTGATTCGATGGAACGGGCATTTCCGAAGGTGGGTTGTTGGCGGGCCGTTTCGATGGCTTCCAGCAATGAATGAACAACCATGGCGTCATCCGGGAGGATACCCCAGACCGGCTCGACGCGGGCAAGGGTGCCCCGAAGGATGTCCAGGCACTGAATGGCCGAATAATCCGCGAACTCGACGACATCTGGAAACCGGCTGGCAAGTCCCGGATTGGTTCGAAGAAAGGCCCGCATCGGCTCTGGGTAACCGGACAGGATGACCACAGTCTGGGCATTCTCTGGAAGCGTGACTTGTCCGACCAGTGTATCGATGGCTTCCAGGGCAAAGGAATCGGCATTGAAACCGAGAGCTCCAGGCGGACTGAGAGCATAGGCTTCATCGATCAACAGGACGCCCCCCCTGGCGTCCTGAAACGCCTTGAGCACCCGATCCTTGGTCTGCCCCAGGAAGCCGGCCTTCAGCTCCGTTCCCCGGGTCTCCAGAAATCGATCGGTGGCGGTGCATCCGAGCGCCCGCAGGAGTCGGGAAAGTTCGCGTGCCGCGGTGGTCTTTCCGGTCCCTGGGTTGCCCAGGAACAGCATGCGGGGTGCCTTGGGTCTGGAAGAACCAAGGGCGATCGACACATGGACCTCGTTGACTACCGCGGTCAGTCGTTGTTTGACCGCATCAAGCCCGACGAATTGGGACTCGAATGTGCGGAGGATCTGATTGAAGTCGTCGCTGTCCGCCACCTCGCCCCCGAGGTCGTCGGGGATCACCTGCCTGCGCTGCGGACTGCCGGTGTTATGAATGCGATCAAGCTGCCGGCCGATCACCTCTCCCACCAACGATTCAACGGAAGCGGCATTGCCGAATCCCGGAGATGAAACCATGCCCTCGAAACGACCCCGCAGGCGAGTCTGCAGTTCCTGACGGTCGCTGTTCAACACCACATAGTCCCGATCCTCGAGCTTGGATTCGAAAAGCTTGACCAGTGCGTCGACTGGGAATGGGTCAAAGACTATCTCCTTGTCGATTCGACGCTGTAGGCCGCTATTGACGGCCATCAGATCGTTCATCTTGTCGCGGTAGCCCGCCAGGATGACGACAGTGTCAGCGAAACCGGGAGCCGTCAGCGCCTGCACAAGTTGATGGAGGATCTGGCGTCCCTGCTCCTGTTCGGCAAGTTGGTAGGCCTCGTCGATGAAGAGGACACCGCCTCGGGCAAGTTCGAGGTGTTGCTTGACCCGTTGCGCATACTCGCTGACGTATTGCGAACCGAGGTCGGTGACAGGATTGACCTCGTGGACATGTCCCCGGCTGAGCACCCCGATCGCGTGAAGGATCCTCCCCATCATTCGTGCCGCGGTCGTTTTCCCAGTACCTGGAGGTCCCACGAAACGGCAATGGATTGGATCCCGGAACGGGATGCCCCGGTCCTGCGCTTCCTTGGCGGAACGCGCCAGGGTGCTGAGGAATTCCTGGAGCCTTTCGGTTCCCGAGAGTGTTTCGTTAAGCTCGTCGAGCAGCCTTTTTACCACATGCAGGTCGCAGTGGGGCACCTCTGGAATCATGGTGGGTTGGATGTCACCTCCGCCAAGTCTGGCCCGACTCTGAGCAATCTGCTCAACCAAATTTCGAACGCCCCGAGCATTTCCGAAACGTCCCTGGAGAGACTCGAAACGAATGTATCGGAAGGCCTTCGTTTCACTCTCGGACAGCAGCTTGAGCTGCTGCCGGGCACACTCTCGGCGGAAGATCTCCTGGAGTTGTTCAACAGGGTAGTCCGGGAATTGGATGACGTTCTCTTTCGGAATCCGCGATCGAAAGCCGGAGTTCACCCTCCAGAGCCCCTCCATCTCGGCCTCGTACCCGGCGAAGATCACGGTGAAGGAATCCCGCCGGTCCTCCATGTCCTTCATGAGGGTTTCCAATGCCCCCCGCATCCATTCGCCCTCGGCCAATTGATAAGCTTCATCGACGAATAGGACTCCGCCCATGGCCTGCTGGATTGCTTCGCGCATCCGCTGGATGCAGTCGCCGGAGTTGAACTGGCTGGCGATGTCGGAGCGCGAGATCTCCACAAATGCGCCAGAGGTCCGCAGGCCGATGGCGCGAAGGTAACGCCCCACGAGGCGGGCCACTTCGGTCTTGCCGGTCCCGGGGCTACCCAGAAACACCATGTGGGTGTTGACCGGTCGCACCACCCGACCTTCGCGTCGATCCAAAGTCTGTTGCTCAACCAACTTGAAGAGTCCGCGAAGGCGATCCTTGACCGGCGTCAGTCCGACCATGCGATCGAGATCGGCAAGCACCGCCTCTGGCGGTTCAGTGTCGGCGGGCAGCGCCAGAACGCTGTCGACCCTGAGTGGGCGTTCAGGTCGGAGAAGGAGGCCATTCAATGCCTGCTCAAGGCTCCGGAGCAATTCTCCCCGCTGATGCCATTCCGTAGCGACCCGCTCGCGTTCACCCAGGGTCCCGCGAAGGTCCTCCGCATAAAGCATGAGCTGTAATCGAAGGTAAGAATTTAGTTCGGCTGCGCCTGGGCCGCCCACGTCCA
The DNA here is from genome assembly GCA_002422905.1 of Verrucomicrobia bacterium UBA6176. GTDB lineage: Bacteria > Verrucomicrobiota > Verrucomicrobiia > Limisphaerales > UBA9464 > UBA6176. The sequence continues at coordinate 239,940 of DITU01000107.1, forward strand.
ACTCCTGTGTCAATGGTGTCGACACGGCGGCGTAGTTCAAGAGCCGGAGAAAATCCTCGCGTCGCCCTGGTTTTACCAGGAAGACCACGCGGGATTCGGCGTGGGCATTTCTCATGGTGCAGAGGCCCACGACCAGCTTCAACAGTTCCAACGTCTCCCGTTCCACCGGCGCATGACACATCTCCTCTGGCTCACTGAAGATCAGGAGGAACTTTCGGCCCGACTTCATCGCCCGCTCCGCGCGTCCCAGCAGATTTCGCAGGGCGGATGATGCCTGCGCTTCGGTTTGGCCCACCGCTGCGCGCTCACGAGTACCTACAGTATTGGTTTGTGTTTGGGCACGCGCAGGATTGAAGGCCTGCATAGGAGGATCGTTCTGTCGCGGCTGGGTGGGTGCCTCTGTGATCTCTCTCCACGCAGGCTCGGTAGCGCCGAGGTCTGGTTGCCCAGATGCATCAAAGGACAGAATGATCTGGTATCCTTCCGCCCCCGCCAGCTGGCGGAGGGCCGGTACGATATCCTCGGTCCCTGCTAGATCGCCCAGGAAGAAGCGGTCGATCAGGCCACTGCCGCTTACGATGAAGAGCTTCCGCCCTAATGCGGGGCGGAATAGGGCGCGGAATCGATCTGTCGCAAGGGCGCTCATTGCCGGCGAATCCGTTCGGCCTCAGACTCCCGCACGACCCCGGGGTCCGCAGTCGGGAGTTCCACTCCTGCCGCGCCCGCCCCGGTTGCGCGGCCCCAGTCCGTTATCTTCAGTTCGAGCCCGGAAGTGGCAAGGGCTTCGCCAACCCCTGCGATGACGTCACGGCAGACGCGTTCCTCGCCCTCTGGCACGTTCTCCACCTCAAAAACCGTGGTGCCGTCGAGTTGGATGTCGATCCGGATGTTTCCCCGTCCATCGCGATTCGGCACGTCAGCGCGGATCTGGATCCCGGAAAGGGGATCCGAGCCCTGAAGATTGCCAAAGTTCGGGGTGTTGTAGTGACGGTCACACAGGGCTTGCATGATGGCGTTGGCGACGCGTTGGTTCCGATCGGCTGCCTCGCGGTTGGTTGCGGCCTCCTGGATGATCCTCTCGCGAAACGCCTCCGCCTGACTGACGGCCTCCTCCGCGGCTTCAGCCTCGCCTTCGTTGGCTGCACCCCGAGCCGTTGCCAGGAGTCTGTCGAACTGGCTCCAGGTTCCCGAGCTCTTCAGCCAACCGGCAGACGATGCCTTGTCACTGGCGACGCCAGCCGAGAGTCGGCTCATCCGTCGTTCGGCCTCGTCCAACAGTGCTTTCCGTCGGATGTTCTTCATCGCGAGTTCCGGATCTTCCCGCGGGGGGGCAGGGCGGGAGGGCGCAGATGGGGTAGACATTGGTGCGACCCGAGGGGCCGGGCCTCGGAGTTTCTCCTGGATCAGGGCTAGTTCCCGGCGGAGGACGGCTACCTTCTTGGTCTCGGCTTCGCAGAGACTATGGGCCAACTGGGCCTGCGTTGTTGCCGCCTCGACAGCGTTTTGGGCTGCGGCCACTAGATCCGTAGATCCACCGGTATCAAGGTTGCCGCGGGCGGACGCCAGTACCCCACGGAGCTGCGTACGTGCGCTATCGGCGCTGGCGAGGACATCGCCATGCCGTTTTAGGAGCAGGGTCAGGTCTGCGCGGTGGTGGTCGGCGACATCCAACATGGCTATGGTGTCAGCGACAGCATTGCGTCGGAGTTCCTCTGCTTCCGCGCGAGCGGAATTCAACTCAGCCTTGAGTTGCGCCATCGAGGGCAATTCCGGCAAGGACTGGAGCCAACGCTCTACACCCTGGCATTTTCGTCTCAATGCCGCGCTTCGGGTGGAGGTGATCTGCCCGCATTTGGGTCCGCTCATAGGTTTGGAGGAGAAGTATCGAACTCAAGCTGCAGTCCGCTTTCCGAGAGTCGCGTATGGAGGGCCTCCATGAACCCACGAGGCGGAATCCCGGTCAGCTCCAGCGATCCCGATGCCCCGATTCGAGCCTCAAGGCGTCGCTCCGTGGAGGTAGACACTGACGCTTCCAGATGGCGGTAACGAGGGCTGAGAAAGTGAATCTTCTGGTTTGAGGATCCGCGCCAGATTCCGCCGTCATTCAGCGCCTCGATGTAGGGCCCGTCGATCAACACATCGAGGCAGTCAAGAATCGACTGCCGAAGCGGGTGCGGGAGGGCTCGTTCCAGTTGCTCCAAGGTTCGGCCTGTATAACACAGAATGGAGAGCCGACCGTCTGCCCGGATTCGTTCCAACAACTGCTGGAGTGCAACCGGGGACTGATCAAATGGATCCCCTCCGGAGAGCGTGACTCCTTCAATCTCGGGAAGGGACAGCAGCCATCGGGCTAGTTGGTCTGGACACCAACTGGAGTTCTCCTTCGATTCATTCATCTCCTTCGCAATGCAACCGGGGCACCTGAGGGCACAGCCGTGGAACCAGACGACGGCCCGAAGACCGGGGCCCAAGGCCTCGGTCCGTTCTTGTAAGCGGGTGACCGTCAGCCGTGATGGGTTGTCTCGATCCATTGGAGGAAGGCGCTGCTGGAAATGCGCGGTCGATTGATTTCTGGGCTTTCATCGACGGAAGCAATCTCGCGCTGGACTTTGAGCCCCAAACTTCCCCGCTCGGAGCCTCTGGTTTCAATAGAATTCTGACCGCGCCCGGCTTCTTCGCTCGCTCATGCCATCCGCCTCGGTCCCCCCCTCATACAGTTGAAATTGGCAGACCCATGCACCCGAAATCGATGGCGGACGAGGGATGCCAATCGGCTCCTGGAGCGTGGTTTGGCTGGTAGCAACGCAGAGCATTGGCGGTCGCCGACCTGGAACACCCTCGGCTTTAGTCTCGTCCTACCCATCAGGCTGGTGGCGCGTGTAGTCGCCGCAGGCCGACGGCCGAAGTCGTGGAGAGAAAGGGATGCGAACACACTCACGCCAGCGGGCAGACTTGGCGTGGACGCCTGAAAGCTGCGCAGGAACTTGTGTCGGATGCGACGACTCGATCAGCGCGCAAAGCCATTGCGAGGGCGGGTGGACTGTGCGTTCTGCTCGTAGCGTCGAATGATCCCGCAGCCCCTTGGTTTATGCAGCTGCAAACCTCCTACCCGCTCATTTGTTGGCGCACGCAGCTACGAGGTTCCGCATCGCCTCGGCAATGCGCACACGCTCGTCCCCGACCGGATAAGGCATACCGCGGCAGCTGGCATAGTCGCGCTGCGTACCGAAGACCAAGTATTGGCTGCATTGGCCGCGGGCCGACAATTCGTCTTCAAGGAACGATTCAAAGGCTCTGGCGAACAGTTCTTCCGGTCGCTTCCAGTAACCGCCCAGCCGCACTGCTTCGGCGGAGAACTGCGAAGGTTCCTCGAACGCGATCTCCACGGATACCGGCGAACCGATGAGCTTTGCCAGCGTGTGGACGAGGGTGACGGAGTTGGCCTTGCTGCTTCGCCCCTGGCGAAACACATCGGGCTTCCTGCTTGCGATGCGGTCGAACGACTCTTGCGCGGACTGCTCTGGGGAGTACCCCTGACGAGTGATCCACGCTTCTCGGTACCAGCGCTCCGGCTTCACTTCCCCAGCAACAGTCTCTCGCCGTGAAGCAGACATCGTGCTTTCCATGACGTGTGCCATTGCCGAGGCAACGGGACCGTCTGGCTTCTGTTGGTGGATCACGCGCGCTGAGAGATATCGCGATTCCCCTTCGGTTGCGTGGACCGCCAGCATGTGGTCGAGAAAGTGGGCAAACTCGTGTGCCAGCGAGCCATCCCCTCGTAGTTTGGTGAGGTTGATGACGCGCAGCCCCGGTTCGTAGTGCGCACATGCCTTGCCTTTGCCGCGGGAACCAAGCGCGACCGACAGGTTCCCACGCCGGCACAGGTCCACGACCCAGTCGCCGAGCAGGTACTGCAAATCCGTGAGCGACTCCGCCAACAACCGGGCGAGAACTTGGCTTTCGCGCTGCGAAACGTAGTTCCCGAGCTCCAGCCCGGTGAGGCCGAGGGCACTGGAATTGCCATTGAGAGGGAGTGCCGCGGGCAGGTCCGGTCCCGACCTCTGGAGTTGGTTGAAGGGAATCGGTTGCCTTGAGGGAATGGGCAGTCCGGCGGGTTGGCGTACGACGGACTTCGGGGTGAGTGCAGCGCGGGCAATCTTCCATTTCGTGGCCCTGCTGGCCTCATCAATGCGGTGGAGCTCGCACAAGACTTTGTCGTGTCTTGAGTACCACTTACTTCGGGAACAGAGATTGAGAACGAAGCTCCGAAGCCGGGGGCCGACTACCGCGGCGGAATCGGGGCTTAGGGCGGCGACAAGCGCCTTGAGAGCGTTTGCAAATTCGTCGAGTGATCGGCACTTCTCGAGGACTGAAGAAACTGCCGACAACTCGCGGACAAAAGCCAGCCTTGCGGCCGGATTGCGGGCCGGCCTGCGCTTCAGCATCCGCCAGCATGAGACGATCCCGAAGGCGACTTCCGGGACGACCCCGTGCTCTCGCAGCGCGTCGAAATCCGGAGCCGGCCAAACCGCTTCTTTGTGGACCGCCTCGTACGCCTCGGATTCGCCGGACCGTTCCAGCATCATCAGGTCATTCACGCCCAACGTCGTCTCGCGTATGACGGCGAGATCCTTTGCCGCGTGGCCGACCTTGCGACCCCACTCGCGAGACCCTTCAACCAACGATTCCGGTTCCCACTGTAAAGTGGCCGGCAGCCATTCTCCCAGCAGGTCGGTGAGTCGGAGAACATCATTTCCCAGGAGGCTGACGATTCGCTGACGTATTTGGATCGTCACGGATACGACCGCAATGCGTGATGAATCCGAGACGGCCTTCAGGAAGTCGGAGCCGAAGGTTGGTTCGATCACGTATTGCGTCCTCCCGATGGAGACGGCCAGTCCCTCGGCGACGGCCTGTCGGAGCGACGACTGGGGAACATTGAAAAACGCGGAGAAGTCGAAGTCTGAGCTGCGAACGGTGACTCGGTAGCCGTTCCCTGTCACGGGGTCGGACCCGGCAAGTTCGAAATCCGTCGATCGACGTAGTGTCTCTCGGAACAGATTGGCTTGAGTGAGATGGCCCATGAAGCGCTTCGTGGAGGGATCCCGGTTCGCTGCTAGAGAACTTGAGTGTCCCTGGCTGAATGAGTCAACGCACCGATGGTGGCGTGGTGGGCCTCCTTCGCCGACACGGAGATCATGGCTGGCAAGGTCGGTCGGAAGACCACGATCGCGGAGGGAAACGGGGCAGGGAACTTGCCGCCCTCGAACGTGAGCCGTCCCCGGAGGAGTCGGATTTCGCCCTTCATCACGTAGTCGTGCCACCAACGGGCGTCGGTGCGCGAGGGGAGGAGGGCCACGACCGTGCCGCCTTGGAGGCGAGTCTTGTAGGCCTTCTCGACCCAGAGACCGATGGCCCGTCCATAGGGCGGATTCATGAAGACCGCGTGCTGGCTCCAGTCCTGAGCGAGTCCGTCCTGTTCGCGGGTGAAGAACTGCCGGCACTTCGCGTTGGCCGTCGTCGCGCAGGGATCCAGCGTGAACCCGAACTCGCGGTCGAGTGCGGTGTAGAGCCAGAGGGGCGTCGGCCATTCGTCCGATGCCGAACTGAACAGGACTGGATTCAACGGG
>DITU01000153.1:0-11406 GCA_002422905.1 Verrucomicrobia bacterium UBA6176
AAGATCCAGCCGAGACGACCGATCCGACTGCATGGATGCGGTTCAACCGATCTCCAGGAACCGGATCACGGTGTCCCCATGCTTCAACTCCTTCATCGCCTTCCACGGTGCCGGAAATTCCAGCGTGTCCCGTCGCGTATGACCCACGATCAGGCGCGCTCCCGGCGCCATCAGGTGCGGCAATTCGACATCATCCAACAACCGCTGCGCCAGCGACGTCGACCGGCGCCCGACATTCTTCTCGCCGTAGGGCGGATCCGCGATCACCAGGTCGAAGGTCCGACCCGCCCCGTGCAACGCCGCCATCGCCGGAAACACGTCCTGCACCCGCATCTCCACCCGGGTCCGATCCAACCCGGAGGCCTCCAGATTCCTCCGATAACACCGTGCATGGCGCTCGGCCTTTTCAATGCTCACCAGACTGCCCGCCCCGCGACTCAACATCTCCAACCCCAATGCCCCCGTCCCCGCGAACAGGTCCAGCACCCGGGCATCCACCATCCGGTCTCCCAGGCTGTTGAACACCGCCAGCTTCACCTTGTCCGGCATCGGCCGCACATCGAAGCCGGCCGGCACCTCCAGCAACCGGCCCTCCGCCAATCCGCCAATGATCCGCATGCCCCCATCGTGAAAGGCGGCGCGCCCGTCGCAAAGGCGGAAACCGAACTTACGCCTTGGTCCAACGCTTCCGCCCGGGCAGCATCCACAGACCGGAACGTCACCCATGAACTGGTACTACGCCCTAGGCGGTGAATCGCGGGGTCCAATACCCGAGTCTGTGTTCGCACAGCTGCTCGCCCAGGGCGTGATCCAACCGGACACCCTCGTCTGGCACGAGGGGATGACCCAATGGCTCCCCTGGCGGGATCTCCAGCCCGCCGCTCCTCCCGCCGTCGATGTTCCCCCGGCCCCGGATCCGTCCGCCGACCCCAACGCTCCCCCCCCCGCGGCCCCCATTCCCCAGGTCGCCTGCAACGCCTGCAATCGGCTGTTCCCCGAAGACGATCTCGTTCCGCTCGGTGGCAGCCGCATCTGTGCCGCCTGCAAACCCGCCTTCCTCCAAAAGGTCAGCGAAGGATCCATCGCCTGGGACGGCATCCATCCCGGCGCCCTGCTCCCCAAGGGCCTCGCCCATGGCCAACTCTCCGAAGCTGAAGTCCTCGAACGCGACTACGACATCCCCGCCGTCGAACTGATCTCCCAGTCCGGTCGCCTCATCTTCCAGGAACCCGGCACCCTCCTCGCCGGCGGGGTCGTCGCCACGCTCGCCATCGTCGGGCTCCAGATGGTGCCCTACGTCGGCTTTGTCCTTCAGGCATTCTTCGTCGGACCCGTCGCCGGCGGACTCGCCGTCGCCTATCTGCGACGCCTCCGCGGTGCGCCCATGACCATCGGCGATGTCTTCGCCGGATTCGGTCCCCGGTTCTGGCCGCTGAGCCTCGCCTACCTCATCCCCTGGCTGATGTCAGCCGCCGTCTATCTGCCGGGCGTGGCCCTCTCTTTGGGCGGCGTGATTCTCGGCGGATCGCTCAATACCGGCCCCGGTGGTGGCGGGATGTCCAGTGTCGTCGGCATCCTGTCGGTCGCCGTCATCCTCTACCTCGCCGGCATGGTCACCGGCATCTACCTCACCATCCGCTGGATCTACACGGTCTCATTGGTGGCCGATCGCGGATACCGCTTCTGGCCCGCCATGTCCCTGAGCGGTCGCATGGTCAGCAAACACTTCTGGCAGCACCTGTGGTTCTTTTTCCTCTCCGGAATCCTCACCACCCTCGGCGTCTTCCTCTGCTGCGTCGGTGTCCTTGCCGTCCTCCCCATCATCGCCCTCGCCGGAACCGTCCTCTACGAACGCCTCTTCCACGGCCTGCGTGCCAATGGTCCCAGCCTTTACCGCCCCTGATCCGTCATGAGCGCAATCACCTCCCGTTGCCCCTCCTGCCGGCGCCCGCTCCCCGAGTCCGCCCAGGATCTCGCCGCACTCCAGGCCTGCCCCGGGTGCGCTCGCCCCCTCGAAATCCAACCTTTCCCCGGACTCACCCGAATCCCCGCCGCCGGGCGCCCCGCCGAATCCATCACCGGTGAAGGCGAAGCCGCCTGTTTCTTTCACGCCACCAAGAAGGCGGTGGTGCCCTGCGACGACTGCGGCCGTTTCCTCTGCGCCCTCTGTGACATCGAACTCGACGGACGTCACCTGTGCCCCAGTTGTCTCCAGGCCGGCCAGGCCCGCGGTGAACTGCCGGGTCTCGAACGTTCCCGCACCCGCTGGGATCTCGTGGTCTGGTTCGTGAACCTCGGGCTCCTCACCTGCATCGGCGCCCCCATCATCGCCATCCTCAACATCGTCATCACCTCCCTCTGCTGGAACAAACCCGGCAGCCGGACAGCCAACCACCGGACTTCCATGCTCCTCGGCACGCTCGTCAGCGTGGGAATCACCGTCATCCTGGCCATCGCCGTCGCCTTCGCCCTTTCCAAGGAGGATTGATCCATGCACGAAAAACTTTCCCAGGATCCACGCTACCGCCGGTTGCCTTCCTGCCGCCCCTTCACCGGTTCCGCCTCCTACTGGCTCGCCTCGGATCACCTCCTCATCGTCGATGTCATCGGCATCCTCGAACGTTACCGCCGCATCCGGCTCGACGACATCGAAGTGGTCCTCGTCCAACCCAATCACCATCGCCGCCTCTTGGCCGGCATCATCGCCGGACTCCTCGTCCTGCTCCTGCCCGCCTTCGGTTTCATCGTCTACGCGGCCCGTTCCAACGGCGATTCCGAGCTCCTTCCGCTCCTGTTCCTCCTCCTGGTCTTCGCCCTCCTCCCCATCGGCATCCTCCTCTGGATCCTCATTCCCGGTCCATTCTGCCAGACCCGGCTCCGCACTTCCGTCCAGGATATCCGTCTCCCCGGATTGTTTCGGCTCAAGGTCGCCCGCCAATTCGTCGCCACCCTTCGCGACGCCGCTCCCTCCACCCCAACCCAAACCCCGAACCCTTCCGCCACTCCCGATCCCGCCGCATGACCCCGCTGGTCCATCAACGTTGCCTGCTCCACAGCGATCGCGAGGCCATCGCCCGTTGCCCGTCGTGTCGCCAGTTCTTCTGCCGGGAATGCGTCACCGAACATCACGGACGCCAACTCTGCGCCGGTTGCCTCCGTCGCCTCACCGTCGCGCCCCCGGTCCGCACCTGGCGCTTCGGCCCATGGCTCATCCCCTTCCATCTCCTCGCCGGCATCGGCCTCACCTGGCTCGCCTTCTATTTCCTCGGCTGGATCCTTCTCCAGACCCCGACCGAATGGCATGAGGGTCTCGCGGCGGAAAGCGTGCTCGTCGGCCCGTGATGAAAGGCACCCGACGCCAACGCCGCGACGAGACGCCCCTCGACCTGATCGAGTCCGCCGTCCATCTGCTCCGCGAAGTCCCCCTGGCCACCCACCTCTTCCATCAACTCGCCTCCGCCCCCTTCGTCCTCGGCCTCCTGTGGTATTGGTCCGACATGTCCCGGGGCGCCTATGCCGACCGACGCCTCGGTCCCGGCGCCCTCCTCCTCGCCCTCCTTTACCTGGTCATGAAGACCGGGCAATCCGCCTTCTGCGCCCGACTCCGTGCCCATGTCAGCGGTGGCATGGATCAACCCTGGACCCCCGGTCGCTGGTTCCGGATCCTCATCACCCAGGCCCCCCTCCAACCCTGGGGTTTCCTCCTGTTCCCACTCTCCGTCTTTCCGTTCCTCATGGTGCCCGCCCCCTGGCTCCTCGCCTTCTTCCAGGGCCTGTCCGTCGCCGGTGACGCCGCACAAGGTTCCCCCTCGCAATGCTTCCGTCTCGCCTTCCGACACGCCCTCGCCGCCCCCGGCCAGAACCACGGCATCATCGGCCTCCTCATCCTCGTCAGTGTCGGGATCCTCATCGATGTCGGCGTCGCCCTCGGCGCCGCCCCCGCCCTCGCCCGCATGCTGTTCGGCGTCGCCTCGGACTTCAACCTGTCCATCGCCGCCTACCTCAACACCACCTTCCTCCTCGCCGTTGTCGCCCTCACCTATCTGGTCCTCGATCCCATCATCAAGGCCATCTACGTCCTGCGCGGATTCAACGTGGATTCAATCCGCTCCGGCGACGATCTCCGCGCCCGCTTCAACCGCCTGCGTCTCGCCCGCGCCGGGTCGGCCGCCACCATCCTCCTCGCCCTCCTCTGCATCCTGACCCCACCCAACCCACTCCACGCCCAACCCTCCCCTCCCCCCGCTCCCACCCCGATCCGCAGCGTCGAACCGGATCGGCTCGACCAAGNNACCAATCGATCCGGCAGGTGCTCGACCGACCGGAATACACCTGGCGCGGTGCCCGTGAACTTTCCCCGGAAGAACCCGAGGACCCGCGCGAAAGCCGCCTCAAACGCTGGCTGCGTCGCCAGGGAAAGGCCTTCTCGCAATTCTTCGAACGGAATGTCGGCGCCTTCTTCCAGTCCCTCGGCCGCCTCCTCCAACGCCTCTTCGGCAACTGGAACACCCCCACCCTTCCCACCGGCAACAGCCAGCTCGACTGGCTCGGCGGTCTCAAGGGCGTCCTCTACCTCCTCCTCGCCGTCGGCATCGGCGCCCTGACCTGGATCGTCCTCCGTCGTTGGCGTTCCCGTTCCCGTCCTCCCACCGCCCCCGCCGCCGCTCCCCCCATCGCCATTCCCGATCTCACCGCCGAAACCGTCTCCGCCGATCTCCTTCCCGAAGACGAATGGCTCCGTCTCGCCGCCGAACTCGCCGGCCGTGCCGAATGGCGCCTCGCTCTCCGCGCCGTTTACCTCGCCTCCCTCGCCCACCTCGCCCATCGCGAACTCGTCCGTCTCGCCCCCGCCAAGTCCAATCGCGATTACCTCATCGAACTCCGGCGACGCGCCCGTTCCCTTCCCGGCATTCCCGACGCCTTCTCCCGCACCGCCGCCCGCTTCGACCGCGTCTGGTACGGATCTCATGAAGCCTCGCCCGATCTCATCGCCGAGGTCCGTTCCGAACTCGACGCCATGCGCCGCACCGCCACGCCATGAACCGTCGTCGCCTCACCCCCTTCCTCGCCGCCGTCGCCGCCCTCCTCTTCCTCGGCGCCCTCAACCGCCTCTTCGAACTCCGCTTCGCCGCCGGCGACATCTATCCCCCCTCCTCCAGTCGCCGCGCGGACCCCGTCGGTTCCCGCGCCCTGCGCGATGCCCTCGCCCTGCAACCCGGCCTGTCCGTCTCGCAAAACCTCGAACCCCTCCGCCGGCTCCGGACCGGTCCCGGCACCACCCTCCTCCTCCTCGGTATCGCCCCCGAAAACGCCGGATTCCCCGGGGCCGATCCCGGCGACAACGCCCCGCTCGTCCAGGCCGCCCGCGATGGCGCCCGTGTGGTCATCGGGTTCGAACACGAATCCGCCCAACTCGCCACCAACGCCATCCGGCGCGGCATCCGTTCCCTCAACCAGGCCGGCTTCTCCACCAACGTTCCCCCTCCCCTCACCGCCACCCTCGACTTCACCCTGGAACACGGCCTCCAGAGCGCCACCAATGGCACCGCCGAACGGCTCGTCCCCGATCCTTCCCTGCCCGCCGAAGTGCCGTGGACCTCCCCCTGGAACCTCTCCAACCTCCACTCCGGCTGGCGTGCCATCTATTCCCGCGAACTCCGCGTCGTCGCCGCCGAACGCGCCTTCGGCATGGGTTCCATTGTCCTCCTTTCCTCCGATTACCTCCTCTCCAACGAAGCCCTCCGTCACGACCCCCAACCCGGGCTCATCTCCTGGATCATTGGTTCCTCCACCCGGATCATCTTCGACGAAACCCATCTCGGTCTCACCCTCGAACCCGGCATGGCCGGTCTCCTCCGCAAGTACCACCTCGGCGGCGCCGCCCTCGGCCTTTTCCTCCTCGCCGCCCTCCACGTCTGGCGCACCGTCGTCCGATTCAATCCCCCCACCGCCCCGCCCGATTCCGACGGCGCCGTCTCCGGTCGCGGCAGTTCCGCCGGTCTCCTCAGCATCCTGCGCCGCTCCGTTCCCGTCGCCGATCTCATCCCCGTCTGCTTCGCCGAATGGCGCACCGCCCAGGGCCGACATCCGCGCGTCGCCCCACGCCGCATCGCCGACGCCCAGGACCTGCTCAATCTCGAACTCGAAAAGCATCCCCGCGACCGCACCCCCGTCGAAACCTACCGGCGCATCGCCCACATCCTTCGTTCCCGCTGATTTTCAACCTCCAGCACCCATCCCCATGGATACCTCCCTCTCCCAACTCAAGGACACCCTCGCCCGCGCCCGCACCGAGATCGCCAAGGTCATCATCGGCCAGCAGGAAGTCATCGACCTCGTCCTCGTCGCCGTCTTCACCAACCAGCACGCCCTCATCGAAGGCGTTCCCGGTGTCGCCAAGACCCTCCTCGTGCGCACCGTCGCCCAGGTCCTCGGCTGCGACTTCGGCCGTATCCAGTTCACGCCCGACCTCATGCCGGCCGACATCACCGGCACCAACGTCTTCAACCTTCAACGCAACGAGTTCTCCCTCATCCGCGGCCCGATCTTCACCACCTTCCTCCTCGCCGACGAAATCAACCGCGCCCCTGCCAAGACCCAGTCCGCCCTGCTCCAGGCCATGCAGGAACGCGTCGTCACCATCGATCGCGAAACCCATGCCCTACCCCACAACTTCACCGTGTTCGCCACCCAGAACCCGGTCGAAAGCGAAGGCACCTATCCCCTCGCCGAAGCCCAGAAGGATCGGTTCATGCTCAAGATCACCATGTCGCCCCCGGGTCGGGACGACGAAATGATCCTCGCCAGACGGTCCCTCACCGCCGACTCCCCGGAAGGCCTCCTCAATCGCGGCGTCATCCGACCCGTCGTCTCCGCCGAAGACCTCGCCTCGCTCCGCTTCCAACTCCAGCAGGTCACCCTCCGCGACGAACTCCTCGCCTACGCCGTCGATGTCGTCCGCTCCACCCGCTCCCACGAATCCATCCTCGTCGGCGCCGGCCCGCGCGCCACCCAGTCCCTCCTCCTCGCCAGCCGCGCCGCCGCCGCCATCGATGGCCGTGATTTCGTCACTCCCGACGACATCAAGGCCCTCAGCGTCCCCGTCCTCGAACACCGGCTCATCCTCCGACCCGAATTCGAACTCGAAGGCGCCTCCGTTCCCGAAGCCATCGACCGCATCCTCCAGAGCGTCGCCGTCCCCCGCTGACCGGCCCATGATCGTTCCCACCCATCGCCTGCTGCTGTTGACCGGGTTGCTCGTCTTCCCCGGCCTCACCCTCGCCGGCCTGGATCCCGAACGCTTCCTCCCCGGCCTCGTCATCAGCCTCGCCATCGCCCTGCTCGCCGCCGTCGATGCCGTCCGCGGCAGTTCCCTCCTCGCCTCCCTCGGCGCCGAACTCCCCCCCGTCTCGCGCCTCGTCAAGAATCGTCCCGGCATCCTTCACCTACGCCTGACCCATTCCCCCCGCCGCGCCGATGTCCTCCGCATCGGCCTCGCCCTGCCGCACGGATTCGAAACACCCCAACCCGAGCAGGTCGCCCGCCTTCCCGACGCCCCCGCCTCCCGCTTCGAATGGCCGGTCACCGCCCCCGAACGCGGCCGGTTCCACATCCGCGCCTGTCATGTCGAGACCACCTCACCCCTCGGTCTCTGGTCGCATCGACGCATCCTTCCCCTCGGCGGCGAGATCCGCGTCCAACCCGATCTCGCCGCCGCCCTCCGCGCCAATGCCGCCTTCCTCGCCCGCGCCCTCTCCGGTTCAAAAGCCCTGCGTCAGGTCGGCAAGGGGCGCGATTTCGAAAAGCTCCGCGATTACATCGCCGGCGATTCCTTCGATGAAATCCACTGGCGCGCCACCGCCAAACGTCAGCATCCGGTCACCAAGATCTTCCAGGTGGAACGGACCCAGGAAGTCTACGTGCTGGTCGATGCCTCCCGTCTCTCCGGTCGGATCCTGCCCCCGCTCCGACCCAGCCCCACCGTCCGTCGCCCCGAACCGTTGCTCGAACAGTTCATCCAGAGCGCCCTCCTCCTGGGCGCCGCCGCCGAACACCAAGGCGACCGGTTTGGCCTCATCACCTTCGCTTCCCAGGTCGAGACCTTCGTCCGCGCCGACAACGGCGGTGCCCATTACGCCAGTTGCCGCGAACAACTCGTCCAACTCCAGGTCCGTCCCGTCACCCCCGACTTCGAGGAACTCGCCTCGTTCGTCCGCGTCCGGCTCCGGCGTCGCGCCCTCCTCCTCTTCCTCACCTCCCTCGACGATCCCGTCGCCGCCGAGGGCTTCATCCGGGGCATCGACCTCCTGCGCCGACAACACCTCTGCCTCGTCGTCCAACCCCAGGCTCCCGGTGTCGAACCGGTGTTCAGCCACGATCAGGTCCGCACCCCCGACCACATCCTCGGCGCCCTCGCCGGGCATCTCCAATGGCAGGGCCTGCGCGAGATCCAATCCGTCCTCCATCGGCGCGGGGTCACCCTCGCCACCGCTTCCTCCGAAGGCCTCGCCGCCGCCCTCATCGGCCGTTACCTCGACGTCAAACGGCGACAGGCCCTGTAATCCATCCGCGACTCCACCCCCATGATCCTCGATCTCGACCGCTTCCTCAGGACCGAACGCCCCTACTGGGAGGAACTGGAACGATTGCTCGACCAACTCGATTCCCAGGCCCGACTCGACCTCGCCGGGGCACGCCGGTTGCATGCCCTCTACGAACGGGCTTCGGCCGATCTCGCCAAACTGTCCACCTTCGCCGCCGAACCGGAATCCCGGCGCCACCTCGAAGCCCTCGTCGGTCGCGCCTATGCCGAGATCCACCAGACCTCCGACCGCTCCACCCGCTTCCAACCCCTCCACTGGTTCTGGGTCACCTTCCCCACCACCTTCCGCCGCCACTTCCTCGCCTTTGTCATCGCCGTGTCCGTCAGCACCCTCGGCGGTGTGTTCGGCGCCATCGCCACCATTGCCGACCCCGATTCACGCCACGTCACCATGCCCTTCGGTCATGCCGACATGCGCCCCTCGGCTCGCGTCCGCATGGACGAAAGCGGCCAGTCCCGCGCCGGTGTCCAGGCCGTGCACGCCTCCTTCTCCAGCCAACTCATGACCCACAACACCCGGGTCTCCATCCTCACCCTCTCCCTCGGCATGACCTGGGGCATCGGCACCCTCATCGTCCTCTTCATCAATGGCGTCGGCGTCGGCGCCATCGCCGCCGATTACATCCTCGACGGCCAGGCCACCTTCCTCGCCGGCTGGATCCTCCCACACGGTTCCATCGAACTCCCCGCCATCTTCATCGCCGGCCAGGGGGGTCTCCTCCTCGCCAATACCCTCCTCGGTCGCCGCTCCAACCTCCCCCTCGCCACCCGTCTCCGCCGCATTGCCCCCGACCTCGCCACCCTCATCGGCGGGGTCGCCCTTCTCCTGGTCTACGCCGGCATCATCGAAGCCTTCCTCTCCCAATACCACGCCCCAGTCCTCCCCTACTCCGTCAAGATCACCTTCGGCCTCGTCGAACTCGGCCTCCTCATCCTCTTCCTCGGATTCGCCGGTCGTTCCTCCAATTCCTCCAACCCGCCCGATCCCATCCCATGAATCCCCTCCGCATCCGCACCCCGGAGGGCGTCGAATTCTCCCTCCCCATCGCCGGCCCACTCTCGCGCGCCCTTGCCTATCTCGTCGACTTCACCCTCGTCATCGCCGGCAACATCGTCCTCGTCACCCTCCTCTCCACCCTCGCCCTCATCTCCGCCGACCTCAGCCAGGCCCTCATCCAACTCGGCGTCTTCCTCCTCCCCATCCTCTACGGCGTCCTCTCCGAATGGCTCTGGAACGGTCAGACCGTCGGCAAACGCATGTTCCAACTCCGCGTCGTCGATGCCGAAGGCCTCAAACTGCGCTTCGGTCAACTCCTGCTCCGCAACCTCCTTCGCGCCGTCGATTTCCTCCCGCTCTTCTACCTCGTCGGCGGGGTCACCACCCTCCTCAACCGCCGCAGCCAACGCCTCGGCGACATCGCCGCCGGCACCGTCGTCATCCGCGTCCCCAAACTCTCCGCTCCCAACCTCGATTCCCTCCTC
Organism: Verrucomicrobia bacterium UBA6176; assembly: GCA_002422905.1. Taxonomy (GTDB): domain Bacteria; phylum Verrucomicrobiota; class Verrucomicrobiia; order Limisphaerales; family UBA9464; genus UBA6176. Next base: position 10,085 of record DITU01000153.1, read on the forward strand.
GGTGGCCGGTTCAATTCACTCCGCGCCCTTCCCCATCTCGCCGCGCGCCTCCGCCAACGCATTCCCGCCCCCGAAGCCGCCATCGCCCTCCAGGCCCTGGTCCGACGCGACGACCTCGATCCCGACGCCCGCATCTCCCTGTTCGCCGATCTCGCCAACCACTTCCGTGCCCAGGTCCATTTCCCTCCCGAAATCGCCGAGACCCTCACCGACGAACAATACGTCCGGAACGTCGTCGACCTCCTCTATCGCCCCACCCCCGGCCGTCCCCTGTCCGATCCCCAGCCGGCGCGCGATCCCAAAACCCCGGCGCATCCGCTCCCGACCTGAACCGGCGGACTTCCGCAGAAGGAATCTTCACGCAAAGCCGCCAGGAACACGGAGAACGCAAAACGGGCTTGGGTACTGGAGCGGCGAGGTTCACTCGCCGATTCGATCCATGACGCCGACCCAACGTCGCCGCTCCATGGGGAAATTGGGGGAGAGAAAAGGAAGAGGTCTCACGCAAAGCCGCAAAGAACGCGAAGAACACAGAAAGGGGAGGTTGATCATGTCCCCTCCCTTTTCGTGTGGTTCGTGAGTTTCGTGGTCAAAAACTCCGGTCTGGTGAGCATGTCCCCTTGACCCTCTGGAAGACGTTGCGCCTTTGCGTCGTTGCGTGAGGAAAAAGGAAAGGGACGAAGGCAGGTTTCCCGCAGATGCGCTGAGCACGCGGAGAAAACAGGAGGGAAGAAGGTGGGCGCCTTCTTCCAGGAATCCCTCGTCGGCTCGATCAACAACTCCCAAGTCTAACTGGACGGGAGTTGCTGGGAGAAATCTTCGAGACACGAAACCGACAGGATGGAGCGGGCTAATCTCCGGAGCTCCGCCTCGTTCTGGACCGCCTCGATCCGCTCCCGCAGATGGAGTGCAGCAGGGCCGAAACGGCATCCAACCAGTTCCACCAAAGTATCCTGCAACCCAGATATCCGTCCTTCCTGTCGGCCTTGGGTTTGCCCCTCGACCCGCCCCTCGACCCGCCCCTCGACCCGCCCCCGGGCCAGACCTTCGATCTGCCCCTCTTCCCACACCACGCGATCATAATTGCTCATGTTTGGCATACGTAGCTCCTTTCCCAGTCTTCCAAGATCCTGTCGGAACGATATCTCTTCGGCCGCCGGCAACGCCAGCAACCAGTGGATGAGCCGAAGCACCTGGCGGATCTCCCGATCCGGCATGCCCGACGTCAGGAGATTGCGAACCAAACCAAACTTTCCCTCCCTACGCTCGACCGGCTTTCCACCCGTCGACTGGGCGAGCCGATGCGCCTGGATCACCCGGGC
>DITU01000153.1:11435-30473 GCA_002422905.1 Verrucomicrobia bacterium UBA6176
AAGCGGAACTCCAGTCCACATCCGAGTTGGCCCGTGCGGAAGCCGGAAGGTCTCCAGCTTGGAACCGGATCCGCCAGTACCGCCACGCTGACCGGAAAACGCTGGAACCGATCCGAGATCCGGCAGAAATACCGGAACATCCGCTCGGGAAGGTCGTCGTCGCGCTGAGCCTGCACTTCAGCGTGGATCAACAACAACTCGGCAACGCCATCGCGTCGCTGGACCTCCACCAGTTTGTCGACGCGCATCAGGCCAGATTCCGAATCGGGAACAATCTGCTGAAGTTCGGTATCGAGGAAAGTAACGGGAGCGGACCCGTCGAGGGTCGCGGCAATGTCGGGAAAGGCGAGCGAGAGGAACTGTGGGAGAAACTGCTCCAGGGTCAGTTTCCACGCGGCGTCGTACTGGACGGGTTCACTCAATGAGCCCTGCTATGCCGGGCCGGGGAAGGAAGTTGCAGGGGTTGGAAGAATACATGGATGGGGAGCCTGTCCCTTGGAACCCTCGGAACTCTATCCCTGCTTTTGGGTTGAACCACTCAAGGCAAGAACCCACGGTGTCCTCAGGGTCGTCACCAATCCCGCTTCCGATGTCTGCCTTCGCCAAGATCCTTTCCACCGCCGTACAATTTGCTGGCAACGCGGTCCGTGATCCCTTCCGCCCCGCTGGCGACCGCTTCGGCTACCTTAAGCGATGGGCCCGCCTCAACTATTGCTGGGTTCATCGACGCCCCAACATCCCAACCCGCACCGCCGCCTCGCTCATCCCGGGAATCGATCAGATGGTCATCCCCTTGGAGATTTCCTTCTGCGACTGGAATATCACCCCGCTCGAACTCTTCTACATCTGTGGCATCGCCCGGGCGACCGCCCCGCGTCGGATCTTCGAGTTCGGCACCTTCGACGGCTGCACCACCCTGCACCTCGCCCGGGCCTGTCCCGATGCCGAGATCCACACCCTTGACCTGCCCAATCCCGAAAGCCATTTCCAGGTCGGCTCCCGCTTCCTCAAGAGCCCCGAGTCCACCCGCATCCACCAGATCCGCGCCGACTCACGTCAGCACGACTTCTCCCCCTTCCACGGCCGTATGGAGCTCGTCTTCATCGATGCAGGTCATGACTACGATTGCGTGGTCGCCGACACCCGGAACGCCCTCCGGATGGTCGCTCCCGATGCCACCATCCTCTGGCACGATTACCTGTCCTTCGGCGGGGTGAAGAAGGCCGTCGACGAAGTTGCCGCCCAACACCCGGTCCATCACCTCGCCGGGACCGAGATCGCCATCCTCCAACTTGGCCGACATCGTGTGCCTTTGCCTGACCGCAAATCCTGCAATGCTTTCCTAAATGACCAGTTGGGATCTTGGCTTACCTCCGACTGAAACACAGTCTACTTCGCCCAGCACGAACCGATCAAATCGTGGTACTCAGCTTCCCAAGACAACTGACCAACACGAACAAAGCGCCGGGCCGTACCGCGAGAGGTGTCCACCCTAGGGCCACGCCATTAAGCAATCTGCTCCCAATAGTCCGAACCCCAAGCTATCCGAATCTTCAGGCAGCTACTGCTCACAAATGCCGGCGGGGAATCCGTGCCCAGAGAGACCTCACTGCAAAGCGTTGTCACTGGTCGCCACGACTTCGTAGACACACAGGATTCAGAATGACCGAGGGCATTCCGCTCATAGCGTTAATGAGGTAGGGCGACCCAACTTCGTGCATCTTCAGCGGTCGCCGAAGCTGAACGAAACGCACCTACCGAGTGGATCAGCTCCGATCCCAAACCCATTGATGCCACGTCACCCGCATGGAACCACTGTTCCAGATCAACGGCATTCTTCTGCCCACCGCTAGGCCCTATGCAAGTGCCTTGGACTCGATGGTCCATTCACCCACCACAATCACCAGCACCCCAAGGGGCACCGGGTCAAACAGGGCATCCACTCACCGCATCAATAATGCTGTCAAAGTCGAGCCACCCGACTTTATCAAACCAACGGGACAAAAGCGGTAGCATCGCCTGAGGTTTGCAAGACCAGCTTCTCGCCCCCCTGTGGCGTAACCACCTCGATCTCGACTCCTCCAAGCTCCAACAGCCACTGCCTGAGTTCGGCCGAAATGCCCGGGCGATAGACGAAAACCCGAGCCTTCAGGTAGTGTCGCCGAAGGCAGGCAATCGCTAGACGCGATCTGGACGATCTTCACTCAGAAAGTGGAGCTAGGAGCGCCTATTTCTTGGCTCCTTAAGCCCGGCTTTATCCCCAAGGGTTGGCAGCCAACAGCCCGGGGGTGAGGGAAGCGACACTCCGGGTGCCAGTCAGAAACGCGATTCAACCCCGGAGAGGTTGCAGCAAGTTCTGCCACCCTGCCGAGGTGGGAAGCCTTTGGCTCACGCGACCCGGGCTGATCGCTCGACGCCTCCGAATGTACAACGATTTTTGAAGCCAACCCAATTCCGGCTTTTGGATTGAACCACCCAACGCAACAACCCACGATGGACCTGCAGCTTCTACTTTTCGCACTGACGGTATTCCCCTTCGCCAAACTCCTTTCCACTGCCGCCCGCTCCGCCGCGCAACTCCACGACCAGGATTTCTGGAAGCAAACCCCAGGATGTTGAATCCGATCCCACTCCAACCGCCAGGCACAACTGACCCAGTCCCCGGCATGGGCCCCCTTTTGAAAACCAGAAATCCCGGAGGCGACTTGAAATGAAATGGCTGAAAAGAACGCTCTCACGGAGCCCAGCGGTCCACCGTCTCTGCGTTCATTGGATGCATCGATGGTTTGAATTCAACGAGAACCGGCTCAGAAAGCATCTGGCGGACGTCTCCCAACGGATCGAGTCACCCGTTTTCGTAAAGGTGGGTGCAAACGATGGCATTACCGGCGACCCCTGCGGCGACATATTCCTCACCCAAAAACACTAGAAGGGACTCCTCATCGAACCCATCCCCTACTGCGTCGACAAGCTTCGCAAGGTCTACTCCGACCACAGCCGATTCATCATCGAACCGGTCGCCATAGGGCATCCGGGGACGGCAACCATCTTCTATGTCGCGAACGAAGCCCAATCCGAGCTGGGCGACCTTCCCGTCTGGTACGATCAACTCGCCGGATTCAGCCGGGAGCATATTCTCCGTTATCTTACTCCTAGGATTTCTCCTTACATCCGCACACTTGAAGTGGAAGTTGAGGAACTCACCACCCTCCTCCAGCGCAACCGCATCGACCGGATCGACTTCCTCCACATCGACACAGAAGGCCATGACCTTCAGGTGTTGCGCTCCCTGGACTTGAATGTTTGCAAGCCGAACGCCCTCTTCGTTGAGCACAAGCACCTGTCCAATGCGGATCGCAGGCATCTCAAGGCACTCATGATCCGTCATGGCTACCGTGTCCGGAATGCCGGATTAGACTACTTCGCCACTTTGAAAAGTTAGGCTCGGGGAGCGTGATGGCTCGCCACCTTGACCTGTCCCAGACGTATCTCGGCACGGGAGGGACTAGGTTGCTTCGCACTGAAGGGCCTGCCCGTCGCCCTCGCCCCTCTTATCGACCGCAACGCCCTCAGACCTGCAATCCGGGCTGGCTATATCTGACGCCCAGCACGGACGGATCGAATCGTGGTACTCAGCTTCCCAAGGCAAGTGACCAACACGAGTAGCGGCCATCCAGCAAGAGGGATCCAACCCAAGGCCGCAGCATCCAGCAGTCTACCCCAAATCGTCCGAAATCTCAGCCATTGCGATTCCTCAGACGGCAACTGGTCCCGATACCGACGCGCAACCCGTACATAGGGAGACACCTCACTGCAGAGCTGTGTCAACCGGTCGCGCCGGTTGCGTGGATACGCGGGATTGAGAATCACCCAGGGCTTTCCGGTCACCGCGTGAATGAGGTAGGGCCGACCGGACCCAATGCATCTCAAGCGATCGCCAAAGCTGAATGAAAGCGCACCTGCTGAATGAATCAGTTCCGATCCCAAGCCCAGCACGTACATGGGAACCTCCGCGTAGCGTAACGAACCCAGCAGTGCATTCAGCACCTCCTGATCACTGATAAAGCCCACCTTTCGGTCAACCAAAGGCAACTCTTGCTGACACACATAGCGGGGGTCATCCATGAGTTCCTTCCAGGCCTGCATCAGCGATACATGATGCCGGGTCACCCGCATGAAACAACTGTTCAAGGTCAATGGCATTCTCCTGCCCACCTCCAGACCCCATCCAAGTGTCCGGGACTCGATGGTGTACTCACCCACCACAATCACCGGGGTGTCCCGGGCGATGACCAACACGTCAGGGGACACCGGGTCCACCAGGGCATCCAGACACCTCTCAACGAGGATGTCGGAGTCAAGCCACACGACTTCATCAAACCCACGAGACAAGAGCGGTAGCATCGCCTGAGGTTTGCAGGACCAACTTCTGGCCCCCTTTGGCGTACCCTCCTCGATTTCCACTCCTCCAAGCTCCAACAGCCACTTCCTGAATCCCGCCGAAATGCCCGGGCGATACAGGAAAACCCGCGCCTCCGGGCAGTATCGCCGTAGGCTGACAATCGCCAGGCGCAATCCGATCTCAGCCCCCGGACGATCTTCACTCAGACAATAGACTCTCCGTGGAGTGGAGGGTCCTTCCTGCTGAGACACCGAAGATTTGTCAGTTTGGGGCAACTGGCTCACGTGGTTATTTCGCTGCACTTCGGCGTTCGATACCAAGAAGAAACTTAGCCCGGTTTCACGGTAGAATACCCAAACCTGGCATGGGCAAGCCTTGGTCACTTCGCATTACTCGGCCTCCCCGTCGCCGCGGAACTCACCCGGTTCCGCAGATAAAAAGCGCTGGGACAGGCTCAACTCCCCCCTCCTTCTCGTGCCGTTCGTGCCCTTTTCTTGGTCCGAAACCTCCATGATTTTTGCCCGCGAAACACACCAAACACACGAAAGGATTCCCTCCATCCCGACCACGACCTCCATTCCGCGTCTTCGATGAACCCCGCGACTCGCTCCCACGGAGCGGTGAGTTCCACTCGCCGTCCTATTCCTCTCCGGTGTCGGCATCGGAATCGGCCCCATCAAATCGGCGAGTCCAACTCGCCGCCCCATGCCCTCCTTTTCGTGCCGTTCGTGCGTTTCGTGGTCCGAAAGGTCCAAACCGATGCCGCCGCAACACCCCAGTCCCAGCGGGCACGGATCTCTCCCGCGCCCTGTTCACCCTCGACCTCTGCTCCGGCACTCCTTCACTCTCAAAACCGTGCCAAGTCAGCTGGGCCTCTACCAACTCATCTTTCGCTCCACCGTTCCCCAAGGCCCTTTCGCCGGGATGAACTACATCCGCGCATCGGTCGGGAGCGTCATCTGGCCCAAACTGTTCGGAACCTACGAACTCGAACTCAACCCCGGTGTGGAACAGCTCGTCCGATGGCAACCCGATGTCATCGTCAACGCAGGCGCCGCAGAAGGATACTTCGCCGTCGGTATGGCTTTCCGATGTCCCCAGGCTCGGATCGAAGCCTTCGAACTCATGGCGGTGGGTCGACAACTCGTGGCCAAGCTGGCTACCAAAAACCAGGTCCTCGACCGGGTCGGCATCCATGAAGGACTCGATCCTGAGCAACTTCGCCGTTTCCTCGAACCTGCGACACGCCCGGCCATCGTCCTCGACGTGGAAGGATATGAACTGGAACTGCTACGCCCCGAAATCAACCCGGTCCTGACGCGATCGTTCATCCTTTTGGAAAACCACGTGGTGGACGGTCAATCCACCACCGACGAAATCCGCCGACGCTTCACCGCCACCCATCGGATTCACGAGGTTCCGATCCTTCCCCGTGGCCAACATCACCTGCCTGCCCGGGTCCGCTGGATGGCCACCCTCGGCTTCTGGCCCGGCCTGACTGCATTGCTCGACGAAGGTCGTGGCGATTCCCCACCCTGGTTTGTGATGGAACCGATCGATGGTGGCGGCAATGGGACCGGTCTCCCCGAATGAACCCAACCCTCGACCCTCACTGAAACGAAAGGAGTCGGTGCCCTTCGAAGACAAAAATTGCGGCGAGACCAACTCGCCGCTCCATCCCAGCTTCGCTCCCTTTGCGTCTTTGTTGTTCAACTCCCCTCCGTGCCCTTTTGTTGAATCCGCCAATTACACCGAGTCGATGGAAGGGGGAGTTTGATCCGCAGATTCCCCGCAAATGACGGACAGGGCCTCTTCTTTCGCACCCTTTGCACCCTTTGTTGAATCCGAGACTCATCACCCGATGTCCGGAAAACCTCCCGGGATCCCGAATGTTCCGCAGAAAAGCACTGCCGAAATGCCACGGAGGATTACATGGGTCGCTCGCCCACCTCCCGACTCCCGATGACTCACCGACTCGCCACAAGCCATCCCCGAATGTCAGGGAACCCACAACCCATTCCGTCCACCGGATTGCCTCAACCGGAACGTCGTCCATTAGCGAGGCGACATCTAATATCCGCAAGTTGATGCCGTTTGAATGTTTGATAAACCGAGTCGGCACTGCCCTCCAATAGCGCGTAGCTGAGATTCTCGTAGTGATGCACCCACATCCTGAACCATCGGGGCATCACGTCGACGCGCATTCCAGCCCGCACAATCTCCCTCTCCAAACGCCCTCCCACATCCCACACCTCGTGCAGGCTGCCGTCCGGGGTTGTGATGCCCACACCCGTGAAGTCGGGCTTCACGCGGTCCCGGAGCGCAGTTCTCACCATCATCAGCCACGCAGCAGGCCGGGAATGGACACACATCGCCGGCTTTCCGGCAATCGCGCGAATGTCCTGCCGTTTTTCCCGACGAACTGATAGAAGCTGGAGGTTACTGTCCGATTCCATCCGGTGAAGCATCGCCGCCAACCAATCCTGTCCGAGGAACAAGACATCCGAGTCCACAGCGACCCAATAGTTAGTCTCCACCGTTGCCGCGATCTCGTTCAGCCACTCCTGGTGCCTCCTGGGCACGGGAACATGCCGCACTTCGAGCGGAATCGGACCTCGCCACCGTTCGAGGTATTCCCGAGTACCGTCACTCGAGTTGTTCTCGCCCACTACGATCCTGACGTTCACAAGCCCGGTATTCCGGACCATCGATTCCAGCGTCAACGCGAGGGCATCCCGGGTGTTCCAACTGGCCACAAAGATGGTCAACGACGGGTGATTGGCGGGTGCATCGTTGACCCGTCGCGACAACGCGCTGAAGCACTCCTTTCCGGCAAGGAGCAGTCGATACTTCAGAATCGGGATCACCGACCGGACAGCGTGGAACATCTTGGACATGTGAAAATCTGGGACCGCTCGAAGTGGGGGGGGCCTCAATGCGGTTTGGAACCGCCGGAGGCGGAACTGAGATCCCCCTTGCCCTTGTCCAATGCCGTCCTCCGGAGCTCCGACCTCCTGCGAGGCGGGGCTTCGGACTCGCCCCTCCGTCGGACGCGGACGGCATGCGGGAGCGTGCGGCTCCGAAACTCCGGTGGATTCACATTCGCCGCTACTTCCCCGCTCCTCGGCTATGAGCGCCGTCGGGCCAAGCGATAGCAGGCACTGTCGAACTACCGATACCTCGAGAGCGGGCACCAAACCGGCATCCCCTTGATCCTCCGACGCAGCCGGGGAAGCCGCTGATGAGGATCCGTCGACAGATAGGCCCGCAACCCGGCCAGCGTCTCCTGCTTGCACTCCCGGTAGTGGATACCCTCGAAGCTGACCATCCGTCCGTTCGCATCCAGCTGGGGCCTGGTGGCGACCTCGGGTGATCCAGCGCTCGCGAAGCAGGCGAATCACATTGGCGGTGGCGGTGCAAGGATTCGGAGTGATCAGGATCATGCTACCTTCCCCGTCTAAGCATGTTCGTAAGCTTCCCGAGGAAACCAAGCGGATGGAAGAGAATATTCTCTAAGCCGGCCCATCGATTGGGAGGGAACTGATGGCGCAGCAGATTCCTCCGCAAGACGAGGAGTGAACGAGGCGCGGGCCCGATCAAAGGCCCGTAACCAGTGAACGACGAAGCTCTTGCGGAAGAAGATCGAGCCAGCACGACCGATCCGACTGCATGGTTAAGACCTCGCCGACGATCGCTTCGGCAAATCATCCCAGGGCGCATTCCATTCTGACTGAGAACCATATGTCAGACGGTCCTCTGGACATCCGTACCAGACACGCGCCAGTCGGCATCCGTGGGCGATATCGATGGGATCAGCTGAGTGTCGCCAATGGTCTCGGGGAATTCGAGGCCCCACACGATTTACGAGTTGGCGCGTTTTACCTGATTTTTGCGCAGGCGGTGGCACCGCCCAGACATCCCGCGCCCCGACCACATGGATGGCCGTTACCCTTGTCGCGCCCGGCTGCCTGCGCCGCCGCCGTCCGATAATGGTACCCGTGCCTCCATGACGTCGAGTTGGGCGCATCTTCCCGTGTCATGCGCTCGACAGTGAATCTCATCAAAACGGGCTCCTCGCGTCGGAATCGACCGTTTCAACCGATCAAGGGCGAGTTCCTTCGAGCGAAGGTTCAAGCTTGTTCGGCGAAGCTGGTCCGCACCGAGTCATCCTCTCGGGTTCTTCATACTCGATCTCAGGATCCTTCCCAATCCACCCCAGGCTCCACGGTGGAGCGGCCAATGAAATGTCGCGCGGCGAAAATGGCCGACCGCCAGGCCCCGTTGGCCGCCTCGTTCCATCGATCAACCTATCACCCATTCCCAGTGCGCCTTCGATCTCCGCGCCAGAATCCGGTCGCGAAGGCTCCACCGCCCCGCGAAAGCACGGTTAACCACCTCGCAGTACTGGGCTGCTGCCTCGGTCGGGTAGGCCTTGTGCCGGTTCAGGCCATGGTTTCGCACCCGATAGACACAGGTATCTAGGTACTCATAAGGCATCGCGATTGCCGCCCGCAGGGTAAGATCGAAATCCTCGCCGTAATAGAAATGCTCGTCGAACCCTCCAATGCGCTCCAGCAACTCTCTGGGAAAAGGGCGACAAACCCGTTGGTCATGAAGTTCCGCGCAACCGCCAGCAGGATGTTGCCACTTGTCGTTCCCAAGTAGGACCGGAAAACCGGCTCCCCCCCAAACCGGTCCTTGTAAACCTCCGCATGACCGTAGGGCACCCGGGTTCGGCCGAATGATTCCCCGACAGCCAGCAAGGCGGCCAATCGACCACCGACGAAATCCGCCGTCGCTTCACCGTCACCCATCGGATTCACGAGGTTCCGATCCTTCCCCGTGGCCAACATCACCTGCCTGCCCGGGTCCGCTGGATGGCCACCCTCGGCCTCTGGCCCGGACTACCGGCATTGCTGGACGAAGCTCGTGGCGACTCCCCACCCTGGTTTGTGATGGAACCGCTCAGGACTGGCGACACGGGGAGCGGTCTTCCCGCGATTGCAGGCTGACGCGCACGAGGACCATGACCAGCGCGAACCCGCTCCACCATCCCACCCTGAGAACCCATGCGACGCCGGGATTCGTGTTCCGGAAAGGTTTGACCGGGATCAGCAGGCGAAGGGGAGGTGAACCCGCCGCCCAGAGCTCCGGGTTCGACCATTGCATTCCCAAATCACGCACCACCTCCATCGGACGGCGAACCAGCCGAAAATCGTCGGAGGCAACCGGAATCATCAGCCCGGGCTGATGCTCGGATCCCGGTCTGCGTGTGGCTTCGGTACCGAGCTTCCGATGGACGAGCATCTCATGATAGGCGGGATACCAAAGACTCGAGACGCTGATCAACAGCAGCACTCCACAGACTCCCATCAGCCATCGACGCAACATCACCGAGTTGCAGCCCGCCAGCACCAACCCGAGGACCGGCAATTGCAGCAGATGGGCGGGAGTGGCCAGGAAACGATGTCCCCAACTGGGCTCCGAATCGCAATAGGAGAATCGCGCAAGGCCAACCATGGTGATGATCAAGCTCCCGATCATCAGCGCCATCAGCGCGCGCGTCGCCGGGGGGATCCGCTTCCACAGGGTCAGTAAAACGATTACCCCAACCCCCACCCAAGGCTCGTACAGGAATATCGATTTACTGGGATTGAAAAGGAATCCAGCCATGCCCTCAAGAAAGGGTGTACTGAAGGGGAAACCGTCAGGGACGCCGGTGAAATGGGTGGCCGCCCAACGTTGATACTCGTCCATATAGGTTCCGGTCCATGTGCCAAACCGATGATGATGCCACAGGCGATCCAGGATGATGGCACCCATAAACCAGGGTGCCCCCACAAGGAACGGCATGCCCACCAGACGCGCGTGTTCCCGCCACCGCGTCTTCAGGGTGATTTCGCCCGACATCCAACAGGTCGCCCACGGAAGGAACAGCAGCGGCAACGCAATCGCTCCATTCGGAATCCGGATCAGGATGTTCCAGGCGCTGGCCGCCCCCGCCAGGTGTAGCCACCGCATGGAACCGGTTCGAACCCATCGGAGTGAACCGAAGACGCAGGCCAGACCCAATGCCAGCATCTGCGGGTTCTCCTGATTGTTCTGGAAATGCCACAGCAACGTCGATGTCCCCAACCAAGCCATCACCGACAGAACGCAAGTTCGCCGATCCAATCCGAGGTCACGGCCCACGACATAACCCAGGGCGAGGACAATTCCATTGATGATAGGGAAGACCAATACAAGCAGCAGGTCGAACCGCGGCAGTTCCGGACCCAGATTTGAAATCAACCAGTCCGGACCGATGAAGAGGAAGATCTGCCCCAAACCAAACCAGTGATGCCGGACCCCCTCCTGTCCCGGTAGGATCCCGCCCGGATTCTCTCCGCTCCAGACCCAGTGTGCTTCCCGAATCCGGGAAATGCTGTCGGAAACGGAGTAACTCGGGGGGAACGGAAGGATCAACAGGGTAATCCACCACCCGATCAACCCCAGCGTCGCCGCCGGATGATCGCGAATCAGAGCACTTAATTTTTGCGGCATCACAGTCTTCATCGGACGCAAATGGTTCCTACTTCCTCCCGTCACTCGACCTCACACGGCCTTGGACCACCGACCTAACTTCCCGGCAACCGCACCAAAACCTCCCGAAGCCCCTTGAACCCCGCCCACGACGGCCGATGCAGCGGCCAAACCTTCAACGCCGCCCTGAAACCTTCCCGCGCCCCCGCTTCATCCCCCCGTTTTCGGCAGGCCACCGCAAACACCCACAGCCAATGCGCCTGGGCCCGCCGACTCCACATCCAGTCACGAGGATCCCAACTCCCGGCAAACGCACGTCGCGCCGACCGGCAATACTCGTCCCGCGCCGACTCCCCAAACCCCCGATGCCGGTTGTTCCCGTGCATCCGGATCCGGTACACCGGCACATCCACCCACACGAACTGGTTCCTCCGCACCAAACGGAGGGCGAAATCAAAGTCCTCCCCATAACTCACCCCCGGATCAAATCCGCCCACCGCCTCCAGGCACGTCTTCCGGAACAACACCACGAACATCGTCGTTTGGAAGTTCACCGCGATGTCCCGGACCAAACTGCCGCTGCGACGGCTCAGATGTGAAACAAACGCGGGCGCCTGATCGAAATGCTCCGCGTAAACCTCCGCGTACCCATACGGCATCGCCCGATCCCCGGCCGCCTTCGCTCCTTCCAGCAACCGCGCCAATGCCTCCGGCGCAATCGTGTCATCTGCATCCAGAAAAAACACCCACTCGCCCTGTGCCGCCCTCCAACCCGCGTTGCGCGCCGCGGAGGGGCCAACCCCCTCCAACCGCATCGAACGCAGGTCCGGGCCCTTCAATGCCTCCAGTACCGCCGCCGTTCCATCCGTCGAACCGTCGTCCACCACCACCATCTCCCGCACCACCGTTCCCTGCGCCCGCACACTGGCCACCGCTTCCACCAGGAACTTCCCGTGGTTGTGCGATGGGATCACCACGCTGATGGATCCATTCGTTCCCATGTTCAACGCCCCGTTCTCCCCTGCCCGAACTCCCGCTCAACCTCCGTCCACACCGCCGGACCCGTCGCCAGCCTCCAGAATCCATCGGCCATCCCCTGCGCAAACGCCCCGTCCAACCTCAGTCGCACCCCTTCCAACGATTCCTCCGCCACCGCACCCCCCCGCCCCTCCAACATCCGCGCCCGCTTCCGTTCACCCCGACAACGCCGCAGGTAATGGAGCCGACGCCAGACCGGCGCCGCCTCGGTGTAGAGTCCCAGGATGGGTCGGGCCATTCCAAAGCCCCGGTTCATCCGCAGCAGGTACGGCAGATTCAATCGTCGGGTCTCCAGGAAATGATCCAGCACCAGGTCCGGCGAATAATGCAGCCGCCAACCCCTCGCCCGCATCCTCAGGCACATCTCGGTATCTTCCCCGGCCAACAATGTCTTCCCCTGTCGCCCCACCAAAAGAAACGGCATTCCCGCAACCTCCCGGAACGCCTCTGTCCTCAACACCAACCCACCTCCACAAGGCGTGTTGTCCACGAAATCGAATTCCACCTCTCCATGGTCCCGCACCAACAGATCGCCCGCCACGGCATCAAACCATCCCGGCGGCTCCGTCTCCGGTTTCCCCAGCAATTTCCCCCCTGCGGCACCGATATCCCGCTGCCCTTCCATCAACCTTTCCGCCGCCAGCAGATACCCCGGGCGCAGAAAATTGTCGTCGTCCACAAACACCAGCACATCCCCCGTACACGCCGCCAACGCCGTCAATCGCGCGTGCATCAACCCCTCCTTCACCTCCCGGATCACCCGCACCGTCCAACCCTCCGGAAAACCCGTGGGCTCCGGAATCGGCGGTTCCGATCCGTTGTCGATGATCCACAACTCCCGCCGCCGATCGCCCATCGCCTGGCGCCGCAATCCGTCCAGGCACGACGCCAAAAGCTCAGCACGAGGATTGCGCGTACAGAGGCAGACGGAGGTAATTTCGGGGTTCATGGAACTGCTCCAGCGGGTCACTCTCCCGCGAACTTCAAAGACACTGCTCCAACGCCGAGGCAACCCGCTGCCCATGGCGGCGTGATCAGTTCAACCGTGAGCGAATGCATTGGATCAGGTCTCTCCTTCCAAGGGAATCCAGATCCCCCGGCACCCAGGATTCGAACCTCAGATTCCAGAAGAATATTCTCCGCGAGCCTTCCTTGCCGCAGAGAATCCTGTTTGACCACACGAGGAATGGTTGTGAGCCTCGCGGCCCAATAGGGTACGGCGCACACCTCCCGGACGCTGGAATCGAATCCACACCATCAACCCCATCGCGGAGACGCATCTAGCGATCGCTTCAAGCAGGTCGGGCTGCTGCCGCGGTGTTGGTCTGTGTCTTTCACGCGATGGGATGCGTGGCGAATCCGAAGTATTTCGGGAGCACCACGCTCCTCCCTCCGTTCGGGTGGGGTGAGCTCACAGCGGGCCCCTGGGCGCAGCGTTTGGATTCGCGCAGCCGTGCACCCGGATTTAATCAGCTCCAACTTTTGTCGACTGCGGATCGCCTTCTCAGTGATCGGATCTACTGAGGCCGTCCGAAGGCGCGGTTTTGGATTCGGATTCCTAACCCTCAGGAACTCATGGATAGTTTTCTTGCTTTGGACTTCCGATATGTTGGCTTGCGACCTGATCAGGATTCAAGCAATCCATTCCTGATAAGTCGCTGTATCCCATCCCTTGTGATGAAGCGCCGACTTGGGCCCGCGTAATGTCGACATACACCTCCCAAGGGACTCAAGTGCGGTTGAAGTGTAAGTTCGTACGTCGGTGGAAAATGAGTAGCAACTCCAGCTTCGGAAGCACATAGAACCTGCAGCGTCTGCTCCATGAGACCGCATTTTTTCCCGAATGCCGCGTGAGAGAGAAATTGTTCCACTCGCCTCAGGGCGAGAACTTCCCTTGGGCGGGTAACAATTCCAGCATTCGCGAATGGCAGCAGCTCAACACCTAGATCCTGACGCGCCGCTTCATGAGTAAGGCTGAAACTGTCCACATGATCCCTTTGAAAAGCCCACTGCGAAAAACCATGTACCGGATCCGGCACCAATTCGGCGGGCGTTCCAAAAAAGAGCACGTCGGCATCCACCCAAGTGATGGAGCTCGCTTGGGAAAGGATCTGTACGTCAAAGAGCTTTTGAATAATCGGCTGTTCAAGCCGCCACCGAAGGCTCCGGATCGCATTTTGAGCCAGCAATTCATCAATCACCCTCGCTTGCGCTTCCTCGGGAAGCACCACCCGAGCATCGGGAAAGTGTTCGCGGATCCGGCAAATCCGCGAAGGAAGAAGTGGACGCTGAATGTGGATGATCAAGGAGGGACGATCCCTCATCTGGCGGAGTAGGCTCTTCAGCATCCAAACCATGAGCAGCCAGTCACCGGGATGGCACATGGTATGCAATTCCCAGGAACA
Source organism: Verrucomicrobia bacterium UBA6176 (assembly GCA_002422905.1). Taxonomy (GTDB): domain Bacteria; phylum Verrucomicrobiota; class Verrucomicrobiia; order Limisphaerales; family UBA9464; genus UBA6176. The sequence goes on from DITU01000153.1 coordinate 25,803, forward strand.
TCCGGCCCGCGAAGGGTCCGTGCGGATCGGTGGGGTCCTCAGGATCTGCGGCCAATACCAGAACCGCCGCCAACTCTCGACCCACCCATATCGAATGAATTGTCGAAAATCGTGCCAGGACTCCTGTTGTCGCAGCCAAAAACGGACATCCTCGTGCATCATTCTTCTATATCTGGATTGTTGGCCTACATGAACAGCTTGAGTCCAGGGACTGCTTGCTCAAAGAAGGTTCCCGAAATGACGCCCCGTGGCAGCCGAGGTCACGAGGCTCCATCCCATCCCCATCCCCTCCCACGCCCAACCCCGACCACGACCCAAGTGTGAGTCTCCTCACGTCGCCGGCCACAGATCCCGCCCCATCCCCCTCTGTGTTCTCTGTGTCCTCTGTGGTGATTCTCCCAGTTCAGATCGCGGAAGTAGGACAGTCAGATGTCGCACCCAACGCCTCCCATCCATGTTCATCCATGAAATCCGCGGTCAACCTCCATCGCCCCCATCAACCTCGCCCAATCCGCCTCATCAACCCCAGCTTCGATCTCAACGACACCGCCCGGTTCCACGCCAGGGGCGACCGCCAGAACCGCATCAGCTCTCCCGTCCCCAACCTTTGCGCATGTCGGAACGCCCAGAACCAGCGGCGTCCCAGGTCCATCCCCAAAGCCTCCCCATCCAACACCCGCCGCTCCCGGTTCGCCTGCCAGATCCGATGCAGCCACCCGTCCAGCCTGGTCAACGCTTCCGGTCGCCAGACCGCCCGCCACATTGCTCCCGCCTGATGCAACTCCAGTTCGCCATCCGTCGCTTGGATCCCCAAAGCCTCCTTCAAAACCCGGCGCCAGATCCTCCGACGTTCCTCATCGCTTCGACCCGACCGCAGCGATGACTGGGTCAACTGCGCGTCGTGCCACCGATACCGGGTCACCACCTCCGGCACATTCCGGAAACGCGCGTGTCCGGCCCATCGGGTCCACAGGTCATAATCCATCGCCATCCGGAATCCGGTGTCATAGACAGCCCGGTCCGACGGCATCAGGTCGGCCCGATACATCACGGTGGGATGGAAGATCGTGCTCTCGAACAGCAATCCGGCCCGGATCTGGTCGTGCTCCATCGGCATCGTCGACGTGACCCCGGGCCGTGTGGCATCGGTGAAGGTTTCCACCGCACCGCCGCACACCGTGACCTCCGGATGCCGAAGGACCGTCGCAGCCAACCGGCTGACCCGATCCGACAACTGCACATCGTCCGCGTCGGCGACCACCACCCAATCTCCCCGCACCTCCCTCAACGCCTGGTTGGCGGCCGCGGCAAATCCACCGTTTTCCCGGTGCATCACCTGCACCCGTGCATCACCCGACGCCACCTCGCGCACCCGCGCCCACGTGTCATCGGTGGACCCATCATCGATCACGATGACTTCCCGCAACGGATGATCCTGAGCCAACACGCTCTGGAGGGCTTCCCCGACATGCGCCCCCGCATTCCACGCCGCCATGATCACGCTGAAGGTCATCCAGATGAAACAAACTGGTTGTGTTAACTGCCCAACCGCCGCTCAACCTGCCCACGGAATCACTGCGGACCCAACCCATTCGTCCCGAAAAGACGGCGTTAGGAAAGGACGTCCATCCGCTGTCAGAAAATGAGAACACTGCGTAAGCGCCCATGCCAGATGATCCAGAAACCATGAGCGGACCCCCTCTCGGTCCATGGAAAGCCGGGATACTGCTTGAGCACACCAAAGTCCCGCCACAACCTTCGCGAATGGTTCGCCCTCCCCGTTCCATCAAACCTGCGAATACCGCGGCAGCAAGGCTGCAAACATGATCTTCAGCTCCATCAGCTTTCTGTTCTACTTCCTTCCGGTCTATCTCCTTGGGATATCGATGGTGGGAAACACCCCGTACAGGCTGCCATTCCTGACCGTGGCGAGCCTCGGCTTCTATGCCTGGGGCGAACCGGTCTTCCTTGCGGTAATGTTGATTTCCATCCTGGGCAATCATATGGCTGGTGCCATGGTTTCCAAGGCGGCTACTCCCCAGAGCGCGTGGCGAATCCTTGTGCTGGCTGTCGCGACCAACCTTGCAGCGCTTGCGTTGCTGAAGTACGCGCACTTCATCGCAGTCAGTGTGGATCGCGCCTTTCCCCTTCCCCAGTCGCTTCTCTCCTTCACAGCCGGCATTCCCCTGCCGATCGGCATCTCATTTTTCACCTTTCAGGCCTTGTCGTATGTGGTGGACGTTTATCGAAGACACATCCAACACGACCCCGACCTCGTCCGGTTCGCCGCCTATATCTCGATGTTCCCCCAACTCATCGCTGGACCGATCGTGAGATATGTGGATATCGAGACCGATCTCCGAAACCCGGCGCAGCTGACCGGCGAAAAGATGTGGTCGGGCCTGCGCACTTTTGCACTCGGACTAGGAATGAAAGTCATCTTCGCCAACCCCCTCGGGGCCGTGGCCGACGCCGTGTTTGGGGTTCCCCCCGGTCAACTCACTGCGGGCTCCGCATGGCTCGGCGGGGTCAGCTACCTCGGGCAGATCTATTTCGACTTCAACGGATACTCAATCATGGCCATTGGCCTGGGGCGTTGTGCCGGGTTTGAATTCCCAAGGAACTTTGACGACCCCTATCTGGCGGTCTCCGTCACGGATTTCTGGCGGCGATGGCACCTCACCCTTTCCGGGTTCTTCCGCGACTACCTCTACGTACCTCTTGGAGGCAATCGCCGCGGAATGCTCCGTACCGGGGTGAACCTGGGAATCGTCTTTGTACTCTGTGGCCTGTGGCACGGGGCGGCTTGGAACTTTGTTGTTTGGGGCATTTACCATGGTGTCTTCCTGATCCTCGAACGACTTCACTACCGGCGTGGCGGATCCATCAGTGGGGCAATGGGGGCCGCATACACCTTGGTCGTCGTACTCATCGGATGGATTCTGTTCCGATCTCCGTCCATGCCTCATGCCATTGAATTCCTCAAATCAATGGCCGGACTAGGAAGCCCATTCCGTCCGGTCGCCGAGTTTGCAGGCCCAGCCTTCGGTTGTTTGCTCCTGATCGCCATTGGCGTCACCCATGTCCTTCCGCAACTCAAAGCCCGGTTTCGGGTTCCATCTTGGATGGTGAATGGCCTCGCAGTGATTGCTGCGATGCTCGCGGTTTGGCTTCTGGTGATCGGCACCCACAATCCCTTCATCTATTTCCGCTTTTGATGAAATTTCCCAGTACCAAGGTATTCCCATGGCTCGGTATCCGTATCCTTGCAGTGGCCCTGCTCTCGGTCGGTGGAGCAATCTGGTTTCGTCCGGAATGGTCCGATTTTTCCCGAGAGGTGGAGCTGCGGGAGCCTGGAGTGCGCCCCGGATTCCCCCACGAATTCACCAGTGCTCAAGAATGGCCCCGGAACTTTGATGCCTTCGCCAACGACGCGGTGCCGGGGCGTCAGATATTGATAGAAACCGCAAGCTCCCTCCTGTGGAAGGCCGGTGTCAGTCTTTCACCTGAAGTCCTACGTGGAAACTCGGATTGGCTGTTCCTACGGAATCAGAACAGCACCCTGGAACGGTCCCGTGGGCTGATCCGACTCACGCCCACGGAGGAAGCCGCGTGGTCCAACAAAGGACGGGAAATCGCGGACACCGTGGAGCAATCCGGTGGACGTCTGTGGTGGGTCATCATCCCCGACAAGCAGAATGTGTATCCCGAGCTGGTCCCACACTGGGCCCGTCCACACGGCCCAACTGTCACCGATGAAATTATCCGGATACTTTCGGCCACCGGTTCCGGATCCATCATTGATCTCAGATCTACTCTCAAGGAAGCAGCTGTGATGCATCCTATTTACTACCGTACTGACACCCACTGGACCGGATGGGGTGCCGAAACGGCAGCGCGCGTCCTCTTGCCCGCCCTGCTCCAGCATCAACCTGGCCAGTGGCAAACAATTCTGGGTAATTTGTCGGTCGTCGAAGACATCGTCCGTGAACGTCGAGGCGATCTCGCACGGATCGCCAGGGTCTCGGACATTCCAGCTGAAGCTTGGATCCGGCTGAAAGTGACAGATCCACAAATCACACCGTCTTCGGCGCAAGACCTCCGATTCAAAGAATGGTCCCGGCATGGATACCGTTCAACCTCCCCCTCTGGCCATCCCGGTAAGCTTCTCATTCTAGGCGACTCCTTCTTTCACGCGGAACTATACAAGCCATTTCAGGAGAGCTTCAGCGAGATGGTGTTCACCCATCACAACGGCGTTGCAGTTTCCAGAAAGCTGCTGCGGACAGAGAAACCGACGTGGATGGTGGTGATTATCGTGGAACGGATGCTTCCGCTATCTGGCCCAATTTGGGTGGACTGAATCTGGGTCGCCCTCGACAGGATGATCCTGAGCCAACACGCTCTGGAGGGCTTCCCTGACATGCGCCCCCGCATTCCACGCCGCCATGATCACGCTGAAGGTCATTCCGTCCTCGCCCCGTCCCGTCCACCGGCTTGATCATTGTCACTGTCGCCCCCGCCGATAACCTCACCGACGTCCGATGCGGACCATCAACGGCCCCCTCCACCTCCCACCATGTCCGCGTCCCCTCTCGTCAGTGTCGTGGTCCCCAACTACAACCACGCACCCCACCTGCCCCAACGACTCGACAGCATCCTCAACCAGAC